>NC_012489.1:2649693-3312117 GCF_000010305.1 Gemmatimonas aurantiaca T-27 | reverse complement strand
AGCTTGAGCAATGCGTTGGCCAAGGACAACGGACGTCCGCTGATTTCTGCGCCCACCGCATCGGCCTTGAACTCACGCTGACGGCTGATCGCAAACTGGATCACCATGGCCACGATGGGCCCGATGATCAGCATGGCGATGCCGGCGACAGGATGTACACCGTCGTCATCGTCGCTGCGGCCGCCGAAGAAAAACGCGAACTGCGCGAGATTGCTCACCGCACCGGCCATGGTGGCGGCGATGGTCTGCAGCAGCATGTCGCGATTCTTGATGTGGGCGAGTTCGTGTGCGATCACCCCTTCGAGTTCGTCTTTGCTGAGCGCGCGCATGATGCCCTGCGTCACGCACACGACGGAGTTCTCGGGATTGCGGCCGGTGGCGAACGCGTTGGGCTGGTCCTGGGGGGCGATGGCCACGGTGGGCATCGGCAGTCCGGCGCGCTGACGCAGGCGGTCCACCATTTCGTACAGCTCGGGCGCGTCCTGCGCCGTGACCACCTGTGCGCCGTACGAGCGCAGTACCATGCTGGACGAGCCCCAGTACATGAACAGGTTCATGCCTGCCGAGAGCAGGAGGGCGAGGATCGCGCCCTGGCCACCGCCGAGGGCCTGGCCGATGGCGACCACGAGGCCGGTCAGGCCGGCCATGAGGACGAAGACCTTGATGTTGTTCAACTGCTATCCCCTTCTATGCTGCTGTCTTGCGAATGATGCCTGGATAAGACATCGGCGATGGCCTCGGAGCTGCGCAGCCCACGGACCCCCTCCACGAGTTCCGATGGGGCCTCCATCACGCCCCGGCGCACAAGCTCCTCAGCCACCGCCTTCAGATGTCTTGGCCATACATACCGGGCCAGGGCGAAGAAGTTCCGGCGGGCCTCCGGTTCCTCCATCAGGAAGACGGGCAGGGAGCGGCTCCCCTTGCGCGTGTTGCACCCCCTGCAGGCGGTCACTACGTTGCCCGGAGATCCGTCGCCGCCGCGCATCCGCGGCTGCACATGGTCGATGCTCAGGGCTTCTGCGTCGTGCACGGTGCCGCAGTACACACAGCGATAACCGTCGCGGGTAAAGATCTCCGAGCGCTTCACCGCGTCTCGTCTCCCTTCGTCACAGTGAACCTTCCGGATCGCGGCCGTCGCTACGTGCTGCAGCATTTGACGAGGTTTCTCGACACCGAAGAAAGCGTCGAGACCGTCGATGATGTCCCGCCCCGTCTGACCTTCAAAGCCCTCGAGGCCATTCGTATGTCGCGCTCCCGTGATCGGATCATGAACAATCTCGAAGAGATGTACCGCGAAGCCTTCGAGCGTGCCAAGGCGTCCGGCGATCCGTCACAGATGACTGCCCTCGACTTCTCGTACCGTCGCGAACAGTTGTATTTCGAGATCCTGCTCGACGTGCGTGACGCGATGGAGAAGCGCTGACGCGTTGATCCGCTGCGCCGATGTGCCTGCATGGGCAGGCACTCGGTGTTGTAGGCAGGCAAGATCAGCGCGCGTCCAGCAGACGCCGGGCCAGCAATTCGGCGGGAACCTGGGCGTTGGCCGAGGCATCGCCCAACAGCACCAGCACGACTGCGCGCTGCTGAGGAAATCGCAGCCACGCACCACCGGTGCCACTGGCACCCGCAAATGCCCGTTGCCGTGCCGTTGCCCCCCACTGGTCGATCACGAATGGGGCAGGCGGTGTGACCGTGTCCGCAGCGCCGGGCCGGACCACAAAGCGTCCGAGATCGAAGCGGTAGAGGTCGTCGACATTGCCGACCCAGAGTCGGGTTGCCGCGCTGAATTGCAGCCGTTGCGTGCCGCCGATGGCCTGGACTCGGCGCACCGCGCTCGGTGGCACCGTGCCGGCGCTGTCGGGCCCCAGGGCGCTGTTGAGCACCTGAGACAACGCACCGAGGGCCATCAGCGGGGCGCCGGTTTCCGGCGTGAACCGCGCCTGCACAGGCACGCCAAATGCGCGGTTCACCAGCACCTTGCCGTCTCGGGCCACCAACACGGTTGCCCCGCCTCGCACCGGGTCCCGGTAGGCTGCAAACACCGAGTCCACAAAAGCCGCCGAAAGCCCGGTGCCATCCCCGGCGCGCGACATGATGCGGCGTGCGCCCAGGTTGTACCGATCTCCCGGATGCAGCGTGAGGAACGGGCGTCCGGTGTCGTTGGTGTCGCGCCCATTGTATACGAATGCCTTGTTGCGCCCGATGACCTCGGCCGTATCGCCGCGCACCACCCAGGCGGTGCCCTCGTCTTCCGAGATCGCCAGCAGGTCAGGACGACGCGACGTGACCGAGTCGTGCAGGTCGGGCAGGCGTTCACGTGCCACCACGTGCTGATCGATGGCGGTGCCTCGCAGATACCCAAAACCTTCCAGGTACTGCGGGTGATTCATGATGCGGTTGTCGTTCGACGGGGCACCCCGCACCAGATAGCTGCCGAGGATGCTGGCGCCGGCGGAGGACCCACCCACCACACCACCGCGTGCCAACACCGCCTCGAAGGCGCGCTGACTCTTGGTACCCCCGTACGAGTTCACCAGGCGATAGTGCCGGCCACCGCCAAACCACACGCCGCGGGCATTGGCGATCTTCGCGACGAACGTATCGGCGTCCGCCACGGCACGGTTGGTCGTATGAAAGACCACCACATTGCGAGCGCCGGCCGCACGCAGCCCGCGTCCGACCGTACTGACGTCCACCGAGTCGGAACCGGCGGTAGGCACTTCCGCGATGAGTGCGTCGGGGCCGCCAGCGAGTTCGATGAAGCGGGCAAAGATCTCGGGACCCTGTGCGCCTCCGCCTACCACCACCACCGATCCTCTCGCCGGTCCGACACGTGGGGAGCCGTCACCCGGTGCCGACGGATCGACACTCCGTCCACTGCACGCACTGGCCAGTGCCGTCGCCAGACTCAGAAGGCCAAGGTGGCGCGACAAGGTGTGTGTCGCGCCACCAGGAAAGAGATGCCGAGTCCCGACGATCATGAGGCGAGCCCAGAAGAGGACGTGAATGCTCACGAACAACCTGCTGGAATAACGTCGGTCCGAGGCCTGTCGCTGTCGAGAGTGCTGATGGTGGTGATTTCAGTGCAGCGTGAATTGAAACGGCTGCTGCACCAACTGGGCCACACGACGCCCTGCGATCTCGGCCGGCACAAAGCGCATGCGGGTCAGCGCGCTACGTACCGACGCGGTGAACAACGGGTGATCGCTCTGCAGCGCGGTGAAGGTGTCCACGATGACACGTCCCGTCGAATCGACCACGAACTGCGCCAACACGGTGCCTTGGGTGCCCACCGAGCGGAGCACCTCCGGAAATGCCGGACCTTTCCCCGGTAGCACCATTACCGGCTTCTCGACCTGCGCCTCCGAGAAGTACCCATTCGTCGACGGCACCACCGAGCCGGTCCCGGTGCCCCCCGGAACACCGAGCGGAGAGCCGCGGCGTCCGGTCGCGAAGTCGGCTTCCGAGGTGGGCGCCCGCGAAAGATCGATCGCCGGAATGGTATTCGGAATGTCGATGATGGTTGGCAGGGCTGGCACCAACGGCGCGGCGGCGATGGACGGCGCGGTATTTGGCACCGCGGTCGCAGGCGTTGTGGTGGCCGGCGGGGTTGGATCTTTCGGCCGGTCCACGGTGGTGATGCGCAAGCGTTCCTGCGGGGGAGCCTTCTCCGCGGGGCGATCGTGCGTCGCCGTGAGCAGAATGAGCGTTGTCGCCAGGGCACCATGAATGAGGACAGAAACGGCCGTGCTGCCGGCGCTGCCCCCTGTGCGTCCGCGAACCTGTTGAACGGTGGCCGCGCGCGATTCAAGCAAGAGTGTGAACATGCAATCTCCTCGATGATGGTTGCGTCGAGGATAGGACGGCATGATGAGACGCCGATAACGACCGGATGACCGGCCCGTGATCTCTGCGTTAACGCTCGCTGTGCGTTGCATTAACGCGCGCTGAGCGGCGCGTTACGGAACGATGAGGACGGGTGCGGCGTCGCTCTACGCGCTGCAGGGCCGCCGCAGCGCTTTATGCGCCCGCATTGCCACGATCGGCATCACGCAGTGCATTCTGGGTGATGCGTGCCAATAACACGCCCAACAGCACCGTTGCACCAATGCCCACGACGAGCAGCCACGGCGGCAGTGATTGTTCGTTGGGGCCACGTGTGCCGGCATGCCCCAATGCGGCGTACGCGCCGATCACCGGCAGCATGCCCACCATGGCCAACACAAAATCGCGCAGGCGCACGCTGGTGGCCCCCAGCGCATAGTTCGACAGTACAAACGGAATCGCCGGCGAGAGGCGCAACAGGAACATCAGCTTGAGGCCGTCCTGTCCGACCACCCGGTCGATCGTGGAGAGGGTGGGGTGCTGCGCGATGCGCTGGCTCACCCACCTGCGCAGGACGGTCCGGCCGAGCAGGAACGCCACCGTCCCCCCGATCGTCGCCCCCAGCAATACCAGCAGTGCTCCTTCGGCGATCCCGAACACCGCTCCACCGGCCATGGTGAGCAGGAAGGCCGGCAACATGCAGATCACGACCGCCACGTAGGCCCCGACGAAAGCCACCGGTGCCCACGGCCCCAGCGTATGCACCCAGTTGCTGAAGCTCGGCAGGTAGGGTGTCGCGAGCTTGCCCACCGCCACGCCGAAGACGATCGGGATAGCCATGCCGACGACGCGCGTGAGCGCCCGGATCAGAGCCATCGGCTCGCGCAAGGAGAGTGGCATGGCCACAATATAGCCATGACCAACTCCTTCATCCGTACCCACCTCCGTACCAACCTCGCCACGCACCGTGGGCGACGCCTGCTGACGGCGGCCACCGCCTGCGGTCTGGCCGTCGGGGCCGCGGCCTGCGCTGATCGTCAGAGCCAACCCACCACGCTGGCCATCGTCAACGGCCGTGTATGGACGGGCGACAGTGCCACGCCGTGGGCCGAAGCGGTGGCGATCGCCAACGACCGCATTTCGGCCGTGGGCACGTCTGACGAAATCCGGCGCATTGCCGGAGACGCCGAGGTGGTCGATGCCCAGGGCGGCATGGTGACACCCGGGTTCATCGACTCGCATGTGCACTTCATCGATGGGGGACTGGCCCTGTCGTCGGTCTCACTGCGTGATGCAAAAACCCGTGAAGAGTTCATCACGCGCATCCGCGACTATGCCCGCACTATTCCCAAGGGGGAGTGGATTCGCAGTGGCGACTGGGATCACACCAACTGGGGTGGTGAGCTGCCCACGCACGCCTGGATCGATTCGATCACGACGGACAATCCGGTGTGGATCAATCGGCTCGATGGACACATGAATCTCGCGAACCGTTTGGCCATGGAGGCCGCGAAGGTCGACCGTACCACGCGCGATATCGCCGGTGGCTCCATTGTACGTGATGCGGCGGGCAATCCGACGGGCATCTTCAAAGACAACGCGATGTCGTTGATCGATGCGGTCGCACCACCACGCAGTGCGGCGGAGCTCGATCGTGCCCTCGATGCGGCCATGGCGTATGTGGCGGCGCGCGGTGTGACCAGCGTGCACAACATGGGCACCTTCGATCACATCGCCGTGTTCGATCGCGCGCGGCAGCAGAACCGGTTGCACACGCGCATCGTGGCGCAGGTGCCGTTGTCGCAGTGGGCGGCGCTGCGGGACACGGTGAAAGTCCGTGGGCGCGGTGATGCATGGTTGCGCATCGGTGGACTCAAGGGATTCGTCGACGGGTCACTGGGTTCGCACACCGCGGCCATGCTGCAGCCATTCACCGACGTGCCCACCGACACAGGGCTGTTTGTGACGCCAGCGGAGAGCCTGTACGCCTGGACGAAGGGTGCCGACTCCGCGGAGCTGCAGGTGGCGGTGCATGCCATCGGTGATCGGGCCATTCGCACACAGCTCGATGTGTTCGAGCGGGTGGCCCGCGAGCATGGGGCGCGCGATCGACGTTTCCGTATCGAACACGCCCAGCACATTGCACCGGAAGACATCGCCCGGTTCGGCCCATTGCAGGTGATCGCGAGCATGCAGCCGTATCACGAAGCCGATGACGGTCGGTGGGCAGAGCGGGTGATCGGCCCCGAACGCGCGAAGGGCACGTACGCATTCAAGTCGTTGCTTGCCACCAAGGCGCGCGTGGCGTTTGGCAGCGACTGGTTCGTGGCTCCACCCACACCACTCGAGGGAATCAAGGCCGCGGTCACCCGGCAGACGCTCGATGGTGCACATCCTGGCGGTTGGGTGCCTGAAGAACGCATCACCGTCGAGGACGCCCTGCGCGGCTATACCACCGGCTCAGCGTTCGCGGGATTCCAGGACAAGGACGTGGGCACCATCGTGAAGGGCAAGTTCGCCGATCTCGTGGTGATTGATCGGGATCTCACCACCATGCCGGCCGACTCGCTCGACAAGGCGCAGGTGAAGATGACCATCGTCGGCGGTGTCGTGCGCTACAAGCGCTGAACGATCCGCTGTGATGGCAAACGGGGGAGGTGGAGCATCGCGCTCCACCTCCCCCGTTCTCATTCAGCGTTGCGCTGAGTCTTACTGCACAGCCTTGTCGGGGCGCTTGAAGCCGCCGTCGAGGGCGTTCAGGAACAGCTTGTAGGTACCATGCGGCTGCGAGCGGAAGAGCACTTCCGGTCCGAACAGCCAGATGGAGCCCTTGCCGATCTGCGCTTCGGCCATCGCGGTGCCGCCCTTCAGCAGCTCCTGGCCCCACGCCCAACCCGACGTGAGCGGCTTGTCCGTGTCGAACGTGGCGATGGCGCGAACGCCCTTCGCCGCAGCGTCCGGTCCAAGCTTCATCACGGGGCTGTTGTCGAACATCACGCTCGGACGCGGCGCCATGCCGGTTGCGATCGTCATCGACGTGTCGACCTTCACCTCGAGCAGCGAGCCCGGGATGTAGTACTTCTCACCCGCGTATGCGCGGCCACTGCCATCGACGAGGTAGTTGTCGATGGGCAGCCCCATCGCCTTGCCGAGGCCGATCGACGAACCGATCGCGACCACGCGGCCACCCGCTTCCACGAACGCCTTGATGGCGGGCACCGACTGCTCGGCCGTCACGCGGCCCAACTGCTTGCGGTACTCGGCCGGGATCAGCGTCGTGTCGGGCGAACCACCAAACCCACCGCCGAAGCCCGGGCGATCGGTGAACATGCCGTCGGTGAAGACGAGCACGTCGTACTTCGCCTTCAGGTTGCCGGCGTCGAGCTCCTGCGGGAACACGGTCGCGAACGGATACTCGAACTTCTCGAGGATCAGGCGCGTCCAGCCACTCGGCATGTTTCCGCCGTAACGATCGACAAGGCCGATACGCAGCGGCGTCACAGGCTGCGACGCGGAGGGCTTGGCGTTGGCCGCGGCGAAGTTCACGCCGAGATCCTTGGCCGCCTGCGCCACGACCTTGTCGGCCGCACCACCAGCGGGGATGAACCACGAGCCGGCCGGCCACGTCACGTCGCCGTCCTTGAACGACGTCGGGATACGCGAGGCCTTCACCTTCACCTTGCCCAAACGATTGGCGACCGTGGCCGCGTCGTTCACGCCCGGGTGGATGAAATAGCCCGCCTTGCCCTTGGCGACGGTGCCCGCAGGCATATTCGTGATGCCGTTGACCTTCTCGAACGAACCGCTCGGCGGCGCGTCGAGCACGCGTTCGAACTGCACGCCCATCTGGTAGGCGAGCGTCCAGCCGGCGTTGTCGTACGGCGGGATCGGCGGGCCACCCGGATAGCGGAAGTCATTCGGGTGATCCTGCGGTTCGAACATGTCGAGCACGTGCGAACGGAACGCCTGGGCCGTGTTGATGACCCACGAGCCGGCCGGGAACTGCTTGCCGTTGGCCGAGAACGCCGCGTTGGCCTTGAGCACATCCACGCCCGAGTACTGGAGAGCGCGAATGAACTTCGTGGCCGTCGGGAAGTCGTTCTGCGCGCTGCTCAGGATGTACGCACGCGGATCGCGGTTTTCCGGCTTCTTGAGTTCGGCCATGTAGCGATCGTTGGCGACCGCGCTGCCGATGTTGGCCGGACCACCACCACGCGGGCCACCCTGGGCCGCCGGGGCGCCGCTGCCGGCACGGTCGGCCGTGATCTTCTCGACCATCGCCGCGACACGCTTCGGCGAGATGGTCCAGTTGTCCTTCTGGCCCGCCTTGATCTGGTCGTTGCCCATGACCCAGCGGTTGAACAGGAACGTCTCGCGGTAGCGTGACGCCATGTCGAGGAAGGCGTAGTTGGCCGACACCGAGTAGTCGACGGACTGGCGGAAATGCCATTCCTGCGGCTCGATGGGCACGGGCAGACCGGCCGAACGCACCTGACGCTCCGGCACCAGCGCGATGCGCATCGGCGTCGGGTTACCGATGGTTTCCGTGAGGATACCGATCTGGTTGTGGTAATAGCCCGTGGTGCGGAGGCCACCATTCCACCACGTCGAGTAGTTGGAACCGGCGCGGAACGTCAGACCCGGCTTGTGCTCGAGCACGAAGCGGTGGTTCAGCGCAGCGCCCACGAGATCGAGGCCCGTGATGATGGCCGGGTGGAACCAGAAGTTGGCGGGATCCCGGTACGGCGGCGCCGCCATCACCGTACCGGTCGGGCCGGTCTGGTGGTGGTTGTACATGATCTGCGGATGCCACTCGATGAACAACTGCTGTGACATGTTCCGCGTCTCGGCGAGCGCGTTCATGTACGAGTCGCGGTTGTTGTCGTGGCCCGCGTACTTCTCGTACAGGCGCGGGATCGTGCCGCTGGTGCGACGCAGCTTGTCGGGCTCCTTCATGTACCAATCCGAGACGAGCTCCATGCCGTCCGGGTTGGCGTGGGTCATGAGGATCACGACATCGTTCAGGATGCGCATCGTCTCATCATCGGTGCGGCTGGAGAGCTGCCACAGCGTCTCCGTGAGCTGCTGCGCGCCGAGCACTTCAGTGGCGTGCAGACCGCCGTCGATCCAGAACACGACCTTGCCTTCCTTCGCCAGCGCGGTGGCGGCGGCAGAATCGATGCCGTCGGCCTTGGCGAGCTTGGTGGCAATGTCCTTGAAGCGCGCCAGGTTGCGGTGGTTGGCCGGGCTGGTGACGATGGCCATGATCTGCGGCCGGCCTTCTTCGGTGAGCCCGATCGTGTCGAGCACCACGCGGTCGCTTTCCTGCGCGACCTTGGCGAAGTACTGGTGCAGCTTGGTGTAGTTGGGGAGCTCGTAGTCAGCTCCGATGTCGTGCCCAAAGAACTGCTTGGGCGACGTTCGCTGCTGGGCCGGAAGCGCGAGCGGAGCCGCGACCGACATGAGGGCCAGCGAAAGTCGGGTGACGCGACGCAGTCGAGTCATGCGAGGGGACGGGTGGAGAGGATGCAGGGACGGGCAGGTCCGGCGACCGGATACCCCGGAACGTGGCGGGACACTGGGGTTACGATGGGCGACCGGGGGGCGTTGGGCAAATCTACGGATGGCACCACGCCTTGGGAGCCGCGAATTTTGCACTCTTGGAATCACGCGCCGCCACCGGTCCGGCACGGCGCGACGTCCGCCCTTCTCTCGGAGAAATCCCCCGATGTTGCATTCGATTGCCCGTCGTGCTGCTGCGGTGACCCTGGTCACGCTGGTTCTGCCGATGGCCGCCCTGCAGGCGCAGGACAAGCAGCCGCCCGCCAAGGCGGCGCCGGCCATGGATCACAACAAGATGGATCACGGCGCGATGCACGGCGCCAAGGCCGATGCGTGGAAGGAACTGGATGCCTACCACATGCTCATGATGGCGACGTGGCACCCGGCCAAGCAGAACAACGATATGGCGCCGATTCGCGCCAAGGTGGGCGAGATGGTGGCCGCCGCCAAGGTTGTCGCCGCGTCAAAGGCGCCGGCGAGCTGTCAGAAGCCCGAGTTGGCGAAGGCGCAGGCCGGACTGACCGCAGAAACGGAGAAAGTGGCGACGCTCGTCAGCAAGAAAGCGTCAGACGCCGACCTCAAGACCGCCCTCAGCACGCTGCACGACAAGTTCGAGGTGCTGGAAGAGGGGTGCAATACGGGAATGAAGCATTAGTTCGGATTCGTTGTTTTGATTTCTAGAGGATGACAGGGAGGAGTTGGAGAGTGTGCGGGAAGCAGGAACCTGCTCCCTGCAATCTTTCCAACTCCTCCCTGTCATCCTCTAGAAATCAAAACGAAGAATCCTCATTACCGCGCGTAGTACTCCACGATCGCCGCATCATTGCAGGCAAATGGCACGCTCTCGCGCGTCGGCGGCGCGATCATGCGGCCTTCCAGCGGCGCATCATCCGTCTTGGCCAGCCAGCCCGGCAGCTTGACCTGCGGGCCACGCTGCAACTGCTCCTGGACGTGCGGGTTCTCCGCCATGCGCGGATCGAGCTTGATCATTTCGCCCGTGCGCAGGCGATAGCCCGGACGGTCCACGCGGCTGCCGTTCACGTACACATGACCGTGTACCACGAGCTGACGGGCGGCCGGGATGGTGCGGGCAAAGCCCAGTCGGAAGACCACGTTGTCGAGGCGCGCTTCCAGCATCGCGAGCATCACGTCACCCGTACGGCCCGGGCGGGTCTTCGCCATGGCGTAGGTTCGGCGGAGCTGGTTCTCGGAGATGCCGTAGTAGAAGCGCAAGGCCTGCTTGGCCTCGAGACGCAGACGATAGAGGCTGACCTTGCGACGACGCGCGGTGGACTGACCGTGCTGACCGGGCGGATAGGGCCGGCGCTCGGCGTCCTTGGCCGTAAGGCCGGGCAACTGAATGCCCAGACGACGAATGATCTTCAGACGGGGACCAACGCGGCTCATGAGTCTTCCTCCAGGGGTGACCACCGCCGGAAGGCGGCATCGGTGGGATCTTCGAGAATGGGGGCGTCCTCTGGGTCCTCGTCCTGCCCGAGATTGGCAAAGAGTCGGGCTCCGGCGAGGAGACGGTGGAGTTCGGCGACCTCTTCCCTGCGGAACCGGAATCCCGCGCCATTGTGCCCGAGCCAGATCACGGCGTGATCGCTGGGGGTGCTACCGGGTCGCATGCGGCCGGTATCGTAGGCGGCGACGGTGTCGGTAAGGGCAGAGAGGTCGGCGGCGTTCATCGAGAGGATGGCGTTACCGAACCGCAATTCGAACGCGCCGCACGCTCGGCAGCAGCGCACGAACCCGCGGCGCGATTCAAACAGCATCTCCTCGTGCACGTGCGGAAATTCTTCCGCCATGCTAGCCTCCGTGTTGGTTGAGAACGACTTTCATCTAACGAGATGAAGTATCAACAGTGAACAAGGATAAGAACACTCGGAATTATACGGAACTGGTTCATTCGGGTTTTATCGGGCATGCCAAAAAAGGGAGCAGGGAGGAGTCGGGGGCGCGGGAAGCCGTGACCTGCCTCCCGCGATCTCTCCAACTCCTCCCTGCTCCCTCTTGATATCAAACCCCTTCCTTACTGCCCCTTACTTCACATCGCGACCTTCTTCGGATCCAGCTTCTTCTTCTGATCCCGCAGGTGCTCATCCATCTTGAGCCGCGGAATGCCGTTCTTCAGCCACTCCGGCGCCGGCTGACCCTTGAGATACGAGTCCCAGTACTCCATCAGGCGCTGTGAGTAGTCGCGACGATTGCGTAGCTGCGACAGGCCGTGGTTCTCGCCCACGTATTCCAGCAGGATCACGTCCTTGTTGAGCTGGCGCAGCGTGTTGTAGTACGTGATGCCCTGATTGAAATCGACCGCGCCATCCTTGTCGTCGTGCAGGATGACCAGCGGCGTCTTCACCTTGTCGGCAAACCGGTTCGGGGAATTGCGCTCGTACGCTTCACGATTCTCGATGAAGTTGCCCTTGAAACGGCCCTGCGAGCTCTGGAAAATGCCTTGGTTCGCACCACCGGTGTTCCAGTACACCGAGCTGTACATGCTGATCATGTCGGTGAGCGGCGCACCAGCCACGGCACTCTTGAAGATGTTCGTCTGCGTGACTAGGAACGACGTCTGGTAACCGCCCCACGAATGGCCGTGCAGACCCACGTTGGCCGAATCCACGACGCCAGTGCGAATGGCTGCCTTCACGGCCGGCACCACACTCCACACCGCGCTCATGCCGGGGTCGTTCAGCTTGTACACGATGTCCGGCAGGAACACCGCATACCCACGCGAGGTGTGCACGCCGATCAGCGCGTTCGGTGAGCTCGAGAACGTCGGCGAATAGAACGAATTGAGATTGTCCGACTGCAACTCGTAGATGAACGTGAGCGTCGGGTACTGCTTGCCTTCCTGATAGCCGGCCGGCAGGTACAGCGCGCCCTGCAGCGAATCGCCCTTCTCCGTCACGTAGTTCACCAGACGCGAACCGGCCGACCACGCCACACCGTTCAGATTCGGGTTGGCATCGGACAGACGCACGGAATCGGCGAGTGCATTGGCGCCGAAGCTCACGCGCCAGTAGTCCGGGAAGCGTGTCGACGTCTGAATGGTGGACACCCACACGTCGGCGTTCTTCGCCCGAATCGGTGCGTACCGCGCGTCACGCCACCCGGTGACCGATACCACGCCATTTTTCGCCGGATCGATACGCACCACCGATTCTTTCTTCGTGCGGGCCTGCATCGCCACGATGTAGACCGGCTTGGTCAGGTCGATCGTGCGGTCGGTCGGATCGGTGCGCACCACCCGGTTGTAGCGAATACGCTCCGCACGTCCGTTGCCAGTGAGGTTCGCCCAGCTCTTGCCGCCCAGACCCACACGCCACACATCGTAGTTGTCGCTGATCAGCACGAAGCGGCCGTCACGGCTCCAGTCGATGAAGTCCGTGGACGGACGATCGACATTGTGATCGTCTTCGGTGTCGATGAACGACGTCGGCGCACCAGCGGTGAGGTTGGTGACATTCTTCGTCGCCACGTCGTACGCATGGAAGTTGCCGTCATTCCAGAAAAGCACCGTGCGGCCATCCGGCGACAGCGACGACGTGCCAACCATCCGCTGCTTCACCGGCACCCGATTGCCCGTGCGTACATCGGTGAGATAGAGATCGCGGAACTGGATGCCGTCCACACTGGCCTGCCGCTCGTACGGCTGGCTTTCGCTGCTCAACAGCCAGCGGTCGTGTGCGCCCACGGTGCCCGTGCGTACTTCGGCGTTCGTGAGTTGCACGACCTGCTGAGTGGCCGGCAGATACGTGGCCATGAAAGAGAAGCCCTTGTCGGCCTGCTCCTGCACCAACTGCATGCTCTGGAGGCGCGGGTCCTTGTGGTGCCACAGGATCAGCGTTGGACGATCATCGTCTTCCAGTTGTTCGCTGCGTGGCAGCGGCGGCGTGGCCACGCGCAGACCGATGAGCAGTGCATCCTGCTGTTCGAGCCAACGCGGCGCACGATCGGGGCTCACTTCCATGCCGTTGGGCAGCGTGGCCTTGCTGCCTTCACCCACCGTCACCAACTGCTGGGTCGGTGCGCCCACGCGGGACACACCAACCGCGGTCCAGGCGGTGTCCGTCGCCGCGCTGTCGGCCGTGCCTTTGACGAACGCGAGTGCGTTGAGCGTGTCGCTCCACGCGAGGCGACGATAGAGCGCCTTGCCGGCATCGATCGACTTCACAACGCCGGTGGCCAGTTCACGGAGCTGCACCCCGTTGCCGGCCTGCTCGCGGGCATCGATGGCGTAGGCCAGCCAGCGGCCTTTGTTGTCGAACGCGAAGTCGGCCACATTGCCCACGTTGAACAGCGCGCTGGTGCCGAGTTCGTAGAGCAGCATGTCGGTGCCTTCCACCCGACCGCCACCGCCGCCGAGCGGGTTGCCGCCCATGCCCGGTGCGCCGGGAGCCGGGCCGCCGGCGCCACCGGCTCCGCCACCACCGGCCGGCGCATCGGGGCCAAACGCCTGCATGGCCAGCCACTGGGGCGTGTCACCACCAAACGCCACGCGACGCACACGGTCGAATTCGCGCTTGTCGCCCGTGGCGAGGTTCACCACCAGCGCCTTGCTCACCACCGGGCGGCGTTGCTGACGCAGCCGCTTCTGTTCCGCGGCCTTGGGATAGACCAGCATGGCCACCCACTTGCCGTCGCCGGCGAGTTGCAGGCTGGCCACGCTGCCGCCAGCACCCGGCCCGCCGCCGCCTGCCGGCACTTCACCGACCGGAAACCGCAGCTCTTTGCCGCCGGCCGCTGTCTGCTTCACCACGACCTCGGCGTCGCCCTCGTTGGGCACGACGAGGTAGGCGAACCAGGCGCCATCATGCGACAGGGTGGCACCGCGGATGGTTTTCCAGGCCGAGATATCGGCAGCGGTGATGGGATGCGTGGCGCCCTGTGCCGTCAGGGGCGTCAGGGGCGTCGCCGTTGCAACGGCGAGGGTGGCGGCCAGCACGGCCGCGTTCGACAGGAGCACGGACCGCAAGAGCGGCCGCGAGCGCCGGTGAGGCGAGGACATCGGAGCTCCGATTGAAGAAGGGACGCTCGAAGATACGCTCCGGGATGCCGCTTGCGCTGCTGTACGGTTCGCCAGTTGTTCGCTGGACGGCCACCGTTCGATTTCTGTCGGTTCCGTCACACTCCCGGCACGTTGCTTGCCGTCCGTCCCGGGACGCATAACTTCAACATGTTAGGGTGGCGCGTCTGCGCTGATAGCCCGCTCTTTGACGATGAGGAATTTCCGATGACACTCACTCTTCGCACCACAGCGGCGCTGTTGGCCGGCTCGGTGCTACTGACAGGGGCCAAACCCCTGCCCAAACACACGGCTCCAGTGGCACCGGCTGCATCGGGTGTCACGTTCACCTATCGCGTGACTTCCAGCAGCAGTGACAAGCGCACCCGTGAGTCGCGCAACATGCTGAGCACCGTGCGCATGCAGAACGGCAATGTGCGCATGGACTACACGGAAGGCCTCACGCCGCTTGGCGAAAAGAACGGTTACGTCATCGTACAGGGCGAGGCTGGTCGCTTCGTGGTGGTGAACCCGAAGGACAAGAAGGCGATGATCATGAGCGCCGAAAGCTTCGGCAGCGGCATGGGCGCCCTCATGAACAACCCGATGCTCAAGATGACCATGAGCAACACGTCCTTCCGCTTCAAGGACATGGGGGCCGGTGAAGCCATTCTGGGCTACAAGACCCGCAAGGTGCGCACCTGGTACACGAGCACCATGGAACTCAAGGCCATGATGATGCCCGACCAGAAGATCACCACGGCCGACTCCAGCGATCAGTGGATCGCGACGGGTATGGATCTGGGTGCCAAAGACATGGAGCAGTGGGCCAAGTCTTTTGCCTCCGGTGTGAAGGCCACCAATCCCGAGCTGGCCGCCGAGATGAAGAAGTACACGGCGGAATACGGCAAGTCGGGCATCGCGCTGCGCACCATCACGTGGTCCACGCAGACCGACAAGAAGGGCAAGGTCACGGCCGATACGATCTCGGCGGAAGTGACCGACCTCAAGACGGGCGCGATCGACGCGGCGATGTTCGAGATTCCGAAGGGCTACGAGGTGGTCGACATGTCCAAGATGATGGCCGAAATGTCGGCGTCGATGGACAGCGCCAAGGCTGCCGAAGGCAAGGATGGCAAGAAGGCCGAAGAGAAGGGCTCGGCCTCAGATGCGCTCAAGCAGGGACTGGGCGGATTGCTGCGCAAGAAGAAGTAGGGCACACCGCCCGAACGACAGAACCCCCGGCTCACTGATGTGGGCCGGGGGTTCGTGTTTACTGCCTCCGTCAAACTACGCCAACTCAGTACGCGGCAAGCTCCACGTACGCCTGACGGAACGTCTCCACCTGCGGCAGCGTGGCGTCTTCGAGCTGCGGGGCATAGCCCACCCACGAATCGGCGCTGGCAATGCGGCGCACCGGAGCGTCGAGCCACGCGAAGCACTCGTCGGCGATCTTGGCGGCGATTTCCGCGCCGTAACCGAACGACAGCGAGTCTTCGGTGGCCACGATCACGCGGCTCGTCTTCTTCACGCTGTTGAAGACCGTTTCCTGATCCCACGGCGAGAGCGTACGCAGATCGATCACTTCCACGCTCGGGCCGCCTTCTTCCGCGATCTGCTTGGCCGCCACCAGCGCACGCTGCACGGTCGCGCCGTACGTCACGAGCGTGATGTCGGTGCCCTCGCGCAAAACGGCTGCCTTGCCGAACGGGATCATGAAGTTGGGGCCCGGATACTGGCCCTTGTTGTACGTCTGGCGATACAGGTGCTTGTGCTCGAGGAACAGCACCGGGTCATCCGAACGGATCGCGGTGCGCAGCAGACCGTTCGCGTCGAGCGCGTTGCTCGGGCACACCACACGCAGGCCCGGGTTGTGTGTGAACAGCGACGCACCCGTCTGCGAGTGGTAGATGGCGCCGCGGATGTAGCCGCCGTAGGTGGTGCGCACGACCACCGGGGAGGTGAACGCGTTGTTGGAGCGCCAGCGCATCGTGGCCAGCTCCCCACGGATCTGCATGAACGCGGGCCAGATGTAGTCGAAGAACTGGATTTCGACGACCGGCTTGAAGCCGCGGTGCGCCAGACCGATTGCGCGGCCCATGATGTTGGCTTCGGCCAGCGGCGAGTTGTACACGCGCGCGCTGCCGAACTTGGTCTGCAGGCCGTGTGTCACCTTGAACACGCCACCCTTGCCCTTGACCTTGCCCAGGTACTGCTCGCGCGACACGTCGGCCACGTCTTCACCGAACACGAGGATGCGTTCGTCGCGGGCCATTTCGTCGCGCATGCAGGCGTTGAGCAGATCCACCATGGTGGTCGGCTCGCCGCTGAACTGCGGATCGTCTTCGGTATCGAACTGTTCCGAGGTCGGATCGACATCGGGCGAGTACACCGCGTACATCACCGAATCGGGTGACGGCTGCGGCTGTTCGAGCGCGTCGTCGGTAGCGGCCAGGATTTCGGCGTCGGCTGCATCACGGATGGCCTGAATCTCGGCTTCCGTGGCATGGCCTTCGGCAATCAACCAGGCCGGGAACGTCGTGATCGGATCGCGTGCCGCATCGGCTTCGCGCTCTTCGGGCGGACGATAGAACACTTCGTCGTCCGACAGCGAGTGCGAGTACGGGCGAATGACCTTCGCGTGCACGAGGGCCGGACCCTTGCGCTCACGGGCATAGGCCACGGCGCGCTGCATGACGTCGTACGACGCGAGCAGGTCGCAGCCGTCGACTTCCTGGATGTAGAGACCCGGGAACGACGACACCAGCTTGGAAATCGAGCCACCGGCGGTGTTCACTTCCACCGGCACCGAGATCGCATAGCCGTTGTCCTCGACGATGTAGACGACCGGGAGCTTGAGGTTGGAGGCCGTGTTGAGCGACTCCCAGAACTCGCCTTCGGACGTCGTGCCGTCGCCGGTGGTGACGATGGTGACTTCGTCGCCATGGAAGCTGTCGTCGGCCAGATCCGTCTTGGCGGCGCGCAGCGTGGCTTCGGCATTGCCGACGGCCTGGAGGAACTGCGTACCGGTCGGGGACGAGACCGAGACGATGTTCAGGTCCTTGTGGCCCCAGTGGCTCGGCATCTGCCGGCCGCCCGAATTCGGGTCGATGGCGGCGCCGACGGCGCTGTAGAGCATCTCGGCCGGCGTCATGCCCAACTGCAGGCAGAGCGCGCGGTCACGGTAGTACAGATAGAACCAGTCGTAGGTCGGCTTGGTGGCCAGACCAGCGGCGGTCATGATCGCTTCGTGCCCGGCGCCCGAGATCTGGAAGAAGATCCGGTTCTGGCGCTTGAGCTGAATTTCCTTGTCGTCGAGTCGGCGCGACGTGTACATCACGCGGAACGCGTCGAGCAGCTGGTCGCGCGAAAGGGCGGGCGCGCCCGGCGCCGGCTCTGAAGTCGCCGCCTGACGGGCGCGGCTCGGACGGGTCGAAGTGGCCATCGGTGGGATCTGAAGGGACGTCGGAAAAACGGGCAACTGTTCAACTTAGTGAAACGCGCTGAGGGGGGCAGAGGTTGACGTGCCCCCGGTCGGGCTGCAGTCGGCGTGTCGGCGCTTGCCTCCAGGTGCGACGCCGGGCAGGTTGGCACGGAAGCCTGTCGACTCCTCCGCCACTGTCCCGCACGCGCCATGCACGCGCCCACTGCTCCACTCAAGCCGTCCACCGGTCATTGCATCTTTTGCGATCTGATCGGCGGCGCCGCCGAGGTCTCGATCTGTTTTGAGGACGCGACAGCGATCGCCTTCCTCGATATTCAGCCGGTCAACCCCGGCCATGTACTGGTCGTCCCACGTGAGCACTACGAACGGATCGAGGAAGTGCCGAAGTCGCTGAGCACGCATTTGCTCGACGTGGCACTGACCCTGGTGCCCGCGCTCCAGACCGCTTCTGGGGCGCCGGACATCAATGTGGTGATCAAATCCGGCGCGGCGGCGGGGCAAGATGTGATGCACTACCACATTCATCTCATTCCCCGGCGCGATGGCGATGGCTTCGACATCCCCCTGCCGTTCCCGGCCTCCGAGATGCCCAACCGCCAGCAGCTCGACGGCATGGCGGCGCGGATTGGCAGTCTGCTGCGTGATCCCCTGGCCCGGACAGGCGGCGGCCACGGCAAGCGCAACTGAGGCGCTCTCGTCACGACGCCGTTTCGATGGTGTCGCACGGCCCGGTTCGGTCTTGACGAGAGCAGGAACGTGATTCAACGTGCGGATGTCGTCGAACAGCAGGCAGTCTCCAGGATCACCCCCGTGTGATGGCAAGGAGGATGATGCGCGCGTCGAACCGGAATCCGCTCAATCGCCCCGATGTGAGGCTCACTGCCTCCGCCGGGGCGTCGTCGTTTGTGGACCGTCGTAAGGCCGTTCAGGGGCCACGACGCTCTGCCCGCCGGTCGCTCACCAACCGGGCTGCGCGTTCGCCGCGTGGCCACGGACATTTTTCGCCGCTCGACCTCAAACACGCCCTGCGGCGAGAGGCGCTGCGGGACTGCGGACACCGCTGTGCGTATTGCGCCACCCCACTGCGCCTCGAGACGGCCACGCTTGACCATGTGATGCCGCGGTCCCTGGGGGGTGCCAACGAGTCGGGCAACCTGGTGGCGGCCTGTGCGCTCTGCAATCGCCTCAAGGGTGACCAGTTGCCCTTTGAGTTTTTCACCCGGCATCCGTGGGCGGGGGAGAACTTTGTGCGCCAGGCCCGGACGGTTCACCGGGCGCTCAAGCGTGGGGCGCGCCGGGCCATCAGTCTGGCATTTGCCCGAACCCAGGACGCGTTCGCGGCCTGACCGGCACGGAAGTGCTCCGCGTGGAGGGCGACCGTTTTATAGTTGGGAATGTCGCTTTCCGCGCGGCTCCGCCGCCTGCTCGATGTATTGACGCCTGCGTTCGCCTCCTGTCTGGCGATCACCGTTGGGGCAGGAGTCGCGCAGGGGCAGGGGTTGCCCAAGGCGCCGTCCGATTCGATCACGGCCCTCGCGCTCGATCCGACGCGGGTGCGTGGGGCTCCCTTCGTGGTATTGCTCGACGAAGGGGTGTTTCGCGTGGAACATGATGGCACGTGGCGCAATGAGGTGCGCCAGGTGATGCAGGTGCTCGATGCCAATGGCGTCGGAGCGCTCGCCGAACGCGCGCTGACGTTTGCGCGCAGCCATCAGCGACTCACGGTGCGTTGGGTGCGGGTGCTGCGGCCGAACGGTGAGGTCATCAGCGACCGCGCGGCGCAGGAACAGGATGCCGATGTGCCGGCTGCCATGAATGCGCCCATCTACCAGGATCAGCGGGTCCGACGGTTGTCGCTCGCGGGAGTCGCGCCCAACACCATCGTGGATATCGCATTCACGCTGGAAGAGCAGACGCCTCAACGGCCCGGCGACTTTCTGCATCGCTGGGCATTGAATGGTCTGTTTCCGGTGCGGCGTTCGTTGTTCACGCTCGATGTGCCGACCGGATACATGCCCACCATTGTCGAGCGCAACCTGGTGGCGCGTCGGCAGGAAGAAGACCGCGATGGTCGGCGTCGGTATCGCTGGATGGCCAATGATCAGACCCCACTGCGTGCGGAGCCATTCGCGGCCGACTCCAATGGTGTGGCACAGTCGATCACGGTGTCGGGAGCCGGGACCTGGAGTGCCGTCGCCGCGTGGTACAACACACTGGCCCGCGATCGCTACCTCGTGTCGCCGGCGGTGGGACGCGTGGTCGATTCCGTGGTTGCTGCGGCGAGTCCACGCAGCCGGGCCGATTCTCTGCGCGCCTGGCATCGCTGGGTGACGCAGGATATCCGCTACGTGTCCGTGGCACTCGGCATCGGCGGCTATCAACCGCGCACGGCCGATGAAGTGTTGCGCACGGGATTTGGTGACTGCAAGGACAAGGCCTCTCTCTTCATTGCGGTGTTGCGCCGTGCGGGCATCGAAGCGGAGCCGGTGGTACTGGCGCTCACCGGCAAGCCGGATCCGGCCGTGCCGAGCATCTTCCAGTTCAACCATGTCATCGCCGCCGTGCGTGATGGGGCGTCGTGGCAGTACACGGATCTGACGGCGGACATCTTTCCGTACAGCGAGATTCCCGAGTCCTATCAAGGCGCGTTTGCGATACGTGTCACGGCGGCCGGCGGTGCGGAACGGGTGACACTGCCAACGACCCTCGTCGCTTTCAATCATGCGCGCCAGCAGGTGGTGGCCCGCATCGATGCCAGTGGCGCGATGGTTGGCACTGTGCGCGAAGCGGCCCAGGGTGCATCGGCGCCGCCATTGCGTGCGCTGTTGGCCGCGGCGGAAGATCCCACACGCCGTCCACAGGCGGTGCGTGGTTTTGCGCAACGCATCGCCGGCAACGAGGCGGCGGGGAGCGTGACCATTGACTCGCTGGGAGGCAGCCGTGGGCGGGATCTCGCTACCCCGCCGCAGTTGCAATATCACATCCGCCTGCCCGATGTCGTGCGCACGGTCTCTGGTGTGCGTCTGTTGCGCCTGCCATTGTCCATGCGCGGTCCTGCCTCGCAGTTGCGCATCCTGGGCGGGCAGATCGATTCGGTTCAGCCGCGGCGGCTGCCGATCGATGCGGCGCGCATCATTCCGCCGGCTGCGGCGACCATCGAATGGCGCGTGACGCTGCCGGATGGATGGACCGTGGACCTGCCACCCAACGTGAACGCGACGAGCTTCTTTGGACGCTATCGCTCCACCTGGACGCTGGAAGGACAGGAGCTGCGCCTGGTGCGGGAGCTCGAGGGCGGACGTGGGGTGTTTGGCCCCCAACGGTTGCCCGAGGTGCGGGTGTGGTTGAAGTCGGTTGGTGCGGATGACCAGGAGTTTCTCACCTTGAAAGCCGGGCGCGCACCGTAACAGAATTGGCGCTCAACGTCGGATCGCGGAGGCATCATGCGCTGGACCCCTGGTGGACGCAGTGACAATCTCGAAGACCGTCGCGGGCAGAGTGGCGGCGGTGGTGGTATGCGCGGCGGTCCCGGCGGCGGCATGCGTATCGGACTGGGCGGCATGGTCGTGCTGCTCATCCTGAGTCTCGTCTTCAAGCGTGATCTCATCACGCCGCTCACGGGCGGTGGTGTGCCGGGTGCCGAGTTGCCGTCGGCCACCGCTCCCACGGGCGTGCAGGATCCGCAGGAAGAACAGATGGTGCAATTCGTGTCGTTTGTGCTCGACACCACGCAGGCGACCTGGACACGAATCCTGCCGCAGTACCAGCCGGCCAAGCTCGTGCTCTTCCGCGATGCGGTGCAGTCGGCGTGTGGCGCGGCCGAGTCGGCATCGGGACCGTTCTACTGCCCGGGCGACTCCAAGGTGTACGTCGATCTGTCGTTCTTCGATCAGCTCGATCGGCAGTTTGGCGCGCCGGGTGATTTTGCGCAGGCCTATGTGTTGGCGCACGAGATCGGTCATCACGTGCAGAACCTGTTGGGCACCGAGCGGGAATTGCGTTCGGCGCAGCAGCGCAATCCGTCAGCGGCCAATCGGTTGTCGGTGGCCATGGAGTTGCAGGCCGATTGTTATGCCGGCGTCTGGGGGCATGACGCGGCCAAGTCGGGTGTTCTGCAACCCGGCGATCTGGAAGAAGGACTCGGCGCTGCCGCCGCGGTGGGCGATGATCACCTGCAGAAGATGTCCACCGGTCGGGTGAGTCCCGAATCGTTCACGCATGGCTCGTCGGCCGAACGTTCACGCTGGTTCCGTCGTGGGTTCGACAGCGGCGACCCGCGGCAGTGCGACACCTTTGCGGCGGCAGGCCGATGAGCGAAGCGTCGAGCGGGCGTGGGCCACGTCCGGGTGTGTTGGCTGAACAGACGTGGCCGGCCCTGCGCGACGGCCATTGGCCGGTGGCGCTGTTGCCGTTTGGCGCCACCGAACCACACAACACACACCTGCCATATGGCACGGACACGCTATTGGGCGCGGAGGTCGCCGCGCGGGTGGCGGCGCACGCCATTGCGCACGGCACGGGTGTGTTGGCTTTGCCCCCCATTCCGTTCGGCGTGAACACCACGCAGCTCGACCTGCGATTCACGATCAATGTCATGCCCACAACACAGCTCATTCTGTTGCGTGACATCGTGAAGAGTCTCGAACCGCATGGTGTACGCGCCCTCGTGTTGCTCAATGCGCACGGAGGGAACGAGCTACGGGCCGTGGTGCGTGAGTTGCAGCCCGAGACGTCCATGATGCTGGCGATCGTGAATTGGTGGCAGACAGCCGACGTCAGTGTGTTTCGCGAACCGGGTGACCATGCTGGTGAACTCGAGACGGCGGCTGTGATGCATGTGGCGCCGGGGCTGGTGGTGGAAGACCGCAGCCAGTGGGGCGATGGGGCCGTCAACCCCAGCGCACTCGAAGCCGTGCGCAAGGGTTGGGCGTGGATGCCACGTCGTTGGACACAGCTCTCGGCTGATACCGGTGTTGGTGACCCACGATCGGCCACCGAAACCGCCGGCGCCCAGTTCATGGCGCAGGCGGTCGAGCGCATCAGTGGTTTCTGCGCCCAACTGGCCGTAGCCGATCCTGACGCGCTCTGGAAAGCTGGCTGATTGCCGCGTGACCTGAATCGTCAGAACACATCCTGCTCGCTGGTCTTTCCACGCAGGCGGTGCCGCTGTCGATAGCGATGCGCCAGACGTGCCCGCTCCACCACGAAGTACAGTGCCGGCATCACGAACAGCGTGAGCAACAACGCTGACAGCAGTCCGCCCACAATCACGGACGCAAGCGGACGCTGAATATCGCTGCCGATACCTTCGGCCCGTGCAGCCGGAATGAGCCCGATCAGCGCCACCGACATCATCATGAGAATCGGGCGGAACTGCGTGGTCGCACCTTCCAGCACGGCGCGGTGCAGGCGCATCAGCCGCTCCTGTCGCAGCATGTTGATGTAGCTCACCAGCAGGACACCGGACATCACGGCCACGCCGAAGAGCGAAATGAAGCCCACGCCGGCTGATACGCTGAAGTTGATGTCTCGCGCAATCAGCGCGGCGATACCTCCCACCATCGCAAATGGCACGTTCATCAGTACGATGCCGGCATCTACAAGACTGTTGTCGAACAGCACAAACAGCACGACGAAGATGAGCACCACCGTGATCGGCACGATGAGCGCGAGACGGCCACGAGCGCGGGTGAGATTCTCGAATTGTCCGCCCCACCGGATGTCATAGCCGTCGGGGAGCTGCACGGCGGTCGCCACGCGCTCCTGGGCTTCCGCGACGAAGCTGCCCTGGTCGCGTCCCACGATATTGGTGCGCACGCCCATCTGCCGAATGCCATTTTCACGCGCAATGAGCGTCTGCCCCTCCACCAGTTTCACGCGTGCGACCTGGGAGAGGGGAATGCGGGCCCCACTCGCGGTGAGTATCTGCAGCGCTTCGATGGCCGGAATGCTCGACCGTGCCTCGCGGGTGTAGCGCAACGTGATGGCAAACCGTCGATCGCCTTCGTACACCTCACTGACCGGACTGCCAGCGACCGCCAGATCGATAACCGTGTTCACGTCACTGATATCGATACCGTAGCGTGCGAGTGCTTCACGATCCACATCCACCAGCAACTGCGTCTGCGGCCCTTCCTGTTCGAGTCCGCTGGCCGATGCCCCACGCACCTGACGTATCTGCTCCAGTACGTCGAGTGCGATCCTTCGCAGCACGGCCGGATCGTTGCCGTTCACCAGCACCGCAAGATCGGCCGCCGATCCGGTCACTGCCTCGCTCACGTTGTCGAGGATGGGCTGCGAGAAGCTGAAGTTTGCTCCCGGCATTTGTGCGTCGAGGGCTTCCTGCATGGCACGCTGCAGGTCGCTCTTGCTGCGCCCGGTGGTCCAGGTGTCGTAGGGGCGCAATTGTACGAGTGTCTCGATCCGGCTCGGGCCGTAGGGGTCGGTGCCATCGTCGTTCCGGCCGAGTGAGGAGATGGCCACTCGCACCTCCGGGAAGCGGGCCAGCGTCGCGCGGATCTGCGTAGGGTATTGCCGTGCCTCATCGATAGCGATGCCAGACGGCAGGATGCCACGGATGTTGAAGCCCCCTTCGTCGAGTTGGGGCAGGAACTCTGTACCCACCATTCGCGCGGCCGCCAATGACATGACGATGAGCGCGCCGGCACCGGCAAGCACGGGGAGCGGCCGCCGCAGCACGCCATACACGAGGCGCGCATATCGCTCTCCCATCCAGTGCAGAACAGGATTGTGTCGCTCGCGATAGTTGCGCCCCAACAGCAGCGAACAGGCCACCGGGACGATCGTGAGGGCCAGGACCAGTGAGGTGCCAATAGCGAACGACAGTGTGAAGGCCATCGGCCGGAACAGCTTGCCCTCCACCCGCTGCAGCGTGAACAGCGGCAGAAAGGCGAGGATGATGATGAGGACGGCAAACACGATCTGCCGACGTACTTCTCCACCTGCGGCAAAAATCGCGCGTCGGTTGCCCAGGCGCCTCTCTTCCACCGTTTGGTGGGACAGCGTGCGCGAAATGGCCTCCACCATGACCACGGAGGCGTCTACGATGATGCCGAAGTCGATGGCGCCCAGTGAAAGCAGGTTCGCAGGAATGCCCGTGAGCTTCATGAGCACAAACGCGCCGCACAGCGACAACGGAATGGTCACCGCGACCGCGGCAGCCAAGCGTAGATCGCCCAGAAAGAGCAGCAGCACGATGGCCACGATGAACAGTCCCTCCGCCAACGTGTGCGTCACGGTGCGAAGTGTGGCTTCCACCAGCTCCGAGCGGTCGTAGAGGACCCGCACACTGACGCCATCAGGCAGTCCGCCGGCATTCAGGGCCGCGATGCGTTCCTTGACCGCATCCAGCACCTCGGAGGGATTCTCTCCTCGGCGCATGAGCACGATGCCCTCCACGCCATCGTCCACATCTTCACCTCGGGTGAGGTCCACGAACCCCAGCACGCCGGTGGGAGGCAGGGGGCCGGTCTCTACACTCGCCACATCGCGCAGAAACAACGGTACACCGCGCTGGGTGGCCACGACTGTTCGGCCCAGGTCTTCGGCACCCGTGATGCGGCCCACGACCCGTACGGCAAGCTGCGAAGCCCCGCTGCGAATGACATTGCCGCCGGTGCTGCTGTTGTTCTCCCGAATGGACTGCGCGAGTTGCTCGAGCGTGAGTCCGAATCGCTGCAGACGTTCGGGGTCGATCACGACATTGTATTGCCGGACCAGCCCGCCGAAGTTCGTGATATCGGTAACGCCGGGTGCCTGCAGCAGTCGCGGAATCACCACCCAATCCTGCAGTTCGCGCAGTTGCATCGGGTTGTGGCGGCCATCGCTCTCCACCACGTAGCGCACGATCTCGCCCACCGGCGTAGACAACGGTGCCAGTTGCGGCTGCGTGCCCTCGGGCAGGTCGGCGTCACGCAACTTCTCCAGCACCTGCTGACGAGCAAAGAAGTCGTCGGTGCCTTCCTGGAAGGTGAGTTTGACAATGGAGAGGCCGAAGATCGTACGCGATCGTCGATTGATCACGCGCGGCACACTGTTCACCGCACGCTCTACAGGAATGGTGATCTGCTGCTCCACTTCTTCGGCGGCGCGGCCATCGTACTGCGTGATGATGGCGACCTCGGTGTCGGAGACGTCGGGGTAAGCCTCCAGTTTGAGTGTACGCCAACTCGCCACACCGGCTATGACCAACAGCGCTGCGAGCACCAGCACCATGAGGCGCTGCCGCAGCGAAAAACGCGCAAGGGCATCGAGCATCGTCAATACCCGAAGGAGAGGCCCTTGAGCAGCATGACATTCGATGTCACGACCTGCTCACCGGGCTCGATACCACTCAACACGGCCACCATCGTGCCGTCATCGGGGCCAAGTGTGAGTTCCCGACGGACGAATCCATCACTGATCCGCACGAAAGCGAACGTTCGGGCATCCGCCTGCACCAACGCCGTGCGCGGAATCGCCACTGCCTGCGCGGCGCGTTGCTCCACCTGCACCGATGCGAACATGCCCGGCCGTACACCACCGGGCTGATTCACCAGAATGGAGACCCGTGCGGTGCGGGTCTGCGGATCGATTGCGTCGCTGACTGCGATGACACGACCGCGCTGCGGTGCATCTGGGAAAGACGTAAGGTCCACCAACGCCACGGCATTCACCCGCACCAGCCCAATGCGGGCTTCCGGCAAGTCGGCGCTGACCAGTGCCGCGCCGGCACCGATGCGAGTCAACACACCGGGGTCGAGTCCGGCTTCGCGCAACCGAGCCTCGGTTTCGCGCACATGCGATTCGGCCTGCAGGGCATCCACCTCGGCATCGTCGAGATCCTTGCCGGCCGCTGCCCCGTTGCGGGCGAGGGCGCCCAGTCGCTCCGATACACGGCGTGTGCGCGCCAGCTCCGTACGGGCACGCAGAGATTCCGCGTATGCCTGTGACAGGTCCGGCGTTTCGAAGATCAGCAGTGGCGTGGCGAGTTCCCGGGCCGCGACGGCCGTGGCCATCACGCGCCCAGGCAGTCGTTGCGCCACGGCGAATGTCTGGCGCTCGGCGACGGTGAGGGCGAAGCGCGACGCCCGCGTGCTGTCCAACAGGATGCGGTCACCGCTGGCCAGCGTGCTGGTCGTGGTTGGTGGCGTCGCTGTGATCGGTGTGCGAACAGTGGTCGAGTCTCCAGCGTCGGGATCCATCGACAGTTCCACGGTGGTGCACGCGGTGACAGCGAGCAGGAGCGACAAAGTCAGGAGGCGCATGCTCATGGCCGGGTTTCCAGTGTGAAGCCTGCCACGAAGTGCAGGTGAATGAGGCTGCGATTCACGTCTGCGATCGCATCGACGTGGGCCCGGCGGATGTCGTCATAGCTGCGTTCTGCATCGAGCAGCTCGACCAACGACGTTGCGCCGTTGCGATAGGCGAACTCGGCGGCCGTGCGCGCGGCGAGGGCACGGGCGAGGATGCCATCGTCCGTGGAACCGAATCGCGACAGGGCCGCCGTGCGCGCCCTGACGATTGCCAGCGCACGGCGCAGTTCCACGCGGACTTCGCGTTCGATGCGTTCGACATCATCGCGGGCCTGGGCCACACGCACCGTGGCTTTCTGTCGCTCGCCCTGATTGCGATTGTGTCGAGGCAGGGGCACGCGCACGGATGCGCCGTACAGCGGGATGTACTGCTGCATGCTGTACTCCACCGCCAGTGACACGTCAGGCTTGCCCATGGCGTGCTGCAGCCGTTGGTCGGATTGTGCCACTTCCACGGATTGACGTGCCGCGAGCAGGTCGGCGCGGGCACGCAATGCCTCGCTTTCCAGGACCTCCGCACGAGTCGGATCCGCTGTTGGCGCAGCGGCGCTGCTGTCGGGGATGGGCATTGGCGCGAGTGTGTCTATTGGAACGACGATGGCGGCAATGCCAAGCAGGCGCGCCAAGGTGGCACGGGCATCGGCCGTTTCACCACGCTGCGTATCTAGTGCGACGGCGGCACGTCCACGCTCCACCGTGATACGAGCCAGTTCGGCTTCGGAGATCTGTCGTGCGTCGCGACGGGCCCGACTGACCGTCACCAACTGGTCGTAGTTGTCGAGCGTGGCGGATGCGATGCGTTCCTCGGCCTGCGATGCGAGCAGTTCCGTCCACGCGAGCTGGACATCGAGCATCTGCTGCCGAAACACGTCGCGTGCCCGTTGCTCGGAGAGTGTTTGAGCACGCGTGGCTACTTCCGTGCGGAGTCCGCGTTTGTTGCCCCGTTCGATCGGAAAGGCCAGTTGGATGCCGTATTGCCGGCTGTTCGGATGGGTTTCTCCGCCACCCAACGGCAACACGTCGGCCATGACTTCGAGTTCCGGATTCGGGCGCAGGCGTGCGGTGGTCACGTCTCCATCCGACAACGCCATCTCGAAGCGTGCCGAGCGCGCTGCAGGGTTATTGCGCTGCACCAGCGCGGGCAGGTCCGTGCTGCGAAGGCGCAGTGTGTCGGACTCCACGCTCCTTGGCGCTGTCGCTGGGAGCTGCGCGGGCAGTGGCGCCGCGCATACCAACAGCATCAACCCCGTCAGCAACGCCATGGGAAGCGGGTCACCGATCGACCGATCCTGGTCGCGCCCAGCGAATGCCTTCGCTCTCTTCTTCGGGTTGCTCACAACCGCTGCTCACGGAGGTAGGCCTGTGCTTCCACGGCATAGGCCACGGCGGCGTGGTACGGCTGCAGCTCGTCGTGCACAGCACGCAGGATCGCTTCGGCGTCCAGGGCGGACACGAGCGATTCGGTGAGCGTGAGTGCCGGTTGTGCCGTTGCACGGGATCGTTCCGGATCCGATGTGGCGACGCTGCTGTGCAGACAGGTGCGCGCACCTCGCGCGGCGAGCAGCGCGACAATCGCGGCGGTCTGCGAGGGATCCGCAATGATGCGGACCAGGCGAAGCGTGTGCAGATGCATGGCAGTAGGTGGTCGATGCGGGAGTGTTGCTGGATACCTCCGCATCGTAGCCATACAAGTCGGCGCGATCGTCCATGCCGCTGCTAATGTTCTGCTATGCCACGTTGTGCCGCGTTCTGTTGTGCTAAAGTCGTGCTAAGGTCGTGCTAGCATGCGCTACGTCGGCACATTGCGGCTTGTGCTGATGCCACAAGAGCTGGCAGCATCTGCGTAGTTCATTCCGGAGCCATCTCCGTCCAGTCGGTCGCCGGCAGCGTCAGCACGAAGGTGGTGGTTCCGGAATCGTTGGCACCCTGCGTCACCGCGAGGGCGAGTGATCCCGCCTGCGCCTCCGTCAGCGCCCGCGCAATGGCGAGCCCCAGCCCTACACCAGGCACGCGTGATTGAGCAACGGTGCTGCCGCCACGTGTGAACGGCTCGAAGATGCGTTCACGGTCGGCGTCCGCAATGGTCGGTCCCTGATTCGACACGGCGAAACGCAGTGTGCTGCCGATGCGCTCCACGTGGAGATCGATACGACTGTCGGCCGTACCATACTTTGCCGCATTCTCCACGAGATTGACCAACACACGGGTGCTGAGTACCAGGTCGAACATGCCGGCAAGCACCGGCCCGGACATGGGCACGTGCGTGTGCAAGGTGTGCGCACCCAGGCGATGCGCACACTCTCGCGCCACCGCTCCCACCAGATCTTCGGCCGGATACGATTCGATGCGCACCGGCAAGGCTCCTCCCCGGATACGGGAGTAGTCGAGCAGTTCACGCACCAGATGTGCGAGTCGATCGGTTTCCTGTTGGACGAGCAGCCAGTCGGCATCGTCGGCCACGGAGCGACGGCCGGCGAGCGCGCGAATCGTCGTGAGTGGGGTGTGCAGATCGTGCGAGACCGTGGCCAGTAGCGCGTCCTTCATGCGATTGGCTTCCGCCAGTCCTTCGGCCTGCGCGGCCTGGGTTGCCAACGCCGTGCGTTCAGCGGCGAGTCGCTCGATCTCCCGCGCCCGCAGCTCGGCCAGTGTGGCGCGCGTACGTGCAATGGTGAGCAAACGCGCGGCAACCACCGCCACGATCAGGAACGACGTGAGCTCGATGAGGTCCACGCCCGTTGGCAGATCAATCGTGTCGAGTGGCGACTCGAAGTAGTAGCTGAGCAGCGCGAAGGCGAGCAAGGCGATGCTCACTCCGGCCGTGAAGCCCACCGTGGCACTCGCACCCAACACGATGAGCAGCATCATCAGTGCGGCATGCGTTTGTTCGACCTGCTCGCGCGATGGCACGAGGATCGCCACCAGTGCCGCGAGCGCCACCACCCAAAGCAACCACAGGATCAGCGAGCGACGATGGCGAGCCCACATCAGGCCGGCTCGTCGGCAGCAGGTGGCTCGAATCGATATCCGACGCCCGGATCCGTGACGATGAATCGCGGTTCGGCCGGATTTGCCTCGATCTTGCGGCGCAGGTGTGTGAGGTGCACGCGCAGGTGCAGGCTCGCATCGCCGTACTCACGGTTCCACACGGCAAGAAACAACTGCCGGTGAGTCATGGTTCGGCCACGCTGCGCCACCAACACGCGCAGCAGCGTCCACTCGGTGGGCGTCAATCGCAATGGCTGACCGGCCCGGGTGGCGACCCGTTGTTGCAGGTCGAGCTCGACATCACCCAAGCGCAGCAGCACCGGAGAAATGCCATCACGGCGATCACTGACACGACGGACATGTGCATGAATGCGGGCAACCAACTCTGCACTCGAGAACGGCTTGGTGACATAGTCGTCGGCACCGGCATTCAGCAGTGCCACCTTGCTGTTCTCATCGTGCATGGCGGAGAGCACGAGAATGGGCACCTGCGTGAACGCACGTAATGACTGACACAACGCCAGCCCTGTGGAATCGGGCAGACCCAGATCGAGGATGATGGCATCCAACGTCTGCCGCGAGGCGATGGTCAGTCCTTCCTGCGCCGTCGCCGCTTCACTCACGTCCGCCGCGTACTCCTGCAGCGTCTCACGCAGCGCGTGGCGGACGTGTTCATCATCCTCCACGATCAGGAGGTGCAGTCGGACGGCCGTCATCCGTCCGCCGTCATGCGGAAACCCTCACCCGTATTCCGCTCAGTAGTCCACCGGACGCAGATACGATTCGCCGATGCCGGACTGGCTGACCAGTGCCGTGGCCGGCGGTCGCCGCTTCCAGTGGGTGCCGTTCAGGCGACGGGATACGATGCCCAACTCTTCCTCGGAGAAACCACGCGCGCGCATGGCCTCATCGGAGTAGCCGTGCAACAAGCCGTTGAGGATTTCGTCGGCCCGAGGATACGAGATGCCGAGGTCACTCTCGTCGGTCTGACCCACGATCAGGTCGGCCGTCGGAGCTTTGGTGATTACGATCGACGGCAATTCGAGATGACGGGCCAGCTCCCACACCTGTGTCTTGTACAGATCACCGATCGGGTTCACCGGCGGTGAGTCGTCGGCATGCCACGTGAAGTACCCGAACAGTCGTTCCGTCTTGTTGCCGGTACCGAGGGGCAGGGCACGATAGCGGGCCGAGAGATCGAACAGCGCAATCATGCGCACGCGAGCCATCACATTGCCTCGACGGGCACCATCGGCGTCGGGCTCGTTGGCGAGATAGCCGTCCACCGCCGGCGAGATGTCGAGTGTACGTGACTCGATCCCCAGCGCGTCGATCACCAACTGCGCATGATCCAGCGACTCGGCGCTGGAGGTGCGGTAGGGCAGGCGCACACCGATGACATTGGACGCACCAAGTGCACGCACCGCGAGCGCCGCCGTCACGGCCGAATCCACCCCGCCCGAGATCCCAACGACGGCTTTGCCAAAACCGCGACGGGCCATCTCTTCGCGCAGGAAGCCCGTGAGCCATTCCTCGGTGAGCTCGGCGTCGATGGCCAGCGGCGGCGGACCGCCGTGATCGCGCATACTGTGCCGGATGACGGGCAACTGCTCGGGCAGTGCACGCACCACCGTGTTGGCCTTCTGCAGCAAGTCCGAGGGAATGGGAAATTCCCCGGTGGTGAACCCACGGGCCTGACGGAGCAAGTCGGCCGCACCGGGCTCGGGTCCGTCATACGCCAGCGCCGTGGGGGCGCCATCGGTCACACGACGCACGTTGTCGAGCACGTGTGGCAACGCCACGCGCAGATCGCTGAGCAGCGGACTGTCGGAGCGCGCGCGCACGATGTCGTCGAGATCCACCGTGAACGTGACAAAACTTTCTTCCCACACCGGCGCACGGCCACGCACGTCGCCGCCCGGGCCTACCAGATGTGATGTGCCGAAGAAACGCTTGCCACCTTCGGAGCCCACGAGGTTCACGAAGCTCGTGTACACACCGTGTTCTTCCGCGATATCGCGAATGAGCCGTTCCCAGCGCGCCGCGCTGTACGGGCCGGGGATGCCATCTTCCCGCGGCCAGGAGCCACGGGCTGGCGCGGCGGACGACACGAATACCAACTGTGCGCCATCGAGCGCCGCCAGGGTGCCGCTGATGGAATGCCACGCGTCCTCACACACCAGCAGGGCCGCGCGCCCCCACGGCGTTTCGAACGCCCGGATGTCGGTGCCCCGTTCCACGAAACGCTCTTCGTCGAAGAGGCCGTAGGTGGGAAGGAAGTTCTTGCGATGCACATGCCGCAGTACCGGCGGGCCGTCGTCCAGTCCGATGGTGATGTAGGCCGCGCTGTTGTGCAGGGTATCGCGCCAACGCTCGTAGAAGCCGATGACCACATCCAGCGGCACCAGGTCCAGCCCCGCCGTGAGGCAGGCGGCGCGATAGGCGTCGTCGAGATCGTAGGCGAGCACGCCGGCGGTGACCGCCACTTCGCGCACCCCTCCCTCGACGAAATAGCCGGAAAGTGCCGTCTCCGGGAAATGCACCACCTGCGGGCGCGGCTCCAGCGACGCGGCTTGCGCGCAGAGGCGCCCAATTCGGGCGAGATTGCCGACTGTGTCACCCTTTCGAGGGGCGAACTGGCACAGGGCGATAGTCAGCGGGCGGATCGGATCACCAAGCATCTTCCAAAACTAGCGAACGGTGGCCGAACCGTCGGGCCGAGTCCGTGTAAGATTGTGCTATGATCCGATTCCGCCCCGGCGTCCGGCCGAGCCCCTTGTTCACCATGCTGCAGGTGGCGCTGACCCTGGGCATGGCGCCGGCGCTGTTGGCCCAGGCGGCTGGTCAGGGCACCCCACCCACGCAAGCCGCGGCCCCGGTGTCCACCGGCGAGCCGTGGCGCATCATCACCCCACCGCAGGCCACACTGGTTTTGGCCCGCGATGGCGCACTGCTGGGAGAACTCGGACGCGAGCGGCGGGTGAGCATTTCGGTGCGCACGCTGCCGAAGTACGTGGGACAGGCGTTCATCGCGGTGGAAGACAAGCGCTTCTACCAGCATGATGGCGTGGATCTGGTGGGCGTGGCGGGTGCCCTCAAGGACGCCGTCACCAAGGGCAACCTGCGTGGGGCCAGCACGATCACGCAGCTACTGGTGGGCAACATGCACCCCGATGTCATCGACCGGCGCGATCGTTCGCCCACCCGCAAACTGCGAGAGCAGCAGGCGGCGCGCGAAATGGAACGGCACTACTCGAAGGAACAGATTCTCGAGGCGTTCCTGAACCAGATCTCGTTCGGACGCGGTGCCTATGGCATCGAGATGGCCGCTCGGCAGTACTTCGCCAAGGGCGCGGCCGATCTCACACTGGCCGAGGCGGCGTCGCTCGCCTCCATGCCCAAAAGCCCCGTGCTCTACGATCCGGTGCGCTACGCCGAGCGCAATCGGGTGCGCCGCAATACGGTGCTCGCGCTGATGGCCGACCAGGGCTACATCACCGCCGCCCAATCCCAGGCGGCACAGAAAGAACCCGTGCGGACCGTCAGTACCAGCCGGCAGCAGGCACCGTGGGTGGTGGACGTGGTCCGCGTGCAGGCTGAGCGGGCGGGGGTGCCGGTGATGCAGGGCGGCTATCGCATCCACACCACCATCGATTTGGCGCTGCAACGCGCGACGCAGCAGTCGCTCACCAGCGGCATCGAAGAAATCGAGGGACGACAGGGTTTTCGCGGTCAGCGATGCCGAGCCTCGGCGGACACCACCACCAAGCCGGGGGCCAAGGCGCCGAAGGTCTCGGCCTGCCTCGAAGGCGCCGCTGTCGTGCTGGATCCGGCCACCGGCGACGTGCGCGCGTTGGTGGGTGGACGCGACTACGCGCGTTCGTCATTCAATCGTGCGGTCGACGGCAATCGTCAGCCCGGATCGAGCTTCAAGGCGTTCGTGTATGCGCAGGCCATCGCGCAGGGGCTCACGGCCAACGCGACCGTGGCTGACACCGCGCTCCGTGTGCGCCTCGACAATGGCCAGATCTACTCCCCCGACAACGCCGACAACGCATTCCTCGGCACACTCACGTTGCGCGAGGCACTGACCCGCTCGCGCAATCCGGTGGCCGTGCAACTCGCGCTGTCGGTGGGCATGGATTCGGTGACCGCACTGGCCCGTCGGGCGGGTCTGCGGGCGCCGATCGCCCCGTATCCCTCGAGTGCATTGGGGGCGAGTGTGGTGCAGCCACTCGACTTTGTGGCCGCGTATGCCGCATTCGACAACGGTGGGGTGGGGGTCGACCCGCGTTTCATTGTGCGCGTGGAAGATCGGACCGGGCGTACGGTGTTGAGCCCCACCGGTGCCCCCACGCGCCCGGCCATGGATCCGCGTGTGGCGTTCATCATGCGCGACATGATGCAGGACGTGGTCACCCGCGGCACCGCGACGGCCCTGCGCCGCTTGGTGCCGGCCCGCGTTCCGGTGGCTGGCAAGACCGGCACCACGAACGACAACACTGATGTGTGGTTCGTGGGGATGACGCCGGAGTTGGTGACCGGTGTGTGGCTCGGGTTCGATAAACCGGCCATGATCGCGCCTGGAGCAGCGGGCGGGACCCTGGCGGCACCTATCGCCGGGCACATCCTTGCATCGGCGTATGAGTCGCGCGCCAGCAGCGTTTGGTCACCGCCGCCAGGTGTAGTAGCGGTCGAGCTCGATCGCAGCACCGGGCAGCCGACCACCGCCAACACGCCTGCCGATCAGCGCTACATGGAGTGGTTTCTGGAAGGTACGGAACCTGGTGCGTTGGCGTGGCCGTGGAGTCTTTTCCGTCTCGGACCAATCGGGAATTGATTTGTAGAAATTCTCATGTGTGACGTAGGTGGTGTGCGTCGTACACGAGGTAGGTAACAGTACGGAGCGGTGCCCGTAGAGAACCGGAATGGTTCCGCTGTGTGCAACTGTCGATGCTTCGGCATGACTTCATCCAGCGGAACAGGCGGCGGCACCGGCATCGTCATGATGAACCTTGGCGGGCCTGCCACGCTCGATGATGTCGAACCGTTTCTGGTGCGGCTGTTCGCGGATCGCGAGATCATTCAACTGCCGTGGCAGGACGTGCTTGGCAAGTTCATCGCCACGCGCCGTGCGCCCAAAGTGCGCAAGCTGTACGAAGCGATCGGTGGTGGATCGCCCATTCGGAGGTGGACGGAAGCGCAGGGCGAGGCCATGTGCCGCCGGCTCGACGAAATGTCGCCGGAGACGGCTCCGCATCGTTTCTACATCGCCTTTCGCTACACCACGCCGTTCGCCGATGACGCGTTGCAGGCGATGAAAGCCGATGGCATCACGCGCGCGATCGCGTTCACGCAGTATCCGCAGTGGTCCTGCGCCACCACGGGATCGAGCCTCAACGATCTGTGGCGCGCGCTCGATCGCACGGGACTCAAGGATGCGTTCGAATGGAGCATCATCGATCGCTGGGGCGAACATCCCGGCTTCATCGAAGCCATGGCCGGCGCGGTGGAAGATGGCCTCGAGGATTTTCCCGAGGCGGAGCGTGACGATGTGATGGTGCTCTTCAGCGCGCACTCCCTGCCGCTGTCCATCATCGACCGTGGCGATTCGTATCCCGCGGAAATCGGCGCGTCGGTGAGTCGGGTGGTGCAGGCGATCGGCCTGCGTAATCCGCATCTCGTGTCGTTCCAGTCGGAGGTCGGACCGGTACGTTGGCTGGGGCCGAGCACCGAGAAAGTGATCGAGCAATTCGCGAAGTCGGGGCGCAAGAATCTGCTCATCGTGCCCATCGCGTTCACCAGCGACCACATCGAAACGCTCTCTGAACTCGACATCGAGTACGCGGAGCTCGCGCACTCGCTCGGCATGACGGGGTTCCGGCGCGCTCCAGCGCTCAACGTGCGCACCGAGTTTCTCGACGCGCTGGCCGATATCGTGGCGCAGCACTTGGCGGCGCGTACGCCATGGAGCCCGCAGTACGTCACACGGTGCCCCGGCTGCACCAACGATCAGTGCCGGGGCATTCCGTCGCGGGTGGTGTCCGGCCCCACCGGTTGCCGCACGGCCGCATCGGAGCAGAAGTCGTCGGTGTCGCAGGTGACGCCGCGCGCCGCAACACGGACCGTCGCGGCGCCCGCCGTGACGCACTGACGCGTTCGAGACGCTCCCGTGTTCCTGCTTCCCTTCCATGTCATTGGCGTATCCCACGCCGCGAATTCCGCGGAACGTGTGGGTCGTCTTCGCCTCTCCGCCGAACGCACCGACGCACTGCTGGCTTCGCTCCGGGCGCGTGAGTCCTCGGCCGTGCTGCTCAGCACCTGCCACCGCACCGAGTTGTACTGGTGGGGTGAAGAAGAACTCGGTGAGTGGTTCGTGACCGAAGTCATCGGGGACACCGGTGATGCGGCCCGTGGCTCAGGCGGGCCCAATGTCCGTATCGATCGTGTCGATGCTGACCTCGCGGTGCGCCACCTGTTTTCGGTGGCGTCCGGTATGCAGTCGGCGCGCTATGGTGAACCGGAGATCCTGGGGCAGGTGCGGCGCGCGTGGACGGCGGCTTGTGAGGCCGGCACCGCGTGTGGGCCCATCGATGCGCTGTTTCGTCAGTCCATCGATGCCGCGCGGCATATCCGCGGCGCCATGGGATCCGATGGAGATCCAACGCTGGGTGATCGCGTAGCCGAGCGGATCCTGATGCAGTGCCGCACGCGCACGGCGTCTGCGAATGGTGATCCGCTGACACCGCTGCGTGTGCTCGTCGTCGGTTCCGGTGACGCCGCGCGTAGTACACTCGAAGCGCTGCGTGAGCGCAGTGCAGGGGGCGGCGCTGCGTTGCCTCCCATGCACATCGACGTCACCAGCCGCACTGACGAACGGGCTGCCGCCACTGCCGAACGATTCGACGTGACGGCGTTGCCATGGACGGAGCGCGACACGGCCATGGTGGCGGCGGATGTCGTGATCTTCGCGGTGCATGTCACATCGCCGCTGGTGCTGCCGGCATTTGAAGCGGCCGTTGTCACACGTGAGCAGCCGGCGCTCTGGATCGATCTGGGTGTGCCGGGGGCGGTCTCGACCGACTTCCAGGCATCACAGGTCGAGGTCGTTCCACTCAAGGCCATCGCTGGCGCGGAGGCTCCACTACTGCAGGTGGAACGCACCCGACGTGCCTCCAGTGCTCTGCAGCACGAGCTCGATCGGTATGCCCGGGCGACACATCGTTTGCAGTTGGGGGCGCGGCTTGGCGCGCTCGAAGAGCGGGCCGTGGCCGCGGCCATTGCACACGGGGACGCCTCGGCCGAAGGGGTGGCCCGACGTGTGACCCGTCTCGTGTTGCGGGAGCTGACCCGCGCCTGAGCAGCGTGCAGGGCAAGCGAAATTTCTTCCAGTCTTTAATGATATTGACATCGCACTAGCGACGGTTGTATGCTGGGATGTAGATGATAGTTGGTAATCAATAGCCAACTGCCCACCCCATCCCCGGTATGCCCGCCATGTCGCTTCATCGATTCCGCCATCGCCTGCCGATTGTTGCTCTCGGCGCTCTCGCACTCGCCGCCTGCAGCGACGACGACAGCCCGACCGGGGGCAATGGCGGCAACACTGCGCCCAGTTCGGAGTACCGCCGCCTCGTGGTGTCGGACACGGCGCCGTTTGCGCGGGTGTTCCATGCGGCCACCGGACAGCGCGTCGATTCCCTCGGCGGGCTGCCGTCCCGCATCACGTACCTCTATTCGCCCAAGGGCCGGGTCGCGTTCGCGCACTTCCAGACGCGCAATCGTGTGGGCTTCATCGATGGCGGCGTGTACGCCCAAGGCGACCGCGGCGTGTTGAGTACTCCTCGTCTGATCGGCTACTTCACCGACTCGGTGCCCATCCACGGCAACTACATCGGTGACCAGGTTTCCGTGCACTTCGATGGCTCCGGCAATGTGCGCTTCTTCAGCGAACAGGCCGTGGCAGGCGGGAGCCTGGCGCCAAACATGACCATCAACACCGGCTCCGCGCACCACGGTGCCGGCATGGCGATGGCCGACGGCAACTTCTTCTCTGCCTCGCTGCGCGATCCCGCCGTTGGCACGTCACCGCTTGGGGTGGTGGTCTACAACCGCGCCGGACAGGAAGTGGCTCGCAATCGTGATTGCACGGGACTGCACGGACTGGCCGGAAACAGCACTGGCTCCCTGTATGGCTGTGCTGATGGCGGGCTGCTCGTCAGCGCCACGAGCACTGGTCCGACGTTCACCAAGCTCACACACGCCACCGATCCGCGTTTTGGCGTCAGCACCGTGTGGGCGCATCACAGTCAGACGCAGTTCCTGGTGCTCATGTCCATTCGCGGACAGACGGTGAGCACGCAGACCCGCAGTCTGGGGGTCACCAATGCCGGTGCACGCACCATGCAGCCCATCGTGCTGCCCAACAGCGATCTCGATTGGACCGCCGGCTTCGACTACAGTGGCAAGTACGCCGTGGTGCTGGGGCGTTCCGGCAATCTCTACATCGTCGACATCGCCACCCGACAGGTGACTGGCACGCTGAACGCGGCCACACCGGTCATGCCGACCAGTGGTACCGTGCTCACGCCGTTCTTCGCGGTGGCAGAAGGCACCGTGTATCTCACCAGCCCGACGCAGGGACGTGTGCTCGAACTGGCCATCAGTGCCACTGGTGTGCCGACGCTTGCCCGCACGATGACCGTGGGTGGCACACCGGAACGTATCGTGTTGCTCGGCGTGCCGGAGAATCGCACGCTGCAGAAGTAACACCAGCCAGTGAATCTCGGATACGAATGCACTGGGCGGTCTCCCGACCGTCCGGTGCTGCGGCGGTGGTGCCATGGGCATGTGGCATGGTGGGTGATCGCGTTCTCGTGCACGACCACCGGGCAGGGCATCGCGCAGACACGACCTGCTACGACGGGCGCTGACACCGTGCGACGCGATACAACGCAACGGGCCGCCTCTCGCGACTCGTCTCGTGACTTGTCTCGCGCGCAGGTGCTCGGGGCCGTGCGGATCAGCGCCGTGCAAGGCAGTGGGCCCACACTGGTGCGACCGGCCACGGTCCTCGAGGGACGCCAACTCGATCGACGACTGGCGCCGTCCATTGCCGCCACACTGGCCGGTGAGCCCGGCGTCACCGCGCGCAGCAACGGCCCCATGGCCACTCAACCAGTCATCCGTGGGCTGTCGGGTGATCGTGTACTGGTGCTCGAGGATGGACAGCGCACCGGTGACATTGCCACCACCGCGCCGGATCACGCTGTCACGATCGATCCGATGACCGCGCGGCGTGTGGAAGTGGTGCGTGGTCCCGCGGGGCTGCTGTTCGGCAGCAACAGTCTGGGTGGCGTGATCAATGTGGTGCGCGACGATGTTCCCGCCGAGCGACAGACGCGCGTGTTGGCCGGCGTGTTCAGTGTGCAGGGTGAGTCGGTGAATGACGGAGGGGTGGCGCACGGACAGTTGCGTGGCGGGCTTGGCGCGTTCAGTTGGCGCACAAGCGGTTCCTGGCGCACGGCCGGCGATACGCGCACGCCGCACGGGCAACTGCCCTTCTCCGATGTCCGGGGCCACGATGTCGGGGCGGGTGGTGCGTTGGTCGATCTTCCGGCGCTTGGTGGCACGTGGCGTGTTGGGGCTGCCGTACGCGATGTGCAAAGTGCCTATGGCGTACCGGGAAGCTTCGGTGGTGTGGTCCTGCCAGGTGCACACGACGGCGGTGTGTATGTGGATCTCGCGCGTCGCAGTGGCCGTGTCGATGCCTCGTGGCGCGCGCCTGACGCCGCGCAGGTGACCGGTGGGGGCGCATGGCCCCGGGTCACGCAGGTGACCGCGTCTTCGCAGTATGTGCGATTCGAACAGTCCGAACTGGAGCGCGGTGGCTTTGTTGGCACACGCTTCGGTCAGCTCATGTCGAACACCGACGCGTTGGCACAGTACCATCGGCGCATGGGAGTGCCGGTGCAGGGCAGTGTGGGCGTGTGGCATCAATGGCGCGACTTTCGCGCCGCCGGTAGCTACACCGGCACGCGCCCAGGTGTGCTGCGTTCTTCGGCGTTGTTTGTGATGGAAGAGTGGGCACTCGACTCGCTTGTCGGCCGCAATCGACCGCTGCGATTGCAGTGGGGACTGCGCGTGGACCGCGCGCGTATCACACCGCTCGACAGCACGGAAACGCGACTGGTGCGCAACGTGCGGACCCGTGCCTTTTCGGCACCCACCGGCAGTGTCGGGCTGGCGTGGGAGCCGTATGCAGGTGTCACCATGGGCATGAGCGCGACAAGAGCGTTTCGTCCGCCCGCCATCGAAGAACTCTTCTCGGCCGGTCCACACCTTGCCACCTACGCGTACGAGGTGGGCAACCCCGAATTGCGCGCTGAACATGGTATGGGCGGTGATGTATTCACGCGCATCGAACGCGGAGCATGGCGCGTGGACGCGGCGTGGTTTGTCATGCGTGTCCGAGACTTCATTTATCAACGGCCCCTCGTCGACTCGGTGACCGGCGAGCCTGTGCGTGATCCGCGGTTGCGTCGATACAACGTGTATCAGGCCGATCAGGCCAATGCCCGCATGCATGGTGCCGAGGCGCGTGTGGTGTGGCGCGCACCACGGCTGCGGGCGTTGAGCATCGACGGCACCGTGTCGTGGGTGCATGGAACGCAGCGCGCCGACAGTGTATGGGTACCACTACCCGCCATGCCTCCGCTCCGGGCGCGTGCGGAAAGCCGCTGGGAAGGTGGGCGATGGAGTGGGTCCTTGGGCATCGATGCGGCGGCCCGTCAGTCGCGTGTGCCACCAGCGCCGTTCACGTTGGGCGCCACCACCTGTGTGCTGGCTGCGGCGCAGACCGGAAGCCAAGTGGCTGGCCACGCCGCTCCCGCTCTCCTACCCGCCGAGTTCTGTGGTACCTCGGCGTGGATGCAACTGCAGGCCAGTGTGGGGAGACGCTGGATGCTGGGCACACAACTGCATGAGGTCACGCTGTCACTGGAGAACGCGCTCAACACCGATTGGCGTGATCACCTGTGGCGTGCCAAGCAGGTGGCCCCGCAACCGGGCCGCAATATGCGCCTTCTTTATCGCTGGAGTTGGTAACCATGGTAGGCTCCTTGTCTCTGCGAACCATGGCATGCCTGCTGGCGAGTTCCGCACTGCTGTCGGCGTGTGAGCATCCTATTGCCGTTGTCACGCCGCACGCTGAAGTGGCCGAGTTGATGCTGACGGATTCCACCGATGCGTCGATCATGGTCCGCACCACGGACAACCGTACGTGGAGTGGTGGACCGCTGGTCCTGTGCGACGGCCAGGTGCGCACGTTCATTCCGCACGCGCTGGACTTTCGCGGAATGCCGGTCGATCTGGTCTCGCGCCGCGACCTCGATGTGCGCGGCGAAAGTGAAGACCCACTCGTGACCTGGGAGCCGCTGCGCGGACGCGGGCGACTCATTCCGTTGGCACCGGGCACCACCCGCGTGCGCTTTCTCATCTGGCACGAAACGCACGCCGATCTCGTGACGCCATGGCTCGATGTGCAGGTGCGGCCGGCCGGTCAGTGCCAGATGTCCCGCTTTCTGGAGATGGTATGACTCGACGCCTGATGCGCGCTCTGCGCCGTCAACATTTTCTCGTGCGTGCCTTGCCGGTCGCCACATTGCTGGCTGCCTGTGGTGGCAGTGATGCCACCAATCCCACGGTGACACCTCCCGCGCTACAGGTGGCCGGCATGGTCGTGGAGGATGTGGGTACTGGTGAGGTCATGTTCTCTCATGACGCCCATTGGCATGGTTTCCCGGTGGTGAACGTCGGTGGCCGACGGGAGTTGCGGGTGTACTTCATCACGCAGGGCCGCGCGGCGGACGATCACGATGTGCCACCCCGATCGGAATGGCAGTCACTCGAGAGCCGCACGGACTATTCCGTGCCCGTGGTGATCGAAGATCCCACGCGGGCGCGATGGGAAGGCGACCGGCGTGGCGGCACACTGACTGGCCAGGCCGCCGGGGCATCACGCATGACGTTCCGTGTGCTGCGGGGCAGTACCACGATCTGGGAGGCGCCGTCGCTGAACTTCACGGTGCGGCCGTAGACATTCATTCCGCAGGTCAACGGTGACAACGACAAAGGGGCCGGCAGGAGCACCATCGCTCCCGCCGGCCCCCTTGTCGTTTCCCTTACACGCCGACGAGTTCTTCGGCCGGCGCCGGTGCTTCCACCAGCGCAATCGCCAGCACTTCGCTCAGCGTCTCCACGGGATGGAACGTGAGCTGCGCGCGCACTTCGTCCGGCACATCCTCGAGATCCGCTTCGTTGGCCTTGGGGATGATGACTTCCTTGATGCCGGCACGATGGGCACCCAGGACTTTCTCCTTCACGCCGCCGATGGGCAACACACGACCACGCAGCGTGATCTCGCCGGTCATCGAGACGTCGCGCCGTACCTTGCGGTTGGACAGCTCGCTCACGAGTGCGGTGGCAATCGCGATACCGGCACTGGGACCATCCTTGGGGATGGCGCCCGCCGGTACGTGAATGTGCGCTTCGCTCGCGCTCTGCATCCGCTCACGCGGGATGCCCAGCAGGTCGGCGTTGTTCGTGGCGTAGGTCAGCGCTGCGCGGGCGCTTTCCTTCATCACATCGCCGAGCTGTCCGGTGAGAATCAGCGCGATGGGACCAACACGCGTGGGCTCTTCCTCGTCGCTCGACCGAGTGATCCCGCGCCGGATGCTGGCTTCCACGAACATGATGTCACCACCCATCGGCGTGTAATACATGCCGGTGGAGATACCCACCTCGTCGTGCTCGTTCGCCCGTTCGGGGTGCACCTTGGGACGACCGAGCAGTTCACGCACTTCGTCGGCGCTGATGACCTTGTCGTCGATCGTGCCACTGTCTCCCATGGCCACACGACGCGCCACCTTGCGAGCCACGGCGCCAAGCTGGCGCTCGAGCTGACGCACGCCCGACTCTCGGGTGTACTCGCTGATCACCTTCATCACCGCATCGTCGGTGAAAGACAGGCCACGCCCGGCGAGACCGGATTCCTCGAGCTGCCGCGGAATGAGGTACGACAGCGCGATCTCTTTCTTCTCCCGCTCGGTGTAGCCCGAGAAGTCCACGACTTCCATGCGGTCGAGCAGCGGACCGGGAATGTTCTGGATGAAGTTCGACGTGGCGATGAACAGCACTTCGCTCAGGTCGAACGGCACGCCCAGATAGTGATCGGTGAACGAATCGTTCTGCGCCGGGTCGAGCACTTCGAGCAGGGCACTCGACGGGTCACCCTGATACGACTGCCCCAGCTTGTCGACTTCGTCGAGCAGGAAGACCGGATTGCGGCTGCCCGCCTGCTTCATCCCCTGGATGATGCGTCCCGGCATGGCACCCACGTAGGTGCGCCGGTGACCGCGAATGTCGGCTTCGTCGCGGGCACCGCCAAGCGCGACACGCACGTATTCACGGCCCAGCGAGCGCGCGATCGATTTCGCGATACTGGTCTTGCCCACGCCCGGCGGGCCGTTGAACAGCAGAATCGGTCCGCGTGCCATGGCACGGGACTTGGCTTCGCGCGTGTCCGTGATCTGCCGGTCTTCGTTGGCCGTGGTGCTGAGTGCCGGATTGGCATCCGAGGTGTCGCCCTTGAGTTTCGACACCGGGAATTCACCCGTGGTCGCCACTTCGGCAGCCACCTGCTGGGCGCGCAACTGACGGACCGCCAGGAATTCCAGGATGCGATCCTTCACTTCCTTGAGGCCGTAGTGGTCCTCGTCGAGGATCTCGCCCGACCGGGCCAGTTCGAGATGGTCATCCGAGCGCTCATTCCACGGCAGCTCGGCGATCCACTCGAGATAGGTGCGGATGACCTGCGCTTCCATGCTTTCGCGGCCGGCCCGTTCGAGACGTCCCAGCTCGCGCTCCACTTCCGCGCGCGCCTCCTTGGGGAGTTCGAGCTTGCTGAGCTTTTCGCGCAGTTCGATGATCTCCTTGCTGGAGTCATCGTCACCCAACTCCTTCTGAATGGCCTTGAGCTGCTCGCGCAGGAACATCTCGCGCTGGCGCTCGCCCAGTTCCTCCTGCACCTGACTCTTGATGTCTTCCTGGGCTTCCAGGAGGCCGATCTGGCGCTGCACGTGCACCAGCACCCGGCGCAGCCGTTCCTCCACGCTGAGCGTTTCGAGGAGCCCCTGCTTTTCCGGCACGGTGAGTTCGATGTAACCGGCGACGAGGTCGGCGAAGCGACCGGCGTCCTCGACGGAATCGAGCACCTGGTGCACGACTTCCTCGGGGAGACCGCGCTTTTCGCCCAGTTCCGCCGCCCGTTCGCGCGCTTCCTTATGGAGCGCCTCGAAGGCCGGATCCTTGAGATCCAGCGGCATCATCTCCTCGGCCGGGACAATCACCGCCGTGAGATGCCCCTCCACTTCGGAGTAGTGGAGGGCCGTGGCGCGCTGCTCGCCCTGCAGCAGGAGCTGGACGCCGCCAAGGCCGCGCTGCACCTGCCCGATGCGGGCAATGACGCCCGTGGTGAAGAGAATGTCCGGCGCCGGCTCTTCGGTGTTGTCGCGCTGGGCGACGGCGAAGACCAGGCGGTCACCCTTGAGGGCCGTTTCAATGGCACGCAGGGTGCCCGGGCGCCCCGCCGCAATCGGCGCGGTGATCCCGGGGAACATGACCGTCCCGCGCAGTGGCAGGACTGGAAGAGTTTGACGCTGACCCATGAGAAATCCTGAGCAAGAGGAATTGCGCCCAATGCATGGCACGATCCGCACCGTCCGGTTTACGCCATCGCGGCAGGGTTTGCAACTTTTCCCTGACCCGATGACGTAGGGGCTGACAACAGCCTGCCGGGACGGCCGATCGGAGCACGATCTCAGCCGCTGGTCCCTCCGGATGCTGTCGCCCCATACTCCCGGGTGCTACACTAGGGAGGTCAATCAGGTCTGTCCCCGATCCCATTCGAGTGTCCGATCCCGTAGCCCCACATGCCGAAGACGTCGAGCTCCGCGCGCACGTGGAGCAGGCGCTCAGCGCCACCTACGAGCTCGATCAGGAAATCGGTCGTGGGGGCATGGGCATCGTCTATCGGGCGCGCGATCGGCGGCTCAAGCGCTATGTCGCCATCAAGCTGCTGCCGCCCGAGTTGTCATTCCGGCGGGACGTGCGGTCACGATTCCTGCGTGAAGCGGAAACGGCCGCCCAGTTGAGCCACCCGAACATCGTCCCGATCTACTCGGTCGACGAAGTCGGGAACCTCGTGTTTTTTGTCATGGCCTGCATCGATGGCGACAACCTCGCCACGAAGCTGCAGAAGCGCGGGCCGCTGCCCATCGAAGAAACGCGTCGCTGGCTCCAGGAAGTCTCGGATGCGCTCGCCTACGCCCATGCGCGTGGGGTGGTGCACCGGGACATCAAGCCCGACAACATCCTGCTCGACGGCATCGACGGCCGGGCGCTGGTGACCGACTTTGGCATCGCCCGGGCGGCCAGCGACAGCGGGGAGACCTCCCGACTGACCGCCACGGGTGTGGCGATCGGCACGCCGGCCTACATGTCCCCCGAGCAGGCGTCGGGTGACCGGGATCTCGACGCCCGCAGCGATCTGTATTCGCTGGGCATCGTGGCGTACCAGATGCTGTGCGGTGAGCCCCCGTTCCTTGGCAATACCACGCCGGCCCTGTTGGTGAAGCACCTGGCCGAAATGCCGGTGCCGATCTCGCAGCGGCGTCCCGATGTGCCGCCCGATCTGGCCGCCATCGTGATGCGATTGCTGGAAAAGAACCCGGATCACCGGTTTCAGAGCGCCACCGAACTGACGCAGGCCGTCAAGACGGGCCTCATACCGCCGATGCCGCTCGGGGCGGTCACGTCGCCCGGAAACCGCCCCATCACGTTCAACGGCGCACCGATCGGTGGCATGCCGATGGGCGGAATGTCGGGCAACGGCGGAGGCGGTGCACAGGCTGGAAGCCACTACGGGACGCCGGGCTATCAGGCACCGGCGTATCAGTCGCGCACGCTGACGTCCACGCCGGCGTCGTATGGCAGTGCGGGGCAGTCCCCTGTGCCATACCGGCAGGACACGAACGACAGCATCACGCTCGAAGAGACCACCCGCTTCGAAGACCCGCGGGTCGTGAAGTTCCGTCGTCGGTTCGCGGTGTACCTGTTCGTCAACACGCCGATGGTGCTGCTCAGCATCTTCAGCAACGGCGACTTCTTCGGTATCACCACGCTGTGGACGGTTTACATCGCGTGGAAATACGCACAGCTCTGGTCCGACGATTTCGATTGGCGCGATGTGCTGCGTCAGCCGCGGCATCGCATGCTCGGCGAAGTCTTCGAGGACATGGGTGACAGCATCAACGCCACCTTCAGCAGCAAGAAGCGCGAAGAGCTGCGCGCCCAGGGCAAGCTGCGGGGCCGTCTCAAGGGGGCCCTGAGCTCCAAGCCGCGTGGGGGGATGCCGTCAGGCGTGGCTCCGGGCATGAACATCCCACAGGCCCTTGGGGCTCCCGTGCGCGACGATGAATTGGGGCGCTACCTGGAGCTCGTGCGCGGCGCACGGGCCGATCGTGAAGAGATCGGACGTTTGCTGGCCACGCTGCCCAATACGGAGCGCTCACGTATTCCGGACGTCGCGCGCATGGCGGTGGACCTCGTGGGCAAGGTCGAGGTCATCGCCAAGGATCTGGCGCTGATCGAAGTCACCAGCAGCCCCGAACAGTTGCAGCGCACCGAATCCGAGATTGCGACGCTCGAAGCGGAGGCCAATCCACTGGATACCTCGCGTAGTGAGTCGCGTGTGCGGCGCCTGGCCGCGTTGCGTCGTGAGCGGCGTGTACTCATCGACTCGCAGAAGAAGCTCGAGACGCGCCGTGCGCAGCTCGAGAACTGCCGGATTGCGCTCGAGAATGTGCGACTCGACCTGGTGCGGCTGCGTACTGGCAACAGCTCCGTGCAGAGTGTGACGCTGGTGGCGGAGCAGGCGATGGCCATGGCGCGCGAAGTGGATATCGCGGTGCAGGCCGCCGCTGAGGTGCGCGACCTCACGAGCGCACGCTCGGGCACCTGAGCGGTCGCACGAGTCACCACGGTCACTGTCCATGCCGATGACTCCTGTCGACCGCGCTCCAGCCCCGCTCGGAGGAGGAGCGAATGGAGCTCATGGTACTGATGCGGCGCTGCTGCGCGATCGTGTCAGTGCCGCGATCGGCGAGCAATACCTGATCCACGAAGAAGTCGGTCGTGGGGGCATGGCCGTGGTGTACGCGGCCGAAGACGTGCGATTGCAGCGGCCCGTGGCGCTCAAGGTGTTGCCGCCGGATCTGGCGTTCCGCCCCGATGTGCGCGAGCGCTTTGTCCGGGAGGCGCAGACGGCCGCGCGCCTGAATCATCCGCACATTGTGCCCATCTATGCGGTGCATGAGGCGGCGGGACTGGTGTGTTTCGCCATGGCGCTTGTGCGCGGTGAAAGTCTCGCCGCCCGCATTCTGCGTGAAACACGTCCGGATTTTGCCTTCGTGGCGAAAGTCATGGAGCAGATGGCCGATGCGCTCGCCTATGCACATGCCGCAGGTGTGGTGCATCGCGATATCAAGCCTGACAACGTCCTGCTCGACCGCGAGTCCGGCCGGGCCATGGTGACGGACTTCGGTATCGCGCGTGCCGCCGAGAGTGGGTCCCGACTCACGCAGACCGGTATTGCCGTGGGCACGCCGGCGTTCATGAGCCCTGAACAGGCCATGGGCGACAAGGAGGTCGATGGACGCAGTGACCTCTATTCGGTGGGCATCGTGGGATATCTGATGCTTGCCGGGCGTCTGCCGTTCGAGGCCAGCAGCACACCGGCGATGCTGATGAAACATGTCAGCGACACGCCGCCGCCACTGCGTTCCATGCGTCCCGACGCGCCACGGGCCCTCGCCGAGATCGTGGAACGCTGTCTCGCGAAGCGTCCGCAGGATCGGTGGGAGAACGCCCTGCAATTGCGGGACGCACTTCGTCGTGTGCAGCGCGATGGTTCCATGCATGGCGCCACCGCCGCGACCATACCGCAGCCTCGGCCCGATCGGGATCTCGAGCGATTCGGTCATCGGGCCGAAGACTGGGCGCCGCGCAAAGTGTTCGAGCCCGCGCCGGCGCCACGCGCGCTGCCATCACCGGGCGCGCTGCCACCCATTCCGCAGTTGCCGCCGCTGCCCGATGGCGCCGACCGGCGCACGACGCGCGAGTGGCGCAAGGCCAACAAGGAAGCCCTCAAAGGGTGGCGCGCGGCGGTACGTGATCAGCGCAAGCACGACACGTCGGTGGCGCGCGTCGCGCAACGCGATGAATTGCGTGTGGCGATGCAGGCCGCTGCGCGTGCGGTGACCACCCCCGAACGCATCGCCGCCCGAGTGATGGGATTCCGACGGCACCTCAAATGGACCGCCGGTGCGTCGGTCGGCGCGGCGGTGAGCCTGTTCATTGGTGCCGGTTTCAATGTCGATCCGATGGCCGTGCCCTTTGTGGCCGGCATCATCGGTGCGGTCATTGGGGCGCAGTTGTCGCTGGTCGATTTCATCAAGCTGCGGCGCATGGGTATTTCGCCGTCCGCCGCGCTGGGTGAAGAGTGGAAACGCATCGCGGCGGTATCCGATGTGCGGCCGCATTCCGCCAAGGTGCAGGAGCTGCTCGATCGGGTGGCAGGGCCCGCCGTGATGGCTTCCCGCTTTGCCGAGACGGTGCGCAATGCGGCTGACGATCGACTGGTCATTGCCGATGTCACCAGCAAACTGTCGGCCGCAGACCGCGATATGATCCCCGATGTCGCACCGACAGCCGATGCGTTGATGGAACGGGTGGGAGCGCTGGCATCAGGACTCGAGCGCCTCGATCGGGATCTGCCCGGCAACCTGCACGGCGAATTGAGCGCTCGTCTTGCGGCGACGGAAGCCGAGCCGTCAACGTCACCGGATCGCGACCGCCGGCTGTCGCTGCTTTCGCGACAGGTGTCGTCGCTGGAAGAGCTGTCGGCGCGGCGGGATACCATGCAGCGCCAACTCGAAAGTGCCTCGATGGCACTGCGCACGCTGCGCTTCGATATCGTGAAGCTGCGCACCATGGGGGTGGGGGCGGCGGCTGAGGATATCACCAGCGCCACCCAGGAGGCACGCGCCCTGTCGCGCGACCTCGGTTACGTCATCGACGCCGCAGAAGAAAGCCGCCGGCTCTGACGTTCAGTAGCCGCGCTCTTCGAACTCGGCCACCAATCCGGAATGCCCGTAGCGGTGCGCCGCGTCGATACCACGCGTCACCGCATCGCGCACTTCGTCGTGACGTCCCAGCGCGTGCAGGATGTCGGCGTATCGCAGCCAGGCGTTGCCTTCGTCATCGTGCATGGCGAGATAGGCCGAGAATTCGGTTGCCGCTTCATCGAGTAAGCCGGCTTTTTGCAGCTCGTTGGCGAGGCCGAATCGGGCGAGGGCATTGTTCGGCTGCTTTGCAGCCATGGCGCGCATGGTGGCCAGTCTGTCCGTGGACATGTCGGTGTCAGGTGAACGCAGTGAAAATCGATGGAGTCTCGCGTGAACACGTCAGCGGGTGAGCAGTTCACTCACGAGTGTGCCGAGGCGGTCAGGTGCCTCTTCGGGAGTCACGTGTGCGACGCTGGGCAGCGTGTGCACTGAAAGCTGCCCTGAGGTCGCGGATTCCAGCGCCGTGCGCAACCGGGCGACCCGGGCGTTTGGCAGGAACGGGTCGTTCGCACCGACGACCAGAGCGGTCGGGCAGTGCAGTGCCTTCGGGGCGAGTGCATCGACGGTGTCGGCGCGCGAGGCCCGCAGGTCATGCAATTGCTGGCAGGCCGCGTCACGGCCATCGCGCAGCCGGAACGGCATGAGGTACACGTCCAGCGAACGTGCGCCGGTGTCACGGTGAGCAAAGCAGGGCAACAGGGCACTGTGCAGGGCCGACGCCAACCAGGCCGGCGAGAGTCGACGCCAAAGTGGCACCAACCACGTGAGCCGGGAGAGTCGGTGGCTGATCACGGCATCGGCGGGACAGCCGGCCAACATGGTGGGATTCACCAGCATCAGATGACCGACCCGCGCGGGCTGCTCCTGCGCCAAGCGAGCCACGACGGCGGCGCCCATGCCGTGCCCCACCAGCATGGCTTGTTGCACGCCCATGACATCGAGCAGTTGGCCTAGGCGCCGTGCGTGTGCGGCCACGGTCAGGGCATGCGTCCCTGGTGGGTCCGAGCGTCCGTGGCCCAGGAGGTCGAGCACGAGGACGCGGTGTCCCTTGGGAAGCCGCGGCAGGACATCCTGCCACAGGTGCGACGAGGTGAACGAGCCATGTACCAGCACGATCGGATCACCGGCACCCCGGTGACCAAAGGCGTAGCAGTACAGCCGGACCCCGTCGAGGTCGACGAACTCACCGCGCATCAGGCAGCGGTGTGAGCAGGGGTGGAAAGGCGAGCGGCCGGCATGACCCAGAACGCTAATCCCTGCAATGCAACGGGGGCACCGTGTGGTGCCCCCGTTGTCACGCTTCGGCCGCTATCGGCGGTCGTTCAGGCGCCACTCAGGACTCGTTCAGAGACCGCCGCGTGGGCGACCCTGCGGCATGGCGGCCACGTTCTCGTCGAACTTCTTCTTCTGGTCCGCCGTCAGGACCGCCTTGATGGCGTCGTTCCGGTCGGCGTTCAGCTTTTGCATCTTCTCGCGCCCTTCGGGGCTGCGCATGGCTTCCATGCCACCGGACTGCATCAGCTCCTGCTGCTTCTTCATCGACTCCGCAAAGACGGCGTCGATCTTCGTGGTCTGCGCCGCGTCGAGGGTGATGTCCTTGAACAGCATCTCCTTCTGGCGGGCGGTGCGCTGTTCAGGGGACATCTGGCCCATGCCACCACCACCACCGCCACCCTGGGCGTAGGCGGGCGCAGCGATCGCAAGGACTGCAGCGGCAGCGATCAGGCGAAGCGTGTTCTTCATCGATGGGGTTCCCAAGTCGGGAGGTTCATCCTCGCAGACGGCGCAGGCGCGCCATCGCGGGCTTCACACCGCAGATGCGGCCCAAGGTAGACGTCGATGCTTGCGGGGGTGTTAAGTGGCCCCTCATGTGGGGTGAAATGCCGAACTGAGCCGTGAAATTCACATACGATGGTGCCATCCGACCTCTGGCGCTTGTTCGGCGGAGGGGTACAATAGCGCGATTGTGACGACTCTCCCTTCGTCGCCGACTGACGCGACCGAATTCGTGCTCGTTCCGGGGGAACCGGTGGTTCCTCGCCCGGTGGCAGTCTTGCCGCCCCCTCCTCCGCCGCCAGTGGTGGTGCCCGCCACTTGGTTGATGCAGGAGGGAGGGGAGGTGATCGCCGTGCGGCTGATGCGAGACGTGCTCGCGATGCCCGCCCCAAGTGCCGGTCGCTGGTCACTGGTTCCGTATGGCAGCCGGCGTGGGTGGCAATTGCTGGGACGCCAAGATGCGGACGGCCAGTGGCCCGCCGGGTGGCTCACCGTGCCAGACGGCGATGGGGTGGACCAGGCCGGGAGCATTGTCGCCTTCCGGGCGCTGCTGGAACTGGGCTGGGACCGTGAATCGCCCGGCATGGCGGCCGCTCGACGGTGGCTGTTCCGCTTGCTCGCCGCCGATGACGATCCGACGCTGATGGCGGAGCTGCGCCCGGCATTGGATGACGAGGAGCTGGTCGTTCGGGGACGGCATCAACTGCGGGAAGCGGCGGCCGCGGCGCTCGCACAGGCCGGGTTCGAGTCCGATCCACGCCTGCGCGGTGCTGCCCGTCGGTTGCTGCAACGCGTGGATGACTTCCTGCGCTCACCACTGGCTGCCAAGCCCTGGGTGCGGGTGGGCAATCAACATCTGCTGGCGGCCGACGCGGAGCCGCCCTCCTTTCACTTTCTGCAGATGCTCGCGTTCATGCCGCAGTTCCGAAGCGAGCACTTCGAGAGCATGGAGCGTCTCTACGCCTATGTGAGCCAACCCTGGCCTCGGCAGGCGGCGGTACAACAGATCGGATCGCGCCAGCTCGAGCAGCCACAATTGGTGTTGGGTGACCTCATGGCGACCCGTGGTGATCTCGATGCGGCCATGCCGTCGGCGTTGACCTGGCTCGAGACCATGGCCCGCATGGGTTTCCTGCAACGGCACGAGGGGTGGGGACGCCTGCTCGACCGGTTGCTGGCCGATCGGGATCGTCGCGATGTGTGGGTGCCCCGGCGATCCGTGGTGATGCCCACCAATGTCCCCGACTGGGCCTGGCCGTCGATGATCCTCACCGATCGGGAGCGGCCAGCCGGGGCGTCCATCGATGTGACGTTCCGGCTGGCGCTCATCGCCCGACTGGCCGGACGCACCCTGGAGATCCGATAGTCGACGGGGACTCCCCGCATCCGGACCCGGAGTGATTAGGTTTCCGGCACTGAACATGACTGTCATCGATCCTGAAACGCTTGTCGGCGACGTGACCTTCGCTGACCTCGGGCTTGCACGCCCGCTGCTGGATGCCCTGCACGATGCCGGGTACGAACGGCCCACTCCTATTCAGCGTGAGGCTATTCCGCTGGCCCTGCTGGGGCGGGATTTGATTGGGCTGGCCCAGACGGGTACCGGTAAGACGGCGAGCTTCACGCTCCCCGTCGTACATCGGCTGCTCGGTGGCCCGCGCCGCACCCGCGTCCTCGTGCTCACCCCCACCCGCGAACTGTGTCTCCAGGTGGAGGAGAGTGTGCGGAAATACTCGAGTCGCTCGCCGGTGGATGTGATTCCGGTATACGGCGGCGTTGGGTATGAGCCGCAGGAAAAGGCGCTGCGTCGCGGTGTGGATGTGGTGGTCGCCACGCCAGGCCGTCTCCTCGATCATCTCGAGAAGCGCAACGTCGACTTCACATACCTCGAAACGCTGGTGCTCGACGAAGCCGACCGCATGCTCGACATGGGGTTTGCGCCGCAGATCAACCGCATCGTCGACCAGATCCCGCGCTATCGGCAGACGCTACTGTTCAGCGCGACGATGCCGCCGGAAGTCGAAGCGCTGGGTCGGAAGTATCTGCGCAAGCCGGTGGTGGTGCAGGTGGGGCGTCGTTCGTCGGCAGCCACCACCGTCACCCACGCCGTGTACCCCGTGCCGCGCCATCGCAAGAACGAACTGCTGGTGCACCTGCTCACCAACAGCGATCACGAGTCGGTGCTGGTGTTCACGCGCACCAAGAGTGGCGCCGATCGGGTGGTGAGTGATCTGGCGCAGGCGAAGATCCACGCCGGGGCCATGCACGCCGACAAGTCGCAACGCGAACGCATTCAGGCGCTCGAGGACTTCAAGTCGGGCAAGCTGCGCGTGCTGGTGGCCACCGACATCGCGCAGCGTGGACTCGATATCTCGGGCATCACGCATGTGATCAACTTCGACGTGCCGCAGCAGCCCGAGGACTATGTGCACCGCATCGGCCGTACCGGTCGCGCGGCCAGCACGGGTGATGCATACACGTTCATGTCGGCAGAAGAGATCGGCATGGTGCGTACCATCGAACGCACCATCGGCCAGGAAATTCCCCGCGTCAGTGTGCCCGGGTTCGATTTCGGTACCTGACCGGACCGGTGTTGCTGCCGGTTCACGCAGGATGTACGGGACGGCTACAGGTGGGACACCCGGCCGAGGCGAGAGACGGTGATGGTATCGGCCCGGTGCCCGCGTGTCAGCGTGAGACGCAGGTTGGCGGCGCCGGTGCCAAGCCCAGAAGGGCCGTATGCCATGGAGTCGCGGGAGGCTTCAATGCGTACGTGTGATTCGGCAAAGCGGGCAATGGCGATGGTGTCGCGTGCCGCATGTACGATGAGGTGTTGTGCCGGGCCGTCGATGCGCACCGCAGTGGGGGTGCCGGTGGCCAATGCATGATCTCGGGCGAGCGCAAACAGCGCGGCGGCTTCTTGCGTCGCGGCCTCCACGGCCGCCGCATCGAGCACGGGACCACCGCCCACGAGCGCGATGGTTGCGGTGATCGCGAGAATGGTCATCGTCACCAGTTGCTCGATGGTGGTGGATCCGCGACGAGTCGGCGACATATGCGGGTTTCCTCCGAACGCCGAGTGCGCTAGATCGGTGCGGTGACGGCGTCAGTGGCAAGTTGTGGGCGTTGTCGCAACCGATGCACCGCGTGAAGCGTCATGTAGTGCACCCGTTGGGCAGACGAAGATGGGTTCGCGAGGAGCCGGGTGTGTCACCGGAACGTCGCTGCCTGGTCCGGAATTACGCATCGCGGTTCGACCACCTCCGATTATTTTCGGTAACATGCGCATTGCCATCTCCACCGGCGGCGGCGACGCTCCCGGTCTGAACGCCGTCATTCGCGCCGCCGTCCTCTCGGCGCGCACCCGTGGCTGGGACGTCCTCGGCATCAAGCGCGGCTTCGCCGGGCTGCTGGGGGAAGACGAAATCGTCCCGCTCACCGCCGACACCGTGCGCGGGATCGCCGGTCAGGGCGGCACGATCATCAAGACCACCAACCGCGGCAGTCCGTTCGCCTATCCTGTTCAGGCACCGGACGGCACGTGGAGCACGGTGGATCGTTCCGACGAGCTGGTCGAGAACGCCCGCAACCTCGGCATCGAAGCCATCATCTCGATCGGCGGTGACGGATCACTGGCGATCGCGCAGAAGCTCGTGGCCAAGGGCGTGCGGGTGGTGAGCGTGCCCAAGACCATCGACAACGATGTGGCGGGCACGATCACCACATTCGGCTTCGATACCGCCGTCAACACGGCGATGGAAGCCATCGACAAGCTCCACACCACCGCCGAGTCGCACGACCGCGTGATGGTGCTGGAGGTGATGGGCCGCGAAGCTGGGTTCATTGCGCTGCATGCCGGTGTGGCCGGCACCGCCGACGTGATCCTGATCCCGGAAATCGAATGGGATCTCGACAAGGTCTGCGAGAAGATCATGGCCCGCGACGCCACGGGGCGGCGTTTCAGCATTGTCGTCGTGGCCGAAGGCGCCAAGCCCCGTGGGGGGCAGGAGTCCATCATTGGCGAGTCCCTGCCGGGGCAGGACCGGCGACTGGGTGGCATTGCCGAGCGCCTGGGTTTTGACATTCAGCGCAAGACCGGCAAAGAGACGCGCGCCATGGTGCTCGGACATCTGCAGCGTGGTGGTGGTCCCACCGGCTACGATCGCTTGCTGGCGACCCGGTTCGGAGCGGCGGCGGTGCAGGCCGTGGCCGACAAGAAGTGGGGCCACATGGTGGCGCTGCAGTCGCCACATCTGGTGACCATCCCGATCGAGCAGGTGTTGGCCGAGACCAAGCGGGTGGATCCGTCGCACGATGTCGTGCAGGCCGCGCGTATGATGGGGATCTCGTTCGGGGACTGAGCGCGCACCAGAGCTCTGTTTCGGCATCCGATATGTCCCCTGAGACTGCCTCCGCTGTCCCCAGAGAAGGACATGCTGAGGGGAACCGGATCCCGGTACTATCCTCAGGGTACCGTATTGCCGATACTTACGGTGCATGAGCCGGCCTGAACGCGTTGGCACGCTCCCTGCGCTAGAGACCGTCGGGAGCCCTGACATGCCATCCATGGTGGACGGCAAGAGGTCCTGTTGGAGGTAGTCATGAAACACACATCCTGGCGTGTTCTCGCCGCGCTTGCCGCACTGGGCCTTTCCGTGTCGGCAAGTCGCGCGTCTGCACAGGCCAAGACCGATAGAGACAAGGCCGGTGATCGCGAAGGCCGTGTCGAGAAGGTCGAGGTGCCGAAGGAGTATCTGCCTCCCGCCGGCATGTGCCGTGTCTGGGTCGACGGTGTGCCGGCCGCGCAGCAGCCTGCTCCCACCGACTGCGCGTCGGCGGTGCGGAACAAGCCAGCCAACGGCCGCGTGATTTACGGTGAAGACAAGGCCAAGTCGGGCGGCAAGAAGATGGATGAACTGCCTGTCAACCGGCTCAAGAGCAGTGAGAAAAAGGGGCCACCCCTGATTCCGCCGCTGGCCTCGGCGCCCGATGGACGAGCGCGTGAGGCCTGGGAGCAGAAAAAGATCACGGACGAACAGTTGTATGGCGACCGGCCGGCGAATTCTTCGCCGGCTTCGTCGTATCCAGGGGGCGCGGTGTCACCGCAGGGGCCACAATCGTCACAGGGCGGGTATATCACGCCCGGTGGTGTCGTTGTGCCCGGTGCGGTGGTCGATCCGCGGTATTTCACGCAAAACCCCAACGTGCGTCCTCCCGGAACGGGATCGTCCACCTGTCTCGATCGTGATGGCGACGGCTGGTGCGACGACCTGCGATACGGGCCGCCGGTGTGCACCGATACCGATCGCGACGGCCGCTGCGACGATCTGCCCGAGTTTGCGTCCCGCGCGTATCCGCAGGTGCTGCCACAGATGCGCAGTGCGCTCGACGTGATCGACGGCCGCGGTAGCGTGGAGGTCATGCAGTGGATCGGCACGAACGAATTCATCGTGCGTGTGCCAGAGCAGGGGCGTGGCGGCGCGCCCTGGCGCGCCATCTTCCTCGATGCGCAGGGTGAACTGCTGCAGGTCTGGACCGACTCCAATCGCGACGGGCGTGCCGATCGTGTGGAGATTTTCCGCAATGGCCAGCGTACCAAACTGATCCAGCGGTAAAGGGACCGCCGCGCCGCGCACATCGACGGCGCGGCCATATCCCATTAGGATTGCGGGTATTGGGCTGGTTCCGCAGAATAGGCGTATTCGCGTCTTTCCGGAAAATCCCGTCACATATCCGAACTATGTCAAATGACCCGACCCCGCGGCTGTCCGATCTGATCGCCGCGAGTGATGCCGCCAGCGACCGCCGCACATTTCTCACACGTGCATCGGCACTCAGTCTGGCTATCCCAGGGATGGCTGCACTCTCGGCATGTGATCGGCCCGACGCCGCGCAGTCATCTGCTGCGCCGCCGACCAAGAGTCCGCCAACACAGTACCCCGATAACTCCAACAGCCGCCTCGATTCCACAGTGGTTCGTGAAGAACATCATGCCAACACCTCCGTCGCCGGTGTGGCCAATGATGCATCGGCCGTCACGTATCACCGCTATGCGCCGGAGTTGCCACCACCACCGGCCAACGGCCGTCTGGTCCTGCATTGGCATGCACGCGAGGTGCCGGTGCGCATCACCGACGATGTCGTGGTGTCCGCGTGGACGTTTGAAGGCGACGTGCCTGGACCGATCCTGCATTGTCGCGTGGGAGACACCATCGAATTCACGCTGACCAACGATGTGGTGATTCCGCACTCGATCGATTTTCACGGAGCGCAGATCGATCCCAAGGTCGCTTTTCGGTCAGTCCCGAAAGGCGAGTCGGTCACGTTCACGTTCACGCCGAAGTATGCCGGCGCGTTCATGTATCACTGCGGCACCGCGCCCGTGTTGATGCACATCGGTGCAGGCATGTACGGGGCTCTCATTGTGTCGCCGCGTGAGGGCTTGCCGCCGGCCAAGGAATTCGTGCTCGTACAGGGCGAGTACTATCTCTCGGCTGGCAATGGCGGGGTGCAGGTGTCCGACTACCAGAAGATGCTCTCCACGCTGCCCGATCATGTCTGTTTCAACGGTCGGCCGGGGCAGTACATGAAGGAACCGATTCGTGTGAAAGTCGGTGACCGTGTGCGGTTCTGGGTGGTCGCAGCCGGGCCGTCACACCCGTGTCATTTCCACGTGGTCGGCGAACAATTCGACTCGGTGTGGCTCGGTGCGCCACCGGCCAATCCCATCCGAGGAGTGCAGACCTTCACGGTGCCCGCGGGCGGTGGTCTGGTGTTCGACCTGATCTGCGATATTCCGGGTGAATTCCCGTTCGTGAACCATGCATTTGGGCACGGCCAAAAGGGCGCCGTCGGTATTCTGCACGTGGAGTGAGTGGTTCACTCCACACCACGTTCAGGCACTCTGGGGCTGGATATCTTCCCAGTCATCCGGATAGTGCTCTTTCGCGCAGTCCTGGCAGATGCCGTGCGACAGCTTCGAGGACGTGCGGCGCGCGACGAACCGTTCGAGGGGCTGCCACTGGAGCCGTTCGTCGCGCACCGACTTGCAGTGCATGCACAACTGCACAAAACCGCCCAGTGCGTCGGTCAGGCGCGATTCCATCGTGCGGTGCGACGACACCTGGCGGTCGTGTGAGATACGGAGGAACGTCGCGAGCAGCCCAAAGCTGGTGATGAGCTGCGCCGCCCAGGTGCCAAGGGTCACGACCTGAAATGCCGTCGTTGAGTCATCGAGGCGGGGCGAGATGACCGACAACACGGCGTAGGTCGCCAGAGCAGTCGCAGTGGCGATACGCTCCACGGCTGGCAGCCCGGCCGCCGTGGCAAGTCGCCAGGCCGCCAGGGCGAGCATGATGAGCATGGCACCCATCGACACCAGCGGCGTGATCTGGGAATTGCCGACCGCCGTCGCAATCCCAAAGCCTGTCAGCGGCACCACCAACGAAATCGCCACAATGGCTGCCGCCGAAAACCGCTCACCACGGAGTGCAAACGCGCCTGCCAGTACCGTGGCGCTGAAGCCCACGCGCAGCACGAGTGCGACCACCAGCACCCATGTGTCCGTGAAGGGCAGAAAAGTCGCATTCCACCCGTATCTGGCGAGCAACAGCGCCCAGGCCACTGTCCAATAACCCGCCAGCCGTTCACGATGAACAGTGGCGAGGTAGGCCATGGCCAAAAGGCACACCGAAGCGATCAGCGCCGGGGCACCAGAGCGGAATACAGCGTCGCGCAGCAAGGGGGAGAAACGTCGGAAGACAGGTGAAGACCGGCCCCTGCGGGCCGCCTTTCAAGCGAACGGAACCATAACAGTCTTAAAATCTACCTCACCCCGGTTCAGCCCGTAACTCTCCCGCTTCCGGGTGTAGCTTGCAGGGTGCGCACTCCCCAGGATCGTTACTTGCCGCCCGACCGGGATGCCTTCGTGGCAGCCAAGCCCGCCACGGGCCGGGTCATTGTCATCGCCCCCACCCGGGCTGCCTGCGAAACCATCGAGCTGGCAGTGGGGCTACACCTCGACACGTTTCTGGAACGCACCCGCGGCGACGACCTGCGGGCTCTGGCCGCCAGTGGTCAGGGGTTCGGCATCGTAGCGGGTACCGGCACGGGCAAGACCCTCGGGATCCGACCGATCGCCGAGACGATTCTTGGCACCACAGAACTCAAGGTCGGGGTGGTCAATCGCGAGCGGGAAGCCACACCCGAAACGCCTACCTGGAATGTCGTCATCATCACCACCGGCATCGCTCGGCGGTGGTTCCAGGATGGCGACATCCATCCGCACGATACGCTGATCGTCGACGAGATCCACCAGACCAGCGCCGAACTCGAGCTCTGTCTCGCGCTGGGGAAGCGCGTGGGCTGCCGCTACATCTGGCTTTCGGCCACGGTCGATCCGACGTTCTACGCCCGCTACCTCGAAAGCGCCGACGTCCTGCAGGTGTCGGCTTTCGACGCGAAGAAGGCCGCCAAGGTGCAGGTGGAGCGCAAAGAGCCTCTCCAGTTCCTGGACGACAAGTTCCTGCAGAAGCTGGCCCGATCGGCGCGTGGTGTGGCGATCTTTCTCCCTACGCGTGCCGGTGTGGAAGAAGCTGCCGAATGGGTGCGCACCCGCTTTCCGCGCATCAGTGCCGCGCACTATCACGGCGGGGAGCCCATTCGGGTGATCCGTCCGTTTCTCGAAGGCGAGATCCCGAAGCCGTTTTTCCTGGCGATGACCGCCGCCGGGCAGAGCGCGCTCAATGTGCCCGGGCTCGACACGGTGATCATCAATGACACGCGCTTCACGAACATCATCGATCGTGGCCGCAACGTGCTCACCCGCGTGCATCTGGGCTCGAACGAGATCCTGCAGATGGCGGGGCGTGTGCACGGTCGCGTGGAAGACGGTCGGGTGTTCATCCTCAGCGATCGCGACATTCGCTTCGAAGCGCTGCGCCCCACCGAGCCTGAATTTCAGTTGGCCGGCGATTCGGAGCGCGTGGCACTGACGTGCGCGGGGCTCGGCGTGCGAGCCGATGCGCTCGACCTGCCCGTGCCGCTCGATCGGGCGTCATACCGCAAGGCCGTGTCGCATCTCGAGTCGCGTGGCCTCATCGAAAACGGCCACCTCACGCCCTACGGTCGCGCGGTGGAAGCGCTGCCCGTGGAACGCGCCTGGGGGGAGCTCATCGTCAATGGTGACGATGCGCTGCTGCCCATGCTCGCCGTCATGAGCGGTATCGACTCGCTGCATCGCATGACGCGCGAAGGGCGCGAACTCGAAGGACTGGTGGTGCGCGGCAGTGATCACCTGACGGCCTACAACCTGTATGCGGAGGGTTTCCGCGTCAGTGGCTACATCGGTGAAGTGTTCGGGTTGCCGCGCCACATGTTCGACGCCGAGCGGATCGCACACTGGGCCGAGCAACGTGGTGTGCTGGTGAAGTCGCTCGAAGATGCCGCGCTCGCGATGGCCAGTGTGTATCGTTCGGTGGGGCTGCCCTTGCCGACCACGATGCCCTTGGCCGGTGCTGCGGTGCATCGGCAGTTCGCCGATCTGTTGGCGCGGTACATGCCGTTCGATCTCGTCATCGAGGAGCAGACGGCCGATGGTCACGAAGCGCGTGTTTCGAAAACCAGTGTGTGTGGATCGTGGGGAGCGGTGGCGGGTTCCCTGCGCTACTTCGCCGATCGACACGGTGTGCCGCGCGCGGCGATCGAAGGCACGCAGTTGTCGATGGATCTGGTGCAGAAGTACGCGCATCGGCACGCGCCCGAGCTCATGCTCGATGCGGAGCGCAAGCAGAGTCCGGTGTTGTTGCAGCGACGGGTCACCTACTACGGGTTCGATCTCTCACGGGAGATGGAGCCGTTGCCGGTGTTCGTGGGTGAATATGCCGAGGGCGCGCGGCAACTGATCGCCGATGCGGCGGCCCGCGGTGAATTGCGTCATCCGTCGGTGCGCCGCAATCAGCCGGTGGTGGATGAGATTCGCGAAGTGCGCCGGCGACTTGGCAGTGACGTACCGCGCCTCGGCCAGAAAGAGCTGGCAGCATGGTATTTGTCGCGCTTCGGTGAAGCCACGAGCTGGGATGCGATTCGTGCCATTCCACTCCTGATCGATCGACGCGATTTCCTCACTGATGCGCAGTTGGCGGCGGCGCGTGCGTTGCCTGACACGGTGGAGGTGCGTGATCGCGAAGTTGGCATCGAGTACGACTTCGAAGAGCACGACGATGGCACCGCCGTGAAAGTCGCGCGGCTCCGGTTGCCCGAGAAGCTGGCGCGCACACTGGTCCAAGAGGAGTTGCCGGCGCTGGATCGTGTGCTGCGGTTCATCGTGGTGCGTGGTGCACGCGGAGCTGTGCGTGCGGCCGATCTGCTCACCTTGCAGGAGCGGTTGGATCTGCCATTCACCGACGAAGAACGGGCTGCTCGCGATCGGGCGCGTGAAGACCAACGGGGACGTGATCGTCATGGACCGCGTCGTGGACGCGATGGCGACGGGCGTTCCGGTTCACGTGGTCAGGGAGGCGGGCACAAGGGGCGCGGCGGCCATCGGCATCCGGGCAAGGGACGCCGTCGGCGCTAGCGTGTCGCCGGCCTGCTCAGTCGGGCAGTGCTGTTTGATACTGCTCGGTACGGGTGACGGAAAACCCGCGCGCGAGATAGTTGGGCAGGGCCGCGGGGGCGTCGAGGGTGCAGGTGTGCAGCCACACCCGGACGCCGTCGATGCGAAAGGCTTCCTGTACGGCGAGGTGCACCAGCCATGCGCCAAGTCGACGACCGATCAATCGCTGATCGAGACCGAGATACACGATCTCCACGCTGCCGTCCTCGTGGTGTTCGAGTTCGAGCATGCCCCCGGCGGCGGTCGAAGAATCCCCTGCCGCACGCACGACGTACACATGCACCGCATCGCGGTCGAGGTGCGCGCGCAGCGCGTCGTTGGTCCAGGCATCACGGTCGTGCCAGTGCCACGGCCCGCCGATCTGTGCATAGAGTGTGCGCCACTCGGGAATCGTGCAGGCTTCCTGCCGCTCGAGGGTGAGTGGCGGAACGGCCGCCGGGTCGATTGCTCCAGGCGGCGGGATCAGGTCGTCCAGACGTTCGATACCGAGATACGTCCGCGTGACGTCGACGGTGCGCGGCATGTGTAGGCAGCCCGAGTGTGCGGTCAGTCTGCGAGCTCGCGCGCACCCTGCAACAATTCGCCCAACGCCCGCTCGACGGTGCCACTCCAGCGGGTGAGTTGTTCGCGCAGGTCGACCAGTTGCTGTCGGGCGAGCGCAGTTTGCGCGGCGGTGTCGTCATGCATGGCCGTCAGCTCCGCCACCCGTTCGCGCAGGACGGCGACTTCCGCCGAGGTGCGTCGATGGTCGCGTTCGGTGCGCTCGAGCAGGTCCTGCATGCCAGCGCGGGTTTGTGTGAGCAACGAACACATTGCCCGCCAGGCGTCCCGTTCGACGGCCAGTTGTTCGCGCGACATGGTGTCTTCGGCCAGGCGCTCCCGCAGGCGTATGAGGCGCTGTACCAGGCCGCCGCTGCCGTTGACCGTTGTGCCCGGGCCGAGCATCGCGATGGCGGCGTGCAGTTCTCGATCGAGCTCTGAGGCGCGTCGGGCATGTTCGTCGCGGGCAAGACGGGTCTCGTCGAGCGTGGTCAGCGCCTCGCGCAACGCGCGCAGTTCCACCGCGATGCGTCGAACGCCACGGGCATCCCCTTCCGAGACCAGCCAGCGCAGTGAGGCGACAAAGCCGCGTTCGAGTGTGAGATCCCGATCCGGGGTGTGCGCCGGGTCCTGTGCGTCGACCGTGCCCGCTGGTGTATGTGGCGTGATCATGCGAAACGCGACAACACGAAGCGCGACAGCGCGACGCGCGACGATGCGAAACGTGGTAAGTGCCGAAACCTCTCATCGCGGAACAGGCCTTTACTCAACGCGCCCCCGCACTCCGCGCCCGGTGACGCGCGGCCTTGGCCCGATTTCCACAGGTGCCCATGTCACACCAGCGACGCAGGCCGTTTTTTGTGGCATCGAGGAACACCCGATGACAGCGGGGATCGGCGCAACGCCGGATACGTCCCAGCTCCTGATACACCAGAGATTCGGCGGCCGACTCCACGATCGGGATCATCAGGCCGGCGAAGGCGTCACCCGTGGGCACGAAGCTGCGCGTGTAGCCACCGTCGGTGTGTGGATCGATGCGACGGGTGCCCGCACTGCGTCCCAGCACGCGATTGATCTCCACCACCGCGTCGTCACGTACGCGGACGACCTGTTCCCCGCGTTCTGAAAGCGCCCGCAGGGCGGCTCGGACGCGGCGGGCATCCACGAGGGTCGCCGCAGCGGCTGCCGGCTGCAACACGGCACGACGCCGGATACCAGCCGCCCGTTCATCGTCGACCGCCACCTGCTGCTGCAACCAGTGCAGCAACGCCTCGAAGTCCCGCAACAAATCCCCGCCAGGCGATTGCGCGGCGGCATCGGTATTGACGAAATCGAGCCAGAGGCGCGTGCGGGGCGGCAGCGGACCGGAAAGTCGCTCGCTCGCCGCCACAGTCCGCGCGTCGGTGTGCGAGACGGTCATGCAGCGGGGGTGATCGGTGAACGCCCATGCGGTGGGCGCCCGTTGGTGTTGGTTAAGCTTATACTGGGGTGCAGGTCGCTGCGAGCAAGCCGCGGCAGGGAATTGTGCGCCCGCGCTTGGTGTCCCCGCTCTGCGACCACGCTCTGCTCACCGCTCGCTCACTGCCCGTGCTCGATTCTTTTCGTCGTGTGGTCGTCGGCTCCACCAATCCGGTCAAGATCGCGGCGGTGCGTGCGATCGTGACGCGACTCGTTCCGGATGCCGACGTGATGGGCGTGTCGGTGCCCAGTGGTGTGCCGGATCAACCCGTGGGCGACGCGGAAACTCAGGATGGTGCGAGGCAGCGGGCCCAACTCGCGTTGGTGGCCGGTGCGGGCACGCTGGGGGTCGGGTTGGAAGGGGGCATCGTGGTTCTCCCCGACGGCGCGATGCGTAGCTGCGCCTGGGCCGTGGTGGTGGATGCCAATGGACAGGAGGGGATGGGCGGATCGTTGTCGATGCCCATCCCCGACATCGTGGCCGCGCGCATTCGCGACGGGCAGGAGCTGGGATACGCGATGGACGCCGTGGCCCGAGTGACCGGCACCAAACACGGACAGGGCGCAGTGGGCATTCTCACGGCTGGTCTGGTGGATCGCCAGCGCGCCTACGAACCGATGGTCGCGTACGCGCTGGCCCCGTGGCTGGCGCCCGAGTTGTTTGCCGCCTCGAATGACTGACAACGACTGAGACGGCGGTCGGTCAGTCCTGTTTCCGGTACACGAGAACGGGCACCTTGGCGCCACGCAGTACTTCGTCCGTCACGCTGCCCAGGACGAGGCGCTTGAATCCGCCGCGGCCATGTGTGGCCATGGCGATCGCACCAGCCCCCTGATCACCGGCCGCGTCCTGCACCGCACGCGCGACACTCATGTCGTGCACGGCAGACCAGGTGGTGCCAGCCGGGCATTCGCTCGCCACCCGCTCGAGATAGTCTTCGCGTCCCGACGCCTCGGCGTCCAATGCGTCGTGGTCTGCGAGGAGTGCCTCTGCCCCGAACGGCGCCATGGGAATGGCATGCGGCACAGCGACGCCGATCAGGTGCATGCGGAGTCCCAGCGCTTCGGCGAAGGCTGTGGCGTGCGGCAGCATCGATTCGGCGAACGGCGAGCCATCCAGTGGGCACAACAAGGTGCCGCCAGGCAGGTGGTCGCCGACATATTCGTCGGCCGCCGGGACCAGCAGCACCGGCATGGTCGCCCGCGTGAGGAAGGCCGTGGCAATGCTCCCCAACCGCATGCGCTCGAAGCCACTGCGCCCGTGCGTGCCCATGATGGTCATGTCCACAGCCGCTTGCTGGGCATACTCCACCAGGGCCTCCACGACCGTGCCTTCGAGCAGGGCGCCGCTGGCCGTCACGCCAAGTGCCCGCAGTTGCTCCACCGCGCCGTCGAGCAGCTTCTGGTCGTGTTGCCGGTGTGTGGCCACGAGTTCCTGGTCAAACACGGGGATGGCCACTTCGCCTGGCACAAACGGGATGTAGGTGCTGGGGTCGTGTACGATGGCCACGTGGACAGCGGCGCCGGTGTGACGGGCGATGGCGGCCGCGAGCGGCAAGGTCCGAGCGCTGGGCGCGGAGCCGTCATGGGGTACGAGAATGGTCCGATACATGGCTTGGAGGGTGCGGGCGTGCGCACGAATCGGCCAGAGGGGATTCCCCGACCCGCGTCACGACGCGGTCACGACACCTTGGGTTGTACCTCGCAGGCACGGGGACGTGCCCTGCCGACGAATTGCTAGATTAGACGTATGTCGAATACCCCGTCAGACACGTCGGCGACCGCGGCCGGCGTTCGCACCACCGGCGCTCCCGGTTCCGCCGCCGCCGACGCCTCCGGTGCCTATATCCGCAAGGGATTTGGGCTCAAGGCCGAAGTGCAGGAGACATTGGCCGCTGACTACACCGGTCACTTGGTCGACCTGCTGCGCGAGCGCGACTACGCGCTCGAGGCCGGTGATACCACGATCCGCCTGGCCCGTGAATTCGGGTTCTGCTACGGCGTGGAGCGGGCCGTGGACTATGCGTACCAGACGCGCCGCAAGTTTCCGGAGCGACGCATCTTCCTCGCTGGCGAGATCATTCACAATCCGCACGTGAATGCCAAGCTGCAGGAGATGGGGGTCATCTTCCTGTCGGCGAAAGGCAAAGGGTTCGACTACGCCCCTGTGGAACCCAAAGATGTGGTGATCCTGCCCGCGTTCGGCGTGACCATTCAGGATTTCCAGACCCTGCGTGAGCTGGGGTGTGTGGTGGTCGACACCACCTGTGGTTCGGTGCTCAACGTGTGGAAACGGGTGGAGGCCTACGCCCGTGATGGGTTCACGTCCCTGATTCATGGCAAGTACTACCACGAAGAGACGCGGGCCACCGCGTCGCAGGTGGAGAAGTACAATGGCGGGCAGTATCTCGTCGTGCGCGACATGGCTGAGGCGGAGCTGGTGATGGACTACCTGGAGGACCGGGCTGGTGTGCAACCGGCCCGTGAGCCGCTCTCGCGCGAGGCGTTCCTGGAGCGGTTTGCCAAGGCGGCCAGTGATGGATTCGATCCGGATGTGCATCTGGAGCGGGTCGGTGTGGCCAACCAGACCACGATGCTGGCGCGTGAGTCGCTGGCGATCGGGGCGGCCGTTGGAGAGTCGATGACGCGTGGGTACGGCGAGGCCCATCGCGCCGAGCATTTCCGCACCTTCGACACTATCTGCAGTGCCACGCAGGACCGGCAGGATGCGGTGATGGAGCTGTTGCGTGATCCGCTCGACCTGATGGTGGTGGTGGGCGGCTACAACTCCAGCAACACCATCTCACTGGCGGCGTTGTGCGCCGAACAGGTGCCGACGTATCACATTGCGGACCCCGATGAGATCGACGTCGCGGAAAACCGCGTGCGATATCGTCGCATTGGTGCCAAACACCACGAAGACGAAATGTCGTCGTGGCTGCCGACGACGGGTCCGCTGCGCATTGGTATCACGGCAGGGGCCAGCACGCCGAACAACAAGATCGGTCAGGCTGTGGCGCGGGTCTTCGCCATTCGTGGCGTGGACGCGGGGAGCATCATCTGATGTCCTGGCGCACCATGTGGCGTGGTGCGGTGCTCGCGAGTGTGTGTGTGGCCGTCGCCGCGGCCTGTCGGACGGGACGTGGTGCGGAATCTGCTGGCCCACTCGCAGCGGCTTCAGCGACGCCAACGGTGCGCATGCTGTTGGTCAACGACGTCTACGTCACCGATACACTGCGTGATGGCACAGGCGGACTGGCGCGCGTGGCGGCGTTTCGCGATTCAGTAGAGCGGGTCACCGGATCGCGTGTGCTGTTCGTGCTGGCCGGTGACGTGCTGTCACCCAGTGTGCTGAGCAAGTGGTACGGTGGTGCACAGATGGTGGACGGCTTCAACGCGGCGCGTCTCGATTGGGCGGCACTTGGCAACCACGAGTTCGACGGTTCGCGCGCGAATCTGGTGGCGCGGTTGGGTGAATCGAAGTTCCGGTGGCTGTCTGGCAATTGCACCGAGTCGAATGGTGCCGCGTTTCCCGGGGTGCGCGGATGGGACACGGTCCGTGTGGCCGGCGCCAAGGTCGGCATCTTTGGCACCAACATCGTGCTCGAGTATCCCGCCTATGTGCGCTGCCGCAACGCCGATTCCGTGACGACGGCGCTGGTCGACACGCTCCAGCAGCAGGGGGCCGACCTGATTGTGGGACTCACCCATCGGCTCATGTACGAGGATTCGACGACGCTGGCCCGTGAACCGCGTATTCACAGCATCCTCGGCGGACACGATCACGACGGCAAGCGTGTGGCACTGGGTGGTCGTGTGGTGGTGAAGGCGGTGTCCAACTCCCGCACGGCCTATCTGGTGACGTTCACGAAGAGCGGCACCGGCTGGGCCGTGCACGATCAGGAGGTGCATTTTGTCGCGGGCATGCCGGACGATCCGGTCACCCGTGCGGCGGTGCATCGTTGGCGCGACACGCTCACGCGGCGCATTGGCCCCGATCGTGTGCTCGGCATCGCCCCCGAGCCCATCAACGCCATCGACTCCATCTCCAAGCGGGAGAGTCCGTTCGGCAACATGATCGTGGATGCGATGCGCGCGGGCACCAATGCCGATGTTGCGATAATCAACTCCGGTGCACTGCGTTTCGACGACATCATGCCGGCGGGCCCGATCACACGGCACATGATCGAAGGGATCTTCCTGTTTGCCGATGAAACGCGCGCGGTCACGTTCCCGATCACCGGTGCCCGCCTGCGCGAGTTGATCGAAGTGGGCATCCGCCGCGGTGGACTGGGAGGGGGGCCCTATCCGCAGGTGAGCGGGGTGCGTTTCCAGTTCGACGCGCGCCAGCCGAGTGGTGCGCGGGTGATCGGACCGCTCACCCGGGACGACGGGCGTGTGATCGCACCGAATGACACGGTGCGTTTGTCGTTCGTGACGTACCCGGCCTGCCGGAGTGGCGATGGCTATCGCATTCCCGAAGCGGCGGCGGTGTGTGCCGAGCATGAACGCACGCCGGCGAATTTTCCGCGCACGGCGGATCTGGTCATGCAACATCTCGAGCGCATGAACGGCCGGATCGTCATGCCGCCTACGGGACGCGTGAGGCGGCTGGATCGGTAGTACGGCAGGGCTTCGGCGGATTGGGAGGGGGCGTGAACTGCGGGGCTGGTGGGGCGGAAGCTGGAACGACGGGAGCTGGACCCACGGGAGCTGGTGGAACGGGAGCTGGTGAAACGGGAGCTGGTGGAACGGGTAAGAACGGGAGCTGGACCAACGGCCGCTTCAGCGGAGCCGTGGTGCCAGCTCCCGTTTTTCCCCGTAGGTCCAGCTCCCGTCCCACCAGCTCCCGTGGTCCCAGCTCCCGTTTCACCAGCTTCCGTCGTTCCAGCCCCCGCAGTCCAAGCAGTTAAAACACCTCGAAGACCCCCGCTGCTCCCATACCTCCGCCAATGCACATGGTCACCATGCCGTATCCGCCACCGCGGCGATGCAGCTCGTGCACCAGTTGGGTGGTGAGCTTGGCGCCGGTGGCTCCGAGCGGATGGCCCAGGGCGATGGCGCCACCGTTCACGTTGATGATGTCGGTGGGCATATCGAGTTCCTTGATGACGGCCAGCGCCTGCGCGGCGAAGGCTTCGTTGAACTCGATCAGTTTGAGATCTGCGAGGGTGAGGCCAGCGCGCTTGAGCGCCTTGGGTACGGCCTTGATCGGCCCCACGCCCATGATGTCGGGGTCGACACCAGCCACCGCAAAACTCACGAAGCGTGCGATCGGCGTGAGTCCGAGTTCCTTCGCTTTGTCGGCGCGCATCATCAGCACGGCCGCCGCGCCATCGGAGTAGGGACTCGCGTTGCCGGCCGTGACCGAACCCGTGGGGACAAACGCGGGACGCAGTTTGTTCAGACCCTCCACGGTGGTTTCCGCACGCGGGCATTCGTCCACATCGAACACCACGTCCTTCACCGTCTTCTCGGCGCCCTTCCACGAGTACCGCTGCGTGGTGATGGGCACGATCTCCTTCGCGAACACGCCGGAGGCCAACGCAGCCACGGCCTTGCGCTGGCTGTCGTAGGCAAACTGGTCCTGCTGTTCGCGCGTGATCTCCCAGCGCTTCGCGACACGTTCTGCCGTGAAGCCCATGCCGATGTACGACTCGGTGATCTCCGGTGACAGACGCGCGTTGTAACCCGACATCGGCACCTGCGACATCATTTCGATGCCACCGGCCATCACGGCGTCACCCTGGCCAGCAATGATGGCCTGCGATGCATAGGCCACCGACTGCAGCCCCGATGAACAGAAGCGGTTGATGGTTGCCGCCGCTGTCGACACGGGAAAACCGCCGCGCAGCCATGCCAGCCGCGCGTGATTGAGCCCCTGCGACGCCTCCGGCATCGCACAGCCCCACTGCACATCTTCGATGATCTCGGGATCGATACCCGCACGATCGATAGCGGCTTTCATCACCGCCGAAGACAGATCCACCGGATGCACCGCGGCCAGCGCACCATCGGCCTTGCCTCGGGCCACGGCGCTGCGGGCACTACTGACGATCACGACCTCGGTCATTGCTCGTTTCTCCTGTCGCGCGCTCAGTTGCGCAGCGGCTTGCCGGTCTTGAGGGTGTAGGCGATGCGCTCCTGTGTCTCCTTGGTACCGAGGAGGCTCATGAACTGCTCGCGCTCGAGGTCGAGCAGATCCTGTTCCGTCACATCACGCGCGGCGCCGTCGCCACCACACAGCACGTAGGCTGCCGCACGCCCCACCCGTACGTCATGCGCACTGGCCTGGCCAGCTTCTTTGGCGGCCCACAAGGCATACTCGAGATTGCCCAGGCCTTCGCGGCCCAGCGCGCGCACCGTGCGTTCGATCGGCGGGAGATACCCCGGCGCCAGATCGAGCACGCGTCGCTTCGCATCGGCGATCTGGTGGTCCCGATTCATGCTGATGCGATCGCGTGAACTCAGGAACCCGAGTGCCTTCGCTTCCGGCGCCGACGTGCTGGTGGTTGCGAACGCAATCAACTTGAACGCGCGCTTCACGGCGGCGAACAGATCCACCTCTTCGTATTGCTGCAACTCGCCAGTGAAACGCACCAGCAACTCCTTGGTGCCACCACCACCGGGAATCAGCCCCACGCCAGCTTCCACGAGCCCCATGTACGTCTCGGCGTGTGCCTGCACCGCATCGGCATGCAACGTGAACTCGGCGCCACCGCCCAGCGTCATGCCCGCCGGCGCCACCACCACGGGAAACGGCGCCCGACGGATGGACATCACCGCGTCCTGAAACGCCTTGCACGACACCGCGATGTCGTCCCACGCACCGGCAGAGATCGCAAACGATACCAGCGACAGATCCGCACCCACGCTGAACGCGCGCGCATCTTCGTTGCCGATGACGAGGCCATTGAAGCCCAGCTTCTCGATCTTGCGCAGCGACTTCTCGAGCCCTTCCAGTACGCCGGCGCCCAGACTATTCATCTTCGAGCGGAACTCGAAGCAGGCCACGCCGTCGCCCAGATCGATGAGACGCGAGAGCCCGTTGTCCTCCAGCACACGTCCGCTTTGCGCGAGACCCGCCAGCGAGATGCGTCCGGGGATGGCCGGTACCGGCTCGTACGTGCCTTCGAACGTGAGGTATTCGCCGTTCTTGTAGAACGAACCCTGTGCCAGATCGAGTAGCGCTGGAATGTCGAGACCGTGCGCACGGAACTCCTCGCGCAACCAGTCGAGGCCAAGCGCGTCCATCACCTGGAACGGACCGGCTTCCCAACCGTAGCCCCATTCCATCGCCCGATCGATCGCCACGAGGTCGTAGCCGAGCTGCGAGGCCAGCGTCAGGGTGTAGTGTGCCGCGTCGACCAGATGATCGCGCAGAAAAGCCCCCTGTGCTCCAGGCACCGCCTTCGCGGCAGGCAAACGTTGCGCGATCGGCAGACGGATGGCCTGTCCGATGTCTCCCCCTTCGAGGCGCTGCTGCGGCACATACTGCGACGTCTTCCAGTCGTACGTGAGCGTGCCGGTCTTGGTCTTCTGGTAGAAACCACCACCCGTCTTGTCGCCCAGTTTGCCGGTCGCCACGAGGTCGGTCAGCATCCACCCCGGCAAGGCAAAGTCTTCACCCGTTGCAGCGCCGATGCCTTTGGTCACGTGGGCCAAGACATCGAGCCCCGACAGATCGCCGGTGCGGAAGGTGGCCGTGCGCGCGCGACCGATCAGCGAGCCGGTGAGTCCGTCCACTTCGTCGATGGTCAGACCGTGTTCCTGCATGCGGCGCATCGTGGCGACCATGCCATACACGCCGAGGCGGTTCGCGATGAACCCCGGCACGTCCTTCGCAATCACGATGCCCTTGCCCAGCGTACGCTCGGCGAACTCGCGCATCGCCCCGATCACGGCCGGATCTGTTTCCGGCGTGGGGATGATTTCGAGCAGATGCATGTACCGCGGCGGATTGAAGAAGTGCGTGCCGAGGAACCGGCGGCGGAACTTCTCACTGCGCCCTTCGAGCAACACCGCCATCGGAATCCCCGAGGTGTTCGAGGACACGATGGCCGTTGGCTTCATCAACGCTTCGATGCGCGTGAAGAGCTGCTGCTTCGGTGCCGGTTGTTCGATGATGGCTTCGCAGATCCAATCGCATTCGGCCAGCCACGCGAGATGATCCTCGGTGTTGCCGGTACGCACACGCGCGGCGGCCGCCGTTTCCATGAACGACGCGGGTTTGCTCTTGATGGCTTTCTGCAACCCGTTGCGCGCCGGCGCACTGCGATTGGGCGAGGTCGGGTCGGTGTCACCCGGAATATCGAGCAGCACGACGCGGCAGCCCGCTGACGCCGCGAGGGCGGCGATCCCGCTGCCCATGGCGCCGGCGCCTACCACGCCGACAGTCGTCACACGCATGCAAGTCTCTCCGTGAAAGATACGGAAAAGATCCGCTCCGGACTCCCGGCACGGAAGGGCAAGATCGCGATAAATATGACGCTGGCGTCATATTCTTGCCACCGTGGTGTTACGACTGAGGGTGACGCCCTTGTACCCCGGCGTAGAGCGCGCGGATACGGGCGATGCCTTCCGTGGCGTTCGTTTCATGTGCTTCAGTGGTCGGCCCCAGTCGCACCACGCGTCGCCCCCAATCGAATGCGACACAGCAGATCGGCACCCCAGCGCCCTGGGCGACATGCCAGAAGCCGCTGCGCCAGGCGGTCACCTGTCGGCGGGTGCCTTCCGGTGCGAGACTGACCACAAACTGCGAGCGCGCCCGAAACGCCGCGATGGTGTGTTCGACGACATTGGCCTTGTTGTGCCGATCGATGGGGATACCACCGATGGCCCGCATGAACCAGCCCAACGGCGGGATGAAGAGCGAGGCCTTGCCCCACCAGCTCGTACCAAAGCCGAGGGCCCACTTGGCGGCCAGCCCAATGAAAAAATCCCAATTGGACGTGTGGGGGGCCACGATCACCACGAATTTTGGCAGGTCGGGCATTTGTCCCTCGAACTGCCAGCCGGTGCGTCGCATCCACCAGAGGCCCAGGTGCTGGAGCCAAGGATGGCGGGACTGCGGCACATTGGGACCAAGGTGCCAGTCGGCGGCGGGTGCGCTGGCGAGTGGGCGGGACATGGCGTTCATTTGACGCATGACCCTCCGAATCCGCAAGCGGTATCCGCAACTGATCTCGAAGAATCCGTCGCGCGGCGTGTCGTCGCGTCGCGTAGTCGCGACCGTCACCGCCGTTGTTGCCGCACTCTCGTTCCTGCCACAGGCGCGTGTGCACGCGCAGTCCGCCATCGAAGGTCCGCTCGTACTGCGTTTGCCATCGAGCGCACGGGTGTTGGGTATGGCCAACGCGGGGCTCGCGTCCAATGATGCCGACGCCATGCTGTACAATCCCGGCATGCTGTCGTCGGCGCGCGGTTTGGCCGTATCCATGCAACGCTATGGCTCGGCGGCCACGGCAGGATCGATCGCCACTGTTACCACGATTGGTTCGATGACTCTGGGCGTGGCCGGCCAGATGTTGCATTGGCAGTCGCCGACAGCGCACTACGGTGATGCCCTGCGCTTTGGTGCCACCCATCTCTCCGATGGTGCCAACGCTGTCACGCCGGTGAATGCGGGCAGCAGTGCGTTCACGGTGGGCATCGCCCGCACCGTGAAAGGGCTGCGTCTTGGCGCGGCGGTCAAGTACGCCGAAGATCGCATCGGCGCGAATACCGATGGGGTGGCGGCGTTCGATGTTGGCATGGTCCGACCCTTTGGGCCAGCCATGCTTTCCATCACCGCGCAGAATCTCGGTGTCGGCACCAGCATCAACGGCGTGAAAGCCAGTTTACCGCGTCGTATCGGTGTGGGGTGGGGCGGTGGGCCGATGTCCCTGTGGGAACACTGGGACCTTGGCATGCAGGCGCAGGTCACCGTGGAAGGTGACGACTGGTTCGTGCGCCCGGCCGGTGGTGTGGAGTTGGGTTACGTGCCCATCGAAGGCGTGTCGATCCTGTTTCGCAACGGCTTGCGTTTGCCGCGCGAACGGGATGAGTCACTGGTGACGGCGGGACTTGGTGTGACGGTCGATCGCATCTCCATCGACTACGCAATGGAACCCATGCGTGGTGGTCGGCCGGTGTCACATCGCATTGGCCTGCGCATCAAATAGTCGTCAGAGCAGGGCAGACACGACAACGGCCGAACACTCGATGCACGGAGTGTTCGGCCGTTGTCGCAGAGAGATCAGATCAGACTTGCGCGCCGATCACTCGTCCATCATGAGCAGCTCGGGCGTCCGCGAGGCAGAGCAACGGTGCAGTTCTTCGTGGTGCCGTTCTCCGTGATGATCAGCTTGGCCGTGGCGGTGCCATCGTAGGTGAGCACCTCGCGACGTGATGTGGACTTCGTCGCGCTGCCCTCGAGGGTTGTGGTGGCGGACATCACGCGCGTCACCGTGCCGGCTTTCGGATACGTCGTGCTGGTCGCGGAGATCGGAATCACGAGACCCACGGTGGTGTCTGCGGCGGTGCGGGTGGCCGTGAACTTGTTCCCGTCGCGATTGGTGCCCGAAGCGGACTCGGTGCCGAAGGACGTGCCATTCACGGTGCGCTCAGTGCTCGATGGCGCGAGGCCGGTCACTGTGCGATCACTGCGGCTGCTCACTGTGGCCGTCACGCTGCCATCGCGACTGCGGGTCGTGGTGCCACTCACCGTGGTGCGGCTGCGCACCGCGTTGGTGGTGAGGGTGTCGATCTTCGACTGCGCCGCGCCTGCCGTTGACGTGATGGTGTAGATCGTGGTCACGGTCAGACCGTTGCGGGTGTTGGGGCCGCAGGTGAGTTCTCCAGCGCCAGCGGCGAACACGCAGGTGGAATCGATGTGGATGCCGAACGGTCCACGTCCGGGACCGCGTCCCGGTGTGAACGTGCCGAGGAAGTGACCATCGAGACCGCCACCCATGAGACCTCCCGCGCCAGGGCCACCCGGACCGCCGCGTCGCGGGCCACCCCACGGCATGCCACTATCGCTGGCCGCCGCTGCGTAACTGGAGGACGCGTACTCCATGCCGGATGGCGTGGTGTTCAGCGCACTTTCGAACGAGAGCGCATTGGCGGGCGATCCAACATTGTCCGTGCGACACGCCCCGAGTGCGGTCAGTGTGCCGAACGCGATGGCGAGGAGTGTCGGATGCAGGCGTGCACGTGCCATGGAAAGACTCCGAAGTTGGGCCCGCCGTCGCCAACGATCGTCGTCGGCGCCAGAAACGAGCGTCCGGAGCAGGGAACACGGACCCGCCGCGGCACCCTATTGGGGCTTCGACATCGTGGAGGTGTGTTGATCGACGATGTCGCGCGTTTGAGTCAGTCGTCGCCGCGGTTCAGGAAGGGCGACAGTTTTTCACGCAATTGGCGGAGCGCGCGACTCATGTTCGCTTCCACGGCCTTGACCGTTACACCCAATTGTTCGGCAATCTCGCTGTAGCGAAGATTGCGTTCACGGCTCATGAGAAACACTTCACGTGTGCGCGGTGGCAATTCGGCAATGGCATCGCGGATGGCGACCTCCAGCTCCGCGGCCTGGGTGTCAGCATCGGCGTGCTCGGCCGGTTCGACCAGCGCTTCCACGAACACCTGGGTTTTGCGACGTCCCTGCAGGTGGCGGAGATGATTGAGCGCACGATTCCGCGCCGCCTGCAACAGGTATCCCGGAATGCTGCTGCCATCGGGCAAGCTTTCCCGTCGACGCCACAGTTCCAGGAAGACGTCCTGGGCCAGTTCTTCGGCCACACCCGGCTCGTGCAGGATCCGATTGGCGGCCCGCACCACCGGGGGATACCACTCCCGGAAGATCGTGTCGAACGCCGCATGGTCGCCGTCGCGCAGACGGGCCAGCAGATCGGAATCGGTCACGGCGTGCGGTGGCGAGGAAGGCGAAAGTAAAGACTCGGGACGGATCGCTCCCAGTGTGGGGCGCCCGGTTCGTCGTACGCTGATATACTAAACCGGCGCCCGCCAGTGTCGTGGGCGTCGGGATTTGCCTCCAGCGAGGCCGCCCGTTTCCGGGGTGACGTAGGGTACTCCACCAACACGGTGTCTTCCGGGCATGTCCGAGGAAATCCGTCCAGTTCCAGCAGAAGCCGATTGGGATGCGATCGGCCGCTACATCGCCGGCGAAAGTGATGCCGGCGAGTCCGCGGTCGTGGAGGCGTGGTTGGCCGCCCATCCGGAAGACGCCGCGCTGGTCTCGCTTGTTAATACCCGTGCCGCCCGATTCGACCGGGTGGCCGATACCGCGATCGATCGCGTGCTCGACCCCGAGGTCGCGTTGCAGGCGGTGCGCCGCCGGATCGCGGCGGAGGCTGGTGCGGAAGCCGTCACACCGCCCGTACGTCCGGCATTGCGGGTGGAGCAGGGCGGAGCGCCTCGCGCTGCGGCTTCCCCGATGCGTACCACCTCGCGACGCTGGCGCACGGCGGGTGTTGCGGTTGCCGCCGGACTGCTCGCGGTCCTGGCCATTTCGCAGTTCCGCTCCCGTGGCACGACGCCGCGTGAGTATCAGACCGCCGTGGGACAACGCGATTCCGTGCGCCTCCCGGATGGCAGCACCGTGGTCCTGGCTCCGGGCAGTCGCCTCGTGTTGGCCTCGTCGTTCGGGAATGGTGCCCGTGACGTGACGCTCGAAGGGGCGGCGTTTTTCGAAGTGGTGCACGACAGCACGCGCCCGTTCACGGTGCATGCGGGCGGCGCCGACATTCGCGATATCGGCACGGCCTTCAGCGTGAAGACCGGTCTCGATGGCGCGGTGTCGGTGGCGGTGACCCACGGCATCGTGTCGGTGGGCAACGCGGCCTCGGTGGCGCCGGTGGAGTTGCACGCCGGTGATCGTGGGGTGCTGGCTGGAGGTCAGTTGGCCGTGTCGCGTGGTGTGGTCACGGATGAGGACGTCGCGTGGACGCATGGGCAGTTGGCGTACCGGGACGCGCCGCTCAGTGAAGTGCGGGCGGACCTCCAGCGGTGGTACGGGGTTGATCTGCAGATCGCCGACAGCGCGTTGGCATCCCGGACACTGACCGCGTCTTTCAAGGGTGATTCCGTGGCGCAGGTGTTGCGCCTGATCGCCCTCGCGCTGGGCGCCGATGTGGTGCAGCGTGGAGATAGTGTGCTGCTGCAACCGCAGGGCACGACGCCGCTGTCGACGCCGTGAACGGAGCTGGTGAACGAAGCGCATCTCCCGGAAAGGACGGATGAAGCGCAGGTCCCTGACACGTGGTGTGACGCTCCGGCGTGCCGCCGTGGGGGCGACGACAGGACTGATCCTGTCGGTCGCCCCGTCGGCGTTGTTGCATGCGGCCGAACCCACGTGTGTGGCCCGACTCGCATCCGATGACCGTTCGGCGCTTTGGGCGCCGCCGCTTGATCGCATTGTCAACGTGCGCCTGACCGACCTGCCGCTGCGCGATGCGCTCGATCGGGTGGCCGCCATCGCCAAGGTCGAACTGTCGTACAGCAACGACCTGTTGCCGGGAGATCGTCGGGTCTGCCTCGCCCTCGATCGTGTGCCCGTGGGCGCCGTGATCGAGTCGCTGCTGTCGGGGTCCACCCTGCGGCCCATCGTATTGGGATCCACGCAGATTGTGTTGGCACCAACCCGTGAACGCACCGTCGCGGTGGAACATGCGGTGGAGCATGCGGTGGTGCCGCGACGGGCCAGTGTGCTCGACCGGGTGGTGGTCACCGGTTCGCCAGACGGTGCGCCACAACGCGGCTCACCGTTCGCCCTCGATGTGGTGGATGGCGCCACGTTGGCCCAGCACGGTGCGAGTACCCTTGGGGAAGCGCTCGATCTGGCCGTGCCCGGCATCTGGACGTGGACCGCCAGCGCCGGGTCGGTATCGGCGCGGTATGGCAGCATTCGTGGCGCCAGCTCGTTCGGTGTGACCGCGCCCAAGATCTATCTCGACGGCATCGAAGTGGCGAACCCGCTGCTGGTCACGCAGCTCGATCCATCGCGTGTGGCCCGCGTGGAAGTGATCCGTGGTCCGCAGGGGGCGGCGCTGTACGGCGCCGACGCCATCAGTGGTGTCGTGAACATCCTCACGCGACACGATGGCACCGCTACCGGGGCCCCGCAGTTGCAACTGTCCACGTCGGCCGGTGTGTCGGCCACGGCGTATGCGCCGCGCAACGCCTTCGTGCAGGATCACGCGATCTCGTTCCGCACAGGCACACCGTCGCGCAGCATGGGTGTGGGCCTCAATGTCGGCACCATCGGGGCGTACGTGCCCGGTGCTTCCGAACAGCGACTGTTGGCCGATGTCGATGGCCGGGTGGCGCGTGACAAGTCGGTCTTCACGGGCACCGCACGGTTGTCGTTGCAGCGTGCCAACGCGAGCAATGGACTCTTTGATCCGCTGGGTGGTCCGTTCGGTGGGGCCGGTGCCAACAGCACGGTTGGTGGTGGCATGGCACTCGATATGGGACAACGACACACGAGTGTGGCACCACCGCTTGCCGTCGGGAACAATCCCCCGCTCGATTCCATGACACACGCCACCGGCGACAGTGCGAGCGGGCAGCGCCTCATGCAGTACACGGTGGGCGGTAGCGCGTCGTACATGCCCGATCTGCACTGGACCCACTCGTTCATCGCGGGCGTGGACGGATTCCGTTTACAAGGTCTCTCTGTCTCCGCGGTGCCGTCCACGATGAATGGCCCGCAATCGTCCGCGATCGGCGGTGGTGAAAGCACGGGCGACCGTGGCACTTTGCGGTGGCGCTCCGTGGGGCGTTTCGATGTTGCGCCGCAGACGCTGCTCACCATGACGTTTGCCGGAGAACAGTCCGTCACACGCGAGCTGACCACGTCGACGGAGGCGCCGCTTGCCCAGCCCCTCGAATCGAACGCGTCGCTGCTGGGCATTGCCCGTACGCCGTCGGGCATGATCTCCGATCTGAGTTGGTATGGCAGCACGGGATTGTCGGCGCAGGGCATGGTGGGGTGGCGTGATCGCCTGTTTGCCTCAGCGGGTGTTCGCGCGGAGCGCACCACCGGCGCGACGCGCAACACGCAGAATGCGCTGTTGCCGATGCTGGGACTCGCCTACGTCGAAGACCTCGGTGGTACGGTGCTCAAGTTCCGCGGTGCGTTCGGACGCGGCATTCGGCCCGCGCGGTCATTGATGCGCACCAGCTCCTGGATGGGAACCGGACAATTGCAGGCGATGACCAGCCTGCAGCCGGAATCGCAGCAGGGTACGGAGTTTGGCGGTGATCTGTTGTTCGGCTCGCGCTACGGCGTGCATGTCACCCGCTTCGATCAGCGAGCGTCCGGGCTCATCCAGCCCGTGGCGCAGGTGCAGACCACGGTGGGGGCCAATGGCCGTATGCAGCGCACCATGGTGTATTCGTTGCAGAACGTCGGGGCCATCACCAATCGTGGCTGGGAAGTTGAGGGCTCGGCGCGCCTGCAGCGCTTGTCGCTCGCCGGTACGCTGTCGCTGGTCGATAGCCGCGTGGCGCGTCTGGCGCGTGGATACCGCGGCGAACTGCGCGAAGGAGATCGCATGTTCGATGTGCCGGCCAACACCATCAGCCTCTCGGCGTCGTATCTCGTTGGCCGTTTCACGTTGGCCACCAGCGCCACACGCGCCGCTGACTGGGTGGGCTACGATCGCGCGCGCATTGGCTCCGAACTCAATGGCACGGGAGCCGGTGGTCAGAGCTTCGAAGGGGGTATGCTGCGCAACTACTGGACGCAGTACGAGCCCCTCACACGTTGGCGGGCCAACGTCACCTATCGCCTGCGCGGTGATCTGTCCATCGTGACCGGTGGCGACAACCTGCTGAATGTGCAGCGTGGCGCGCCGGACAATGCGACCGTCACGGCAGGACGCACGCTGACCTTCGGACTGCGCACGATCTTCTAGGCCGGCGCTGCAAAAGAGGGAAGACGGGTAGCGCCCCAAAAACAGAAACCTCACAGAGACGATGGGCTGTCTCTGTGAGGTTTCTTGTGTCTGTCCGACTCGGTTGCGACAGGCGTCAGGGCAGGCGGGTCAGCCCGACATCGTCCAGCAGAATGGCACCGACACGCTTGCGATCGAACACCAGCCGGATCGTGCGCAATGCGCTCGGATCAAACGCCGGGTTGGCCGTTGTGAACGCACTCAACGGCGCCGAGTACGTTTGCATCACCTGTTCGCTCAGCGTGGAGAACTGTGCCTTGTCGCGGCCCCTGCGACGATAGACGTAACTTTCGATGGGCATACGCACGGCGCCGAGTGCGCTGAGTGGCACACGCGCCACACGGCCGGCCCCGTCTTCCACTTCCACCGAGAAATCCGGTGCGATGGTGTCTTTCTCCGGCTTCTTGGCAGGGGGCTTGGGCGTCTTGGCGGCGGGCTTCTTTTTTGCCGTGTCGCTGGCGGCGGAGTCGGCGCGCGGGGCGCGGGGTACCTTGCGCGCGCCCGGTTTCTGGTCGGTCGTTCCGATCGTGAACAACAACGCACTGCGTGCATCCACGTTCCAGGCACGGCGGAGCGAATCGGGCACGCTGATGCTCACACGAGCCGGCCAGCGCGCCACAGTGGAATCCGCGCCGGCCGCCGGCGTGTTGTTCCAGCCGATCGTGGCGGCATTGCTGCGAAACGTGTTGGTGCGGGAGCGAGTGGTCACATCGCTCTCTTTCCACGTGCTCACTGAATCGGCTGCAATGCGCACGCCGGGCGCGGTGCCCGACGAGACATCGACGTCTTCATCGAATGTGGCCAGCCACTGCGTGCGCGCGTCGGCGTAGCGGGTCAGGTACATCGTGGGAGGCAGCCAATCACCCGCGCTGCGATAGTCGCGGAAGATGGCGCGATAGTCTTCCATGCCCTTGAGCGTAGCGTCGAGGAAACCACCAATCACCACTCGTCCGAACCGGCGCTGCTCCTCGCCGTCGATGAGTGCCTTGAGCTGCAAGGCCCGTACCGAGTAGCTGCCGTTGTCCTTGTTGTTCCAAACGGTGTTCCACTGCCCATGATTGGCGCGGTGCATCCAGATGGCGCTCTTGAACTCGGGGCCGCTCCGCGTGAAACGGAACCGGTTGTACTGTGTGAGTCCGGAGAAATTCGACACGTCGCCGTCATGCGAGCCGTGAATGACCAGATAGTTGTAGTCACTCACCGGCGTGGGCTGCTCGGCAGGACGATACTGGCCGTCCACCGGCGCAATGGCCACCAGCGACTTGATGTCGAAGTTGAAGTTGAACTTTTGCGTGGCATCGTCGGGATAGGCGGGCAGACGATTGAACGCGCCCGCAATGGCCACCGCTTCACCGCCACGGGAGTGTCCCATCAGCGCGATGCGTGTCATGTCGATCTTGCCCTGCAGCGGCTTGCCCGTGGAGTCGTTCAGGGCACGAAACACTTCGAGGTGCTTCAGCAACACCCAGCCACGCGCATCGTTTTCGCCGCGAATGCCACCATTGAGGAAGTTCTCGTCGATCGACGCGAGGATATACCCCTTCGACGCGAGCAGCTCGCCGAGCCAGGCGTAGCCCGGGTCGGAAAACTCCTTCATGTTGTGGTTGCCGTGCACCACCAGCACGAGCGGGAAGGGGCCGGTGCCTTCCGGATACCACACCCGCGCGTTCAGCGGGAATTTGGTGTTGTCGTAGCCCCAGTACTTCTTGCGGCTTTTGGCAGCGGGCGGTTCCATGCGGGCGTACGGCGACGCATCCACGGTACCGGTGCGATACGTGATCGAGTCGCGAAACTCGGGGCGCCGGATGTCCTTTCCGCTGCCGTAGTACAACGTCTTCACCGTCATGGCACCGGGCAGGCCCGGGTTGGTCGCGGTGATGGTGCGATGAGCGAGCACCGTGGCGGCGTCGCTCGGGGCAATGGTCAGCGGCTGCGCGCAGCCCTGGAGCAGAAGGGCAACCGCGACCGCAGGGGCGATGGCCGAAGGCAGACGGAAGGTCATGCCGGACGTTATCCGGCCGGCCGTCCCCCCGCCACCATGGCCGGGCCAAGGTCCCCTCGCGGAGGCCGCGAGCAGGACGCATGTTCTGCCTATGGACCGACGCCTCTTTCTCTCCGCTATCGCCGGCACCAGTGCGTTGCCGGCGCTCTCGATGCCCCAGTTCTCCTCCGGGGCCATCCGACGCCTGCTCGATGCCGCCGACGTGGCCCGTGACCGGGGCGTGGACCTGTTCGCCCCCGATGTCCCAGGGTGGCAGGGTTCACCGGAAGAGGCGGCGCGATTTGCCGGCGATGAAGATTTCTGGGAGCCGGTCCAACGTGCCTTCGATCTCGATCGCACATGGATCAACCTGAACAACGGTGGCTGCTCACCCGCTCCGTCACACGTGATGGCGCAACTGGAACGTGACCTGCGCTTTTCCAACGAGCTGCCGGTCATTCACATGTGGCAGACACTCGAGCCACGCATCGAAATCGTGCGGCGTGAACTGGCCCGTGAATTCGGCTGTGACACCGAGGAGATGGCCATCACCCGCAACGCCTCAGAGGCGCTGGAGACCTTGATCTTCGGCATCGACCTCAAGCGCGGTGACGAAGTGGTGGTGAGCAACCAGAACTATCCCCGCATGCTCAATGCGTGGAAGCAGCGGGCGCAGCGTGATGGCATTGTGCTCAAGGAAATCTCGTTCCCCGTGCCGAGTGCATCGCCGCAGGAGGTCGTCGATCGGTTTGCGGCCGCGATCACTCCGCGTACGAAGGTCATGGAGATCACCCACATCACCAACCTCACCGGACAGATCCTGCCGGTGAAAGAGCTGGTGGCAATGGCGCGCGCCAAAGGCGTGAAGACGTTCGTGGACGGTGCACATGCCTTTGCACAGTTCCCGTTCACCCGTGACGAGCTGGGATGCGATTTCTACGGCACCAGCTTGCACAAGTGGATGCTGGCGCCGATCGGCACAGGGTTTCTCTACGTGCGCAAAGATCAGATCCCGTCCATCTGGCCGCTCATGGCGGGCAATCCGGGTCAGGAAGCCGATATCCGCAAGTATGAAGAGATCGGCACCCATCCGGCCGCCAATCACAATGCGGTCTCGGTCTCGATTGCCTTCCACCGCGGGCTCGGTGCCGCACGCAAGGCGGCGCGTCTGGTGTATCTGCGTGATCGCTGGGCCAAGCGGTTGCTCGCCGAAGGGAATGGCCGTGTGAAGGTGCTCACGCCCCTCGACTCGAAGTGGGGCGGTGGCATCGGCTTCTTCAACGTGGATGGACTCGACCCGGTGAAGCTTGGCGGATGGCTCGTGGGTCAGCATCGTGTGGTGCAGACTCCGATCGTGCACCCCGAGTTCAGCGGGATCCGCGTGACGCCGAACGTGTATACCACGTTGGACGAAGTCGATCGGTTTTCGGAGCTCGTCCTCACTGCCATCCGCAAGGGCATCGCCTGAGCGGAGACCTTCGCTCGACGCCCGTTGACCCACTACGCTCGCCACACGATCCGCGCTGTCCGTCTTGCCGTCGGCGCGGTCGTGGTCTGGTTCGCCGCTGCGCCGGCATACGCGCAGTCCTTCGACGGCGCGATCACGTTCCGTCTATCCGCTGTCACACCGCAGGGTGTGCGTACCGAAATGGCGGAGTATCTCACGCGTGATGGCAGTGTGCGCGTGAACCTGGGTGGCGCGCGTGGGATGTCGGTGCTCACGGTGCCAGCGGAACGCAAGCTGTATCTGTTGATGCCTTCCCAGCGGCGCTACGCGGAGCTGCCGGCATCGGCCAGCGCCTTGCTCGATCCCGCCGCCGCGCCACCATCGGATGTCACGGTCACCCGCACGGGCAAATCCGAGACGATCGCCGGCCTGACCTGCCAGCACGTGCTCGTCGCTCGCGGAGCGTCATCCACCGATGTGTGCCTCACGCGTGAGCTCGGGCGGTATGTGAATCCGCTCGATGCGATGAGTGAGGGCAACCTTCCCGCATGGCAAAAAGCCCTGGCGGCCGAGGGCTTTCCCTTGAAGGTCACGGCGGCCGACGGTTCCGTGCCATTCGAGGTGATCAAGGTCGAGCGACGGTCGGTTGCGAAGGATCACTTTGTGGTGCCGCTCGACTATTCGCGCACCGAGCTGCCCCGTCGTCGCTGACGGCAGCGTCGCACATCGACACGACCGGGGGGTGCTGAAACCTCTTTCTTCACCCCTCGTTAGGATCTACAGGAACCGGACGTGGCATCTCGCCAGGGCGTTCGGAGCATCTGAGTCTTCGGAGGAACCATGATCTCCTTTTTGTTGTCGTTCGCCATCGCATCGGTTGTGGCCATTGTGCTGCACGGGTCGGCGCGCCGGTTTGTGCGCAACCGTCTTCGGTATGTCGACGCGGTTCAGAAGGCCCTCGCGCCGTGGCTGGCTGGTGGCGCTGTGTTTGCCGTGGGTGCCGTGTTGGCCGGCCTCCCCTTCATTGGACTCGGCACGGCGTTGACGGCCGGACTGGCGGTGGGGACGGGCGTGGCGGCTGGGGCGCGGGATATTCGCCAGGGCACGTCGCCGGTGGTGTACGGACCCTGAAGAGGGGCGCGGGAGGGGGATCTCACAAGGCACGTTCCCTGCTGTACAATAGGGCATGCTGACCCCGCCCCTCTCAGAGAGATTCCCGGCGCTGCCGTGGATTGGTCCGTTCCTGCTGTTCATGATCTGGCTGGCGCTCGGGCCCAGCCTTGGCATTCCGCAGCCGTGGGAATCCGTTCTGCGGGTCGGAGTGCTGACCATTGTCCTGCTGACGCTTTCGCGGGACGTGGTGTTCTCACTGCGCGTCAGGCACCTGATTCCCAGCGTCCTGCTGGGGGTGGCGGTCTGCGCGCTGTGGGTGTTGCCCGACCAGCTCGTGCCCGGATGGCGCGAGCACTGGCTCTTCCAGAACCAGATCACCGGTAAGGTCACCACGTCCATTCCCGCGGACGAGCTGTCGAATCTGCTCGTCGTGACGCTGCGGGTGATGCGGGCCGCCCTGCTGGTGCCCATCATCGAAGAGCTGTTTTGGCGAGGGTGGTTGCCTCGCTGGCTCGTGAACAACAACTGGCAGCAGGTGCCGTTGGGCACGTTCACGACGTTCACGTTCATCGCCACCGCACTGCTCTTCGCCAGCGAGCACGGGCCCTTCTGGGAAGTCGGCCTCGCCTGCGGATTGATCTACAACTGGTGGATGTGGAAAACCCGCTCACTCGGCGATCTGGTGCTGGTGCACGCGGTGACGAACGCCTCGTTGTCGGGGTTCGTATTGGTGACAGGCCAGTACGCCTACTGGATGTGAGGATCTGCGGGTGGTTCGGGGGCTGAGCCCAGTTCCCGGATGAACACCGCCCGCGCGCCGGAGAAATCGAGCAGCATGGCATCACCGGCTCCATGTTCGATGCGCACCGAAAGCGAATGTGGCGCCGATGGGTTGTCCGTGTGCAACATATCGCCGTCGATGCGGTAGATCAGATGGATCACCTGATCCCGGCCGCCGACGTCGACGTGGTACCGGAGTTCGCCTCCCGCCAGGAACTCCATGCGCACGCCTGGTGCGAAGTCGAGGTGTGGGTCGGCACGCAGCAGGACCCACGTGCCCAGTAGCCAGTCGTTGTGCATGCGAGAAGATAGCCGTCGGGCGGTCGGGGCATTGTGTGACCAATCCCACCTCCGTTCCGTCATCTGGGAAGCCCTAACCCGGAGTTCCTGTGTCCCACCCGAAACGCCAGCCGGCCCGCACCCTCAGCGCTCACGCCCTGCGACTCGATCGAGCTTCGATCGTGCAGGGCGGTATCGCGCTCGTGCTGGCCTTTCTGGTGGCCTGGCTGTTCAACCTGCGTTGAACGGTTGAACCGCCGCCCGGCTAACGCCAGGCGGCGGTTTGCAAGCCACTGTCGTCCCGCCGGTACGGCAGCCAGACCAGCGCCACAAACTGCACGCGCACGTCACCACTCTTTGCCGTGACCACGACCGGCTCCAGCGTTTCGGCCTGGGCGTCGTAGCTCGCGCCCAACGCGTCGATCTCACCCTGCAGCGTCGCCTCCAGTGCGAGCTTCTGTTCGGTGAGCGCCTGCAGGCTCTCATTGGCGCGATCGACATCGCCCGCTTGCTGCGACGCACGCCCCATGCCCTTGGCGGCTGTGCCAAGCTTGCCGATCGAGCCTGCGCCGATCTTGCCTCGTCCAAAAATGGCACCCAGGATCGCGCCGCCCACCGAGATGGCGGTGTCCATCTTCGCTTGTGAGGCCTGCTGCTGTTCCCGCTGTACGGCCTGTTCTGCCCGGCGAACGCGTTCCTGCACGGTGGCGAACTTGCTTTCGTACTTTCGCCGCAGTGCTTCGATCTTTTCATCACGCGCTTCCCGGGCGACCTGCTGCAGTCGGATGCGGAAATCCCGTTCGGTCTCTCCAGTCTGCGATGTGGTCTTGAACGCGGCGCTCTTGAAGAGCGTGATCTGCTCGTTCGTCACCACCCACTTCTGCAGAGCCTTGCTCCAGGCGGCATAACTGCGCGTGTTGCTGGCCGCCGGTGGTACTGCGGCGAATCGTGCTCCATCACGTGCGCCACGCTCGAGTGCGGATGGTTCCACGGTGATGCGCTCGGCCTGGTCCCAGTCGAGTGCGATCGGGCCATCGTCGATCGTGGCCAGCAACGCCACACGACGTTGCTCGGTCACTCCCAGCTTGGCGTTGGCGAAGCTGATGTCAGACAGACCCAGGACGGCGGGCTGATACTCGAGGGCATTGGCGTTGGCCGCCGCCGTGGGCGGCAGCCAATACTGCGTGATATCGGCCGGCAGCACCGGCGCGGCCGTACCGGCGCCGGAACCCGCCGAGGGGGTGGCCACCGCGCGGGGGGGCGCTGCGGGGGCACCTGTTGTGGCTTCCGCGTTCGCGCGCGCCGATACGGCGCGGATCTGCTCGCGTGTCATCGGACCCGCGAGATACGACAGCGTCCACCGTGTTTCGAACGTGATGGGCGCAGGTTCGTGCACGCTGTGCAGCAGGAACACCCGCTTGCCCAGTCCGGCGATGGTTTGCTCCATCGCGGCGCGGTCAAAGGGCTGGCTGCCGGATGCGCCTTCGAGGCCCTCCATCACGCGCATCTTGTCACGTTCGGTCTGCAATCGGCCAATGAACCACGTACCGGTATTGGACAGGCCACGATAGTCCAGATCGACCGGGTTTTGCGTGGACAGCACCACTCCGAGGCCATACGCGCGCGCCTGCTTGAGCAGCGTGAGCAACAACATCTTCGATGGCGGGTTGGCCACCGGCGGCATATAGCCGAACAACTCGTCGATGTAGAGAATCGCCCGCAGCGAACCCGTGCCTGGCTGGGTGCGAACCCACGCCAGGATATCGGCCAACAGCAGCGTGACGAAGAACATGCGCTCCGCATCACTGAGGTGCGCAATGGAAACCACCGATCCGCGTGGCTTGCCGTTGGGATCGTACAAGAGCGACGCGGTATCCAGCGGTTCGCCCTGCAACCAGGCCTGGAAGCCGGGAGCGGCCAGCAGGTTGTTGAGCTGCAGTGCGAGCCCCATGCGATCCTTGGGCGGGAACACCGTATCGAGCGGCATCACGCCCACTGTGGTGAACGGCGGGTTCTGGATGCCGCCGATCAGCGCCGCGAGATCGAGACTGCGTCCTTCACGCCACGCATGATGCAGCAGGTTGGCCAGCAGAATGTGTTCGCGGCTGGTGATCGGATCGGCGTCGATGCCGAGCAGGGCGAGCAGGCTCGTGGCGGTGGCATTCACGCGTTCCTGCAGCAGCTCGACATCGTCCAGAATGGCGGCCGGCGGGGCGTCGAAAGCGCGCAGCAGCGAGATCGGCTTGCCGGCGCTGCTGCCGGGCGTGTAAATGGTCACCTCGGCCGCATTGGCGAGGTTCTGGATACGGTCGGGGGTCTGTCCCCAGCCCGCGATGCCGTTCTTCCAGAGGGTCGCTTGTTGTTCGGCAAACGCGTCCGGCGTTTGGCCGGCGGTTGCCGCCGCTTGCGGATCGATCCACGGACGAAAGTCGTCGGCGGACAGACGCGGAAAGCGCAGCGCGAGATTGCCCAGGTCTCCCTTCGGGTCGATGGCGATGACCGGGATGTGATCGATGAGCGCCTCCTCGATCAGCCCTACGCCCAGGCCGGTCTTGCCACTGCCGGTCATGCCGATGATGACCGCATGGGTGGTGAGGTCCTTGGCATCGTACAGCACGAGGTCGTCCGTGCGGGTGCGCGAAGCGAGATCGTATTGTTTGCCGAGGTAGAAGGCGCCGAGTGTTTCGAAGTCAGTCACGAGAGCGGTGCGTGGGAATCAGGGCGAGCGGCGCGCCACGGCGAGTGCCTGCTCGGCATGCCGTCGCGCGTAATCGATTTCAAAGCTGCGCAGCGTGGTGGGTTTACCGTCCACGAGCTTCTCGCTGCGCGATACCGAGTCTCCCGCAAATGCCAGCGTCACCTGGACCTCCATGGGGCCTGGAGTGCGGTCGGGAGACTGCATGGTCTGGGTGCGGATCTCGTGGAACACGAGCAGTGTGCCCTCGCGCGTGAATTGCAGTTGGCGGGTCACACGGGCATCCGCGCCGAAGGTGACGGCTTCCGTGATTTGCGTAACCGCACCATCGGTGCGATCCGCGCGCCAGGCGATCTGCTCGTCGCCATCCTGCCATTGCCCCGAGAACGTCCCGGCCGGAGTCGACGAAGTCACGTCTCGTGCTCCGCTGCCGGTGCTGTCAGTGGCGCCGGCGCCATGGGTCGCGCCAATCGCAGGCATGCGAGGTTGCTCACCGCATGCGGACAGCGCGATGGACAGAACGACTACCAGGGCACCAGCAGGGACGCGGAAACGCATACGATACGACATACCACCACCCCGCCTGGCGCGGGTCAGAATTCCCGGCGCTTCATTTCCTTGAAGATCTCTTCGGCTTCCGTACCCTGCAGCGGTTCCGTCTTGCCGCGTGTGGCCTCGAGCGTCGAATCGAAAGCCTTGCTGGCCGGCTTCTTGGTCTGAGCTGCCTTGGCCTGCGTCTTCTTGAGGAGGGCCTTCAGTTGCGCGTCCTTCATCGGGAGTGCTCCGGCGTGGGAGAGGGGACAACCCTTGAGACGATCCGCAGACCATCCCCATGACGTTGGTGCCCGCTCCCGCGACTGTAAAGCCCATGAATCGCCGGGTGCGTCACAGACCGCGCACCGAGTTCGGGGGGAAGGGGCCGAGGACCCCGGAGGGTGGGGAAGGGCGGCCGTGGCGGCGCGCGCGGGGGTCGTTTGTTCGTGACAGTACGGGTGCTGGCCCGGCAGTAGATTCCTGTTGACACTATGCGAAGTCAGCGCTACCGTCTAGCAGCACTCAGTTCAGTTGGCCGCGTCACGGCGCGGGATGCACGACGCAGGCGACTTCGGGGACCTGCTTCGGCGGGTCCCTTTTTCGTGTGTGATCGTTGAACGATGTGTCGCTGTGTTCGTGTGATCACAGCAAGCCCGCGCGGGGGTCTGGTCCGCGAACCAACACGAGTGCTCGGTGCGTACGGCAGGGCCGGACTCCGAACACACAGCAACAGGAGCAGTGCCATGCGTACGACCGGCAAGGTGAAGTGGTTCAACGACGCCAAGGGCTTTGGTTTCATCACGCCTGACGATGGCTCGAAGGATTGCTTCGTCCACCACTCGGCCATTCAGGGCGGCGGCTTCCGCACCCTGGCCGAAGGCGAGCGTGTCGAGTTCGACATCGTGCAGGGTCAGAAGGGCCCCGCGGCCGAGCAGGTGACGAAGGTTCGCGGTTAATACCGCAGTCTTCGTAGCTGCAAACGGGCCACCGATCGAAAGATCGGTGGCCCGTTTTGCGTCCGGCAACGGCCGCACCGCGATCACCCCGGTGGCGGGCGCACCACGCCATGCGGTCCGATCCGCAGCGAGTTGATCGCCAGTTGCACCTCACGCAAAAAGCTCAGCAGCCCCGTGATCAGGCACAACATCGTGATCACGAAAAAGGCCACGACAAATTGCGAAATGTCCCGTGAGATCGTGGCGCTCACGAACAGTGTCATGATGATCAGGCAGACGAGCAGCGCGGCCGTGGTGAAGAGCCCGATCGCACGATTGATATGACGGGCCCGTCGCGACAGCATGTGCAGGTCGCCACCGACCACGATCTTGTGTTCTCCCGTCAGGTCGGGGAGATGATCCTCGAGCAGACGAGCGCGGTCGATGACCCGCGCCAACCGGTTCGTGAGCACCACCAGCATCGAGGCGATACCGGTGAGCAGGAACACGGGAGCGATCGCCATCTGAATCACATGGGCGATCGATTCGACGCGGGCATCGGCCTGTATGGCGGCCAACTGGAGCACAGGAAACAAGCGGGTTACCGGATCTCGGCGTTGCTGCGGTAGTAGTCGCCCAGCAGATGTTCGGCGAAGTACTCCATCAACATGCGCTGGTTGTACGTGCTGTAGATCCCGCGATAACCATGCGGTTCACCGGGATACACGAAATAGTCGAAACGCTTGTTCGCGCGCATCAGGGCATTGGCCAGCTTGATCGTGCCGCCGGGATGCACGTTGTTGTCCAGGTCTCCGGTGATGAGGGCCAGATTGCCTTTCAGGTTGCCGGCCAGTTCATCGTTGGTGGGGATCCGGATATCGAAACGCACGCCGTCGTAGTTGGTCGAGTCTTGCGCCACTTCCCGCGCCGCACTGCCCGCGCCCGCCGGACCACCGCGGGACCCGGCAGTGGCGCCACCACGTGCCGCGCGCGCCGAGTCTTCCTTGCTCACCACGCGCACGCCGTGGTTCCACTCACTCCAGTTCTGGTTGTAGATGTTGTTGTCGTGGTTGCCCGATTCCGACCAACCCACCTTGAAGAAATCGTTGTAGGGCGGGAGCAGCATGGCGGCTGCCGTGAGGAACCCACCGCCGGAATGCCCGAAGATGCCGACCCGATCGAGGTCGATGTAGGCGTGCCGTGCGGCCAGTTGTTCGATGGCAGACTTTTTGTCGGCGAGTGCGTAGTCACGCATGTTGCCGTAGCCGAAGCGATGGTAGGCCAGCGAACGCTGCGGCGAACCGCCGCGGTGGCCCACTTCCACTACGATGAACCCCAACTGCGCGAGCTGCAACAACGGCTGGCGTACACTGAAGCCGGTGGTCACTGCTTCGGTCTGCGGTCCCGGATACACGTACGCGATGACGGGGTAACGCTTCGTGCTGTCGAAGTCGATCGGCTTCCAGACATTGCCGAACAGCTCCGTGATGCCATCCGCTGCCTTCACCGAGAAGGGTGTGGCCACCTTGAACCCAAGCTCATTCAGCTTGGAGAGATCCATCTCCTCGAGCTTCGTGATGACCCGTCCTGTGAGGCCATCACGCACCACCGACACCGGCGGCACGTCCATGCGCGAGTGCGTGTCGTAGATGTAGCGCTTGGTGGGTGACACCGTGCTGGTGTGATGAGCATTGCCCGGATCGAGCAAGGTCAGCCCGGTGCCGTTGCCGTTCACGCGATAGATGTGCGTCTGGTAGAGCTGCTCACCCGGTTCGCGGCCCTGACCGGTGACCCACACCTGCTGCGTGGTGGAGTCGATCTTTGCGATACCATCGACGTTCCACTGTCCTGTGGTGAGCGGCATTTTTTCACCGCCGTCGAATCCGTACACGTAGAACATGCCCCAGCCGGTCTTCTGCGACCACCACAGGAAGTCGCCGCCCTTCTTGAGGTAGCGAATGGGCTTGGGTTCGAGCGCTGCCCCTTCGATCACATCGGAGAGCAGCATCTTCGAGGCGCCCGTGGCGAGATCCACTTCGATGAAATCGATGGCACGCTGCGGACGATCCCGGCGGACGAGACGCACCTTGTCACCGCTCACCGGAAAGTGCACGTCGAGCAGCGTCTGGTCCTTCCACTTGCGCACATTGACCGGCTTGATGGCTGCTTCGCCGCGGCGATACACCCAGAGTTCGGTCTGCGTGACATTCTCTTCGCCCGGCATCGTGTACTTGTACTGCAGCAGCGCCGGACGCGGCTGGGCGAGCACGTTCACGAGAAACAGGTCCTTCACCTTGCGCTGATCGCGACGCACGAAGGCCACGCTCTTGGCATCAGGCGACCACACCACCGTGGGGCGGATGCGCATGTCGCGGCTGTTGGCTTCTTCCTGCTCTTCGCTGTCCTCACCTTGATTCTGCTGACCACCGCTCAGGGCATTGAGTTGCCGACGATTCTCGGTGGTGTCGCGGAAACCGAACGTGTAGTGCTCCACGCCATCGGTGCTGATCTTGGTGGTGTCACCTTTGGCGACGTCCACGAAAAACAGGTTGTGGTCCCGCGCAAACACGAAGGCCGAGCTGTCAGGCGAAAAATTGCGATAGTCACGATTGGTGGCGGCCGCACCACCACCGCCAGCTCCACCACCCTGGGTCTCACGCTCTTCATCGGCCGGTGGTGGGGCGCCGCGCACCGGACGCCCCAGCGACTTGAGGGTCTCGGTGGCCAGCGTCCATTCGTAGCGCACCGTGTCCACGGTGAACCGGAATCCCTTGTGATTCCGCAGGAAGTAGATGGTCTGGAACGGCAGGTTCGTCGCATCGTACGGCTTCCGACTCAGCAACGTGAGCTGCTCCGCCATCTTGCTCGGATCGAACAACAGGCGCTTGCTGCCACCCGTGGCCGACGGCACATACAACATGAAGCGTGATCCGTTCCGGTCGCGCCAGTTGTAGAACATCGTGTCCGACTGGCCGAGGAACCGGGGCTGGATCGCCTGCGTGTAGGTGATGGAGCGCAGGGCGGCCGCGCCAAATCGATTGGCGAGTGTCCAATTGGCGCTGTTGACGCGAGCATCCGATTGCGCGACCACACGTGCGGTCGGCGGGGCGGATTGTGTCATGGCCTGGGCATGCACGATGCCTGTGCTGCCCGCGAGCAGCGCGAGAGCGCCGGCCACGTGATCGAGGCGGCGTCGATGAAACGTCATGTCCTGCGTCCTCCGATGGGCAGTTCGTGCGCTCGGCGGTCGATTTCGACTCGCCGCATGCCACAAGCGGCATGGCTGTACGCACAGATTTACTCACCGGAGAGGCTTCCTGCTGAAGCGCCCCGCAGGCTGTGGCCTCCGGGGCGCTGGCCGGCCGGCTATCGGACGGAACGCAGGACGTTGCCGATGGAATTGCCCCGCGCGAGTTCGCGGATGCGGGCCTCGACACGGGGGAAGATGGTGTCGGCGTCGGTCCGAAAGCGGGCGAAGAGCGCCTTGAGGTCGGCCGTGGAGAGCTGCCGCCCCTGCGCGTAGTACTGATCGGCTACGTGGCCCAGTGCATAGGTGGCGGCAAACGTGACGGCGGCCCCCGAGGCGAGACCGGCCACCGATCCGGCGGTACCACCCACCATGCCCCCGAGCGCGCCAAGCAGGCCACCGGCCAGTCCGCCGAAGGTGCGTCGAACGACCTTCTCGAGAACCTGCGCGGCGGCGCCCAGACCGAGGGTGGCCGCGAGGTCCTTCACCTGCGCCGCGTCGAGCTGCTGCCCATGCGATTGCCCAATGCGATGGACCAGGCGCAACTGCAGCGGCAGGATGCCGAGGTTGGCGAGGCGGTCGGGCAGGATCTCGAGGGCAGCGGTGAGCATGGCCTGATCGAGGATGAGCTGATCCAGGGCGGACGGCTCCGGACGTTGCGAGCCAGGGTCTTCGGCCGCGCGATTGACTTCAGCGATGGCGTCCTCGGCCGCACTGATATCCGCACCGGTCAGCGAGGCCAGCTCGCGCAGGAATGCGGCTTCGCTGGGATTCACCCAGCCATTGGCGTGGCAGACGGCGGCGGCGGTGTCGTAGGCGAGCTGCCGGGCTTCCTGCGAGGAGAGCGACGCGGTGAGCGAGGCCAGCGAGCGCTCGCCCGATGCGGCGCGGCCCACGATCGCCTCGGCATCGGAGAGTCCGAGGCTGCTGGCGGCCTGTGCGATACGTGCCTGCTCTTCACCGTCCTGCTGTCCGTCGGCAAGCGCGGCGAGCGTGGCAATGGCGAGAATGGTAGTAGCGTCGTTCTGCGTCATGACTTCAGGGGTGAGAGGGCGCTGCCGACGGTGTGCAGATTCAAGCTGGTGCATACCCAGGGGCGCGGGAAGCGTTCGCGTCGTGTTGTGGGGCTTTGGGTGCAGTGTCACGGCGCGTGTCGTGGCTACAGATTGCAGAGAGATGTTGGGAGTTGGCTGAGGCTCGATGACGACGCAATTCGGAGGCGATGATGGGTTTACTCGACGGAGCGCTTGGACAGGTGGCCGGTTCGTTGTTGAACGGGCAGGGTGGCGCGCAGGGTGGTGACGCGGCGCAGGCCATGCTTGGCGGCTTGCTGCAGCAGTTTGGTGGTGGCAGTGGGAGCTCACAGGGGTTGCTCGCCGCCGCCATGACTCTGGTGCAGCAGCAGGGCGGACTCGAGGCCATCGTGCAGAAGCTGCAGTCCGGTGGACTTGGGGATGTGGTGCAGTCGTGGGTGGGTACCGGAGCCAACGCGCCGGTGACCGGTGCGCAGTTGCAGGACGCACTGGGTGGCGATGTGCTGCAGAGCGTCGCAACGCAGGCTGGTGTGTCCCCCGAAGCGGCGGGCACGGGGCTGGCGTCGGTGTTGCCGGAGCTCGTGAATCAGCTCACGCCGGGTGGTTCATTGCCGGCGAACAGCGGCGACCTGCTCAAGTCCGTCATGGGAATGCTGAACCGGTAACTTCGGGAACAGCGGTGGGAATACAGATCCCACAGAAGACCGACTGACAGCGCGCAGATACAGCGGTAGCATGGGTGAGCGCTCCCCATGCTACCGCTGTTCACATTGCCGCTTTCTCCGTTGTAGTGGTATCGGTGTTTTCATTGGGTGGCATCCGTGTCCTCTGTGTTCCCACCGACCGTTACCGTCGCCGTTGAAGCCCTTCCTTCCGCCTCAGACTCTTTATGGATCGCCGAGCCTTTGTCGCCGCAATGGGCGGCCTGCCGTTGATGGACGACGCCGTCACACACGCGTTGACCCTGGTCCGTGAGGAGAATCGGCGCGTGGAGGGGTATGCGCCGGAGGTCGTGGCTGACGACGAGGCGTACTGGATGCGCGTGCGTCAGGCGTACACGATCGACGCCAACCACGTGAATTTGAATTCGGGGAGCGTCAGCCCAGCGCCGCGCGTGGTCGCCGAGGCCATGCAGCGGTACTGGACGCTCACCAACATGAGCCCTTCGCTGTATGTGGATACGTTGCTGTATCCCGAGGTGGAGCATGTGCGTCGGCGGCTGGCGTCGGTGCTGCAGTGTGATCCGGAAACGCTGGCGCTCACGCGCAATACGAGTGAGTCGCTGCAGATCGCGCAGATGGGCCTTCCGTTGCAGCGTGGCGACGAGATTGTGAGCACCACGCAGGACTATCCCCGCATGATCACGGCGTGGCGGCAGCGTGAGCGGCGCGACGGGGTGGTGCTCAAACTGGTGCGTTATCCGGTGCCGCCTTCAGGACACGACGATCTGTATGAGCGCGTGATGGCGGCGGTCACACCGCGCACCAAGGTGATTCATATCTGTCACATCACCTATACGACGGGACAGATCTTCCCGGTGCGGCGCATCTGCGACGAAGCGCGTCGACGTGGAATTTTCACCATCGTGGACGGTGGTCATTCGTTTGCGCATTTCCCGTTCACCATCGCGGACCTCGGATGTGATGTGTACGGGTCGTCGTTGCACAAATGGCTCTGCGCGCCGGTGGGCAATGGGTTGTTGTATGTGCGCAAGGAGGTGATCACCCGCCTTTGGCCGCTGCTTGCCGCGGATCCGTCGCAGGATGGGGATATTCGCAAGTTCGAATCGATCGGCACGTATCCCATTTCCCTGCGGGTGGCGGTGAGCGACGCGGTCACTTTTCACGAGGAGATCGGTGGGGAACGCAAGGCCGCCCGGCTGCGGTATCTGCGTGATCGCTGGATGGACGGTGTGGCGGCATTGCCGGGTGTGGAATTGCTCACACCGCGTGATCCGGCGCAGTCCTGCGCGATCGGGGCCATGCGTCTCAAATCGCTCGGGGCACAGGCACTCACCGACCAGCTACAGCAGCGGTGGGGGATTCATGTGCGCCCCCGTTTTGTGGCCGACGAATTCGAGTGCATTCGTGTGACTCCGAATGTGTTCACGGCGTTACACGAGATCGATTTGTTTGTCGAGGCGATTCGGGCGTTGGCGAAGGGGTAGTTGCGACGCTGGTCTTCTTGTTGGTCGTGGGTTGGAGGTGGTGTGCGCCGGAGTGTCGGGGAGGGGACCGATGCTTCGGCGCATTCCTTTGCGGGCGCGGGGTTTTAGGGGGCTTGGTGATAGGTGATATGACGTAGGTGGTAGGGTGGACTGGCTTTGGTGTTTTGGGGCATCGCTCTGCTCGCACCATTGCTTGCTGAGTCCTATCACCTACCACCTCTCACGTACTACCAAGCCCCCTATGACCCGTCAACGTAGTTCTCCCGTGTTTCCATTTCAGTGGTAGTCGTGACGTGGTACATAATCCTCTCCACTGCCAAGCTGGAGCGCCCTGAATTTGTCGGCGCGAATATTCACCGCCCCACTCTGTACTTGCAGGATCCCGCGAATGAGCAGGACGGATTCTCTGGCAATGAGCTCGGCGTTTGGTGCAAATCGTTTGGGCGTGATGATGATGTTGAGCATGCCGGTTTCGTCTTCGAGTGTGAGGAAGACAAACCCTTTGGCTGTCGGCGGACGTTGCCGGCAGATAACCACACCAGCGATGGCTACGGTTTCGCCATCCTTGCCGTGCTGCTGGATGTCCTGGATGGTGCGCACCCCATTCGGTTCGAGCACGGGGCGTGCATGTTTCATGGGATGGCCCACGAGCGACACGCCGGTCATGCGATAGTCGGCGGCGGTGAGCTCCACCGGTGTGCACGCGGCCAATGAGGTGGGCGGCGGTGCACGGCGTGGGGGAGCGAGTGGCAATGGCGGTTCTTTGGTCAGCGCGAGCACTTCCCACAACGCCACCCGTCGACGGCGCTCTGGGGGTTCGTGTGCGAACATGCTGTCCAAGGCTCCGGCTTCGGCGAGGGCACGCCATCCACGCGCATCGAGCGTCACACGCGACACGGCGTCTTCGATGCTGCGAAACGGGCCGTCGGCCAGCGCAGCTTCGAGCACCTTGCGTGCCTTGGAGCCGAGGTTGCGGATGAGACGCACACCAAGCCGCACGGCGACGTGTTCGGCGGATGTTTGTGTGGCGTCGATGGTGTGACGAGGCCCCCAGAGGATGGTGCCGTCGTTGGGCATGAGCGTGCGCCCGTCTGGTAGTTCGAGGGAATGATCCCATCCACTGCGCATCAGGTCGACCGGGCGTACCTCCACACCATGACGCTTGGCATCCTCGATGAGCGTGCCGGGGGCGTAGAAGCCCATGGGCTGTGCGTTGAGAATGGCGCACAGGTATTCGGGGGCGTAGTGATAGCGCAGGTATGCCGTGGCGTAGACAATGAGTGCAAAACTGGCGGCGTGGCTCTCGGGAAAACCGAATGCCGCGAAGCCGTTGATCTGATGGCAGATGCGCTCGATGACCTTGGGATCGATCTTCTTTTTCTCCATGCCATCGCGCAGTTGTCGTTCGACCTTCTTCATGCGGACCTTGGAGCGTTTGTGCCCCATGGTCTTGCGCAGTTCGTCAGCCTGCGCCTGCGTGAAATCGGCCATCTTGATAGCCACCTGCATCGCCTGTTCCTGAAAGATCGGAACACCGAACGTCCTTTCGAGGATCGGCTTCACATCCGGATGCGGATAGTCGACCGCCTCTTCTTTCGCGCGGCGTCGCAGGTAGGGATGCACCATTTGGCCTTGCAATGGCCCCGGACGAATGAGTGCCACTTCCACCACGAGATCGTAGAAACACCGTGGTTTGAGACGCGGCAAAGTGCTCATCTGCGCGCGACTCTCGATCTGGAACACGCCCACCGTGTCGGCGCGGCACATCGTGTCATAGACGTCTTTGTCGTCCATGTTGAAGTGTGCCATGTCGATATGCGTGTTCTTGGTGTGCCGGAGGTATCGCAGGCAATCCTGCACCACTGTGAGCATGCCAAGACCCAGCAGGTCGATTTTGTACATGCCCACCGGACCGAGATCGTCCTTCTCCCACTGAATGACGGTACGGTCGGCCATGGACGCGGGCTCGATGGGCACGAGTGATCCGAGTGGTTCATCGGACAACACAAAACCACCAACATGGATGGAGCGATGTCGGGGTAGCTCATGCAGGCCATTCATGACCGGAGCCAATTGTTGCACACGCGGATCGGTGAGATCGAATCCGGCGGCAGTCAGGCGTTGTTGCCCTTCTGCCGTTTCGAAGAGATCCGCCGTTGTATGAGCGCCATGCCGGTCGCTGAAGTCCGCGAGTATATCACCTTGCTGCGGTGAAAACCCCAGTACGCGAGCCGCATCACGGGCCGCACTGCGACCACCCCAGGTGATCTGTTCGCACACCATGGCCGCGTGCTCCCGTCCAAAGTGCTTGTACACGTGCTGCAGGATGCGCTCGCGATCTCGGTGCGCGAAGTCGATGTCGATATCAGGTTCTTCTGTTGCGTCATCGCCAAGAAATCGTTCGAACAACAGGCCGAAATAGATCGGGTCGACAGGCGTGACGCCGAGGCAGTAGCAGACGGCAGAACTGGCCGCCGAGCCGCGCCCTTGGCAGAGGATCCCTTCACTGCGGGCATGTCGCACGATCCGCCAGACAGTGAGGAAGAAGGTGGCGCAGTCGCGCCGGCGGATGGCTGCCAATTCGTGCGCGATCTGCTGACGGTGTACATCAGAAAATCGATCACCCCAGCGCTCGCGGGCGCCGGTGAGTACGATCTCTTCGAGGTAGGTGTCGGCGGTGAAACCGTCCGGCAGGGGAAACGGCGGCATGGCGGGTTTGAGCCCCGCGAGACGGAACGCACAGCGTTTGGCAATGTCGAGTGTGGCTCTCACACCTTCTTCCAGGCCCCGCCAGCGCTGGTAGATGAGCCGCGGGTCCTTCAGGGCCCATTCGGCATTCGGGCGCAGGCGCGTCCCCATTTCATCGAGTGTGCGCTGGTGGCGCAGGGCGCTCAACGCGTCGTGCACGGCGCGATCCTTCGGTTCTGCGTAGTACACATTGTTGGTGACCACCCAGGGCACACCAAGCCACTTGGCGAGCGGAATCAGTTGCTCGACGAGTACCCGTTCTTCCGGCAACCGGTGATCCCAGCATTCGATGGCGAGATGCTGGCCGAATATGGCGTGCAGTTCCTGTGCGGCTTCGAAGGCTTCGTACTGTCGTCCTTCGGCAAGCAACTGCGGAACCCAACCACGAGGGCCGCCGGTGAGTGCCGTGACACCCGCGGCATGCTGGCGGAGCATGGCCAAGGGTACACTCGGACGTCCCCGTTCGCTGTCCATGCGCGCCCGCGTCACCAGCGTGGAAATATTGCGATACCCTTCCCGCGTCTCGGCCAGCAATACGAGCTGTGTACGACGATCGCCGCGCTGTCCGTCGAGATGCGGCATGCGTACTGTGAGCTCCACGCCAAGGATGGCGTTGAGTTGGCGTTCACGCGCTGCCACACCGAACTGCACGATGCCCCCCATCTCGTCGTGATCGGTGAGTGCGAGTGCTTGGTAGCCGAAGCTGGCCGCGCGTGTGACGAGCTGCTCCGGGAGCGATGCACCATCGAGCAGTGAAAACGCCGAATGGCAGTGCAGTTCCGCATACTGACCGGCATACGGGTTGGGTATGGACTCTGTCGACTCGGTGTCGACATTCGTGGCCGTGCTGGGATCTGTGTGATCAGTCATACCAACCATGCACATGCCAGTGCAGGCCTCCTTCGCAGTAGAGCAGCAATGTGCCGTCGGTCTCGGCGTGGCATCGCCAGTAGTCGCGGGCGTACTTGTCACCACGCCACCAGTCGCCGCTCAGGCGCTCGGGACCATGGGCCGTGACGAACCTGATGCGACGCCCGCGCCACCACAGCATGCCCGGAGCGCCATGTGGTGCCGCGACCCGCACGGATTCGGGCGTCTCCAACAGACGCAACACTGCGGATGCGGATGCGGATGCAGGTGCAGGCGTCGGGTTTGCCGATGCAACGATTGCCACAGTTGTCGACGTGCGAGCCGTCGGCAATGGTGCGGCCGCCAGCGCAACAGCGTCCGCCGGTGTCCACACGCCGGTGCCTTCCACGCGATGCGTGTCACGCGCTTCGGGATGCACCACGACATCACCACGACGTTCCGGATCGAGTACGGCACGCAGGCGTGCAAACACGGCTTCTGCGTTCATGGCGGCATCACGCCACGACGGGATCAGCAGATCGCCCTGATCCGCTGCCAGTGGTGCCGTGGCTGGGATGCCGATCGTGACCCCGATGATCGGTGCCGGAATGGTCCAGCGCTCGAGCAGCATGCGACATTGATCGAACAGTGGATCGAGACGCGCGAGTGGACGTGCGGGACGCACTTCGCGTGTGATGGTCCGCTGCGGGATGTTGAGGATCCCCGGCATATGCACGGCGTCGATGGATACACTCGCCTCCGCCACCATCGAGGGCTCCGGCCCCCTGCGCTCGGGCCAACTTTCTTGTGTTTCCGGCGGGTGTTCCCGTACCGAACGTGTCGGCGTCATGTCATCGGCCCACTCGCTGCCGATATCTTCGATGGGATACTGCCGGCCGGCATCGAGCACGAGCGTGATGGATACCGCGGCCGCCGCGCGACCATCGCGCACACAATCCTGCACCAGGCGTTGCAGTTGCGCGCGTACGACAAACAGCACGGGTTCGGCGCTGTGTACGGCATTGGGCAACTCCACCGTGGCACTGCGCGACATGTCGACGCGAGTGAGTCCGGGGCGTCGTGGGTCGTCTCCCTGGGCCAGACGCCAGGCGCCGAGCCCCTCATGCCCCCAGCGTTCCTCCACATCACTGGCCTCGAGCGCGGCCAATGCCCCAACGGTGCGCAACCCGAGCGCCTGCAGCGCTTCACGTAGCTCGCTGGCCATCGGAACCAGACCGAGTGGCGCCGGGGCGAGATAGTGTGCACAGCGACCAGACGGAATGCAGGTGATGTATGGTGAGGCATCCGACGTGATCGACATGCGGGTCATGTCGTCGGTCGAGGTGGCGCCTATCATGAGTTGTGTTGCCGAACGCAGCGTGGCGGGTGTGGTTTCCCAGCCGGGTGTGCGTCGCTGCTGACGGGTGTGTGATGGTTGTGCCGACGATGTGGGCGTCGTGCTGCGTACGATCGGTGCCCACGTGGCGGCACGTGCGGCGACACAGGAATCGGCGATGGCCACACGCGCTTGCGGGTGCCACTGCTGCGCGATCTGCAGGAGGAGATGGGCAAACAGGTCTTCGCCACCCAGGGCATCGAACCCTGTGGCACCGATCCACCACATGCCTGGGGTGCCGATGACCGGCGTCACCTGTGGGCTGGCCGTAAGCAGCGTGGCCGTGCCTGCAAGCACCGCATCCGTGATGGCCTGATTGTCCCACAGACGCACGTCGAGTGTGGCGCAGTGTGCACGTGCTTCGCTGATGCGCATGCCGGCACGGATACCGAGTCGTCCGGCCGCCATGGAAACGACGCGCAGTGTCGTGTCGACGGCGAGTGCACGCGGCAGATCATCCCAATGCAGGGGCGTTCGCGAGGGTGCGTGCGGCTTCGCCGAGTCTCGATGGAGATTCGGTGAGGTGCTCGCCGGCTTGTGATTCCGGGGCTCGTGATTCCGTGCGTTGTTCCGCCGCGCGTTGTGTTGCGGCACGTCGTTCAGCGCCAAAGTGAACTGGTCCGGAAACGCCAATTCCGTACAGGTCACGGGTGACGACGCCGATGCCGCCGCCGGAGACGGTGTCGGCGTGCTGGAGTTCCGTGCTGTCGGTTTGTCGGGGGATCCAGGGACGGCGCGTGCTGTGCGCCACCCCGCGCCGATCGGGAACCTCGGAATGCGCACACAAGCGATGCGCCAGGACGATGACACGGTCCACCTCGATGGCAGCACGACTGCCGGTGATGAGTCCACCTTTTTCCACGGTCACCTGCATTCCGGGCACTGTCATTGCGGGCGTCATCGTCATTGGTGTCGTGGCCGTGTGTTGCGAAGCGTGTTGCGGAGCGTGTTGCGGAGCCTGGAGCCGATCGCGCTGACGGGTGCGCACCGTCAGGTGCAGGCGGGTGGTGCCCGTCAGGCGATGCCGATGCATAGGCCCCGCCCCCGTGTGTTCGAGCACCACGCAGGCGGCGTCGCGTTCGCGTGCGAGCTGACCGAGGCGAACACCCTGCACCCGCGAGAGCGACGGGGCGCCGTCGATCACCACGAGACCAAACACGCCACTGCGTAACAGCAGATCGGCCGTCCATGCCGCGCGGTGTGGTGTGGGCAGGCGCACCACGACCAGTCGCGCCCCCATCCCGGTCCAAGGCTCTGGCGCGAGCGTGCGGGTCGCATCGATCCAGGCCGCCCAGCTACCGGTGGCGAGAACCTGCGTGATGACCTGTCGCAGCAGGCCGCTCTTGCCGACCGCCAGCGGACCGACGAGCTCCGTGATCCGTCCGCGTGGAATGCCGCCCCCCAGCGCGCGATCGAGCGCGGGGACACCGGTGGGCCATGGGGAGCTGGCCCTGCGGGTCCCGGCAACGATGGCTTCGACCTGGGCCACGAGTTGGGGGAGAATGGCGGACGACACGATGCAAACAAAACCCGAAGATGAAGAAGTGAAAAAAACCGACCGGGGTCGGGTCTCAGTGCGTTCTCACAGGAACGTCAGTTGTTCATCTGGTTTGTCGAATTCATCCTTCTGGTCTTCCTTTCTTTCTTCAGATGCACCGCCACGAATCGCGTCGCTCGCGCCTGTGACGTCGTAGCCCGATGCGCGCCGGTATTCCCGGAGCACCAAGCCGTTCTTGCGAGCCAGTGCGCCCATGTATTGGTGCAGGCCTGCACGGTAAGTCTCCGTGGCGTAAACACTTTCGCGATAGGTGGACTCGTATCGGGCGGCCAGGGCGGGGAACTGCGCCCGGATCATCGGCAGGTAGCGCCGCCGTGAGGCCGCCCGTAACCGCAGTGCACAGGCGCCAAAGCTCCGGGCTCCCGATTCAGCGATACGTGCCACCAATGCCTGCAGCATCGCCGGTTCGTCGGTGATGCCGGGCAGCACCGGCATGCAGTTCACGCTCACATCGATCCCACCCTCCGCCAACCGCCGGACCCCACGTAGTCGGGCTTCCGGCGTCGGGGCCCGCGGCTCCAACTGACGGGCCAGCTCGCGATCGACCGTGATGAGCGAGATGTGCACCCCTACCGTGTTGTGCCGCGCCAATTGCTGCAGCAACACGATGTCCCGCGTCACCAGAGGACTCTTGGTGATGATCACGATCGACCATCCTCGCACATCCGCGTCCACCAGTGCCTGCAACACGCTGGCTGTCACCCGAAAGTGCCGTTCCGCTGGCTGATATGGGTCGGTGGCCGATCCGATCACCAGCGATTCACCAGCCCGCGGTGCGCGTGAGGAACGCAACGCTTCCCGGACCCGCGCATCCGCATGCTCCTTCACCAGAATGCGTCGCTCGAACGCCAGCCATGGCGGCATGCGTGCTGCGATGTCTGCTCCTACGCGCCCCGCCCGCTCGAGCGTGTAGCGGTGCGTATCGCGGGCGTAGCAATACGCGCACCCGAACGCGCACCCCACATAGGGATTGATGGACCAGAACCCCATATGTGTGGCCGACGGGGCATTGAAAATCCCACGCGCCGGAATGGCGTGATACTGCAGATCCGCGTGCCGAGTGAGCAGGCGCAGGGGCTCGGGGGTGAGCGACGGCAACACGGGAGCCAGAGGCTCCACCACCGGCAGTGGGTGTGGCATAAATGGACATTACCGAAGAAAGTCCGAAGATGCAATCTGACGCCAAACACCCTAGTCTCAAACCATGTCTGCTTCCGCCCCCTCGGCGCTCTCCGACATCGAGATTCAGCGGGCCCTTGGGGCCTTGCCCGGCTGGTCTCGCAAAGGCGACGCCATCTGCAAGAGCTACCACTTCGCCACCTTCCCTGCGGGGATCGCGTTCCTCGCCAAGGTCGCGGACGTGGCTGAGCGGCTCCAGCACCATCCCGATATCGATGTGCGATACACCCGTGTGCAGTTCGTGCTCAGCACACACGATGCGGGTGGCGTTACGCAGAAGGATTTCGAACTGGCACACCAGATCGAAACCCTGGCTTCTGCGTGAGACATAAACTGTCTCAGTTCAAAAGTACGTAGTAATCCCGATTGATTCAATCGGATTTCTTCGCCAGACTGCGCGCGCTGAGCAATCAGCCGGGTCCCATCCGCAACCAGTCAGGCGATGAAGAAGAAGAGGAACAGTTCGCACAAGGCGCTGACGGGCGTCCTGATGGCCACATCGGCCGTTGGGCTCGCACCAGCCAAGCTGCCTGCCCAAGGGGTCGAAGCCCGTAGCCGAGCTCAGCAGCCTGCTGCCCGCCCCGAACGCTTCGATGTCCCGGCCGGTCCCCTCGACGCCGCCCTCAAGCAGTTCGAAGCCGCTACTGCCCTCACTCTCCGTATCGATGCTCCCATCGTGGGCATGCAGACCAAGGGCGTGCAGGGAGAGTTCACGCCGCAGCAGGCGCTGGCCCGTCTGCTCGATGGCAGTGGGCTGACCTTCGTCTTCACCGGCGAAAAGGTCGTCATGCTCCGCCCGCGCGGCAGCACGGTGCTTGATGCCGTCAACGTCACTGCCACACCCCGGGTGTCTTCAGCCAAGTACACCGCTCCCCAGGTGGACATCACCCGCTCGGTCGCGGTGATCCCCAAGGACATCCTGCAGGCTCAGGGCGCGACCTCCCTGCGCGATGCCATCCGCAACGTGCCTGGCATCACCATCAATGCCGGCGAAGGTGGCGGCGGCATGCCGGGCGACAACTTCAACATCCGCGGCTTCAGTGCGGCCAACGATTTGTTCGTCGATGGTGTGCGCGATCTCAGTGGTTTTGCCCGTGAGTCGTTCAACCTCGAACAGGTCGAAGTGCTCAAGGGGCCGAACTCCGGCATCACCGGACGCGGGTCCACTGGCGGCACCATCAACATGGTCACCAAGGTGCCCAGTCTGCGGGCCGATCGCAGTGGTGCCATCGTGCTGGGTTCGGCCGATCAGCGTCGCGCCACGGCCGATGTGAACCAGCCGCTGCACGTGCCGGGCATTCCAGGCGCCGCCGTGCGCGTCGCTGCCGTTTCGAGCAACAGCGGCGTGGCCGGCAACGATGTGATCGAATACAACAGTTGGGGCGTTGCGCCGTCGCTCTCCGTGGGTCTGGGCACGTCCACGCAGGTGACGCTCGCCTACACACGCTCCGAGCAGGACAACATTCCGTCATACGGTGTGGAGACCTTCAATGGCGTGCCGACGGTGGACACGCGCCACTTCTTCGGGTTGCGCAGTCTCGACTTCGAGAAGGTCAATTCCAACAACCTGGCCCTGAAGGCCGCGCATGTCTTCAACGAACATCTGACGCTGCGCAACCAGTTCAGCTCCGCGCATTCCGACGTGGGTCGTATCGTCACCCCGGTCAATCCCACCACCGGTGCACGTAGCCCGAAGACACATGCCGTCGAAAACGACATCCTCACGAATCAGACGAATCTGACGTCGTCGTTCGAAACGGGTGCTGTTGGGCATGATTTTGTGGCGGGCGCCGAGTTCACGCGAGAGAACAGTCTGCGCGGAGCGTACACGATCGCCACACGGCCTTTCCCGACGATCGCGAACCTCAACGCCCCCACGGCCGATGCCGACTATCAGTCGGCGATCACACGTACGGTGACGCGCACTGTGCGTGCGCAGTCGGCGGCGCTGTACGCCTTCGAGACGATGAAGATCGGTTCGAAGCTCGAACTCAACGGCGGTCTGCGCTGGGATTCGTACAAGCCTGAATACACCGACTCGGCGTCGAAGGCGACCATCGCGAGCACGGGCAATGCGCCGGTGCGCACCACCAACGTCAGTGGCAATGCGGCGGTGAACTTCAAGCCGACCGTGGGGAGCAGTCTGTATTTCTCCTACGGCACGTCGTTCAATCCGGCGACGGAAAACCTGTCGAACGATGCGGTGAGTGCGAACAGCAAGCTGCCACCCGAGAAGAGCCGCTCGCTCGAAGTGGGTGCGAAGTGGGAACTGTTCAAGCAACGTCTGCTCACCTCGTTTGCCTTGTTCCGTACGGAAAAGACCAACGCGCGCACCACCGATCCGGCCAATCCTGGATTGGGCACCATTCTCGCCGGCAAGCAGAAGGTCGAGGGCGGTGAAGTGTCGGTCACGGGTCGTATCACGGACCACTGGGCCGTGCTGGCCGGTTACTCGCGCATGAGTGGGAAGTACGTGGAGTCCCCGAATCCGGCGCAGACGGATGCCCCGTTCACCAATGTGCCGGCGCATAGTCTCAACGCCTGGACGAGTTATGCCGTGACCAAGCGTCTCGAAGTGGGTGGTGGTGGACGGTATGTGGATCGTCGTCTGCTGCGGGCCACGGCCACGTCCACGGTGTATGTGCCGGCCTATCGCACGTACGATGCGATGGCGAAGTATCAGCTCAGCTCTACACTCGGATTGCAGGTGAACCTGATGAACCTGACCGATGAGCTGTACTACGACAGCGGTCGGATGTGGGTGCCGGCGGCAGGTCGTGCGGTGTCGGTGACGACATCCGTCAAGTTCTGACCCACACCGGACCTCACGATGCTTTTGCAAGTTCCGGAAGTGCTCACCCCCGATGAAGTCCGCGCGATGCGCGAGATGCTTGATCGGGCCGAGTGGGTGGATGGTCGCGTGACGGCGGGACATCAGTCGTCGCGCACCAAGAACAACATGCAGATCCCCGAGGACAATCCGATCGCGCGTCAGGTCGGTGACCAGATTCTCGCGGCGCTGCAGCGTCATCCGTTGTTCGTCGGCGCCGCTTTGCCGCTCAAGGTCTTTCCGCCGTTGTTCAACAGCTACGCAGGCGGTCAGTCATTCGGCATGCACGTCGACAATGCCATTCGGCAGGTGCGCGGCACGCCGCATCGCATTCGCACCGACCTGTCGGCCACGCTCTTTCTCACTGATCCGGAAGACTACGACGGCGGGGAGCTGGTCATCGAGGATACCTACGGGCAGCATCGTGTGAAGCTGCCGGCGGGACATCTCGTGTTGTATCCCTCCACCAGCCTGCATCTGGTGGAGCCGGTGACCCGTGGCGCGCGCGTGTCCTCGTTCTTCTGGCTTCAGAGCATGATCCGGGACGATGCGGAACGCACGTTGCTGTTCGATCTCGACATGGCCATCCAGCGTCTCAATCAGGACGCACCGGATCATCCGTCGGCAGTGCAATTGACTGGCATTTACCACAATCTCCTGCGTCGTTGGGCCGACGCATAATGCCCTGATGATCATGTGCGGGCGCCGCAGATCCGGCGTCAGCACATGGCCGTCATGCATGCGGGGCCGGTGGCAATGCGTTCATGCATCGCCGCCGGCCCCGTATGTACATGTTGCACCAACGGAATGTTCAGTTGAGCCGACGAAGCGTGATCGCGCCGTTCACCGTACTGGCGCGCAGCCGCGAACGACCGTCGCCCACCGTGCCACGCAGGCTGCGCGATGACAGCGCGCCCGAGACCGTGATGGGGAAATCGGTACTCACGCGGCCGTTGACCGTGGAGAGATCGAACTGGGCGCCGAAGTTGCTGGGGACTTCGACCGTGATGGAGCCGTTCACGGTGCTGTATTCGAGATCGCCGGCGTTGTCGCGTGAACTGACGGCCACGTGAATGCTGCCATTGACCGTGCTGGCGCGCACCGGCCCGCCGGCGCCACGTGCGCGCAGGCTGCCATTCACCGTCGAGCCCACGACTTCGCTGGTCACTCCGTCAATCTCGATACCACCATTGACTGTCGAGAGGTTGAGGCGGACGCCCTCAGGGACGCGCACGGTGAAGTGCACCGACACGTCGTTGCGGTCGTTCCAGCGATTGCCGCGCCGCGAGCGGATTCCTTCTTCGTCGCAGGTCGAGCCTTCTTCCCACAGCGCGCAGATGACGATGTTGTCGCCCGATCGCTTCTGTTCGATGCGTACCATCTCGGGATTGCCGCGGCGCCAGCGCTTTTCGGCCGAGACCTCCACGCGCCCACTGTTGCTGCGCTCCACCTCGATGCCGCCATTGATGTTCTTGATGAATAGCTGACGGCCGCTGGCCATGTTGCCCGACCAGGTGAAGGCGTCCTCGCGTCGCGAATCCTCACGACGGGAGTCCTGGGCCTCCGCCGTGGCGGACAGTGCGCCAAGGGCGACGGTGGCCGATGCGAATGTGGTGACGACGCGCCGGGATGCACGGGGCCACATCACACGGCCGGACCGGCGACCCATCAGGGAGAGAAAGCTCATGAACGATTACCTCGCAGGATACGCACGTCACCACTGAAGGTCGAGATATCGATTTGCGACGTACCGCCGCTGCCGAGTTCATAGCGGCGCGTGGCACGTCCCCGACCGGACGATGGGATGTTGTTGGGGGCCATGGTCAGTGGAAAACCGGCGGTGAAATCACCGGATACGGTGGACAGTTCGATACGGCCGCGTTGGGATTCCGGCAGGCGCAAGGTGACATCACCCGAGTGGGTGCTGAGTTGCACACGAGCCCCGTCGGTGAAGCTGCCGTCGAAATCCACGTCGGCATTCATCGATTCCACGAGCAGTCGCGGAATCCGTTCACCGTCGATTCGCACATCGCCGCTGGTGGTGTGCACCTCGACATCACCGCGTGCGCCGCGGATGCCGATGTCCCCACTGACGGTGGTGATGCGCACGGACGACGGTGCGCCCGTGATGGTGATATCGCCCGACACGGATTCCACGATGACGCGTCCGCGCACGCCGGCGAGCTGCAGGGTGCCACTCTGTGTGGTCACTTCCACATCACCCGCAAATTCCTGGACATCGACATCGGCCGAACGGGTGTTCACGACGAGTCGGACACCACGCGGCACGTCGACCTCGAGTACATCGTCACTGCGATTGCGCGACGAGCTGCTGAAGCTGCGCCGCTGTTCGTCGCGCCCCACCACCGTGAGGGCCACGCCGGTGCTGCGCAGGCGCTGGTCGTTACGGAGTCCACGCACGGCGCCTGTCGTGCCTTCCACACTGCGCACCACCAGATGGCCGGACGACAGCGTCACGTCCACCACCGATGTACCAGTGAGTTGCAGGGTGGTGTCACGTCCTCCCCGCTGGGCGTGGAGTGGCGTGGCCATGGTGATGCCGAGGGCGAGGCCCACGGCGAGACCGATGGTTTTCATGGACCGAGACGGCGAAGGCTTCACAGCAGGGCTACCCGGCGCATCAGGGCCAGCTTGGCCTGCAGGGCGCGATCGAGTTGCGAAGACACCACCGCGCTGCGCGGATCACGCTGGAGCGCGGCTCGGCTATCCGTGATGGCCATGTCGATGATGTCGAGATTGCGGCGCAGGACCGTGACGGTGCTGCTGTCGAGCTCCATGAACCGCTCGTCGACGATGTGCCGCAGGGCGGAGATCTCGCGCTCGTAGGTGACATCGATGTCGAGCATGTCGACATCGTCGTTGGCCACCCGGCTCACCGCCGGGCGACGTGCGCTGGTGGGGATGGGTGAGCCGGTTGCCACATGCGTCGTGGCCGTCGGGGGCGCTGCGTCGGTCTGAGCGGAGGAATCGGCCGAGCGTATACCGATCGAGGTCGGTGCATCGACCCCTGCGACGGTCAACGTGCGATCGGGGCCTGCCACGCCCGTGACGCCACGTCGCGCGATTTGCCAGGTCACCACGGAGCTCACCGCCACCAACAGCGTGGCGGCGGCGGCGAACCAACGCACGGTGACCGTGCGCCGGCGTGGGACCTCGAGGCGGGTGGCGGTAGGGATCGGGATGACCGGTGCTTCGAGCCGGGCTTCGATGCCACTCCAGAGATCACGCGGCGGGGACAACGCCGGCAGCGCCGCCGCGCCGGCAATCACGGCTTCGAGATCATCGACAAGACTCGCGCAGGCCACGCACCGATGACGATGTGCCGTCATCCAACCCTGCTCGCTGGTCTCGAGATCGTGTTCCAGCCACGCGCCCAGTTGCGCTTCGAAGCGCGCACAGTCGTTGGCGTGGGAAACAGGAGATCCGGTGGTCGTCATGGTGAACTCGGGAATCAGTGCGTTCGGGCGCGGTACGAAAGACAGAACGGTCGGGAAAACAGGTCTCAGCGGGTCAGGGCATTCCGGAGCAGCATGCGGGCCCGGTGCAACTGGGCCTTGCTGCCACCGGGGGTGATGCCGAGCTGCTCGCCGATCTCTTCATGCGTGAAGCCTTCCACATCGTGCAGGACGAACACCCGGCGCGCGCCGTTGGGGAGCCCACCGATCGCGTCCTCCAGGTCGAGACGCTCGGTGACCCGGTCGGCACGCGCAGGGGTGACATCCAGCACCTCCTCCTCCGCGTGTCGCCCGTGCTGGACCCCGAGATTCTTCCGGCGCGAGAGGATGACGTTGACGGCCACCCGATGCAGCCAGGTGGAGAACGCCGCCTCGGCACGAAATCCGGGAAGTTTCTGCCAGACGCGCACGAACACGTCCTGCGTCACCTCCTCGGCCAGCACCCGATCGCCCAGCATGCGGACACACAGACCGAACACACGATCCGCATGGGCGCGGTATACCCGCTCGAACGCCTGACGATCGCCATTCGCGGCCGCCGACACGTCGTCCACCCCCGGTGATGTCACCGGGGCCGGAAACGGCCGGGATTCGAGAAAGGGATCTGTCACGACGAGTGCGAGCAAAGGGGCTCCGGGAACGTTGCACCCGATTGGATGATCCGGCGCCCCGCAGGGTTTGAACGCAGGTCGAAATAGACCGCCGTGGCTCGGAGCCGGCTCAGTCGAGGCGGGCCACGATGTCCGGGAGCTCGTGGAAGCCGGTCATCCAGAAGGTCGGGGACGCCTTGGCCAGCTCCTCCCGCGAAAACGGTCCCCAGAGCGCGGCGGCGGTCTTCACGCCGGCGGCCAGGCCGGAAAACATGTCGTGTGGCGAATCGCCGACAAACAGAGCGCGGTCGGGTGTGGCGCCCAGCCGGTCGAGGGCCAGCAGCACGGGGTCGGCCAGTGGCTTGTGGCGCTCGGTCTCTTCGAAGGTCACCACGGTGTCGAAGGCGTCTGCCAACCCGACATGCTGCAGCGACCGGCTGGTCATGATCCGCCCCTTGCTGGTGACGATGGCGGTGGGGTGCCCGCGTTCCCGGGCCCAGGCCAGCATCTCCAGCACGGCCGGGTAGGGCGTGGTGAGGCTCTCGAGGTGCCGGTCCTGATACTCCCGATACCGCGTGACCAACTGCTCGGCTTCGTCAGCAGTGTCGCACCACTCCGCGAGCTGGGCGCGCAGCGGGGTACCGATGCCAGCCACCCATTCGGCGGTGGTCGGGCATCGCCGGTGTCCGACGAATGCGTGTTGCATGCTTTCGAGCAGCAACTGGATGGAGTCGATCAGCGTGCCATCAAGATCGAAGAGCAGGGCGTGCGGTGTCCGGCCTTGGGTCATGTCCGAAGATTAATCGGGAGTATCAGGATCATGGCCACGAGACGATACCGGTCGGATGCCACGGACCCGGTGTGATCCGGGTGGTGATCCGAGTCGTTATCCCGCCGCGATGTCGTGGGTGCCGCCTGCCGGAGGAGCGGGTCCCTTTCCCAGCCTGCCAGCCATTGGCGCACTTCGGCCGTTGTGCTGGGCGAAAGCGTGGGCGCTCGTGCGCACCACGCAGCGAGGGCGGCCTCCATGCCAGCTCCTCGGAGTGTCTCGATGGTTGATTGGATCCTGACAATGTGTGGCGCTTCCCTCGTGCGTTCGGTGACGGTGAGTTGCGCGAGGGCGCGGTGCAGCAGCCGGAGCGCCCGTGTCTGGGTCGGCGTGGCCTGGTTCCTGTCGATATCCCACAAGCGATGCGGCGTGACGCCCAACGAGGCTGCCGCGGTTTGGCGGTCGACCCATCGGGTGAGGCAGCGATGGACACGCTCATACTCGGGCGCGACGGCGGCGCGGGACACTGCGCCCTCCTCGGACCCGGATATGGCGCGGATCGTTGCAAGCAACGTGTGCGAACCGGACAACACTGGCGGGCTACCGCCCGGTCGGACTACGAGAAGGCGGGGGTGTGATGCATCGGGAGGGTGCAGCAAGGCGAGCGCCTGCGTGGTACGACGCGCATCACGACGCCAGCACACCGAAAAGGCGACGGATGGACATTCCTGCGAGGAAGCTGTGGTCGCACGATCCCACGTCTCGATCGCCTCCCGCAAACGTGCTGAGATCTCCGGCGGGCTGGGTTGGGCGCGTGTTCCCGCTACGTGTCGTCTGGCCAGGCTCGCCTTTTGTGCGATGCGCGCTTCGGCACGCAGGGCGGATGTCGCATGTGCGGAGCTCCGGAGTCGGTAGACGTGCACGGCTTGGTGGGGCGATCCGAGGCGTGCACAACGGCCGACGCGTTGGGTGAGCAACGCGTGTGTCCACGGCAAATCGAGATGCACGACGACGCCGGCATCCTGGAGATTCACACCTTCTGCCAACAAGTCCGTCGTGATCAGCAATCGCACCGCCTGGTGCGGCGGTGGGGGCGGTCGCCCTTGTGCGGTGGGCGCAAAGAACCCCAGCAGTTCCTCCCGTTGAATGGGTCCGCTCGCGATGCGACCATTGCTGCTGGTGAGCATGCCCACGCCCGCGATGTCCGCGAGCGCTCGATACATCGCAATCACGGTGCGTTCGAATTGGGAGAACGCGATGATCGGTACGTCGGCGTGACGATGCATGATTTCGCGCAGCCGTTGTGCGCGAACTGTGTCACCTGTGCTGGTCAGCCCATGGTGGTGTGTGAGTGCGGTGATCGCCTGGAGGTGGTGCTCCAGTGTGAGCAGGAGTGGCATCGCCTCCACCGCATGAGTCACAAGGAGTTCCGGGAAGGCCAGTTGCCCATCGGATTCACCGATGACCCACGACCGCAGTTCCTCTGCGGTCGGGTGTCTCCCGGCATGCAAGGCATCGCGTAGAGCTTGGCCACGGAGTTGGCGACGACGCAGTGCGCCGGCCAGGGCCGCATCACTGGAGCACCAGGCGCGTAAGAGTCCGAGTCGAATGAACGCGCCTGCGGCGGCGCCATCTCGCGTGGGCAGTGGCGCGGGCAGTGTCAGGATCTTAGTAAGGGTCTCTTCGTTCTGCGGAATCGGACGAATGCGATGTTCGACGATGGTGGGACGGTGGACTCGGCCTTGCGTGGACCCTGATTCCGGCACGGACGGTGTGGATTGCCTGACGATCATCTCCGGTTGCACCTGGCGTGTGAACAGGGCGCACAGTGTCTGCAGTTCCGACGCGGTGTTGTGAAGCGGTGTGGCCGAAAGCAGGAGTGTGTGTGCGCCGGTCACGGCATGAGCGAGGGCGCGGTAGCGGGCGGTGTTGGCGTGTCTGAGTTGGTGCGCCTCGTCGATCACAACGAGTGTGCTGGTGTTGGACGCGAGTCTTGCGTGGCGTCGACGTGAGAACTGGTGCAGTGAATGCACCTGAACCTGTGGTCGCTTCGGTGGCCGGGTCTGTTCCGGCGCTGGTGTCGTGGTCGATGTGCGTTGGACCGCATCCCACCACATGGAGAGCAAGGTGGCGGGCGCCACGATGTGAACCAACTGGTAGTGGCGCGCGACGGCGAGGGCGACAAAGGTCTTTCCCGATCCTACGTTGTCGGCCAGCAGGGCACCGCCGTATCGGGCGATGATGCTGCGCACATGGACTGCCGTTTCGAGCTGCGTGGGCAACAATTGCACGAGTCCGAGGGTGAGTGACTCGTGGTGGTGTGGGGGTGTCGTGCGCAGCGCCTGCGCGATGCGGTGTTGCACTTCGGTAAGTGGCATGCTGCTCGGCAGCACGGGCGTTCTGCCGTGTGGCTCAGCCACGGCGGTACCAATCGATCAGCGGCTGGATCTGATCGAAGGTGAGCCCGTAGGTGTCTGTTACTGCCGCATCGAGCGTGTCGCGTGTTGGAGGTGATATGCCGCGATGTAGTCGCTCCCCGATGGGGGCCAGTATGCGGCGGGCGGCGGGCCAGTCGGCGGGCAACGGCAGTGATGCGATGGTCCAGCCGAGGAAACGTCGGAAGCCGCCGCGTGCGGGTTCGGCGAGCGGATCGAGCCAGGCGGCCGAAACGGTGGACTGCAGCAGGGCGTGCAGGGCGAAGGCATCGGAATCGGTGGGCACACGCACGACATAGCAGCTGTTGAGTGGTACGGTGGGATCGCCAGCCGGCAGCACCTGCGTGCGGAGCGACCTGCCGATATCTGCCCACACAACGCGTGGTGCATCATTGCGTGCAGAGTCGGTGCGGAAGAGTGACCACCATGGCGTGTGGTGTCGCGCGTCGCGCCGGGCGTGGAGTCGGGGACGCCAGTGTGCGAGCCAGCGTTGGGTCGCGGTGGGGAGTGTGGGTAGCGCGGCGCCATCGAGTCCATGGGTCCAGATGATGCGCAAGTCATTCGCGTGCGGCGGCTCCTCGCGATCATCGACCTTGGGTGCGAAGGGATCGCGGACGGCTTCACCGCGGAGCGCGGGGCGGAGCAGGTGGCGTTCGATGACACCTTGCCGTGGGGCCGATGTGGTCAGTGCGGTGACGGTGGCCGAGTGATCATCGTGTTCGTGCGCGTGCACGAGGAAGGCGGCATTGCATCCACACTTGACGCCGAGGAGGGGGCGGCCGAGTGGGGAGTGCGCGAGCGGCGGACCCGCATCGCGCAGCCGTTGGAAAGCCAGGCGTGGGGCGTGGGGGAGCAGCAGCCACGGTGCGTCAGGATCACCATCGAGCGAGAGGGCGTGCGGCTCCACCTGGAAGTGGAGCGGGGTTTCCCGCACGATGGTGACGCGCACCGGTGAATCTTTGAGAAGGAGGGGCGACGATTCGGCGAACCGGGAGGTATCGGCAGCGGCGGGGCTCGCACGCCGAGTCGCCACGACGAGTGATGGGTAGGTGGCCGCATCGAACTGTGCCGGGGCGTCGCTCCAGTCGTGCAGTGCGTGCAGATGCATCTCCTGTTGCAGCGCTCGACGAATGCCGCCTCCGGCGAGTGTGCGCCACAGTTTGGCCGGTACGAGCAGCGCCAGGGTACCGCGCGGGGCCAGCAACTGCATACTGCGTTCCACGAAGGCGACCGCGAGATCGGCTTGGGCGGCAAAACCGGCACCGGCGCCAGCGCGGGTAGCCCCGGCGCGCCATCCCGCGTGTCGCATGGCGCGGAACTCCTGGCGCAGCCACTGTCGTTCGTGTTCGGGCATGGCGTGTGGGCGCACCCACGGTGGGTTGCCGACAACGAGATCAAACCCATGTGCTGCTCCGACATCAGCGAACATGGCGCCGAAGCGGAAGGGGAGCGCGCCTCCGAGTTGGAGACGTTTGCGGTGCGTGGACAGTTCGCGGGTGGAGGTGCGCAGGGTGGTGAGTCTGGCCCGATCGGCACGTGTGGCGCGTGTGCGTTGACCGAAGAGGTCGCGTCCGCGCAGGCTGGTCAGCAGTTGCCGTCGTTCACGGCCGATGGCGTCGAGGCGGGAGGAGAGTTCCGCGACACTGCGTCGGCGTTCTTCCTGGTCGAGTGCTGATGCGATGGTGATTTTGCGGGCGCCGCTGGCCCGGCTGTAGCGAGCACGCAGGGTGGAGAGCGTGCGACCGCTGGGAGGTGCAAACCGGAAGGTGCCTCCAGCCAGCGAGTCTCCGATTCTGATGTGGTGGTCGAGGTTGGGGAGCGGCGCGATGCGGTCGATATCCGGATCGTGGCATTCGATGACCACTGCCAGCCACAGTCGCAATTCGCATAGCCAGACCGCCATCGGATCGCGATCGACGCCGAAGATACCAAGTGTGAGCAGGGCGCGACGCCGTTCATGGGCTGGACGCTGGTCGCCGGCGCGTTTGAGTAGTGTGTCGAATCGTTCGAGGGCACGCACCAGGAACGCACCGGAGCCGCAGGCCGGATCGAGGACGCGCAGGCAGGCCAATCGATGGGTGATGGTGAACGCCGCTTCTGCGGAGAGGGGGGCGTTGGAGGACTCTTCGAGCACAGCCGCCGGGATGGAGGGGAGCAGCGCCGTGAGTGCCTCGGAGATGGCGGCGTCGACCAGATGCGGCGGCGTATAAAAGGCCCCGGATCGACGCCGGTCTTCGGCTGCCATGAGACTTTCGAAGGCGCGACCGAGCATTTCGGGATCGACCGCGGCTTCGGACCATGACGTCGAATCTTCGTGTGCGGTGAAGCGGTAGCGATCGAGCACGCCGGTGATGAGGGCCGTGAGCGCATCGTCGCTGAAGTGCAGTGTGCGCGCGCGCCGCTCGAGTGCCGTGGGTGAGAAGAGTCCGCCATTGAGAAACGGGACACGACCGAACAGACGTGCTGTGACGGCGCGTGCGCGGCGCGGTGTGTTGAGCGTGCCGAAGAACAGCGGACGGAGAAGGCGCTCGTGCAACGCGCCCCCGCTTTCGAGCACACGGAGGGTATGGTGGAGGAGAAAGTCGCGACGATCGTCGAGCCAGCCTTTGGCTTCGAGGAAACCCAGGAACAGACAGCGTGAGAGGCACAGCAGGGCCAGCTCCCGTCGCTGGGCGGGGGTCAGCGCGGTGGCGGCGCGACTGCGGGTGCGGCCTGACGGGGCCAGCGAGCGAGCCAGCGTGTCGACGGCCTGTTCGAGCGCGCGATAGAATCGCAGCGACAGCGCATCCCGCCGCAGGATATCGGTGAAGCGGGCATGCCGAATCGGAGAGGGATCGTGCGCCGCAGCGGCCAGTGCCCGGAAGGTGTCGGCGTCGGAATCGAGGACTCGGCGTCGGTCCACGCGGAGTGCTGCCACGCGCGGCCCGCCGTTGGTGTCGCTGACCGCTGCCAGGCACAACATGCACTCCTGATCGTCGATGGTGCAGAGCAGCCATTGGCGGGTGGGCGCATGCCGAACGAGTGCCTCCGCGACCCGTTTGGTCCGTTCCCGCAGGTCGTGAGCCCCGTCGAGTGTGTCGGCAGGGGTGAGGTGCGCGGTGAGCAGTCGCAGCGCTCCCGGGCCTTCAAAGAGGTCGGCGCGTTGCACCAGGTCTTGCAGCCCCAGATCCCGTCGGATGGCGGTCGGAACCGTCAATGGGTCAGGCGCAAATCCCAGGACGGGGGCGAGGGCCCGCAGGGCCGAGTGGGAGTCGGCGCGGGAGAGGAGCTGGGCGGCGGCGCGGAGGGTGAGCACGGCGCCACGATGGCATGGCGCATCCGCCGGTGTGTCATCCGAAATGCGCGCCCATGCCCATGGGAACGCAGGGGGCGTGTGCGATCCATTATCTTTTCAGGATGCCGTCGATAGCGATGGGCGGCGTTTCCCGTGATGCATCCGGGCGCGTCATTCCGGCGCGGCCCATGCCATGTCATCTCTCCGGTTTCCGTCATGCGCACCTGCTGGATCAACGGCCAATTCGTCCCCGAGTCGGAAGCGAAGCTTTCCATCTTCGATCGTGGCGTCCTCTTCGGAGATGGGGTGTACGAAGTGGCGGCCGTGTTTCAGGGGCGATTGCTCGATGCCGATCTCCATCTGGCGCGCCTGACGCGATCGTTGGGTGAGATTGGCATGCCCGCGCCGGCGAGCAATGACACGTTGCTCGAGGTGATGCAATCGCTGGCCACCACGAACGGGATCGACGAAGGGTTGGTGTACCTGCAGGTGACACGCGGCGAGGCGGAGCGCGATTTCCCGTTCCCGACCACGGTGAAGCCGTCGGTGTTTGCCTATGCCCGCCCCAAGAAGCTCAGCGACGACCCGAATGCTGCGGGGGTCGCGGTACATGTCGTGCCCGATCTGCGCTGGGCGCGCTGCGATATCAAGTCGACGTCCATGTTGGCACAGGTGCTGGCCAAGCAGGCCGCGCGCGCAGCGGGCACCTTCGAGGCCATGATGCAGGAAGACGGGCTCGTTACCGAAGGCGGGTCGAGCACGCTCTGGATCGTGAAAGACGGTGTGACGTACACGCGTCCTTTGTCCAGCGATATTCTCGCCGGCATCACGCGGGATGTGGCAATTGCCCTGGCCATCGACGTGAGCATGCCGCTGGTGCAGCGGGCATTCACGGTGGACCAGGCGGTAGCGGCCGACGAGTGTTTCCTCACGAGCGCCACGAGCTTCGTCCTGCCGATCACGCGCATCGATGACACGGTCGTTGGCAATGGAACGCCGGGGCCGGTGACGCAGCGTCTGCGTGAGGCGTACCTCGATCGGGCGCGTCGCCTGACGACGGTGTGATGATGTTGGGGGCCGTGTCTGCGTTGCGGGAACCTGCGCTGTTGGGGGAGGGGGCACACATCGCCCTCGTGTCCCCCTCCGGTCCCTTGGGCGGTCCCCATGAACTCGAGCATGCGATCGAGTCGGCGACCAGTCTGGGCTGGCGGGTCTCGGTTGGTCAGCACGCGCTTGCCCGCGATGGATACTTCGCGGGCTCCGATGCCGATCGTGCGCAGGATCTCGTGGCCGCCATGCTCGACGACGACATCGACGCGATCTGGTGTCTGCGAGGCGGGTACGGCGCGATGCGGCTGCTGCCACAGGTGCAGGACGCATTGGATCGCACGCGGGGGCGTGTGCGCCCGCAGGCGCTGATTGGATACTCCGACATCACCGCCCTGCACGCCGCCTGGCAACGGGCCGGGCTGGTGAGCTATCACGGGCCTACCGCACGAGCGTCACTGACCGCGTTCACGCGTGCGGCGTTTGTATCGGCCGTGCAGGAGGCGACACCGGGAGTCACCCCGCTCGTGGCACCACACACCACCTGCATGGTGTCTGGATTGGCGACGGGCAAATTGGCCGGTGGCAATCTGGCACTTGTCGCCGCACTCTGTGGTACACCTTGGGCGATGGACTTTCGTGGTGCGATTGTCATCCTCGAGGATATCGATGAAGCCACCTACCGCATCGATCGCATGCTCACGCAGTTGCGACTGGCCGGAGCGTTCGATGGATGCGCAGGGCTGGCCTTCGGGCAGTTCACCAACTGCCTCGACACCACCAGCGATGGATCACGATCGCTGGCCCTCGTCCTGCAGGACGTTGCGGAGGCGTTGCATGTGCCGGCGCTTCGTGGCATCCCCGTGGGACATATTGAGGATCAGTGGACGCTGCCCTTCGGTGCACGTGCGACGCTCGATGCGGACGCAGGCACACTGGCCGTCCACCGCGTCGGTCCAACATCACCCTGACCCGTCACCAGGAACCGGAGCATATCACGATGAAGACCGCTCAGCAGCTGATTGCCGAAGCCAAGGCCCAGATCACCGAAGTCACGGCGCGTGAAGTACAGGACGCGCTCGCCCGGGGTGAGGCGGTGGAGTTGATCGATATCCGTGAGCAGAACGAATGGAGCCTCGGCCATGCCAAGCCCGCGCAGTACATCGGACGCGGGGTGCTCGAAAATCAGATCGAAGCGAAGGTACCGCGTGACGCGCGCGTGGTGCTGATGTGCGCGAGCGGCAATCGTTCGGCGCTGGCGGCGGTGACGCTCAGAGAGATGGGATACGCCAATGTCGCGTCGCTGGCGGGTGGCTTCCGTGACTGGGTGGCATCGGGCGGAGAGGTCGCCGGCTGATCGCGATGGATCGTCGAGAAGGGAATCCGGTGGCGCCTGCAACGGGTGCCACCGTGCCGTCCAGTGAACCATCCGGAATGTCGTCGGCGGCGCCAGGTGGATTGTTGGCGGCGTTGCAGCAGGAAGACGTGGCACGCCTGGCGAATCGGCTTGCCGCCCGCGTGTCACAGGATGCGGATCGCTTGCCGAATATGCGGCTCGCTGCGGTAGCGGCCGTCTTGCGGGTGGTGGATACGGGGCCAGAGCTGCTGTTCATCAAACGCGCGGATCGTGATGGTGATCCGTGGAGCGGGCACATGGCCTTCCCCGGTGGTCGCCTCGAGCCTGGGGACGCCTCACTCGAGATGACGGCGGTGCGCGAGACGGCCGAGGAACTGTCGCTCGATCTGACGCAGGGGGTGATGCTGGGGCGACTGGACGATCTGGCGCCGCGCAGCCCGTCACTGCCACCAATCGTGATCCGGCCATTCATCGCCCTCGTGCCGGCCGACGTCACGTTTGTGCCCAATGTCGAAGTGGCGGCCACTTACTGGGTGCCGTTGGCCATGTTGCGCCATCCGGATACGCAGGCCGAGCACGTCATGACCATCAATGGCGCACGGGCCCGATTTCCGGGATTCCGTGTGGATCGCTATATCGTATGGGGGCTGACCGAGCGCATCGTCAGCCAGTTGCTTCCCCTGTTCGACCCCTGAGGCATTCGGCCATGTCCCGTCGCGTTCTTTCCCTCGCGCTGTGTGCCGGCGCGCTCACGTCCGCGTGTGCCAAACCTGCCGGCGAAGGTGCCGTGGCACCCATGGCTGGCAAACGCGTGGAAGGCCGGAGCGGCATGGTCGCGGCGTCGCACCCCGATGCCGCTGCCGCAGGCGATGAAGTGTTGCGGCAGGGTGGCAATGCCATCGACGCCTTCGTGGCCACGGCATTTGCGCTTTCCGTGACCGACGTGTCGCAGACGGGACTCGGCGGTGGCGGCGCGATGACGTTTTACGACGCGAAGCAGAAACGGGTGGAGCATCTGTCGTTTTATCCGCGCACGGGTGGCGATCCGGCCTGGGGGCAGGCTGATACGACACGTGGGCGCAGCATGGGGCGCGCCGCCGCGACACCCGGCATGGTGGCGGGCCTGCTCGAAGCACACGGCAAGTGGGGCAAGCTCACGCGCGCGCAGGTGATGGCGCCGGCTATCCGTCTGGCGCGTGATGGGTTCATCGTCTCGCCGCTCTTGGCCCGCACCATTGTTTCCTCGCGCACCAAGCTCACCGCGGATTCGCTGGCCATGGCGCGTTTCATGCCGCGTGGAGAAGCGCTGCGGCCCGGTGATCGCCTCGTACAACCGGAGTTGGCCTCGACGCTCGAGCGCATCCAGAGTGATGGACGCGACGGCTTCTATCGCGGTAGCGTGGCGGAACGGTTGTCGGCCAAGGTGAAGTCGCTGGGCGGATTGATCAGTGTGGCGGATATGAACAGCTATCCGGTGATGACCATGCGCCCGCTGTGTGCGACGTGGCACGGCTACACCGTGCTGGGCGCGCCACCGCCAATGGGTGGATCGGCGGTGCTGGAGATGCTGCAGATCGCCGAGCAGTCGGGCGTGAATGGCAGCTTCACCAATACGCCGGAGTCGGTGGTGAAGATGGCGGATATCCTGCGCATCGCGGGAGCAGACGCCAACCGCTGGCGTGGTGATCCGCAGGTGATGCGCGTGCCGGCGCGCGGTGTGGCCACGAGCGGATTCGCCAGGCAGCGGGCGGGGCTCGTTGGCGGCGTGCTGCCCGATACCGCAGTGGCTGGTGACGCGTGGGCGTTTGATTCGACGTCCGTGCAGGGCGCCTGCACGCGCTTCGATCCGTATCCGGCGGTGCCGGCCACACAGTCGGCGCCGGGCGACGATGCCGCTTCGCAGGACGCGGTGGTCTACGATGAGCAGCACATGCAGAGTTTCACCTCGCATCTGTCCGTGGTGGACAGTGATGGGAGCGCGGTGTCAGCGACGACCACCGTGGGCGTGCTGTTCGGCTCGGGTGTGTACACCGATGGGTTTTTCCTCAATTCGTCGGGCAGCAACTTCGACGCGCGCACCCGCGGCACACACCGGTATGCCAACTCCACGATGTCGCCCACCATGCTGCTGCAGGGCGACAAGGTGCGGCTGGTGATCGGCGCTGCCGGTTCACAGTACATCCAGCCCGCCATCACCCAGGTCACGCTGCGCATGCTGGCGTTCGGTGAAGATCCCTGGATCGCGATCGCGGCGCCTCGCATCTATGCCTCGGCGGTCCAGAAAGAAGTGGAAGTGGAGGCGGGCTTTGCCGCTCCCGTGTATCAGGCGCTGGTACTGCGCGGCTATCGCCCGGTGAGCCGCGTGGCCGACATCACCTTCGGCGGGGTGCATGCTGTGTATGTGGCGCCCGATGGCCGCCGGATCGGTGTGGCGGACCCGCGGCGCGACGGGGTGGCTGCGGGTCACTGACCGACCCATGGATTGGCCGGCGGCGCACCAGCCGCCGGTTTCCCCGTCTTGGTGCGGCTTGAAATATTTTTAGCGTAGCCTAAAATTGTGGCATGGCTACGCAAAATGGAGATGTCCCCGCTGAACCCGAAGACGGCGCGCCTGCGGGTGCTTCGCCGGCGGGTGCTTCGGCTATAGGCGCCTCCCCGGTCGATTCGGCATGGGAGATGCCGGGCGAAGGCGGGTGGCGTCGGGCGCGGTTGGCGCCGTCGTTGTCCGAGGTGCATCGCTCGGTAGAGGTGCACGGTGCCACGTGGTTCCGGAAGCTGCTGGCCTTTGCCGGCCCCGGATATCTGGTGGCGGTGGGGTACATGGACCCCGGCAACTGGGCCACGGATCTGGCCGGCGGGTCGCGGTTTGGGTACGCCCTGCTGTCGGTGATTCTCCTGTCCAACCTGATGGCGGTGCTGCTGCAGGGGCTTTCGTCCAAGTTGGGCATCGTCACAGGACGCGATCTCGCACAGGCCTGCCGCGATCACTACAGCCCGCGCGTAGCGTTCATGCTGTGGGTGCTGTGTGAAATCGCGATTGCCGCCTGCGATCTGGCCGAAGTGATTGGCTCGGCCATCGCACTCAAACTGCTGTTCGGCATTCCCCTGCCGTGGGGCATCGCGCTCACCGCCCTCGATGTGTTGCTGGTGCTGTACCTGCAGAACAAGGGTTTCCGCATGCTCGAAGCGCTGGTGATCGCGCTCGTGGCTGTCGTGGGTGGCTGTTTCCTGTTCGAGCTGATCATCTCGCGTCCGGATATGGGCGAGGTGGCGCGTGGTTTTGTGCCGACCACCGAGATCATCAGCAACCCCGAGATGCTGTACATCGCCATCGGCATCCTTGGTGCCACGGTGATGCCACACAATCTCTATCTGCACTCGTCCATCGTGCAGACGCGGAAGTACGCCGAGAACGCCGAAGGCAAGCGTGAAGCGGTGCGCTTTGCATTTGCCGACTCCACCATCGCGTTGACGTTCGCCTTGTTCATCAATGCGGCCATTCTGATTGTTGCAGCGGCCACGTTTCATCGCACGGGCAACACGCAGGTGGCGGAAATCCAGGATGCACATCAGTTGCTCACGCCGTTGCTGGGCGTGAGTGGCGCGAGTGCCGTGTTTGCCCTGGCGCTGCTGGCATCCGGTCAGAATTCGACGCTGACTGGTACACTGGCGGGGCAGATCGTCATGGAAGGTTTCCTGAACCTCCGTATCCGCCCCTGGCTGCGTCGCCTGATCACCCGCGCGATCGCCATCGTGCCGGCGGCCATCGTGGCGATATTTTACGGGGAGAGTGGCACGGCGAAACTGCTGGTGTTCAGCCAGGTCATTCTGTCCTTCCAGTTGTCGTTTGCCGTGTTCCCCTTGGTGCGCTTCACGTCCGATCGGACCAAGATGGGCAGCTTCGTGAATTCCACGGCGCTGCGTGTCGGTGCGTACACCGTCGCCGCAGTCATCGCGGTGCTCAACGTCTGGCTGCTCTTCCAGACCGTCCGGGAGTGGATCACCTGATGTATCGCCGCATTCTCGTCCCGCTCGAGCATTCACCGTACGACGACGTGATCATTGCGCATGTGCGCCAGTTGGCGACCCTGTGCAAGTCGTCGCTGTTGCTCATGCATGTCGCCGATGGCTGGGCGGCGCGGCACCAGAAGTCACTGCAGTTGCGCGAATCGGAAGAGATGCGCGTCGATCGTGAATACCTCGAGGGCTGGTGCGCCACGTTGCGTGGCGAGGGATTCGAGGCCGATTCCATTCTGGCCGGTGGGGATCCGGCATCGGAGATCGCGGCGGCTGCCGATCGTGAACATTGTGACCTGATCGCGATGGCGGTGCACGGACACCGTGGTCTGCAGGATGTGATCTACGGAACCACCGCCAACACGGTCCGTCACCGAACCATGGTCCCGGTGCTCATGGTGCGTGGACCGGCCGGACTGCGCCTTGCCGGGCGCCCTCGCTGACGGCGCATGGGGGGCCTGTGAGCCCCCTGCTGATGGCACCACCGGCACTAGATTGTGAGTATGCCTTCCCGCGCCGCCGCGGCCGCTCCGCCGCCACTGACCGAGCCTGTCGAGGATTACCTCAAGGCGATCTACGAACTGGAAACCCGCACGGGCGCGGCAGCCACTTCTGATGTCGCGCTGGCGCTGAATGTGGCACCGGCGTCGGTGACCGGAATGATCCGCCGGCTGGCGGCGCAGGGCTTTGTGGACCATGAGCCCTATCGTGGCGTGCAGCTCACGCCACTCGGACGCCGCGCGGCGCTTCGCACAATTCGGCGTCACCGCATCCTCGAGACGTATCTCACGCGTGTGCTCGGCTATCCGTGGGACAAGGTGCACGATGAGGCCGAGCGGCTCGAACATGCGGCGTCCGACGATCTGATCGAGCGCATGTCGGCAGCGCTCGGGCATCCGGAGGCCGATCCACACGGTGCGCCGATCCCGACGGCCGATGGCGTGGTGGATGAGCGTACGCACCGCACACTCGCCGATCTCGATGTCGGGGAATCGGCCTACATGGTGCGGGTCAGCGACAAAAACCCGTCGCTGTTGCGCTATCTCGCGGAAATCGCATTGCAGCCCGGCGCGCTCGTCACGCTGGTCTCGAAGGCGCCGTTCGACGGACCGATCTCATTGCGCATTGGTGACCAGGAGCAGGCCGTGGGGCCAAGTCTTGCGGCCCAGGTGCATGTCGAACCGGTCACGGCTGCCCAGACGCGTGAAGCTGTAACGTCAGAGGGCGCGGCACCTGAACGGCCGCGCCCCCGAAAGAAATAACCGACGCGCGTCCGAGGTCAGGACGTCGTTTCGCTGATGATCCGGCGAGTTTCGGCTGAGAGCGTCTTGCCCTTCAACAGGTCACGAAGGCGTGCCGCATCGGCGCGCACCTGCGCGAGCTGGTGAGATTCGCGATTGAGCCAGATGGCGTCGGCAAGGGCACGAGCTTCCGTGTTGTCGTCACCCTTGGCTGAGGCCTCACGCGCGAGCTCCGTCAGCACCTGAGCGGCCTCCTTGTTGTTCGACTGCGCGAACAGCACACGAGACAGGGCAAACGAAGCGACCACCGGCACGCGACCGGCATCACGCTCGAGCGCGGCGGCAATCACGTAGTCGCGGCGGGCTGCCTGGAAATCGCCCTGATCGAACGCCTTGCGAGCACGCGCGAGGTATTCGTCGGACGGTGTGTCAGCGGCAGGCATTGCGACTGCTGCGACCACCGCGACGGGGGTCGGAGCAAGACGCGCAGGAGCTGGGGTAACGACCTGAAGGGTCGCGAACGTCGAGAGCACGAGTGCCAGCATGGGACGACTCCTCAATATCCGGGTGGGGAAAACAGGCCGTCGATCCGCCTGTATCCTCTTAGACGGAGCAATACCGGAGGCGGATTCACGGCTGGGGCAGTCGGCGCCCGGATGTGACCAACGGCATCTGTCGCAGGCTGGGGTGGCGTCCCTTGCGGCAACGCATGGGGGCCTCGGCATCGGATGGAACCCGCCGCGCTCCCGTCCTGGCCCTATACTTCAGGTATGCCAGCGCTCTCTCTACCGCCGGCCCCTGACGAGGCGGCTACTCGCCTGGTTCGCGGCGAATCGGTCAGTCCACATGATCTGCTTGGTGCCCATTCCGCCACGATCGACGGTGTCTCGGGCGTCGTGATCCGGGCATGGCAGCCGCGTGCTCGTCGCATCGATGTGGTGATCGGCGAACAGCACCTGCCCATGCAGCGCGAAGTATCCGGGTTGTACAGCGTATTCGTACCAGACCGAAAACTGCCGCTGCGCTATCGGTTCGAGATGACCGACGATGAAGGGCAGGTGCGCACGTTCGATGACCCGTATCGTTTTCTGCCCACGATTGGCGATGTGGATCTGCACCTCTTCAACGAGGGGCGGCATCTGCGGTTGTGGGAAAAGATGGGTGCCCATGTGCGCACCATCGATGGGGTGGATGGTACAGCGTTCACCGTGTGGGCACCCAATGCCACGCGTGTCTCGGTCTCCGGGGATTTCAATCGCTGGGACGGACGAGCGCACACCATGCGGCGACTGGGTGCGAGCGGGGTGTTCGAGTTGTTCATTCCGGGCATCGGTGCCGAGACGCTGTACAAGTTCGAGATCCGCACGCGCACGGGCGCGCTGCGTGTGAAGACCGATCCGTTTGCGGCGAAACTCGAACAGGGCCCTGGGCATGCATCGATTGTGCAGGCCCGCAGTCGATATCCCTGGCGTGATGGGCGATGGTTGGCGGAACGTGCCGACTCCGATCTGCGCAGGGAGCCGATGCTGGTGTACGAAGTGCACCTCGGCTCGTGGCTGCGTGGCGATGACAATCGCCTGTTGTCGTATCGCGAGATTGCGCCGCGACTGGCGTCGCATGTGAGCACGCTCGGTTTCACACACGTGGAACTGTTGCCGGTGCAGGATCATCCGTTCGGTGGGTCGTGGGGCTATCAGGTGGGTGGCTACTTCGCCCCGAACTCCCGTCACGGATCACCAGACGATTTGCGATTCCTCGTGGATACCCTCCACGAGGCCGGGATCGGTGTACTGCTCGACTGGGTGCCTGCACACTTCCCCAAGGACGACTGGGCACTGCGTCGATTCGACGGCACCGCCTGCTACGAGCATGAAGACCCGCGCCTCGGCGATCATCCCGAGTGGGGCACCCATATCTTCAACTACGCGCGTCACGAGGTCCGCAATTTTCTCGTGGCCAATGCGCTGTACTGGATCGAAGAGTTTCACCTTGATGGCCTGCGTGTCGACGCTGTGGCCTCGATGCTGTATCTCGACTACGGGCGCGAAGCGGGGCAGTGGCTGCGCAATCGTTTCGGTGGACGCGAGAACCTCGAAGCCGTTGCGTTCCTCAAGCAGCTCAACCTGGCGATGCAGTCGCTGCATCCCGGCGTGGTCACCATCGCCGAAGAGAGCACGTCGTGGCCCAAGGTCACGGCACCGATTCGCGACGGCGGCCTCGGTTTCACGTTCAAGTGGAACATGGGCTGGATGCACGACACGCTGGACTACTTCCGTGTCGACCCCTTCTTCCGGAAGGGCGCCCACGAAAAGCTCACGTTCGCCATCTGGTACGAGTACAGCGAACGCTTCATGAACCCCCTCTCGCACGACGAGGTGGTGCATCTCAAGCGGTCGTTGCTGGAGAAGATGCCAGGTGACATGTGGCAGAAATTTGCCAACCTGCGCACACTGCTCGGCTATTCGATCACTCGGCCCGGCAAGTCGCTGTTTTTCATGGGCACGGAGCTCGCGCCGCATCGGGAGTGGAATCACGACGTGAGTCTCGAGTGGGAACTGCTCGAGGATCCACGGCGTCGCGGTCTCTCCGACTTCCTGCAGGCGTTGCAGCAGGCCTACCGTGCGCATGCCTGCTTCTGGCGTTCGGACCACGAACCCGCCGGGTTCCGGTGGATCGACGTGGCAGATCGTGAGCAGTCGGTACTCTCGTACGCGCGTTTCGACGGAGACGCGCATGCACTCGTGGTGCTCAACCTGACGCCCGTGCCGCGCGATCAGTACCGGCTGGGAGTGCCCCGTGCTGGTCGGTATCGCTTGCTCCTCAATTCGGATGCGAGCGCGTTCGGTGGGAGCGGCTATCCGGTGTTCGAAGAAGTCACCACCGACGCCATGCCATATCACGGCTTCGATGCGTCGATCGTGTTGTCGCTGCCTCCGCTGGCCATGCTGGTGCTGCTGCCTGAGGGTGACGGAGCAACACAGCTCACGGCGCCGTCGTCGGAAGGGGCAACGTCGAAACCGGTCAAGGTAAAGACTGCCAAGCCCAAGACCGAAAAGGCCAAGACGACGAAGTCCGACGTGGCGACGCTGGAAGTCAAAAAGCCGAAGACAACGAAACGCAAAGCCACCACGCCGAAGGTGGCCAGGCCCACCATCACAAAGTCGGCGCCTGAAAAGCCGAAGGTGGCAACACCAAAGGTCGTGAAGACTGAATCGCCGAAGTCGGCGACGCCGAAGGTCGAGACCCCGAAAACCCAGCCCGCTGTGAACACGCCGAAGACTGTCAAACCGAAAGTCGCCAAGCCCCGCACTGCCCGGGCGCCGAAGAAGGATCCATCGGAATGACACGTGGGAAGGTGTGGTTGTTCGGCGTGGTGGCCGTGGCCGCGGCAGCCGTGTGTGTGCGGCTTGGTATCTGGCAGCTCGATCGTCTGACGGAACGACGTGTGCAGAATCGTGTGGTGGGTGATCGGGGAGCGATGGCACCACTCTCCCTGGCCGCACTGCAGGGGCAGGACACGGTGGTCACACACTGGCGACGGGTGCATGTCCATGCCGTCGCCGATTATGCGAATGAAGCCGTGCACGCCACCCGATCGCAGGGAGGATCGCCGGGCGTGCACTTGCTCACACCCCTCACACCACTCGACGGTAGTTGGGGTGATACCGCCATTCTGTTGGTACGAGGCTACGTGTACTCGCCGGATGCTCGCACCATCGATCACGTCAAAGCACGGGAAGCGGATACACTGACACTCGACGCCCTGGTGTTGTCCTATCCACCCGTGCGTCCTGGACGCGCGACGCTGCCATCGAACGAACGCGCGGTGCGATTGCTGGACCACGATTCCCTGACACGAATTGTGGGTCGACCCTTGGCGCCGTTCCTCTTGCTGGCACTTGGTGACACGCTCGTGCGGGATGTCACGCGTCCGGCCCGCATCCCTCCGCCGTCTCTCGGCGAGGGACCACATCAGTCGTACGCGTTCCAGTGGTTCGGATTTGCGACGGTGTTTCTCGTAGGCTTTGTGGCCTTCGCTCGGGGACGGCGCGGTAAGTCGCAGTAGGGCGCGCGCTGCGGAGTGTCGCGCGGGTGCAACGAGTGTCTCTGAATGGGGACACGCGCGAAGGACACTTGGAGGCACTGTGCACGGGGGCGTTCACGGTGCTGTCACGTCCGGTGCATACGTTGCGCGGAACGTCCCCGTAGCAGGCGCCTGATCTGTCACGAACCACACACCCGCACGGAAGCCTTTTCCCCCGTGGTGTGGTGGCGAGTGGAAATGGTGCGGGCACGGCCATTGCACTGGCAGAGGTCAACCCCAGCCGCGCTGTCATGTCCTATTTGTCTTCACTCGCTCGCCATTTGGTGCTCGGAGCCGTGCTGTGCCTGGCGTTGCCCGTCGGGCTGCGCGCTCAGGACTCCACGGTGGCCACGGCCGCGCCCGATGGGCGGGCCAGTGTTCCGTCGTGGAGCAAGCGAGCCGTGACACCGTCATTCTCCGTGGCGCCGCGGGGGATGCTCATGCGCCGCGGACCGCGTGGCATGCGCATGAACACCAACAGTTCCATGCTGTGGTTGTCGGCAAACGTGCATGACCTGTTGCCTGACCGCGTCGCACCGGCATGGCCCGCCGCCGTACGGCTATCGGTTGGGCGACGGGAATTTGCCAGCAGCAACGCGGCCGAGTATGTGCTAGGCCTCGATGTGGACGCTTCGCGACTGCCGGGCAATCATCCGGCCTGGGTGCGTACCAAGGCCTTGTTGCATGCTGTGCGTCTGCCCGGTCCGGCGCTGGTGGTCGGTCCCTACGGCACTCGTCGTTTCGGTCTCTACTGGTAACGGCAGCGACCGATCGATCGGTTGCACCGTGGCAATCGGTGTCGCATGGTGCCCGCGACCGATGCCCGTGTAGGAGAACCCGTGCGCCACGGCCTCCTGCGGACGATACACATTGCGCAGGTCCACCAGCACGCGTGAGCGCATGACGCTGCCGAGCTGGTCGAGGTCGAGTGCGCGAAACTCGTTCCACTCGGTGATCAGCACTACGGCGTCGCAGTCGGTGGCTACCTCGTACGCGTGCTGGCACCACAGCACGTCGGGCAGCAACGGAGCGGCTTCGTTCATCGCGGCCGGATCGTAGGCGCGAATCGTGGCGCCCGCATCCTGCAGCGCGGGAATGATCGACAGGCTCGGCGCGGCCCGCATGTCATCGGTGTTGGGCTTGAAGGACACGCCCAGGATGCCGATGGTCTTGCCGCGCACGGATCCGCCGCATGCGTGAATCACCCGTGAAGCCATGGCACCTTTGCGCGTGTCGTTCACTTGCACGACGGTTTCCACGAGGCGCGCCGGTGTGCCGTATTCTTGTGCCGTGCGCACCAGGGCCACCGTATCCTTCGGGAAACACGATCCACCGAAGCCCGGGCCGGCGTGCAGGAAAGTGCGACCAATGCGTCCATCGAGGCCCATGGCACGTGCCACATCCTGCACATTGGCGCCCACCTTCTCGCACAGGTCGGCCATCTCGTTGATGAAGGTGATCTTGGTGGCGAGGAACGCGTTGGCGGCGTACTTCGTGAGTTCCGCCGTCTCGAGTGTGGTCACCACCATAGGGGTGTCGAGCAGGTAGAGCGGGCGGTACACGTCCCGCATCATCGCCGCCGCGCGCGGCGATTCGGCTCCGATCACCACACGATCGGGGCGCATGAAGTCGCCGATGGCTGAGCCTTCGCGCAGGAACTCCGGATTCGACACCACATCAAAATCGGCATCGGGATTGGTGGTGCGAATGATCTCCGCCACGCGTCGACCGGTGCCTACCGGGACGGTGCTCTTGGTGATCACCACCGTGTAGCCCGTCAGGTGCCGCGCGATGTCCGCGGCGGCGGCTTCCACATAGCGGAGATCGGCGTGCCCGTCGCCGCGACGTGATGGTGTGCCCACCGCAATGAACACGGCATCGGCGGCCGCGACCGCCGTGGCCAGATCGGTGGTGAAGGTCAAACGACCGGAGCGCAGGCCTTTGCCCACCAGCTCATCGAGCCCGGGCTCGTAAATCGGCATTTCGCCGCGTCGGAGGCATTCGATGCGCGCCTCCGACACGTCCACACAAGTGACACTGGGGCCGAACTCTGCAAAGCAGGCCCCGGACACGAGACCTACATAGCCACTCCCCACCATCGCGATCCGCATGCCACCCCGCGTGTCATATCCGCCTCAGACACGGTAGTAGTCGCGGTACCAGGCCACGAAATTCGCTACACCGGTCTCGATGGAGGTGCGGGGCGCGAAACCCACGTCTTGCACGAGTGCTTCCACATCGGCATACGTCGCGGGCACGTCACCTGGTTGAATCGGCAGCATGTTCTTCTCTGCCGTCCGCCCCAGCGCCTGCTCCAACGTCGCGATCAGATGCATCAATTCGACCGGGTTGTTGTTACCGATATTGTAAATTCGGTACGGGGCCTTGCTGGTGGCTGGATCGGGGCGGTCGGAATTCCAGTCCGGATTCGGGGCCGCGACATGATCGCTCGTGCGCACCACCCCTTCGACGATATCGTCGATGTAGGTGAAGTCCCGCTGCATCTTGCCGTGGTTGAACACGTCGATGGGCTTGCCTTCCAGAATGGCCTTCGTGAACAGGAACATGGCCATGTCCGGGCGACCCCACGGTCCGTACACCGTGAAAAAGCGCAGGCCGGTGGTGGGCAATCCGTACAAATGGCTGTACGTGTGCGCCATCAGTTCATTGGCCTTCTTCGTGGCGGCGTACAGCGACACCGGATGATCGATGTTCTGGTGCACCGAAAACGGCATGGCCGTGTTGGCGCCGTACACACTCGACGACGAGGCATACGTGAGGTGCTGCACGCCGTGATGGCGGCATCCTTCCAGAATGTGCAGAAACCCGACGAGGTTGCTGTCGATGTAGGTGTGCGGATTGGTGATCGAGTACCGCACGCCGGCCTGGGCCGCGAGGTGAATCACCCGGTCGAAGCGCTCCTCACGGAAGAGGCGTTCCACGCCCTCGCGATCACCCAGTTCCAGGCGCGCCAGACGGAAGCCGGGGTGACGCGCCAGGCGGGCCAGGCGGGCCTCCTTCAGCGTCGGATCGTAGTAGTCGTTGACGTTGTCGAGGCCGACGACTGCATCGCCGCGCGCCAGCAGGCGCTCGCTGGTGTTGTAGCCGATGAAGCCGGCCGCGCCGGTCACGAGGATCTTGGCCATGGAATCGATGACTCGGAGAAATACCTGATGCCTCGTAATGAGGCTGTCCTACTGGACGATTGACGATGCTACTCTGGAACGCGGGGCAGGGCCGGTGGACGCTGCAACAATAGCACGGCCCCCATGATCGCGATGCCGCCCACGACCGTGCCGATGCCCACCCCCTGACCAAGCAGGGTAATACCCAGCAGTGTGGTCCAAAACGGCTCCACCGTCGACGTGATCGCCGTGCGCACCGAGCCGAGCAGACGCAGCCCCAGCAAAAATCCCAGGAATGCTCCCGCTGAGATGACGCCCTGGGTCACACTGGCGAAGAGCCCCACCGGCGTCGGCATCGACAGGAACGCGCCGCTCGATAGCGACCACGTGAGAAAACACACCGATCCACCGACGGCGATCGCCCGTGCCACGTCGAGCGGATCACGGCCGGTTTGCAGTCTCGCCAGCAGCGGGATGTACAGCGCGTAAACGATCGCTGCGGCCAGAATGACCATCACCCCCATCGGAGCCAGCGACTCGGCGCTGGGTGCTCCGACCATGGCGCCCAGGCCCAGCAACGAGAGCACCAGGGCGATCACCCGCGTGCGATCGAGATGATCGGTACCGCGCACGGCCGCAAAAACGGCCACCCACGCTGGATACGTGTAGAAGAGGAACGAGGCCGTGGCCGCTGGCAGCCACCGCAACGCCAGCAAGGCCAACGTGGCCACCGAGGCCTGTCCGACGCCCGCCTGAAACAGGATGCGTGGGGCATACCACGGCACCATTGCCGACGAGGACTGCCAGACGTCGGTCGACGCGGGTGCTGGCGTATCACGCCGTATCAGGCCCCACAGGACCAGCAGCGTCGCCGTGGTCAGATAGCGCCACGTTTGCACGCTCTCCAACGCCATGCCCTGTCCGGTGGCGATGACCGTGAGCGGAGAAATCGAACCGAAGCAGCAGGCGCTCACGATCACCGCGAGCGTGCCCTTCAGTCGCGACGCACGGTCATGTGCCTCACGTTGGTGCGCCTCACGGTCGTGTCCCCCACGCGCTTCCGGCACGTCGACCCGCTCGGCCACCCCACTCACAGCAACGTGCCGCTCAGCACCATGTAGGCAACGCTGAAGTAGATGCTGATACCTGCGACATCCACCAGCGTGGCGACGAAGGGGGCCGAGGCACTGGCCGGGTCAAAGCCGAGGCGTCGCAGGATGAATGGCAGCATCGATCCGGTGAGTGATCCGAACGCCACGATGCCCACCAGCGACACGCCCACAGTCAGCGCGATCAGCAGGTGGTGTGCTCCGTAGTCGTACAACCCCAGCTCCTGCCACGTGAGAATGCGTCCCACCGCGAGCAGTCCCAGAATGACACCCAGCGCCAGACCGGCCGGCAACTCACGCAGCACAATGCGCCACCAGTCGCGCAGATGCACTTCACCCAGCGCCATGGCGCGGATGATCAGTGACGTGGCCTGCGAGCCGGAGTTGCCACCCGAGCTGATGATGAGCGGCACGAACTGCGCGAGCATCGTGGCGCGGTCGATATCGGTCTGGTAGTGCGCCATCGCCGAGGCTGTGAACATCTCGCTGATGGCAAGCACGGACAGCCAGCCGGCGCGCTTGCGCACGTTCTGCCAGAGGCTGATCTGCATGTAGGGCTCTTCGAGCGCTTCCATGCCGCCAAACTTCTGTGCGTCCTCGGTCTGCTCTTCCTGAATGACATCGATGACGTCGTCGACGGTGACCACGCCCAGCAGACGATGGTCCAGGTCGACCACGGGCACGGCCACGAGGTCGTAGTTCGACGTGAGCTGCGACACGGCTTCCTGCGCGGTGTCGGGGGCCACACTCACCACATCGGTCCACGCGTGTTCGCTGATGCGTGAGCCTTCTGGTGCCGCCAGCAGTTCACGCAACGAGAGCACACCGCGCAAACGGCCGTTCAGATCGGTGGTGTAGATGGTGTACATCGCTTCGCGGCGACCTGCCCGGGCCATGGCCCGGACGGCGCGCAGCGATTCCTCCACCGTCAGCGTCTCCTCCACCGACACAAATTCGGTGGTCATCAGACCACCGGCGGTATAGGGGTCGTACTGGAGCAGGCGCTCGGTGGCGGCTTTGTCTTCCGGCTCGAGTTCCTGCAGGATCTCGTCTGCCGTCTCCTCGTCGAGCTCCTCGAGCGCATCGGCGCGCTCGTCGGGGGTCATCTCGGCGACGATCTCGGCCGCTTCCTGCGCTGACAGTGCCTCGAGGACCTGTGTACGCAGGTCCTCGTTGAGGTACTCCATGACCTCGGCCGCACGCTCTCTCGGGAGCGCCGCGAGGAACGCGCGCACCTGATCCTCCGGCAGTGCCTCGGCTACGTCGGCGAGGTCGGCCGGATGCATTTCCTCCGTTTGCGGTCCGATGCTTTCCGGGTGCTCTTCGAGAAGTTCGAGCAGGTCCGGAGCGATCAGCGCCGCAAGCGGCCGGTCTTCGTTGGCGCGTGGCGTCATCGGCGAAGGGGCGGCGGTCTGGCGGGCAAGTTAGTACCGCCCATGCGGGGCGCAAAGCGAGTCCCGCCCGGCATATGTGCCGCTAGGAGCCATCCGGCATGAGCGGCAACGTACCGCGTTCCTGCCGCACGCTTCGGAGCTCCACCCCGGCGGCCGCCAATGCCGTGGCCAAGGCCTCCCGATCGATCGGCCTCTCCAGGTCCAGGACCGCCCCGGTCATGGACACCTCGGCGGTGAGAATCCCCGGCACGGCCGTCAGGGCGGTCCAAACGGCCCGCACGGCGTGTACCGAGAGGAGGCCGTTGATCTCCACGTGAGCGCGATAGCGTGGCATCTTAAACAATCTCCACGAAGTGGAGACGCCGCTCAACTGCCAGATACGCATTGCTGGCGGCGCACTCCTTCGCACACTGTCCTCGACTCGCTGCATGCCTCGCGTTGCCTTTCTCGGATTGGGAGCCATCGGAACGCCCATGGCCCGGCACCTCGCGCGTCCTGAGCACGATCTCGTGATCTGGAATCGCACGGCGACCCGCGCCACGGAGTTTGCCGCGCAACCAAGCGTGCAGGGGCATGTGCGGGTGGCCACGACCCCCGCCGATGCCGCACGCGATCGTGACGTGGTTGTGACCTGCCTCCCGGTCTCGTCGGATGTGGAGAGTCTGCTCGACGGCCCGGATGGCCTGCTGGCCACCCTGGCTCCAGGCGCCGTGCTCGTCGATTGCACCTCGGGCGACCCGGCAACGTCCCGTCGCATGGCCGCGCGGTTGGCCGAACGTGGCGTCGGCTTTCTCGATGCTCCGGTGTCCGGTGGGGTGAGCGGCGCCGAGCAGGGAGCGTTGACCGTGATGGTCGGGGGGGATGAAGGGGTGCTGACGCAGGTGCGCCCAGTCATCGAGTGTTTCGGCAAACGCATCGTGCACTGTGGGGCGATCGGCGCCGGTGATGCCTTGAAAGCCGTGAACAACGCACTGCTGGCCATGCACATCTGGGGCACGGCCGAAGGGCTGGCCGCTCTCGAAAAGGCCGGGGTGCGCAGTGACATCGCGCTCGACGTGATCAACACATCAAGCGGTCGCTCCAATGCCAGCATGAACCTGTTTCCGGAGCGGGTCCTCACGCGCGCCTTCCCCCGCACGTTCCGTCTGGCGCTGCTCGACAAGGACGTGGGCATCGCGGCGGACATCGCACGCGAGCAGAAGATCGTTGCACCGCTCCTCCAACTCACGGCGGAACTGTTCCGTCAGGCCCATCGCGAACTCGGCGAAGAAGCCGATCATGTCGAAGCCGTGCAGGTGGTCGAACGCCTGGCGGATACGACCATCGGTGGACGCGGCGATCGCACGACAAAACCGTCATGAGCACCACCGAATCATCCGGAGAGGCCGTGTCGGTCGCATCCGTGAGCGACATCCGTGCGCAATTCCCGGCCTTGCAGCGCTGGGAAGGCTCACAGGCCGTGGCGTATTTTGACGGGCCCGGTGGCACACAGGTGCCGCTGTCGGTCGTCAATGCCATGAGCGAGTACCTGCTGCGCCACAATGCGAATACGCATTGGGCCTATCCGACCAGTGTCGAGACGGATGCGATCCTGCTGCGCTCGCGAGCCATTCTGGCGGATTTCCTGGGCGCCACGACCGATCAGATCGCGTTCGGGGCAAACATGACCACGTTGCTCTTCCACATTGCCCGCGCCATCGGGCGTGGGTTGCGTGAAGGCGATGAGATCATTGTCACCGAGCTCGATCATCACGCGAACATCGCCCCCTGGCAGGCACTCGCCCGGGAGCGTGGGGTGGTGCTGCGTTGGTTGCCGCTCGACCTGAAGACGTTCCGCCACGAGGAGGGCGCGCTTGAGCGACTGCTGTCGCCGCGCACCAAAGTGGTCGCCGTGGGCGCTGCCTCGAACATCCTCGGTACGGTGAGCGATGTGGCGGGCATTGTGGCCAAGGCACGCGCTGCCGGCGCCATCACGGTGGTGGATGCTGTGCATTTCGCGCCGCATCACTTGGTCGATGTGCAGGCGATGGGCGCTGACTTTGTGCTGTGCAGTGCCTACAAGTTTTACGGACCGCATGTGGGTGTGGTGTACGGCCGCACCGAGGCCACGGCCGCGCTGGATCTGCCGCGTCTCGAGCCGGCACCGGATTGGGTGCCGGAGCGTCTCGAAACGGGCACGCAGAATCACGAAGGCATCGCCGGCGCGGCCGCGGCGGTGGAATTCCTCACCGGGCTCGTGCCGGGGGACACCATGGCCTTCAGTCGTCGTGCCCGTCTCGCACGGGTGATGACGGAACTGCAATCGCGCGGGGACGCGTTGTTCGTGCAGCTCTGGGAAGGCTTGCAGCGCGTCGACGGCGTGACACTCTATGGACCGCCGCCGGGAACGCCCCGCACGGCCACCCTGTCGTTCCGGGTGAACGGACTGGCCAGCGAAGAGGTGGCCCGCGCGTTGGTGGCCACGGGATCGTATGTGTCGCATGGTGACTTCTATGCTACGACGGTGGCGCGTAAGCTGGGGTTTGCCGAGGAGGGGTTTGTGCGTGTGGGGTGCGCCTGCTACACAACGGAAGAGGAGATTGCCCGTCTCCTCGACGGCGTGAAGACCGTGGCCCGCGGAGCGGCCTGAATGCCTGGCCTTTCACAACGCATGACACGACACCTCCGGGTCAAGGCTTCGGCGCTGGCGATGGCGGTCTGGGGCACGGCCTGTGACGCTCCTGGAGAACTGCGCCAGGCGTTGCCAGCGGCGGAGTTTCTGTTCGCCGCCGGCGATTCCACCTATTGGGTTCGCAGCGGTGGTGAAGGGATGCGCGTACGCAGTGCTCCCATTCTGCTCACGCAGGTCGACGGCCGTCTGTTCGAGATCTTCATCGGCGACGACGGTGCGGAGTATCCGGACGCGTCGTTTGCCACCGCACGGCTGTGGGCTCGCTCACTGCAGGCCCGAGACAGCACGCTGCTGTTCGCCGACAGCACGGTGCTTCGTGAACTCACGGACTGGCGTCGTCGGCATCCGCAGCAGACCGAGATCGACCCCACTGACGAAGATGTCGTCGACGATCCACAGACTGTGGTGCAAGACGACATCGAGATTCTCGATGTACACGGTCCGTATCTCACGTTCGAGCATCTACTCAACGTCGACATCGATGGGGGGCCCGAACACATTCACACCGGCCGGCGCTACGTGGTCGACGTGCGATCGGGGCGCGTCATGAGCCTTGGCGATCTCCTGGGCCCCAAGGAGTCGGCTGGGGTGGCGGCCCGCGCCCGCGCGTCACTCACGCAGTTGATCGATTCGATCCGCACGGCGGGCAACGGGGGCGATGATCGGGCGGCCATCGCGATGGAAACGCTCGACACGTTCACGTTCGACTCCACCTCGTTTGGCATCACCGATCTCGCACGCGAACCGGCGGTGGCGTTCATGGTGCCGGGTCGTGGACTGGATGGAGAGGCGTTGGCGTTGCATCTGCCGGCTATCGGCGTGAGTCCTCCGGTATGGTGGAAGCCGGTCAAGACCACGTTGCCGGAGTGGAGCGCCGATTCGTCCATCGTGCGCTGGGACCGCTCCAGCTATCGCATTGCGGCGCGTCCGTCACCTGATGGCGACGCACTCGCTCTGGTCCTCTCCTCACGCAGCGGTGTGGGAGGACAGCACGAGTGGCCCGTGGCCACGGTGGGCGCACCGGCCTATCAGCTCATCGCGCTGGAATCGCCGCCACTCGATAGTGCTTCGCGTGCCGCGTTGGCCCGCGCCTTCGATGTATCCACCGCGTTGGATGGCATGGTGCAACGGGCCCGCTATCGCGGGACTGCTCCCCGTTCCGTACCGGAGGCGCCGTCACGTTGGCGTCTCACGTCTCATCGTGTGACCTCCAATCCCGTTGCCCCATGAGTGAACGTCCTGCAATCGAACGTGCCGTGCGGCCGGTGGCCGCGTCGCAGCATGAGACCAGTGAATTGATCATGCCGCACGACGCCAACATCCTCGGCCATGCATTCGGCGGTGCCATCATGGCCATGGTGGACAAGGCCGCCGCGGTGGCGGCATTCCGGCATTCGCGCACCGCGTGTGTGACGGCGTCCATCGATCGCGTCGATTTTCGGGAGCCCATTCACGTGGGCGATCTGGTCACCTGCAAGGCGTCGGTGAACTTCGTGGGCAACACGTCCATGGAGGTGGGGGTGCGGGTGGAGGCCGAGGATCTGATCTCCGGCGCACGCCGCCATACCAACACCTGCTACCTCACGTTCGTGGCCATCGATCGCAATGGGAGACCGGTTCCGGTATCCCTGGTCAGCCCGGAAGGCGAAGAGCAGCTCCGGCGGTACGACGCCGCCCAGGCGCGCCGCCGCCGCCGGCTCGAAGAGCGGCAGGCGGAAGCCCGCGCGGAGGGCGAGACCTGATACGACCTTGTTCTTAGTTCCAGCGTCGGGTATGACAGGTGTGCCGGTGGTGTGACGTTCCATTAAAGTGAATGGGCCGAAGCGCCGAAACAGGGGGGCAAGACGTACAACTGCGATGTGGCAGTCGTGCCACCCCATTCGTTTCGGAGTTTCCATGCTGTTTCGTGCATTCCTCGCATTGGTAGTTGTGAGCAGTTCCGCCTGCGCCTCGATGGGCACCCGCGACGCCCTCGTGTCTGATCGTCCCGATTTCACGGAGCGCGCGAGCACCATCGCGCCCCGCCATGTGCAGGTCGAGGCGGGACAGACCACCTCGCGTGAAGGCGAAGCGCGCGTCAACGCGGTCGGTGAAGTGCTCGTGCGCGCCGGCCTTACGCCCCGCCTCGAACTGCGCGTTTCGGGCAACTCCTGGGTGCAGGAACGTGTGGCCGGCACGGTGAACAGCGGACTGGAAGACGGCGCGATCGGCATCAAGTACAACGTGACCGAAGGTCCGGATGAGCCCTCATGGCGCCCGACGTTCTCGGTCATTGCGCACACGACCGTCCCCACGGGCAGCGATGCCTTCCGCGTGTCCCGTGCACAGCCTGAAGTGAAGTTGCTCGGCGCCTGGACCCTAAGCGATCGCCTCGGCTTCTCGAGCAACTGAACATCGGTCGTCCGTTCGACGGCGTGCGCAGCTACACGGAAATCGCGGCCAGCGCCTCATTGGGTGCGGCGCTCACCGATCGGGTTGGTGCGTATGCCGAAACCTTCGGCTTCGCGCCGCAGGACGGCTCGGGCACCATCAGCCGTTACGTGAACGCGGGTGTCACGTTCCTGTTCAATCCGGATCTGCAGCTCGACGTGCGTGCCGGTGTTGGTCCCGCCTCACAGCGTACCCGCGACTACTTCGCCGGTATCGGTCTGGTGGTGCGTCGCTGATCTGGCGATCGGGGCGCTGATCAGAAAGGCCATCGGGCTTGCTGGATTTCTCCGGCAAGCCCGATGGCCTTTCAAGGACATTGGTCCTTCACCTGCGACGGTCTGCGCTGCTCAGGGCACGGTGATGCGGTTGGTGACGCCCGCCAGCGTAAAGGTCTGCACCAGGGTGCCCAGCGTATACTGACCACCGGTGTAGAGGCCGTCCACCGCCGTGCCCGACTCGGTGCCTCCCGAGTACAGCTTGTAGCTGCCACCCACGGTGAGCAGCGGTGAAGAGACCACCAGCGACTGATAGCCTTTCACCGGCGCGAGATCGAGCACCGACACGCCGGCGCTTGTCTGGATGTGCAGGATGCCACCGGCCGTGCGCGTCGAACCGAAGGTGAACTGGATGGACGGTTGGGTGGATGCTGTGCCCGGTGCCTGCGCCATGTTGGTGCTGCCGGTGCCCACGAGGAACCCACCAGTCATGACAAACGTGCGATCGTAGTCGATGGCGGGATTGGCGCCACTTTGAGGGCCGGCCACCAGCAGGCAACCACCGGTCATGGCGATGGCCGAATTGGAGTCGATGCCATCGCCACCTGACAGACTGGTGATGCGGCCGCCATTGATGCGAATGGTATAGTTGCCCGTGCCGCGCGCGCCGTCGCCATCACCTGAGAGATTGATCCCGTCGTCACTGGCGACCACTCGCACGCGACCTCCGTTGAAGGTCATGTCGGCCGTGCCGGCTTCGATGCCTTCATAACTCTTCGTGACGTCGATACTGCCGCCATTGATTGTCACGGCGGAGTCGGCGTGCACCCCATCGTCGCCGGTGCTGATGGTGAAGGTGCCACCATTCACCACGAGGTTGGCATTGGAGTGCAGTCCATCATCGGCCGTGTTGAGCGTGGCCGTGCCACCATCCGCCACGAACATCACGCCGGCCTTGAGTCCCTTGGCCGACAGCGTGTCGGGAATGACCGTGGAGCTGCCACCGCGTGTTACGGCGGTGATGGTGCCACCGGTCATGAGCAGATCTGTCTCGGCCTGCACGGCATCGTTGCCTGCCGTCAGCGTGAGTGTGCCACCCGCGATGAGCACATACCCCAGGGCCGCATCACCATCCTCGTTGGACTTGAGCGCATCCCCACCGGCGGTCACACCGATCGTGCCGCCGCGGACCACGAGATAGTCTTTGCCGCGGATGCCGTCTTCGGCGGCCGTGACCGTGACGCGCCCCGAGCGGATCACGAGGCCGTCCTTCGAATGAATGCCATGCGCGATCTTGCCGGTCACCGTGAGCGCGCCTTCACCGCCGATGGACAGATTCACCTTGCTGTAAAGCGGCGCGTTCTGCTCGGCGCCTGTCGGATACGATGTGCCGTCCTGCAGCGTATTGGTGGTGCCGTTCACCAGCACGATGGCTGCACGTTTCGCCCTCGACACATACAACGGTGTGTCGGTGCTGCGTGTGATGGATGCTCCGTCGAGCACCAGACGCACGAGGCCCGTGTCCGCCGTACTCACAAACACCTGACCATCGGTCATGGTGCCACTCAGACGATAGGTGCCCGCTGCACCGATGGTGACCGTGTTGCCGCTGATCGAGGCGCCATTGCCGGTGATGGTGGCCGTCGTACCGCTCAACGCGATCGTCGTCGCGGTCACACCATCGATGGTGTAGTCGCTCGTGACTTCATGATCGACGGTGTTCTTCGCCATCGCCGACGCCACCGTGTAGGCATTCGTGAGCTTCGCCTCTTCACTGCAGCTTGGACTGGCCACGGCGAACGTGGTGCCCGTGCCACTGGTGGAGCCATCGCCGTCGGTGGGTGATGTCAGTTCACTGCCATCCGTGCCACAGGCTCCGACGAAGAGGCCGGCCAGCAGTGTCCACATCGAAGAGCGACGTGTGGCGCGAAGAATGGTGGGACAATGCGGACGCCGAACCGGCGTCGACGCGAGGGGAGATGGCTGTGTCATGCGTGCTCCTCGTGTGGTGCTGATGAAGACGTTCTGTCAGCGCAACACGCGATCAACACGCAGCCCTACGGCGCCGCGGGGAAGTTCCCCGCGGCCGTCTCCCTACGACGGTGTGTCCGCCAATTCTTCGGTCAGCGCGAGCTCGATTTCCGTGCCATCGCGGGCAATGAGCGTATTCGGAAACACGGAACGCGCTTCCTGCTCGAGGTCGCGGGTGTCGCGCGAATACCGCGCGGAGATGTGCGTGAGCACGAGGCGTCGGACACCAGCCTTGAGAGCAATCTCGGCCGCTTCCCGCGCGGTGGAATGCCCGGTCTCCTGCGCCCGCGCACCTTCTTCGTCGGCGAACGTGGACTCGTGAATCAACAGGTCCGCATCCTGGGCCGCGGCCAGTGTGCCATCGCAGGGGCGTGTGTCGCCCGTGATGACAATGCGTCGGCCGCGTCGGCGTTCCCCCACCAGCACCGATGATTCGATCACACGCCCGTCGTCGAGCATAATCGGCTCGCCCCGGTGAATGCGGCCCCACAACGGGCCCTCGGGAATACCCAACTCCCGCGCGAGATCCGGATTGAAACGGCCACGTCGTTCTTCTTCCACGATCGCGTAGCCCAACGACGCCGTGCCGCGGTGATCAACGGCAAACGTGTCGATGCGATAGTCCTCACCCCGTTTAACGCTCGAGCCCGCTTCTAGCTCACAGATCTCGACAGGAAACGTGGTACGCTCGCCACCAATGTTGATGCACTGGCGCAACGTTTTTGCCGTGCTGCGAGGTGTCCACAGGCGTAACGGCTCAGTTCGCCCTTGCAAAGCCATGGTACGGAGCAGTCCGGTAATCCCCAACAGGTGATCGGAATGCACATGGGTGAAAAACACATCGCTCAGGGCAAAGGAGACCCCGTACCGCATCATTTGACGCTGTGTCCCCTCGCCGCAATCGAAGAGCAGCGTCTCTCCCTCCCGGGTGAGAGAAATCGCGCTCACACCGCGCTCGACCGTAGGACGGGAGGCAGCGGTACCAAGGAATCGAACGAGAAGCGGCATGGCTCCGAATATAGACCGGATATGAACCGGTCAACGGAAATTCCATCACCTCAGTGAGCCGCCGTTTTGACGCGGGTGCCGCCATGGTAACGGACGACGTCTCAGCGCAGAGGGAGAAGGATTGTGACGTGTTGCCAAACCGGACACATGCGCGGCCCGCCCCTTGCAGTAGGGTATGCCAGTTTCGCGCGGTGTGCTGTCGCTGTAACGGGTCCGTTGACGGACCCGCTCACCAACAGCTCGTCGCACTCATCAAGGACTTCCGGACGGCCGGGGGGCGTATGACCGGAAAGAGCCGACGTGGTTTTGCGTCGATGGACCCTAATCGCCAGCGTGAGATTGCCAGTAAGGGTGGGCGCGCTGCCCATGAAAAGGGTACTGCACATGAATGGTCTTCTGACGAAGCGCGTGAAGCAGGTCGAAAGGGCGGGGTGACCGTCAGCCGAGATCGTGCGCACATGGCCGCCATCGGACGAGAGGGAGGGGAGTCGCGCAGTGCTGCGGCTCGCCAGGCCCGCGTGTCCGGCATGGGCGATCGTGAGGTGCCGATGCACATCACCCGAGACCTCGAGCAGGGGCGTGTCATGCCCATGGATCGGCCACGCGCGATGCCCATGCGGAGCGACGAAAGCTCGCTGCGCTGACGCATCCTCAGCACGTGAACATTTTCACACCGGCGGAGTGCCTTCAGGGCGCTCCGCCGGTTGTCATTTCAGCCCGGTCGATCAATAGGTCGCCAACAGCGCACCGAGGCGGGAATCGTCGATGTTGCGCCCACTCACCACCGCCACCACCGGTCCTTCGAGCGATGCCACGCGGCCGTGACGCAGCGCCGCCACCGTCACGGCGCCTGCGCCTTCGACCTTGAGGTCCAGCGTGCGATGGAGCCAGGCGATGGTCTCGCCCAGTTCCGCCTCTGTAACCAGCACCATGTCATCGGCACACTGCTGACCGATGTGCAACGCGTCCGCATCGATCTGCCCGGCCAGTCCATCCGCCAAGGTGGGTGTGACGGGTGAGTCCACGACATGTCCGGCGTGCACCGATTTGGTCATGGCGGCGGTCTCTTCGCTTTGCACACCAATGATGCGTACGTGCGGGGCGAGCGCGCGCAGGACGGCCCCCATGCCGCCCAGCAGCCCACCACCGCCGGTGCAGATCAGCACGGTCTTCGCGGATGGCAACTGCTCCAGTACTTCCAAGGCCACGGTCCCCTGTCCGGCCAGCAGGTCGAGGCCCAGACAGGGATTGATGAACCGAATGCCTTGCTGCACGGCGTGGGCTTTGGCGAGCACCATGGCCGCGTCGTAGTCGAGCGCTTCATCGTTCACCACGGCGCCCAGCATGCGAATGCCATCCTTCTTCACCTGCGGGGCCGTCCGCGGCACGTACAACATGGCTGGTGTGTCGAACGCCTTGGCCGCGTAGGCAACGCCGAGCCCGTGGTTGCCGGCGCTCGACGCGACGACACCGGCTCGTCGCTCTGCGGCCGACAAACCGGCCAGCACATTGTAGGCGCCACGCACCTTGAAGGAGCCTGTGGGGTTCTCCAGCTCCAACTTGAGCCACACATCGACCCCCGTCTCCGTCGACAGTGCATCACTGCGCTCGAGGCGACTCGGCGGCATGAAGGTGCGCACATGTGTCGCGGCCTCGCGCACGGCGTCGACACTGGGAACGATGGCAGGATCAAGCGTGGGCATATGTCACCGGAGTTGAAAAGTCGCCGATCTTCAGAGCAGGCGTGGTGGCGAGTCGTGGTCGGCGTGTACGCGCGCAATGTACCCTTCCACATCGAACTTGGTCTTCGCGCGTGCCGTGGCCATCGGACGCAAGCCACCCCACACCGGACGATTCCCCCAGGGACGGTCCCACAGCCCGAGGCACCACATGATGCCGCCCACGCTGTTCGCGTCCCGCCCGTCGAGCGCGTACTTGTCGTTGAGGTGGAACAGCCACGTGCGGGCGTCTTCGTAGTCGCGTGTCCACAGCAGCACGGTCTTGCCCCACAACATGCGTGGATAGTTGTGGATGATGCCTTCCTGCACGAGCTCCGTCTGTGCGGCATTCCAGAGCCGATCACCCGTCTGCGCGCGTTCGAGTTGATCGCGTGTGTACAGTTCCGGGCGCGGGTCGTTCACGTGCTCCTGCATGGTGCGCTGCACCCATGCCGGTAGCGCCGAGAGCTGGTCGAAGGCGGGGGTGCGCACACACCAGTTGTACGACAGCTCGCGCCATGTGGTGATCTGCTGGACAAACGCATCGAGATTGGCCGCACCAACGCCGGCCTGTTGTGCCTCGCGTACCACGCGCGCCGATGAGATCTGTCCGAAGTGCAGGTAAGGCGACAGGCGGGACGTGCCTTCACCATCGCTGGCTTCGTTGCGGCGTTCGTCATACTGCGGAAGCCCATGCTCCAGGAAGCGGGTCCATCGGGCATTCGCGGCGCTGCTGCCGCCGGGCATCGGCACCGCGCACACGTCGTGATCGATTGCACACCCCGCCACGGTGCGTGCGATGGCCGCGTCATCCATCTGCGCGATGTCGAGCGGCACGAGTCCGCCGCCTTCGGCTACCGTGGCGCGCAGCGACGTGGCGAGTGATGTCGACACGTCGCTGCGAGGTGTGTGATCCTCGACCGGCTCGATCGCATGGGCCAACAGGCGCGCGAGTTTCGGGCGAATGGTGCGCGCGGCGTATTCGGCCTTTTCGAACAGACCACTGGGCACCGTGCACACACTGTCCACCGCCAACACGCGGCATGTCACGCGCTGGGCGAAGCGTGCCACCCGTTCCCGCACACCGGCCGTTGGAAAGAGATCGGTGAACACCACATACGCGCGGGCTGCGAGTCGGTCCACGACGCGGGCATCGTCGGTGCGCTGTGGGCGCAGCACGAACTGGTAGTGGATGCCCAACGCCTCCGCCTGACGCGCGGTATCCCGCGCTCCCTGCAGGATGAATGTGTGATGCCGCGCCGACGCGTGGGGGTAGGTTGGGTCGAGTCCCTGGTGCACCACCACCGGCAGCTTCAGGCGGTCGGCCGTGCGAATGGCGGCCCGCAGTCCCCAGTTGTCGTCGAGGCGATGCGTCGATTGCATCCAGTACAGCACATACTCGCCGTCTGGCCGATAGGTCTTGCCGTTCAGGTCGACCGTACGCGGCACGAGCTGGTCGCGGACGTAGTCGTCGGAGAGGGCGTGTGTTGGGAGACGGGGCACGGGTGAAGTCTGGCGGATTGCGCCTGGAAGCAGGAGGGCAAAGGAGAGGAGAGCGGGCTGCACCAGGGCCTGCGGCACGGGCCAGAACGGTTCATGTGGCTTGACAGCAAGGGGATGGCGGCTAGCTTCCCGTTCGTTACCCGATCGGCCCCGCGCTACCGGAGCGGGGCCATTTTTGTCGGGTCAACACAACTTGGGGCTGTAGCTCAGCTGGGAGAGCGCTGCATTCGCATTGCAGAGGTCAGGGGTTCGAGCCCCCTCAGCTCCACTTTCGGGAACCCTTCGTGGGAACCCGTGTATCAATTCGAAATCGGATCGTGACAGATCCGACGCTGGTGTGACGCAGGAACCTGCTGCATCGTCCAGTGTATGAAGACGCTGAGCCCGCCGCCGATCGGTAGGACGGAGAGTTCCAATGACGGCGAGCGCGGCACATCTGAGAGCCCCCGGCTGCTGAAAAGCGGTGCGGGGGCTCACTTTTGTCCCCCGCCCCCTCTGAAGCCTTGCCCGGTATTCCCGGCTGGCCGGTTTCGCTCAGGGCATGACCGGCAACGCGGCCAGGTCGGCCCGCATTGCCCGGAACGTCTCGGCCAGGAAGCGATTTTCCTCTTCCTCTACGGCGCCGGCAAAATCACTCATCGCGGTGAAGCCCAGATTGCCGAGGAATCGCATGATGGCGCTCTCCCGCACGGGGATGTCGAGCACACGTTCGCTGAGCGTCTGGCCATTCGGCCCCGTGCGAAAACCCAGCTTGAACATCACGCCCTGACCCGCGAACAGGTACTTGAGCGGCGAACGCATCAGCCGCTCACTGATCAACGGCAGGTGCCACTCCGGTTCTTGCGTGAAGCGCAGTTGCCAGGCCCGTTCCTGCGGGGTGTCGATGTGGATGAACTCCCCCCGCACATTGGTCGCGCCTACGGTGAACAGGCCAAACTTGGCGAGGGCATCGACGGTGATCTGCAATGTGTCGGGCATTGCACGCGCGGCACCGAGGATGGGTTGCAGTCGTCCGTCGTGAGCGCGAAACCGCATCGTCACCAGCTTGTTGGCTGACTGCACGTCGAACCACTCCGCGCCGCTGCGATCGGTGAGGCGATAGCGCCACTTCGACGACTCCACGTATTTGCGCAGGAACTTCGCGTAGGCGGGAAACGTCTCCTTGATGCGATTGGCGTCCACCCGGAACTGCAGACTGACCAGCGTGGACCCATCGCTCTGCGCGGTGGTGGCGATGGAGTCGAGGGAAACCACCCGGCCAAACGCGGCCGTCGTGCGCGGCATCGTGGTGCGGTAGTCGGTGCGCAGCACTGTCGCTGGCCGTTCGGCGGATATCAGCAGTCCGCGTACGATGCCGTTCAATGCGCGCGGCGGCATGGTGCCCACGTGATGCTGGACGGTGGTGTGCCACAGCCAGTCTGCTTCACCCTGCTGCGTCAGGCGGATCTGATGGTGCTGTTCACCGAGTTGCGAAGGCGACGCGGTATTGGTGCGGGCATCGAACCGATACTCATTGCCTGCCGTGAGCGCCTGCACGGAGAGCTCCCGATCGGCGCCCCGCGTGGTCGACTGCATGGTCGTCCAGAGGGCCGTGTCGTTGACCAGCTTGGACGGCGAAAACGCATAGCGGCCAAGCCGCATGCGGGCGTGGGCAAACTTGGGCGTGCGCGTGACGTTGGTGAATCGGGCCTCGAAAGCCGAGGTGACGCCGTCGAGGTGTGCACGCGCCGCCGCGGCATCCGCACCGGCCCCCAACACGGCGGCGCGACAGCCGAATCCGAGGGGCAGGAGCAGCATCGCAAGGACGGGGACCGCACGCCTGGACGTCACAACGGAACGAAGCACAATCGGGGAATATGAGGACTGGGGATGTCGAGGGCAGGTATCGGGACCGGGTCCCTGACGGAGCGGCTCACTGGACGCGCCACGGACCACACTGATGTATACCCCGCCTGGTTAGATTGAGGGTCCTCCTTACCCGTACATCTGTGTCCGATTCCGTGCTCTCCGATACAACACCGTCTCCACGTCGCGACTTCATTCGCGAAATGGTGGCGGATGACGTGGCGACCGGCCGCTTCGGCCGGGGCCCGGCCACGCGCTTTCCGCCCGAACCGAACGGCTTCCTGCACATGGGGCATGCGAAGTCGATCTGTCTGAACTTCGGCATCGCGACCGAGTTCGGCGGCACCTGCAACCTGCGTTTCGACGACACCAACCCGGCCACCGAAGACGTGCGCTATGTGGAGTCGATCAAGCGCGACGTGCAGTGGCTGGGTTTCCAGTGGGATGGAGAGTATTACGCGTCGGACTACTTCGAAAAGCTGTACGAGATCGCCGAACAGCTCGTGCAGAAGGGGAAGGCGTACGTCGACGATCAGAACGAAGAGCAGATTCGCACCAATCGTGGCACGGTGACATCGGCGGGCACGCCGAGTCCGTGGCGTGATCGTTCGGTGGAAGAAAACCTCGATCTGTTGCGTCGGATGAAGGCGGGTGAATTCCCCGATGGATCACGGGTCCTGCGCGCGAAGATCGACATGGGTCATGTCAACATGGTCATGCGTGATCCGCTGCTGCTGCGCATCCGTCATGCGCATCATTATCGTCGCGGCAACGACTGGTGCATTTATCCGCTGTATGACTTCGCCCATGGGTTGAGTGATGCCATCGAAGGCATCACGCGCTCGTTGTGCACGCTGGAGTTCAAGGACGCGCGGGAGATCTACGACTGGCTGGTACACGAAGCCGGATTCGTGAATCCGCCTACGCAGATCGAGTTTGCACGCCTCGAGCTCGACTACACGGTACTCAGCAAGCGCAAGCTGCTGCGTCTGGTGAACGAAGGGCATGTGAGTGGATGGGATGACCCCCGCATGCCCACGATTGCCGGGCTGCGTCGGCGTGGCGTGCGTCCGGAGGCCATTCGTGCGTTTGCCGAAACGATCGGTGTGGCACGCAAGGATGCGCGGGTGGAATACGCGACGTACGAGCATGCGGTGCGCAACGACCTGAACATGGAAGTGCCGCGTCGCATGGGGGTGCTCAACCCGCTCAAGGTCGTGCTCACCAACTACCCGGAAGGGCAGGTGGAAGAGCTCGAGGCGCAGGATTACCCGCACGACGTGCCGAAGACTGGGAGTCGCACGGTCCCATTCTCGCGCGAGCTGTACGTCGATCGCGACGATTTCATGGAAGACCCGCCGAAGAAGTTCTATCGGTTGTCGCCGGGCCGTGAGGTGCGTCTGCGATTTGGCTATCTCATCACGTGCACCGAGGTGGTGAAGAACGAGGCCGGTGAAGTGATCGAGCTGCGTTGCACGTACGATCCGGCCACGCGCAGCGGTTTGGCGCCTGATGGTCGGAAGGTGCAGGGCACGATCCACTGGGTGAGCGCCGCGCAGGCCGTGTCGTGCGAAGTGCGCTTGTACGATCGCCTGTTCTCGCAGGCCGATCCCGACGATGTGCCGGAGGGGCAGGACTTCCTGTCGACGCTCAACCCCGATTCGCTGGTGGTGATTGCCGATGCGAAGGTGGAGCCCAGCGTGCTCGCTGACCCGGTGGGTTCGCGGTATCAGTTCGAGCGCGTGGGCTACTTCTACGCCGAACCGGAGGGGAGCACCGCAGAAAAGCGGGTGTTCAACCGGATCGTTGGATTGCGTGACAGTTGGGCCAAGGAAGTGAAGAAGGGCTGAGCATCATTCTGATGATGCGGGCGTAGCGGGGGTGACGGTGATCCGTCACCCCTTTTGCATGTTGGCGCATGATGTCGCCGAGTTGCGGAATGCGCCGAGGGCCGAGCAGAATATGGGTATGCCTGTCATTCAGGAACGTCGCTGGAGCGCCGAAGATGTGCAGGCGCTGCCCGAAGACCCGCGAAACCGGTATGAGGCGGTGGACGGGGAGTTGTTGGTGACACCGGCGCCTCGGATCCCGCATCAAGCCGTGGTGGCGGCGGTCTATCGCGCGCTGTTCGAAGTCGTGCGTGCGCATCGCGTGGGGCTCACATTGTTTGCGCCCGTCGATGTGATTCTCGATGCGCGCACCCTGGTGCAGCCCGATGTGCTCGTGCTGCCGCCGACAGGGCAGGACGTGATGCGGGGTGAGGTACCTGCCCCCACGCCATTGCTGGTCGTCGAGGTGTTGTCGCCAACCACGGCGCGAAACGATCGCCTGCTGAAACGGCAACGCTATCAGCGGGCTGGAGTCGAATGCTGGTTGGTGGACATCGACTCGCAGTTGGTGGAGCGATGGACGCCGGACGCGGAGCGCCCGGAGATCTGCGTGGAGCATGTGCTCTGGGAGCCGATGGGGCTCGGCCGGCGGCTGACCGTGGAGCTTTTGCCGATCTGGGCGGAGACCGCGGGGTAGGCCGCCCGGTCGTTGGAGACCGATTGCCTGCCCCACTACCATCCAGTCGGGTACGCTCTATATTTGTGGGCTCCCCCACCTCTTTGGTGCGGGAAGCCAGCTGCCCCTTAGCTCAACTGGCAGAGCGTCTGACTCTGGATCAGAAGGTTCCTGGTTCGATCCCAGGAGGGGCAATTAGAAGCCCGTCAACGACTTAGGTCGGTGGCGGGCTTTTGCTTTTGTCCCATGTCGTGTGCCATGGGCACGTGGCCGGAACGTGTGAATGCGATGGAGTGCTGTCGATCGGCGTTGGCCCGTAGTGGGGTGTGGTGGTTTCCATGCCATTGGCGTCGGGAATAGCCGGAAATCGTCGGGCATGTTCCCGACTGAGGCCTGTCATCCCCGCCGGTAAGCTGAGACTCGTGACTCACGTGAGGCGTCTCCCGCGTCTCCGTGCGGCGATCGAGACTCGCTTGATCGCCTCTTTCGACCATCACAGAACAACGTGGGGTGAAACATCATGCAAAAAACCATGAAGGCGGCAGTGGTCCGCGCCTTTGGCGAGCCGCTGGTCATCGAAGAAGCGCCCGTGCCAGATGTGGGACGTGGACAGATTCTCGTGAAGATCGCGGCGTCCGGTGTCTGTCATACCGATCTGCATGCGGCCGAAGGCGATTGGCCCATCAAACCCACGCCGCCGTTCATTCCCGGGCATGAAGGGGTCGGACATGTTGTCGCCCTTGGTGCTGGTGTCACTCATCTGCGCGAAGGTGATCGGGTGGGCGTGCCGTGGCTCTACAGCGCTTGTGGGCACTGCGTCCACTGTCTTGGAGGATGGGAAACGCTGTGTGAGCAGCAGCACAACACTGGTTATTCCGTCAACGGCGGGTTCGCCGAGTACGTCGTGGCCGACGCCAACTACGTGGGCGTCTTGCCGGACAACGTCGGCTTTGTCGAGATCGCGCCGGTGCTGTGCGCCGGTGTGACGGTCTACAAGGCGCTCAAGGTGACCGACACCAAGCCGGGCGACTGGGTGGTCATCTCTGGTATCGGTGGATTGGGGCACATGGCGGTCCAGTATGCCAAGGCGATGGGGTTGAACGTCGCCGCAGTCGACATCGACGACCGCAAGCTGGCGCTGGCGTCCACCCTCGGGGCGACCTTCACGGTCAATGCGCGGAACGAGGATCCCGGTGCCCGCATCCGCAAGGAAATTGGTGGAGCGCGGGGCGTGCTCGTGACGGCGGTTTCCCCGAAGGCCTTTCAACAGGCGCTGGGCATGGTTCGTCGAGGCGGGGTCGTCGCGCTCAATGGACTGCCGCCTGGTGATTTCCCGATCTCGATCTTCGACACGGTGCTGAACGGCATCACGATCCGTGGGTCGATCGTGGGCACGCGTCTGGATCTCCAGGAGGCGCTCGCCTTCGCCGGGGAAGGCAAAGTCCATGCGACGGTGCAAACCGGAAAGCTGGAGCAGGTCAACGATATTTTCGCACGCATGCGCGCCGGTGATATCGAAGGCCGGGTCGTACTCGACCTGCGTTGACGCGAGTCGGGACGTTCATGGTGTTGCACGTCTGCGGGCCGGACGTGCAACACCTGGTGTCCCCATCGGGCATTCGCGGATACGCTTACTTCGGCGGCACGAGGACACCGTCCACCACATGCACCCAGCCATTGGACGCATGGACCGACGCCACGATCTTTGCGCTGCCGATATAGGTGGCGCCGTCCCGCTTGCTGATCTTCTCGGCGCCGCCGGCCACCATGCCGAGTTCCTGGCCATCGCTCAGCGATTCGACATCCAGTGCCGATGTCGTGACGTGGTGGTGAAGAATGGCGACGAGCTGACTCTTGTTCTCCGGCTTGAGCAGATTGTCGACCGTTCCCGGAGGCAGTTTGTCGAAGGCCGCATTGACCGGCGCAAAGACCGTGAACGGACCGGGATTGGCCAGCGGATCCACCAGATTTGCTGCCTTGAGGGCTGCCACCAGCGTGCTGTGGTCCGGTGAACCCACCGCCACGCGTACGATGTTGGGGACGGAGGTGCTGTCGTCCACCAGCGCCTGACCAGCGGCAGAGGGGCTCGCGTCCGAGGCGGCTGCGGAACCGGCGTTGTCAGCGGAGGCTCCGCACGCGGCAAGCGCCACGAGGATACCACAGGACATCATACGAAACTCATGCATGGAAACTCCCATCTCTGTGCGTTGGATGATGGCGTCTTGGCTCCACCCGTCGCGACGGTGCACTCGGTCGACTGGATGTGAGGTCCGGTCGGACACGAATTCGAGGGTGTGCCGTGTGCCATGGCATGAATGGCATTGGCCTGTGGGGCACGCCAATAAGACGTTCCCTGACAAGCGAGTCAGGGCTACACGTGGGGCCGCTGCGCACACCGGGCGCCTGACCTGACAATGGTTCGACGAATCGTTTGTTGGTGGTCCGCGTGATCGCTCAGGGCATATCCCGCGGAACTTGCGGGGGGGCCTGGCCGATCATATTGCGAATGCCCATGGCCACCTGGTCGAGAAATGGACGCTCCCAGGTCTGCTTCGCGGTGAGCCACAACGAGCCAAGCCACGCCGCCTGCTCGGCGTCCTGGCAATGGAGGACCGGGCCATCGTCCTGCAGATCCAGTACATAGCGCATCCGGCACACTCCAGAAGCGGGCGGTATTCCGTGTATCACATGGGGATGCTGTTCCATACCCGCGACGTCGGCCAGTGTGTCAGGAGGCCAGGCCCCGATGACACCGTCGGCTGAGTTGTCTGATATCTTGATGATCAGGATTGTCCATCGGTTCCCCGGTCCCGCCACCGCACCACGTTCATGGCCCACCTGTTCCGCATTTCCGACGTGCGTTGGTCCGATGCCGACCCGCGCAGTGGTACGGCCGGTGGCAATGGCGCTCGACAGATGACGAGTGTGGAAGCCGAATGTCGGAGCTGCGACTATCCGTTCACGGCCTCGTCGATGAACCGCTGGTTGGCGGTGAATGGCAGCAGTGCTGTGGTGATGTGCCCGAAGTGCCACATGACCGAGGTCATCTCCGGCACACCGTGACCGCCGCTACAGGAGGCGCATTCGTCGCGACACGATGCGATGGTCAGCGTCGCCGCTTGCGGGTTGATCGCCGGGTCACGCGCAGGTGATCGATGAACGCCCGCAATGCGGCGGAAGCCTGTCGCTTTTGCGGGTAGTGCAGGTAGAACCCGGGAAAGGCCGTGCAGTATTCCTGCAGCATTGGCACCAGCCGACCTTGTGCGAGGTCCTCCTGGACGTGGAAGTCGAACAGCATCGCGAGTCCCACCCCTTCACGTACCATGCGCAGCAGCATGGTACCGTCCGTGGTGAGGAGCCGCGAACGTACGGCCACGGAGAAATCCCGTTCGTTCTCGGTGAATTCCCATCGATAGGGCGGCGCATCCGGTGAAGGGTGCCAATTCACGCAGGCGTGACTGGCGAGATCGCGCGGATGCTGTGGCATGCCATGCTGCGCCACATAGGACGGCGTGCCCACCACCACGAGCCGTAGATCACCGGATACCGGTACGGCGATCATGTCGCGGTCGATGACCTCACCCAATTGGATGCCGGCGTCGAACCCGCCCGCCACGATATCCACCGGCGCATCACCCACGGTGATGTCGAGTTCAATATTCGGGTGCGCAAAAAGGAAGGACGCGAGCACCGAGCCGCTCAAAAATCCGTCGGCAGCACCGCCGGCGTACAGCCGCAACCGACCACGCGGTTCTTCACTCATTTCACCGATGGCGGTCAGCGCATTGCGCACATCCTCCAGCGCAGGCCGCACCGAGGCATACAGGCGCTGTCCCACCTCGGTGAGTCGTGTGCTGCGTGTCGTGCGTTGAACCAGCGCCACGCCGAGGCGATCCTCCAGGCGTCGCAGGGACTGACTCACGGCCGAGCCGGTCACGCCGAGGCGGTCACCGGCCGCCCGCAGGCTGCGCTGTTCGGCGACGGCAATGAACACAGTCAGGCTGTCGAGTTCATCTGTCATTCGAAAGAATATCTTTCGAGCGACGAAATGGCCAGCATATGTCTCGGAGCGGTTGGGAGGACTTGATTCCGTGCATTCCTCCAGCTCGCAGGGACGCCAGAATGCACACACGTACGCTCGGCACCAACGGCCTCGAAGTCTCCGCCATGGGACTCGGCTGCATGGGGCTCAGTTTCGGATACGGTCCGGCGACGGATCGCCCGCAAGCCATCGATCTCATTCGCCACGCGGTTGATCGTGGCGTGACGTTCTTCGATACGGCGCAGGTGTACGGTCCCTTTGCCAACGAGCGTGTGGTTGGCGAGGCGCTCGCACCGCATCGTGACCAGGTGGTCATTGCCACGAAGTTCGGCTTCATGTTCGACGACGACGGACGCGAGGTGGGGCTCAACAGTCGGCCCGACCACATTCGCCGCATGACCGACGACTCGCTGCTGCGGCTCGGGATCGACACCATCGATCTGTACTACCAGCATCGGGTCGATCCGCAGGTGCCTATCGAAGATGTCGCGGGCACGGTGCGTGATCTCATCGCCGAGGGCAAGGTGCGGCACTTTGGTCTGTCCGAGGCTGGTGCGAACACCATCCGGCGTGCGCACGCAGTGCAACCGGTGACTGCGCTGCAGAGTGAGTACTCGCTGTGGTGGCGAGAGCCGGAAGCTGTCATTCTGCCCACACTGGCAGAACTGGGCATCGGCTTCGTGCCATTCAGTCCGTTGGGGAAGGGCTTCCTCACCGGGCAGATCGATGCCTCGACCGCGTTTGCTGCGAACGACTTTCGAAACTCCGTGCCACGTTTCAGCGAAGCAAACCGCACGGCGAACCAAGCGATGGTCGAGGTGGTGAAACGCCTCGCTGCGACACGGGAGGTGACGCCCGCGCAGTTTGCCTTGGCCTGGGTCATGTCCCGCGCCCCGTGGATTGTCCCCATTCCCGGCACGACCAAGCCGTCGCGGCTCGACGAGAACGTGGGTGCTGCCGAGATTGTGTTGAGTGTGGCAGAACTCGCGGCGGTGGATGCTGCCACCGCGGATGTCGCTATTCACGGGCATCGGTATTCACCGGCTGCAGAAGCCCGCATCGATCGCTGATCACTCCAACTGCTTTCCGCGCATGAATCGCCCTCGTGTCATTTGTCATATGGTCTCCTCCATCGACGGTCGTATCGATGTAGTGGATTGGCCGGCCGATGCGCCGTACCGGAGCGAGTATGAAGTCATTCATGCGCAGTACGACGCCGACGCCTGGATGTGTGGTCGAGTGACCATGGAGGCCTTTGCGGCCGGCGTCAGAACCGCTGCCCGCGAAGACGAGGGAAACGCCGGCTCGGGTCTGGGCGACCTGTACGTTGCGCCGGGACACCATGCGAGTTATGCCGTGGCGGTGGACACGCGGGGAGAGTTGCTCTGGGCGTCGAACGATATCGGTGATGATCACCTCGTGGTTGTGGTCAGCGGTCTGGCGCATGTGTCACATCTGCAGGCCCTGCAGGCGCAGGGCATTTCTTTCATTGTGGCCGGTGCACTGGCCGTCGACTTTTCATTGGCGCTGGAAAAGCTGGCCGCGCACTTTGCGGTGAAGACGCTGATGCTGGAAGGGGGCGGTCAGGTGAATCGTGCCATGCTGGAGCGTGGTCTGGTCGATGAAATCAGCCTGCTGATTGCTCCGGTCGTCGACGGACGTGCCGGGGCGCCATCGGTGTTCGATGGCATGTCACAATCACCGGTGCCGTTGGTATTGCAGGCCGTCGAGACGCTGCCGACGGGTGTTGCGTGGTTACGATGGACGGTGCGGACGGAATAGGCCGCGAGGCGGTGCGTACCAATGGGGACCGCTGCGGGCGGGGCTACCGTGCCCGTACCCGTCCGAGCAGCGCCTCGAGGGCTTCGCGGCGGGATCGGCCCACGCGCAGGCGCACGCCATTGCGCAGGACGAGCTGATAGTCGCTGCCTTCGCCACGCAACAGCGTATCGATAACGTCGATGCGAACGATCGTGGCGCGATGAACACGGATGAACCGCGCCGGATCGAGCCGCTCTTCGAGCCGCTGCAGTGAATCCCGAATGAGATAGCGCTCCGTACCGACGTGGAGTTCCGCGTAGGGTTCGTTGGCCACGATGTAGTCGATCTGACCAACGGGCACGACGCGCATGCGTCCGCGCATCTGCACGGCGATGCGCTCCAGATAGGCTGGTGCGTTGGGCACCGGCAGGTTGTCGGCCGGTGGGGACGGCATGTCGAGCAGCGAGCGCAGTTGCGCGTGCAGTTGCTCACGGTCCTCGAGTGCGATGAGGCGACGCGCCCGCTTCAGCGCATCGGCAAATCGCTCGTCGCTGAACGGTTTGAGCAGATAGTCCACGGCGGCCGCATCGAATGCCTGCAGCGCAAACGCATCATGCGCCGTGACAAAGATCGTGATGGGCATTCGATCCGGGCCCATGGCACGCACGACATCCAGACCGCTGCCACGTGGCATCTGGATATCCAGAAACACCAGATCCGGAGCCAGTGCCGTGATGTCCGCCATCGCGGCCGTACCGTCGACACTTTCACCAACGATCTCGATGTCTGGTGATGCGGCGAGCAGGTCGCGCAGTCGACGTCGTCCGAGCGGCTCATCGTCGACGATCAGCGCGCGGATCAGCCTAGGCATGTGGCACTCGGCGGGTGTCGGGATCAGAGACACCGGCTCGGGTTTCCGCGCGTGTGTGATACGGAATCGCGATCTCGGCGATCATACCGCCCCCATCGAGTGGGTGCAGCACCAGTCCGCCGGCTTCGCCATAGTGCTCCAGCAATCGATCACGCGTGAGCTCGAGGCCAAGGCCGGAGCCTGCTGTCGACTGACCACCCGGGGCGATCGTGTGGTGCTCCGGGCTGCCGGTGTTACGCACGGTGAGCAGTAGCTGTTCCTGCTCGCGCGTGACCGTGATGTCGATGTGCCCATGTCCACCCGCGGGTTCGATGCCGTGTTTCATGGCATTTTCCACCAGTGGCTGCAGGATGAGATTCGGCACCAGGGCGTCGAGCAGTTCCGGCCCCGCGCTCACTTTGGTCTGCAGTTGATCCCGATAGCGGATCTCGAGGATCTCGAGATATCGTCCAATCAGGTGCAGTTCCTGGCGCAGTGGAATCTCCTGCTCATTCGAGTCCGTGAGTGCCTGCCGCAGCAGGTCGCTGAGCAGCGCGATCATGGTGCGAACACCGCGTGGGTCGCTGTCGGCGAGCGCCGACATGGCGTTGAGCGTGTTGAAGAGAAAGTGCGGATTCAGGCGTGCACGCAGCATGGCCAGGCGCGCTTCGCTGAGTTGTGATTGCAGTTCGGCCGCATGCGCCCGGAGTTCGGCCTGTTCGGCCTGCAGGGTGCTGGCTCGTGCCTGCAGGGAGACCGCCAACTGTTCCTGCATTCGGTGACGGACGGCGGCCTGACTGGCAAACCCGATGAGAAAGACCACGAGAAACGTGACCAGTTCCTGGGCGAGCCAACGCAGCATCATCCACAAGCGCGCAATGCTCGCTGTCGTGCCGGCCGGTATCGTTTCGGTCGGCGCCACCGTTGCTGCAGTGGTGGCTGGAGCAGGCAACAGGAGGGCGTGCACGCTGCCACTCAACAAGGCTGCGGTGATACTGACCGCCGCGCCCACCGCCATCACCAGCAATGCCTGCCGGATTCGACTGCCTTCGCGCCGGTGCACGGCGGCCGCAAATCGCAGCACCGGCGGAGTGAGTGCGATCCAGACCAACGCATTGAACGCCGCACTGGCGATCAATCGTTCGGGATAGGGATAGCGGCTGGATATGGCTGGTGACAGCAGCCAGTTGGACGCCTGCAGAATGGCGAACAGCACCCACGCGCCGATGATGAACGAGAGGGGGCGTCGATCGATCCGATCGTCAGCCAGTGGCGTCGACACGTCAGGCGATTCCATGGACATCCAATCTGCGTGACGGGCTCCGTTCGTCACAGGCGACCATCAGGCCCAGCGGAAGCCACTCTTTGCCAGCGGCAGCGTACGCACCCGCTCGCCAGTCGCGGCGAAGATCGCATTGCAGAGTGCGGGGATGACCGGCGGGAGGGACGGTTCGCCCATACCGCTTGGCGCGTTCGCGCTCTTTAGAAAGTGCACGTCTACGGGTGGCGCGTTGCGCAGTCGCAATACCGGATAGTCCCGGAATCCGGTCTGCGTCACACGGCCTCGGTCGAAGGTGATGGCTTGTTCCATGGCCTGGGCCAGTCCTTCGAGCACCGAGCCCTGTACCTGACCCAAGGCACCGCTGGGATTGATGATGGGACGTCCGACGTCACCCGCCACCCATACCTGGTGTACCTTCACCGCCCGGTTGGCGCTGACCGAGGCATCGACCACCTCAGCGAAGTAACCGCGATGGCTGTAGTGGAACGCGATGCCCATGCCACGCCCGGGTTCCTTCTTTCGTGTGGCCCATCCGGATTTCTCGGCCACCAGGTCGAGCACCGTGCGAATGCGTGCCACATTGTAGTCCGGCACCGCCGCAATCGGCGGTTGCGCCAGAAGGTCGCGCCGGAACTCGAGCGGATCCCGGTCTGCGGCGTGAGCCAGTTCATCGATGAACGACTGCATGACAAAGGCCATGGCATTGCCGAAGGGCGCACGCAGCGGCCCCGTGGGAATGCCCAACGGCATCATGGACATGCCGGCTGCAAAGTTCGGTATGAAACGCGCGGGGAACTCGGTGCCGTTCAAACCCGCATCGAACATCGGTCTCCCGTTGTCACCGAACGTGACAAAGTGATTCTGCCACGCCGTGACATGCCCTGCTGCATCCACGGCACCGCGCAGATGATGAAAGCCTCCAGGGCGATAGAAGCCCTGTTGTACATCGTCTTCGCGAGGCCACAACAACTTGACGGGCACACCAGTCTCCCGCGCAATCCACGCCGCTTCCACCACGAAGTCATGGAAGTACCGCCGGCCGAAGGCCCCGCCCATGCGGACTTGATGGATGGTGATGCGGTCTTCGCTCATGGCCAGTGTTTGGGCGACGAGCTGACGAGCCCCTTCCGGATGCTGTGACGGCGCCCAGATCTCCAATGCCCCATCGCGGTAGTGCGCGGTGCAGTTCATGGGCTCCATGGTGGCGTGATAGAGAAATGGATATTCGTATCGGGCCTCCACCGTGCGACGTGCTTCGGCAAATGCCTGCTCGACATTGCCATCACGACGGAGCACGGCCCCCCATTCACCGGCGGCAAGCTCCGCCGCGCGCGTCACGAAGTTCGCGCTGCTTTGCTGGGCGGTCGGCCCTTCGTTCCATTCCACGCGCAACGCTTGCTGAGCGGCACGCGCCTGCCACCATCGGTCGGCTACGATGGCCACACCACCCAGCAGTCCGGACAGTTCGTCTTGGCCTTCCACCACAAATGCGCGTCGTACCCCAGGCATGGTGCGAATTTCGTCGATATTGGCGGTGCGCACTTTGCCGGCGCGAACAGGGCACTTGGCAAAAACGGCATACTGCATGCCGGGCAACTTGACATCGATGCCAAAGAGTGGCTTGCCGGTCACGATGGCCGGGCCATCGACATTGGCAACCGGTTTGCCGATGATGCGGTATTGATCGGGTGCCTTGAGGCGTATCGTACGCAACTCCGGCACGGGCAGTGTGGCGGCGCGGTCGGCAAGCTGCGCGTAACGCAGTGAGCGACCGGACGGACGATGGTGCACCTGAGCGGAACGTGCCTCACATTCGCTGGCGGGCACGTTCCATTGCTGCGCCGCCGCCGTGATGAGCAGCTCGCGCGCCACGGCCCCCACCTGACGCATTTCTTCCCAGTTGCTTGGTATACCTGAACTGCCTCCGAAGAACTGCCGTCCATACCGTTTGGCATCGGCCGGAGCGTGTTGCACCACCACATCGGCAAGTGCCACTTCGAGTTCTTCGGCGATCAGCATGGGCACCATGGTCTTCATCCCCTGACCACCTTCCGGATTACGCACGGTGAGGGTGATCAGGCCTGTGGAGGCGATGGTGATGAAGGCGCTGGGGCGGAAGTCTGCTATGCGGCCCGTGTGGTCGGGGCTTTCATGCGAATCACCGGTGAAAGTGGGCTCGCCGTGGGGCAGGGTGGGGTAGAGGCCAAGCAGCAATCCGCCGCCGGTGGCCGTACTCACGCGCAGGAAATCACGTCGGTCGATTGTGGTGTCGGGGACGTTGCGCATCACACGTCCTCGCGTCGTGACGTGGAAGGCGATGTGGACGGCGATCCCGTGGTGGCTCCGGACGAAGTCACCCGATGTATGGCGGCCCTGATGCGATGGTAGGTGGCGCATCGGCACAGATTCCCGGACATCGCGGCATCAATCTCGGCGTCTGTGGGTTGCGGCGTGCGGGACAGCAACACCGAGGCGGCCATGATCTGGCCTGCCTGGCAGTAGCCACACTGCGCCACGTCGAGCTCGCACCACGCCCGTTGCAGTGGGTGCGATCCATCAACCGACAAGCCTTCGATCGTCGTGACGCGCGCGCCCTCGAGACGGCCGAGGAGCGTGGTACACGATCGTGCGATGGAACCATTCACCTGAACGGTGCAGGCTCCGCACTGTCCGCGACCGCAGCCGAACTTGGCGCCCACCAGATCCAGGTCGTCACGCAGCGCCCACAGCAGCGGCGTCTCTGGTGGCAGATCGAGGCGGACGATCTTGCCATTGACGGTCAACGATACGGCCATCGTGCGATCTCCCGGCTACAGGCTGACGACCCGATGCGAAGGCGATGTCCTCCACGATCCGGGGCCTCCTCAAGCATGAATGCCATGCCGACAACCGGGCAGCGGCGACATGGGGGATTGCCGGACGAATGTGGTGAATGGCTCAGGAGTGCAGGCGAACCGCTCGATCCGGGAACGTTGACGAGGGTGTTACGCGGTCTTCACAGAGTCAGGGAACATGAGATCCAACCTTTGAGCGTTCTGACCTGCCTGGCAGGACTCTTGGTTGGCTTCCGGTATTGGAGACCTCATGGTCGTTGGTCCCACATGGGCATGGTCTGGCCGTGCCGTGGTTCGTCGTGTTGTCGAAGCCTGCGCGCAAGCGTTCACGCAGACGCTCACGCTTCTGGCTCTCGCGGCGCTGTTGTTGGCGGTCGCGGCTCCGACGCTGCTCTCCGCGCAGGGCACAGGTCGAGTGGCCGGCGTGGTGCGTGGCTCGGAATCGAAGGTCCCGTTGCCCGGCGCCCAGGTCACGTTGGTGGGTTCCACCCTCACCGTGACCACCAACAACGAAGGGCGCTTTGTGCTCGCCCCAGTGGTTGCTGGCGAACTGCGGGTGCGCATCAGTTATCTCGGGCGGACACCACGAACGATCACGGTGAGTGTGACGACGGGCGGAACCACCACACTGACGGCCGATCTCGAAAGTGTCGTGCTCAGTGCCGTCACCGTGCGCGCGAGTGGGCAGGCGGAAGCCCTGTCACGCCAACAGAATGCCGCCAACATCAAGAATGTGGTGGCGGCCGACCAGATGGGGCGCTTCCCCGATGCGTCGGCTCCCGAAGCGGTGCAGCGACTTCCCGGTGTGGCCTTGCAGCGTGATCAGGGTGAAGGGCGCTATGTGCAGTTGCGCGGATCATCGGCGGCAACCACACAGGTGACCGTGAATGGAGAGCAGATCGGTTCACCGGAAGCGAGCTCGCGGCAGATTGCGCTCGACGCGGTGCCGGTGGGGGTATTGGCCGCTGTCGAGGTGTCGAAAGCTATCACGCCGGACATGGACGCCGATGCGGTGGGTGGTTCGGTGAATCTCATCACGAAGCGTCCCGGAATTGGTCGCACCGTGACGGCAGAGCTCTCTGGCGGTTACGCGGCCATTCGCGAACAGGGATCGGGGCTAGGCGCCGTAACCTATGGCGATCGCAGTGCCGACGGGCGTTTCGGTTGGCTGCTGTCGGGTTCGTACGGACGCCGCAACTTCGGGTCGGATGGTGTGGAGCCAGACTATGACGACGATGCGCTCAACGAGCTCGAAGTGCGGCACTATTCACTCTGGCGACAGCGCACCGGGTCCACCGCCTCGCTCGACTTCCGTCCGAATGCGCGCACGACCTTCTATGTGAACGGGTTGTGGTCCGAACTGCAGGACCAGGAACAGCGACGCGTGCAGGCGCATCTTATCGAAGACGGCGAACTGGCGTACCTGCACAAGAATCGCCTGGAAAAGATCAGTACGTTGAATGTGCTGGCCGGCGCGGAGCATCAGTTGCCGCGTGGCATTCAACTCGATTATCGCGCCGGAGCCACGCGATCACAGGAAGACACGCCGTTCGATAGGGAATTCGGCTTTTTGCAGGAGGACGTGGCGTTCTCGCCATCGCGTGCCGATGTGAACCGTCCGCAGCCCAATCCCTCCGCCGCGGCGCTGGCTGGCACCTACGCGTTCGACGAGATGGAGTATGGTTCGTCGCTCACACGCAACCGGGACCTGGTGGGTGCGTTCAACCTGTCGTTCCCACTGCGCCTGGGCACGAGCACCACAGGTCGCCTGCGTGTCGGGGCGAAGGCGCGAGATCGGCATAAGGATCAGGTGCTGGATGCCTTCGCCACGGAACTCGAAGATGGTGATCTCGTGCTGGGTCGCGACATCGGCAGCCGTTTCGACAACGCTGCCTTCTCGGCCGGTCGCTATGCCATGCCGTTCCGCACGAGCGCGTCCGACGTGTCCGATTTCACGACGCGCTTTCACTCCATGCTGTCGTCGCCAGAAGCCGACCTGGAAGCCCAGAGCGAAGCCTTCGATCTGCGCGAGCGGGTACTGGCCGGCTATGTGTCCGCCGAGCTGAATCTCACGCCTCGCCTGCTGTTCCTGCCGGGCGTGCGTGTTGAGCAGACGCAGCTCGAGTCGGACGGCAATGTGTTCGACGCCGAAGAGGAGACGCTGTCACCGATGTCGGCGAAGAACAACTACACGAATCTCTTTCCGATGGCGCACCTGCGTTACCGCATTGCCGACCAGACCAATGTGCGAGCCGCGTATACCCAGACGATTTTCCGCCCGAACTTTTTCGACCTGGTCCCATATCGTATTGTGGATGGGGAGGACGTGGAGACGGGCAATCCGCAGCTCAAGCCGATGCTGGCGCGGAACTACGATCTCATGATCGAACGTTATGACCAGCGTGTCGGTGTGATTTCGGCGGGCGTGTTTTTCAAGCAGCTCACCAATCCGGTGTTCTCACAAACGCTCGACAACGAACTCGGTGGCGAAACCACGACACCGGTGAACGCGCAAGATGGCGAGATTCGCGGAGTCGAGCTGGCATGGCAACAGCGCTTCACCTCGTTGCCCGGTGTGTTGAGCGGACTCGGGTTGTATTCGAACTTCACGTACACCGACTCCCGGGCCACCCAGCCGAACGGTCGGGTCACTCGACTGGCGGGGCAGTCCTCACGGGCGTACAACATTGCGGTGAGCTACGAAAAGTACGGTTTCTCTGGGCAGGTCAGTCTCAATCATGTGGGTGACTTCATCGACGAGCTGGGTGAGGAAGAAGGTGACGACCTTTTTGCCAACAGCCGCAGTCAGCTCGATCTCTCGATGTCCTACTTCTTCACGTCGAGCACACAGGTGTACGCCGAAGCGATCAACCTGACCAATGCCCCGTACCGCACGTTCCAGGGTGCACCGGATCGCATGCGTCAGCGCGAGTTCTATCGGCCGTCGCTGCAGCTCGGTCTCCGGTTCCGTCCGTGAACAGTGTTCTACGTAGGATCGCGATGGTCGGTGGAGTGACCGGTCTTGTCGCCTGCATGGGCGACACCGGCAAGACGGCCGTCGACTCCACCAAGGCACTCACGCACGCTCCCACAGCGCGCACGGATACGGCGCGTGTGGTCGAGACGTGGATCAGTGCGCTCGATACGGCGGCCAATGTGGATGGCCCCGCCGTGTATTTCGGCGCGGACAGCGCGTCGTGGATCATCGCCTCGGCAAAGACGGCCAATGTGCTGATCGTACTCGATGCCAATACCGGCAAGGAGCTGCGTCGCGTGAGCGGCCCCGGCTCCGGTGAGGGCCAGTTGGCGCGCCCGAATGGCGTGTTGGTTGTGGGGGATTCGTTGTTGCTGGTGGTGGAGCGCGACAATCACCGTGTACAGGGTTTTGTGTTGCCCTCTTTCACGCCAGCGGGTGTGTTCGGTGTGGATCGCCTGCGCAAGCCATATGGCCTCACCGCGCTACCAGACACGGCGGGTGGCTGGATGGTCTACGTCACCGACAATTACGAAACGGCCGACGAGCAGGTTCCGGCATTGCACGACCTGGGCGCACGTGTGAAGCAGTATCGTGTGGCCCTACGCAACGGCCGTCTGGTCGCCACGCACGTACGTGATTTTGGCGACACCACATCCGCCGGCGCCATTCGTGTGACGGAATCGATCCTGGCGGATCCGGATCACGACCGCCTGTTGTTGGCCGAGGAGCTGGAGACCGATTCACATATCAAGGTGTATTCGCGCGATGGGCGATTCACCGGCACGGTATTTGGGCGCGGCTACTTCCCGCAGCAGGCGGAGGGCATTGCGCTGTATCGCTGTGGAGCCGATGCAGGCTACTGGGTGACCACCGATCAGGGGGCCACGGTGAACACGTTCCACCTGTTCGACCGCAACACCTTCGCGCACGTGGCGAGTTTCGCTGGCCCGGTGACGAACACGACGGATGGTGTTGCCCTCACCCAGCGTGGTTTTGGGAAATTCCCGCGAGGCGCATTCTTCACCGCACACGCCGATGCCGCGATCGCGGCGTTCTCATGGGACAGGATTGCACAGGCCACCGGAGCACAGGGAGACTGCTCGGGAAACTGAGAGCCGTAGTCTCCGTCGTTTCCCGCCTTTCCCCGTAGTCCCAGCTCCCGTAGTCCCAGCTCCCGTAGTCCCAGCTCCCGTAGTCCCAGCTCCCGTAGTCCCAGCTCCCGTAGTCCCAGCTCCCGTAGCCCCAGCTCCCGTAGCCCCAGCTCCCGCAGCCCCAGCTCCCGCAGCCCCAGCTCCCGTAGCCCCAGCTCCCATCCCCCCTCGGCACTGGTGCCCCGTCTCCCCCCACACTAGCCATAAAGATCCTTCAGTCCCACGCCTCCACCCGCCCTGCCGTGCACCGTCCCGCTCTCTCCCGATCCGCATCCGTCGTTCGACTGTCCCGCATGGCGCTGGCCGTGCTCGCGCTGTCGACGCCCGCCCTGCAACCGGTCACTGCGCAGGGGACAGCCGCCGCCCGCACCCCCGCCCGCGCTCCGCTCGTCATGGGAGCCGATCGGCTCTTCACCGAATACGGCCAGCTCATCCGCGGGAAATCGGTGGCGCTGGTGTCGAATCACAGCGGCCGACTCGCTGATGGCACCCATCTCGCCGATGCGCTGCACTCAGGGGCGGGGAAGCGCCTGAACGTGCGTCTGAAGGCGCTGTTCGGCATGGAATACAACATTCGCAGCAACGACTACTCGCTCCAGCGCGATCCCGAACATGCGGTGGATAGTGCGACCGGGGTCCCGAAGTACAGTCTCTATGGCGAGGTGCACAAGCCGACGCCGCAGATGCTCGACGGGGTGGACGTCATCATCTACGACATTCAGGAAGTGGGCGCGCGCTTTTACGAGCACGTCAACATCCTGGGCTTCGTGATGGAAGCTGCGGCAGAGAAGAAGATTCCGGTGGTGGTGCTCGATCGCCCCAATCCGCTGGGGGGACGCGGAGCGGACGGTTTTGTCGCCGACAGTGCGTCGTTCTACCGCTTTGGTTCGTACACGGCCATTCCGGCGTTGCACGGCATGACGCCGGGCGAACTCGCGCGCTTCTACGACGGTGAGCGCCTGCTGCGCGGGGGCGTGAAGGGCACCGTGCATGTGGTGCCGATGAAGGGATGGACGCGTGACATGTGGTTCGACGACACCGGCCTGCCGTGGCACAAGCCATCGCCCAACCTGGTCGCGTTCTCGTCGCTGGTGGCGTACGCCGGCACGTGCCTCTTCGAGTCGATCAACCTGTCCGAAGGGCGTGGCAGTGACTATCCGTTCGAGCTGATTGGTGCGCCCTGGCTCGACAACAATCGGGCCGTTGCCATGCTCAACGGACTCAATCTGCCAGGGACGCGTTTCACGGCGGAGTCATTCACGCCCACCCAGCGCTCGTTCCATGGTCGCCCGCCCGCGTTCTCCGGGCAGTCATTGCCGGGCATTCGCCTGCATGTCACGGATCGCGCGGCCTTCAAGCCCTATCGTGCCGGTGTGGCCCTCATGTGGGCGGTGAACGCGCTGCACGCCGACAAGCTCGAATGGAAAGACGCGGTGATGGATCGTCTCGCCGCCACGCCGCGTCTCAAGACCATGCTCGTCGCGGGCAACACCCCGCAGCAGATCTTCAATGCATGGACCCCCGAGCTCACGCGCTTCCATCAGCGTGCGGACAAGTACCGCCTGTATCGCTGAGCGATCAACCTGCTCGATGTACGAAGGCCCCGGGCAGATGCTCGGGGCCTTCGTGGTATCAGGGACGTGACATCCGATGCGGCGTTCTGCAATGCGGATCGCTCGTCACACGCTGCTCACCGCGCTCTGCCACTCACCGTTCAGCGATCGTGCGGATGCGCCGGAGCGGCAGCGGCCTTCTTCTCGGCCGTCTTCGCCGGCGTCTTGCCCGCATCACGCACACGCAGTTCGACCCAGCGCGACATGGCCTCGTGCGGCAGCAGCGGCTCGCCCGAGTAGACCGACGGGGTACCCTTGATGTCGGCCGGCACCTTGTCGCGGCTCACGCTGCCCTTGGAGACCAGTACCGGCACCACGATCACGTCCTTGCCCGTGGCCATTTGTTGCAGGTCGATGAGCTCACGCACGCGCTTCACCGCCTCCGCGCGGACCGGCGCCGGGGCGTCGTCGCGCACCAGCTCGACACGCACATCACGGAAACCCGTCATGGCCTTCACCGAGTCGGCGACGGAGCGAAGGTTTTCCATCCATGACGCGTAGTCTTCCGCCGAGTTCGGACCATGGCCGACGATGAGCAGTGCCCGTTCCTTCGGGTTGGGAGCGAGCGCCTTGGCACGATCCGCGAGGACCTGAGCGACCTGCGGCGCGTTGTCCATGGCCGGCGTGACGATGATCGGCAGCGACGTCTTGGGCTTCTCGATACCGGCCATGTGCAGGTGATGCGCCATGTCCTTGTCGAGTTCGATCGGTTCGCCGGCCAGATAGCGAATCTGGTCGTAGTGGCCGCTGTGGCTCGACACCAACATCGGCACCACCACGATGCGGGACACACCCTTCGACTCGAGCTTGGCGACCGCGTCCTGGAAGCGGGCCTGCGTGGCGCCGAAGCTCATGAGGAAGCTGACTTCGACCGGCACCTCGGTCTTCGCCTTCATGGCGGCTTCACGCACGAGGGCGTTCCACAGCGAATCACCGCCGTGCGCCACCACGACCACGCCGGTCTTGCCGGCTGCCTGCGCAGCGAGAGGGGTAGCGGAAGGTGCCACGACCGCGAGGGCCACAGCGGCGGCCGCCGAAAGGCGGCGGAGCGTCGGGGAAAAAGTATTCACGGCGTTCATCGCGTGGGCGTGCGGTTGAAGGTCCAGGAGAATGAGGTGTAGATGTGGCGCCGGTTGAAGCCGGCCCACTGTGCGGGCTGCGTGTCGAAGGCGTTGTCCATGCCGAACACGAGCTCGGGGGTTCCCGTGAGCAGGCCGATGCGGCGTGCCACGCGGAGATCGAGGCGCGGATACGCTTCGCGCCAACTGATGATGGCGCCCGTGGTCTCGTCGCGCTCCATCGGCGTGCGGCCGGTATACACACCGGTGAAACTCACGCGCACATCGAAGATGGCCGGCAGACCCACCGTGGCCCGTGCCGAGAAGTCCGGGCGGCTGAGCAGGGAGCGGCCGGTGTTGTCGTCGCGCGTGGAGAGCGTGGAGATACTGCCTTCGCCGCGGAATCCGGCGAGCGCAAAACCACTCTCGAGATCCAATCCTTGTGTGGAGCCATCGGAGATGTTGCCATACTCGTAGATGGCCGGTGCACCGGGGGCACTCACGGCACGCGTTTCGATGAAGTCCACGAAATCGTTGCGGAACGCCTGCACACGCACATAGCTGCGAGGCGTGGCCCATTCGGCGCCACCCATCACGTTGCGTGACGATTCCGGACGCAGATCCGGATTGCCGTTGACCGCATAGCCGGCGCTGGAGTTCACGAAGCGCATGTAGAGCTCCTTGAAGTCCGGCGCGCGGAAGCCGGTGCCATACGATGCGCGCAGCGTCAGATGCTCGCCCAGACGCTGACGTGCCGCGACCCGCGGGGTGAGGTGTGTACCCCACTGCGAGTTTTGTGTGAGGCGCAGGCCGGGCACCACCGACAGTGTTGGCGTGAGCGCAGCTTCCACCTGCGCATACGGTTCATACAGCGTGATATCGCGACGTCCACCAAGCACCCGCTCGGTTTCCACTTTATCACGACGTACCTGCGTGCCAAGATCGAGCGCGACCGCGTTGGTGAGGCGGGCGTTGTAGATGGCATCGAGTTGGTAGACGCGCTGGATCTGACGTGATCCCGTGTCACCGGCAATGGGTCGCGTTTCGGTGCTGGCGCGCTGCAGGTGATCGTAGTTCGATCCCGACAGTGTGAGACTGACGCGGTGCCGGCGCGCGACGTCGGGAGTGATTGTGCCGTTGAGGCGCCCACTCCACTGCCGGTTGTCACCGAAGTTGTAGAGCGAACCGGCCAGCCAGCGCTGACGCTCATCGAGGCCCAGCACGCTGGCTTCGAGCGCCTTGCTGCTGTCTGGAGCGTAGCGGATTTTTGCGGCCACATCGCTGCGGGCGGTCTGCGCACCCACGGTGCCAGACATACCAGGCGTCATTGCGGTCTGACGACGCGACAGATCGGTGGTCGCGCTCAGTGCACCCTGCGAGTAGGTGAGACTGGCGGCACCATCGGTGCGCGCCTGCGTGCCGAACGTGCCACGCACCCCGAGCCCGTACAGCGGACCGGCCGACTTGGGCGCCGTGCGTGTGATGATGTTCACCACCCCACCCATCGCGTCGGTGCCATACAGCGTCGACTGCGGACCGCGCACCACTTCCACGCGTTCGATCATCGTCACGGGAATGCGCGAGATATCGAACACCCCAGAAATGCGACCCGCCATCGGCTGACCATCGAGCAACACGAGCACTCGCTCGGAGCCGATGCCTTGCAGCATCACACCCGTGCCAGCCGGATGGCCGCCCTGCAGTTCGATGCCCGTCTGTTCGAGCAACACGGATGCGATATCCGTGGCGCCCGTGCGCTCGATATCCGCTCGGCTGATCAATTCGGTCGTGACCACCGCATCCTTGAGACGCTGTTCACGACGCGCAGCGGTGACCACCACCTGGTCGAGCGCGAGCGGTGTGGCGTCGAGCGCAATGGTGCGCTCCACCTGCTGATCATCGGCCACCACCACCGTGACCGTGGATGCCGCATATCCGAGCACCCGTGTGCGTACCGTATAGCGGCCCGGTGTCACCCGCTGCGCGCGCCAGGTGCCCTGGGCGTCGGTACGCAGGGTGAGTGTGTCGGGGCCAAGGAACTGCACTTCTGCGCCAACGATGGCATGGCGATCGGACGCATCCACCACGCGCCCCGACACGGTGCCCGGACCCGGAATCGGCATCAGGGCAAACACCGGTGCCGATGGCGCGAGCAGACACGCACCACCGGCAACGAGACACGTCAACCATGCAGGGGACTTCATTCGGCGAGCTGCGCATACCGGAAGGTGATGTATCGCGAACTGCCGGTCGAGTTGTAGTAGTTGATGATCTGCAGCTTGTAGGTGCGTGTGCCGCGGCGGATCAGGTACACATCGAAGGACGGCGAGATGCGGTTGTCGCCGGCAAGATTGTACCGGTAGTAGCGCGCGGTATTGAAGATCCCGGCGTACACATCGGCGCGGTACGCATTGGCCACGGTGCTGGCCGGCGTCGCCGCCGCAAAGGTGGCATCGGTGATCTTCGCGGCAGCCGACTTGCTCGGGCCGCTCGCGCCACCGTTCACACGCACGGTGTAGCCGTCGAAGCGCAGTTCCCAGTCGGTGGCACTGGTGCTCACCTGACCCGAATTCAGGTCGAAGTTTTTGGCCCCCGTGGACACATCGATCTGCGCCGTGCGCGTCGTGCCGAACGCGGCGTCGGCATTGCCAGCCAGCGCGTACTCGATCGTCACCTGACCCGGCGTCGTGGCCGACGGCGTGGTGAGCGCCGTGACACGCACCTTGGCGAAGCCGGTGCTGTCGGCATAGCGCACGAAATACACCGAGTCGGGGTTCGCCGTCGCGGTGGTGCCACTGCCGCGATAGAACCCACCGATGGCGGGAGTGAGCTGGTCGGTCACGAACGTGGCGCCGCTGGGCGTGCGTGTCAGCGAATCGAAGTCCGCCTTCTCGCCAGCCGGGGTCATCGCCAGCCATTCCGCGTTGGTCGGATTGCGCGACGCGTTCTGGCAGACGCAGAAGCCCATCACACCACCGGGGCCGGCCTGACCGCCATTCAGCATGACGTTCGTGGCATTGAAGGCAATGTCCCACGCCGACGACTGTCCGCTGCTGGGCGTCGGCGTCACCACGGCGCTGTCCGCGAGGCTGACGTACACCCACTGGGTGGTGGCATCGACGGTGAACGCACCGGCCGAGGGGGCCGGGGGCGCGGTGACGTCGCTGGTGGAGCAGGCGGTCACCGCGACGGCAGTCGTCGCTACGGCGAGCAGGCGGCCGATGGGGCGCCAGGCTCGCGGGAAAATCGCAGAAGTAGACATCGCTCGATCTAGATGAGAATCGTTCTCGTTTAGTGCAACACGAGAAGTCTAGTCTAGATAGCAGATACAATCAATCGGAATTAGTGGTCTGCCGCCCCTTCTATTGGAACAGACTACTCCTCCGTGCCGGCGGCCCGCAGGTAGCGCTCGGCCAGTTGCTCGAGGCGATCGTCGCCGTCCACCCGTGCCTGGGCAAGGATCGCTCGCACCTGCGGTACAAGCTCAGGCGTTCCCCACGGGAGCCCCGTCGCGTCTTCCGCGCCCACGGTGTCTCCCGCGCGTGCACCATTGAGCAGCGCCTTGGCGGCCGCAGCCGGAAACTCCACCGCATCGCGCGGCGGCAGATCATAGTCTGGCCGCTGCTCCGGTGGGCCCGCATCTTCGTTGACGAACGCGCGTGACATGCTGCAATCTCACCTCGCCGCAGATGTGACGAAAGCGTCGCATGCCGAGTACCTCTCGACGATGTACCGTTCGGTGCCGTTTGTGAAACCCACACCCGGGTGTCGCACGTACAGACGGACTCCATGAATCAATCGTGCCGCAGCGCCGGCGAATGTCGGGTAGGCGTGTGTGCTGGTGCGCGGCTGAACTCTTGTCTTGAGGTTTCGATGTTGAATTCCTTGCGTCTCGCCACTGCGTCGATCAGCGTGGCAGTCTTTTCCACTTCCTTGACCGCGCAGGTGCCGCGCACGGCGGCGCAAGCGGCCGTACCGCGCACGGCCGCAGTCGCCGCCATCCCGGCCGTGGCCGGTGCCAATGTCGTATCGGTGGTCGCCAATGACTATGCGTTCGACATGCCGGCCAGCATCCCGTCCGGACTCACGACCATTCGGTTCGTGAACAAGGGCAAGGAGTTGCATCACCTCTATCTCGTGAAGGTCGAGAAGGGCAAGAAGCCGGATGATGTGCTCGCGTGGTTCAAAGCCGGTGGTCCGCCGCCCGCTTGGATGAAGCCGGTGGGTGGCCCCAATGCATCGGCCACCGAGACGGTTTTCACCAGCACGCTCGAGGCGGGTGAGTATGTGGCCCTCTGTGTCATTCCCAGCCCAGGCGGCCCGCCGCATGTCATGAAGGGCATGATCAAGGCGCTCACGGTCACGCCGTCCAGCAACAAGGCGCCGGCGCCCACAGCCGATGTCACGCTGACCTTGTCCGACTACGATTTTGGTTTCTCGAAGCCGCTCTCGCCGGGCAAACATGTCATTGCGGTCAAGAACACGGGCAAGCAGCCGCACGAGTTCTTCCTCGCCAAACTCCTGCCGGGCAAGACGCCGATGCAGATGGCGCAGTTCGCCGAGAAGCCGGAGGGCGCGCCGCCGGGCATCCCGTTTGGTGGTATCACCGACATTCTGCCCGGTGCGACGGTCTACCTTTCGGTGGACGTGCCGGTGGGTGAGTACGCCCTCATGTGCTTCACACCGGATGGCAAGGACGGCAAGCCGCACCTCGCACATGGCATGATCAAGCAGGTGTCGGTGAAGTAACGTCGGCGATGGTGTTCATCAGCAACTGACGCGGTACCGGTTTGTCGAGCACATGCGCGATGCCCAGCGCATGTGCTCGTGCCGTTGTGGCATCATCGAGATAGCCACTGACCATGATCAGCGGTGGTGCATACGGCAGCGCCTGAATGGCTTCTGCCAACTCCAATCCGCTCATGCCCGGCATGGTGAAGTCGGTGATCACCACATCGTAGCGGGTGGGATCCGTGCGCAGCACGTTGAGGGCGGATGTCCCGGAGGGGTGTGCTTCCACCTCGCAGTCGGCGTGACGCAGGATGCGGCTCACCGCGTCGCGCACATGTTCATCATCGTCCACGAGCAACACCCGCACACCACCGCTGCGCGTACCCACGGTGCTGGTCCCCTCGATGAATAGCTGCTGTGCGGTCTGCGCGCGCGGCAGGGTCACCGTGACCGTCGTGCCGACACCCTGGCGTGAGGTCATGGTGAGAGTGCCGTTCAGGGCCTCCACGATCCCGTGCACCACCGAGAGTCCCATGCCGGTGCCTTCACCCACCGCGCGCGTGGTGAAGAAAGGCTCGATGGCACGTTCGAGAACATCCGGTGCCATGCCGGAACCGTCATCGGTGATGGTCAGCGTGATGTGCGAATCGTCGCGCGCCACTCGAACCAGCAATTCGCTGCCCAGTGAGGCCATCGCATGCAGACCGTTGCTGGCGATGTTCACAACCAATTGGTGCAGTTCGGTGGGATCGGCCATCACATGGCTGTCGCCACGTGGCAGCTCCACCACGATATGCACATGCGGCGGGGTCTGGGGGCGCAACAACTGCACGACCTCGCGCACGGTTTCCACCATCGATACGACACGGGGCTCACGGGTCTGCCGACGGGCAAACTGCAGCACACGCCGCACCAGCGAGGTGCCGCGTTGCGCCGCCGTCTCGATCGCGGTGAGATCTTCTTCGAGCGTCACCTGACCGTGCGCCTGCTGTCGGGCAAGTTGCGCGTAGCTGCTGACGGCGGCGAACACATTGTTGAGATCATGCGCCACACCACCGGCCAGTGTGCCCAGTGACTCGAGACGGCGATTCTGCGCCAATGCCTGCTCGGCGAGATGTCGTCGGGTCACATCCACTGCGAGACCACGACCGCCGGCCAATCGGGGCGCGTCGCCGTCACCGTCGCGCCGGGTGAGGACTTCCCCGCTGATCGCGAGCCAGTGAATGGAGCCATCACCGGCCTGGACACGCACTTCGAGATCGCCCAGTGGCTTCCCGGACTCCGCCGCTCGATAGGCGGCCACGAGCGCGGTTTCGCGATCTTCACGCAGCAGCAGCGAGAGGGCGCGTCGGCCAATCACGGACTCCCGGTCACGAGCCAACATGTCGAAGCCCGAGTTCGAGCAGAAGCGCAGCCGCCCCCGCGAGTCGATCTCCCACACGATGCCGAGCGAGTGGTCGGTCAGGCCGCGCAAGCGTCGTTCCGCCCTTTCGCGCGCTCTCGTCGAACGACGCAGCGCCGCTGCCACCACAACCGCCAGAATGGTGAGCAGGATGCTACCGATCAGCAAAACGGCGGACGTTTCCGTGGAGCGGCGGCTGCGCGCGGTGAGTCGGTCCGCGCTCACCGTCATCGCATCGCGCGTGACGCGTGTGAGATTGGTCAGTGCGACATACGTGGACTCTCGTTCACGAAAGGCCTGGAGGGCGGCACTCCCTTCTCCCGTGGGCAGTCCACGCGCCGTGTAATGTTGGCGACCATACACATTCCACAAGCGGAGCAGAGAGCCGGACTGCTGCGCGTCGGCTGGCGTGGCGGACAGCGCGGCCACGCGCACGAGCGCCGACTCACAGTGTTCGCGCAGCTTCTCCAGGGAATCCACGTACACACGCTGCGGTGACGACTCGGCGTTCAGCGCGAGTTGCGCTTCCTGTTGGCGGAAATCACGCAGGCCATCCTGCAGCGCACTCAGGCTGGCGGTTCGTGCAATCCAGGAATCGGTGAGGGCCCGCGCATCACTGCCGATGCGCACCAACTGCCGCGCCACGACGACATTGAGTGCGATGGAAAGGACGCCAATGCTCATGGCGGCAATCAATCCCGGACTGGAGAGCCAATCGGGACGTTGCATCTCTTTTCCAAACACACGTCGCCACAGGGATTGCACGGGACTCATGGCGTCTAAGAAAGGCGCGTGTTCTCAGTCGCGCCAGTGGGCCATTGGGAGCATCACAGGCACGCGATGGGCACTAACGCGTGAGAAACAGCCACAATGCGCTGGCGAATCCGATACACGACACCGCCGCGCGCACCCATGATTGCGGCACACGCTGTGCGAGTCCGGACATGAGGTAACCACCAATGCTCGAACCAATGGCCATCACCAATCCGATGGGCCAATGCACCAGTCCCATCACCGCAAATGTGATCGCCGCCACACCATTGAAGCAGATGCCATTGAAGTTCTTGAGCCCATTCATCTGGTGAATGTTGGTGAGTCCCATCAAGCCAAACACTGCCAGCATGACAATGCCGGCTCCCGCGCCGAAGTAGCCACCGTAGATGCCGACGCCAAACTGGGCGAGCAACATGCCGATGGTGGGATCAATCGGGCGACTGGCGAGCGGGGCCGCAGTCATGCGCCCGCGCAGCCACCGCATCACCGGTCCCTGCACAGCAAACAGCACCGTGGCACTCAGTACGAGCCATGGTACGATGGCTCTGAAGCGCTCTTCACTGGTGACGAGCAGGAGCCACGCACCAAGGCCACCGCCAAGCACACTCGGAATGGCCAGCCGAAGTGCCCATCGTTCTGCGCCCACCAATTCGCGGCGATAGCCGACCATACTGGCCAGCGAGCCAGGCCAGAGGGCCACCGTGCTGGTCGCGTTGGCGGACACAGCGGGAATACCCATGCCCAGCAGCGCGGGGAAGGTGAGCAGCGTGCCTCCACCGGCGATGGAGTTGGCAGCGCCACTCACAGCAGAGATTGCCGCGATCGCGCCAAGTTGCAGCGCGCTGACGGAAACGCTGCCGCTCATTCGTCGATGATCATGAGCGGTGCTGGTGCGGCATGTGTGGGGTGCTCAGGTGCTGCGTACGGCGAAGGCCAGGCAGATCCAGCCCAAAATGAAGCACACCCCACCGATGGGGGTGATCATGGCGAGCGTGCGCACCCCGGTCAGGGTGTATCCGTACAGGGATCCGGAGAACAGCACCGTGCCGGCCACAAAAAGCCAACCGCTGGCGTTGGTCAGCGAACCAGGCCAGCGGCTCGCCGCCCAGGCCACGGCGACCAGTGCGAGGGCGTGGTACATCTGGTAGCGGGCCGCGGTCTCGAAGACCTCGAGCAGGCGCGGTTCGAGTCGCGCCCGAAGGCCGTGTGATCCGAAGGCACCGGCCGCGACGCTGATGGCGCCCGAGAGCGCCCCGATCATCAGGAAAAGTCTGTCCATTCCAGATAATCTAAGGACACGAATGAAGGTGTCCCATCGTAGAATTGGGTGTTGGCCACTTCCCTGGAGAATGCATGACCGTTCCCGTCCCTTTCCGTACCGCTTGGCCTAACATGGCAGCGGTTCGGAGTCCGCTCGCGGCCACCACGGTGGTCGCGGCGCTCATTGCCGCAGGCCTCATGGCGCCCGCGGCGGCACTGACCGCACAAGGCACGCCCGCAGCACCGGCGGCCACCACGCTGCCCCTCAAAACGGCCCGGACACACACCTTCACCACGACCAAAGGCACGTGGATGTCGGTGGACGTGTCGCCCGATGGCCAGCAGCTCATTTTTGATCTGCTCGGCGACCTCTACACGCTGCCCATTGGCGGCGGCAAGGCGACCCGCCTGACCAGCGGGATGGCTTACGACGCGCAGCCACGGTTCTCGCCTGATGGCAAGAAGGTGGTGTTCGTCTCCGACCGTTCCGGTGGCGAGAACGTGTGGCTCATGTCGCTCGATCAGAAGGACACCACGCAGCTCACCCGTGGCAACAACAACATGTACGTCTCGCCGGAGTTCGATCCCGACGGCAAGTACGTGATTGTGTCGCGTGGAGGCGGCCTCGGTGGCGCTGCGAAACTGTGGATGTACCATGTGGATGGTGGCAACGGTGTGCCGCTGTCCATCCTGCCGGCACCGGCCGCCACGCAGAAGCAACTCGGCGCGGCGTTTGGCGCGGGCGGACGCTATCTGTGGTACGCCACGCGCACCGGCGACTGGCAGTACAACGCCATCGGACCGCAGTATCAACTGGCCGTGTGGGATCGTGAGACAGGCCGCGCGTCGCAGATGACCACACGCTTTGGCTCGGGCGCCCGTCCGGCGCTGTCGCCCGACGGCACGTGGTTGGTATATGCCACCCGTTTCGAGACCAAGACGGGGCTGCGCATCCGCAACCTGCAGACGCAGCAGGAAGAGTGGTTGGCGTTCCCGGTGCAGCGTGACGACATGGAATCGCGCGCGCCGATGGATGCCTATCCCGGCTACAGCTTCACGCCTGACTCCAAGGCCATTGTGGTGTCGTATGGTGGTGAGTTGTGGCGCGTGCCAGTCGATCGCACGAACCCCACCAAGATTCCGTTCGAAGCGGAAGTGAAGCTCGAAATGGGACCCGAAGTGAAGTTCGCCTACAAGATCGACACGGCCACGACCTTCACCTCGCGGCAGATCCGCGACGTGCAGCCGTCACCCGATGGCAAGCAGCTCGCCTTCGTGGCGCTCGATCGTGTGTGGACGATGAACGTGGCCGACAACAAGCCGGCGCGTGTGTCGAATGCCACGGTGGGTGAGTTCAGTCCGGTGTGGTCGCCCGACGGCAAGTCCCTCGCGTATGTGACGTGGGAAGACAGCCGCGGTGGCCAGATCATGCGCGCCGATGTGGATGGCACGCGCGGGTGGCGCACGCGTACCTTGTCGACGATCGGCGGATTGTACACCGATCTCGCCTGGGCCCCGACGGGCAATCGTATCGTGGCCACACGGGCCGCCGCGCGCGAAGTGCAGGAAGCGGGCGCCGCATTCTTCGGCCCCGCAGCCGCGGATCTCGTATGGATTCCGGCGACGGGTGGTGCCTCCACGCTGATCATGCCGGCGGGTGGTATCAACACGCCACACTTCACGAAGGACAGCACCCGCATCTTCGCCTACAGCGGCGGTGGCGGTCTGCAGTCATTCCGCTGGGATGGTACTGACCTCAAGACCCACCTGCGTGTCACCGGACCACTACCGCCGGGCGCGGGTGCCAACCTCGACGCGGCACTGGTGGCGAAGGAAGCACAGTTCAACTTCGGTGGTCGTGCCGCACGACCGGTTGGTGCCGGTACACACCTTGATGATGCCGAGCCCGCACCGCCGCAGGCACCGCCAGCCGCCATGATCCTCATGGCGCCGAGTGGTGATCAGGCGCTCGCGGTGGTTGGTATGGACTTCTACACCATCACCGTGCCACAAATCGGTGCGACGGCACCCACCGTGAGCATTGTCGATCCGCGCAGCGCGGCCGTGCCGGTGAAGAAGCTCAACACCGTAGGCGGTGAGTTCGGCACCTGGTCGGCCGATGGCAAGAAGATCCATTGGGCGTTGGGCAATGCGCTCTTCACCTACGATCTCGATCGCGCCAAGGTCGTCGAGGATTCGCTCAAGCAGGAAGATCGCCGCAAGGCTCGCCTGCGCGCCGACACCACCAAGGCGGTGAAGGACAGCATCACGCGCGCCGATTCCATCGCCAAGGCCGATACCACCAAGAAGACCCCGCCGGGTTACAAGCCCACCGAAACACGTATCGCCGTCTCGGCGACACGGGACATTCCGCGTGGTGTGGTGGTGTTCCGGGGGGCGAAGGCGATCACGATGAAGGGGAAGGAGATCATCGAGAACGCCGATATCGTGGTGCGTGATCAGCGCATCGTGGCAGTGGGCGCACGTGGCAGCGTGACGGTGCCCGCCGGCGCGAAGATCATCGATGTGGCAGGCAAGGTGATCATGCCCGGTATGGTGGACACCCACTATCACCCGCAGTGGCTCACCCCGAACGTGCACAGCACACAGACGTGGCAGTATCTCACCACGCTGGCGTATGGCACGACCACCACGCGTGATCCGCAGACGGCCACGACGGACTTCCTGTCGTATGCCGACCGCGTGGAGAACGGTGACATGATTGGCCCACGTATCTACACCACCGGCCCCGGTGTCTTTGCCGGCGAACAGGTGCGGGATCTCGATCATGCACGTGATGTCCTGGCGCGCTACGCGAAGTACTACGACACCAAGACGCTCAAGATGTACATGAGCGGCAATCGCCAGCAGCGGCAGTGGATCATCATGGCGGCCAAGGAGTTGGGGATCATGCCCACCACCGAAGGCGGTCTCGATCAGAAGCTCAACATCACGCATGGTATCGATGGCTATCCCGGCATCGAACACACGCTGCCCATCACGCCGAAGTTCGATGACATCTTCGAGTGGTACAAGGGTACGCAGGTCGTGAACTCACCGACGCTGATCGTGGAATACGGTGGCCCGTTTGGCGAGGGCTGGTTCTACCAGAGCGAAGACCTGATGAACGACACGAAGCTGCGCCGCTTCACGCACCCGGTGGACTTCGACACCAAGGTTCGCCGCCGCGGTACGGGCAATGCACCTGGCCCGGCCGGCTTTGCGGTGAAGGAGGAGTACGCCATGTGGCAGCATGCCGAAGACCTCAAGACCACGGTGGAGCGTGGCGGACGTATCGGCGTGGGCAGTCACGGCCAGTTGCAGGGACTCGGCATGCACTGGGAGCTGTGGCTCATTCAATCGGGGGGTATGAGCACGCACGAAGCCTTGCGTTCGGCGACCATCGTGGGCGCAGAGGCCATCGGTCTGGGCTCCGAAATCGGATCACTGGAAGTCGGCAAGTTTGCCGACCTGCTGGTGCTCGACAAGGATCCGCTCGAGAACATCCGCAACAGCAACACCATCAACATGGTGATGGTGAACGGCCGCCTGTTCGACGGCAACACGCTCGACGAGGTGTATCCGCGGCAGAAGCCGCTCACCCGTCAGCCGTGGACGTACACGGCGCCGAGTGCGGCAGCGGGTGTGAAGCCGTAAGGCGACACGCGAGAGAGGACATGCACATGGGGCCTGCCGTCAACTGACGGCAGGCCCCATGTCGTTGCAGCCACTGCGAAATGCCTCGGGCGCTTACTTCGGTCCGATCTGGAATTCCTTGGGCGGCGTGGCACCCATGAGGTGTTGCACGAAATAGTCCCACCGACGGCGCATCATGTAGTTCGACGCGGCACCAAAACCGTGCGCGGCGTTCGGAATCATGATGAGATCAAAGTCCTTGCCGGCCTTGATCAGTGCATCGACGACCAGGAGCGTGTTGTCGGGCGGCACGTTGTCGTCCATCGTGCCATGTGCGAGCATCAGTTTGCCTTTGAGGTTCTTGGCCAGCGTCTGGTTGGCTTCAGCCTCGTAGTTGTCCGATGCGCCGTTGCGGGTGAGCAGACCATGATAGCGCTCGCCCCAGTCGTCTTCGTAGTTGCGGTTGTCGTGATTGCCCGACTCCGCGATGCCCACCTTGAAGAAGTCCGGGTAGCGGAACAGTGCGCCGGCCGTGGCAAAGCCGCCGCCGGAGTGTCCCCACATGCCCACACGATCGAGATCGATGAAGCGATACCGCGATGCGAGCTCCTTCATGCCCGCGATCTGGTCGGGCAAGGTGTTGTCACCCATGCGGCCGTAGTAGGCATCATGGAAGGACTTGGAGCGCATCGGGTTGCCGGTGCCGTCGATCGCCACGACGATGAAGCCGAGTTCGGCCAACGCCTGGTTGTCGCGCGTGGCGGCCGAGAACTGACGGCTGCCCACGGATCCACCCTGCGGACCCGGGTAGATGTAGTTGATGATCGGATACTTGCGCGCGGAGTCGAGCTTGGTGGGGGTCCACATCAACCCATACAGGTCCCACTTGCCCGCACGATCCTTCACCGTGATGCGCGTGGGCGGCTTCCACCCCGTGGCGGTGAGCTTGCTGATGTCGCCCGTTTCGAGCAGTGCGATCTGCTTGCCAGTGCGTGCATCGCGCAGCAGCGCCGTGTGCGGCAGGTCCGGGCGTGACCAGCTATCCACGAATCGTGCACCATCGGGCGACAGGGAGATGTTGTGGTCACCGTCTTCCGGTGTGAGCAGCGTCAGCGCCTTGCCGTCCATCCCGATGCGATAGAGATGACGGAAGTACGGATCGCGTCCCTTTTCCTTGCCCGACGCGGTGAACCAGATCGTGCGCGCCTTTGCATCGATGCGCTCGATGGACAGCACACCACCTTCACCGGTCGTGATCTTGTTCTTGAGTGTGCCGGTATTGAGGTCGTACAGGTAGAGCTGACCCCAGTCATCGCGCTCGGAGAACCAGATCACTTCATTGGTGGCCGGCAGCACGCGCCAGTTCTGATCGCCGTCGCCGCTTTCGAACTGTGTGGCCACGGCTTCGCGCAGCACATCGCGCACCTCACCCGAGGCGGCGTCGGCCACCCGCAACGTGGCGATCTTGTGATCGCGCGAGTTGGAGAGGAACGCGACCTTCGAGGCATCCGGGAACCACTCCACGTCGGCGAGCTTGCCGCCGCACGCAATGTGGTCGCACACCGAGCTGCGATGTTCATCGGGCCCCATGCGGAAGCGCACCACCTTGGGCGCTGCGCTCAGATCGATCACCACGCGGTGAATCATCGACACCACGCTGTCGCCCGGCAGCGGATACTTCCAGGCCATCAGCTCGGGGTGCCCCACCTTGGTGCGCACGAGGTACATCTCACCCACGTTCCGCTGGTCCTGCTGGAACGTGGCGATCTTCTTCGAGTCGGGCGACCACATCAGCAGGGCGCGGTTCGAATGCACCCAGCCGGCGTTGTCCGTGGCGTAGCCGAAGTCCTTGATGCCGTCGGTGGTGAGCGGCGTCTCCTGGTTCGTCGACACATCGCGCACCCACAGGTTCCAATCACGAATGAACGCCGCTTTGGTTCCGTCGGGCGACAGGACCTCGGGAGCGCGGCCCGTCGGGCGCGGCGCCCCAGGGCCCATCGGCGCTGGCGCTGGCGGGCACACGGTGCCGGCCGCGGTGCAGTTGGTCTTGGCACCCTTGGCGTCGACCAGGATCATCGGTTGTGATCCGTCCGGCTGTCGCACGCGGTAGGTGAAGCGTCCGTCGGGGAGCCAGGTGGGCTGAACACCCGTATTGGAGACGAGCAGCGACGTATTGAAGCCCAGGAACTTCTCGGCCCGGGCATAGTCGTCAGCGGTGACGACCCGCGCCTGCGCACCGAGAGACACCAGCGGGGCCGCAGCAACCACCGCGGCAGTGAAGGCGGTGTGGGCGACCGTCAGGGGGATAGAACGACGCATCGGCAAAAGGGGTGGGGGAAACGTTCGCAGAAAGTTGCCGCGAACCGCAGATGCAGGGAATGCCCGAGCACGAGGCCTGCACACGCTATTGGCTCAGTGCTGGGACGATCAGCGACGCCAGGGACGGAGCGGGCGGTAGGTCGGCACCGCGGTAGGGGTCGACCGTGTGACGGCCACCAGCTTCCGATGCACCAGCCAGGCGATGGCATTCTGCACGGTCCGCTTCGACAGCCCCGTGCCCTCCGCGATATCGAGCAGTGCGACGGTGACCGTTTGTCGGCCTGCGCCGCTGGTGTGCCGGACAAAATGGAGGTACACGAGAAACGCCGACGGCTGGCGGTCATGGCCGACCAGATCGGCCATCAGCGTGTCGAGGACGTATGGGTCGAGCGCGACGGACATGGGACGATCTCCTATGGAATCCAATGCCATAGTAAAGCTTGCCCGTCTTGCGCGCGAGCAGGGGAAACGCGATGGTGCCCCATGATCAAACGCGTGAAGTTCATCAGCATTCCCGTCCACGATCAGGACCGGGCCCTCGCCTTCTACACCGAAAAGCTCGGGTTCAAGGTCGTGACCGACGCTCCCATGGGGCCTGGCATGCGCTGGATCGAGCTACGCATCCCGCGTGCCGAAACCGGTGTGGTGCTGTTCACGGCGCCGGGCCAGGAGCAGTGGATCGGCCAGTTCATGAACCTGTCGTTCGAGTGCGAAGACGTGGTGGCCACCGCGGCCGCACTCAAGGCCGCCGGGGTGGAATTGGTGCAGGAGGCCAAGGTCGAGTCCTGGGGCACGTCGGCCATTTTCAGGGACAGCGAAGGCAATCAGTTCGTGCTGTCCACGGGGTGACGTCGTCACCCAGCGGTCACCCAGCCGTCACAACGCACGATCGCAGTTGGCGTGGGTCGGGCCGGGGGGTATCGTATCCCTCGTACTGCCCCCGCATGTGCGGGGGTTCACCCCGCCGAGGAACCAATATGGAACGCACTGCGACAGCCGTCTGGAATGGTAGCATCCGCGAAGGCAGCGGCACCCTCACCACACCGAGTGGCGTGCTCAATGCACAGCCGTACTCGTTCAAGCTGCGCTTTGAAGATGAATCCGGCCGCAGCGGCACGAACCCCGAGGAGCTGATCGCTGCCGCCCATGCGGGCTGCTTCACCATGGCGCTGTCCGGGCAGCTCACAAAGGCGGGCCACACGGCCAAGGAACTCCGGACCAATGCGGTGCTGACCCTGGAGCAGCAGGCGACTGGTTTCACCATCACCAAGATCCAGTTGCAGTTGACCGCCTCGGTGCCGGGCATCGCCGAAGAGGAGTTTCAGGCGCTGGCCAAGACGGCCAAGGAAAACTGCCCGGTGTCGAAGGTGCTGAACGCCGAAATCTCGCTCGACGCGACGCTGTTGTAGTCGCAGGGTGCAGAGACCGGCGCATCCATGCGGATGCGCCGGTTGCTGTTGTTCGCTATATTCTTATGTATGTATTCGTGTAACTCTTGCGGAGGAGCGCGATGAAGCGGATGGCTCCCGAACTGCTCGACCTCGTTGCCGAGCGCTTCAAGGCGTTGAGTGACCGCGCGCGTTTGAGCCTACTGCAGGAACTCCGCGGTGGACCGATGACCGTCAACGAGCTCGTGGAAGCCACCGGCATGGGGCAGGCCAACGTGTCCCGCCACCTGGCGCAACTGTTTGCAAATGGGCTGGTCGCGCGTGAACGGGATGGGGTGTTCGTGCGCTACGAACTCGCTGACGAAGATGTGCTCAAGCTGTGCGAGCTGGTGTGTGGACGGTTGGAGTCCGAACTCACCGAACGGCGCAAGGTGGTCACGGGGCGGTAGTCGAACGTGTGGTCGACGAGCAACCAAACCAACCAAGCCGGGCGAACAGCTTCTCGGGCAGGCAAAAGTTGGTGAAGCTCGATTGGAGCAAGTTGACTCCCACGAACCCGGCCAGCCAGAAGAACCGTTCGGACACGGCGAAGCCGAGAGAGACCGACAGTAGTACGAGGAGGCCGGCCATGCGACGGATAATCTTGTCGTTGCACATCAGTGGTTGTGCTCCATATGCTGAGGGGAACCGACAGTGGGAGGCGCGGATTTGCGCAGTTCCCAGTACAGCAGGGGGACTACCACCATGGTGAGCAGTGTGGCCACGACGGCTCCACTGATGAGGGCCACCGCCAAGCCCTGAAAGATCGGATCCAGGACCATTACGGCTCCTCCGATCACCACGGCTGCGGCCGTGAGGGCAATGGGGCGGAAGCGCACGGCGCCCGCCTCCAGCACGGCATCCACCAGATGGCGACCACGTGCCTCTTCGAGCTGGATGAAGTCCACCAGCAGGATGGAGTTGCGCACGATAATGCCGGCCAGGGCAATCATACCGATCATGCTGGTGGCCGTGAAGAACGCCCCACTCAGAGCGTGCCCCGGCAAAATGCCGATGAGCGTGAGCGGAATGGGCGCCATGATCACCAGCGGAATGGTGAAACTCTGGAACCAGCCCACCACCAGCACGTAGATGAGCAGCAACACGATGGTGAAGGCGAGACCGAGATCGCGGAACACCTCGATGGTGACCTGCCATTCGCCGTCCCATTTGATGGCTGTTTCCGAAAGCGACGCTGGTGCCACGGCGTTGTAGATGCCAACCGATGCGCCCACGATCTTCAGGGCGTCGATCTGTCGATTCATGTCGAGAATCGCGTAGATCGGAGCTTCGATTTCACCGGCCACGTCACCGGTGACGTAGATGGCAGGGCGCAGGTCTTTGCGGATGCGTGCACTTTCGCGAATCCCGTCCACGACCGTCACGAAGCGCCCCAGCGGCTGAGGACCGGTCAGTGTGGCCACCGGCAATGCGAGCAGCGCTTCCACACTGGTACGCTGCGCTTCCGGCAATTGTGGCACGATGGGTACCGCGTCGCGCGCGGTGGGCAAGGCGACGAGACTGCTGGTCCTGCCCGAGAGTGCCAGATACACGGTCTGCGTGAGCTGCTCCACACTCGCACCGCTTTCGGCGGCCCGCGCACGGTCGACGCGGAAGCTCTTCCGGTGCTGGGGGGCTTCCACGGTCCAGTCCACGTCCACCACACCGGATGTGCGCTCGAAGATGGCTTTGACGGCTGTTGCCGCTTTGAGGCGCGTAGCATCGTCTGCCGCGTACACTTCGGCCACCAGCGTGGATAGCACCGGCGGACCTGGGGGAATCTCCGCTACTTTGGCTGAGGCACCGTAGCGAGTCGCAATGGAATCCACCGCCGGCCGTACCGCTGCGGCAATGTCGTGGCTCTGTCGATCGCGCGCGTGTTTGGGTGTCAGATTGACCTGTACGTCGGCGACGTTGGCGCCACGGCGCATGAAGTAGTGACGCACCAATCCGTTGAAAGTGAACGGCGCCGATGTACCAGCGTAGACCTGCGTGCTTGTCACTTCGTCCACCTTGCCCAGATACGCCGCGATGTCGGATGCGACCCGGTCGGTGGTTTCGAGTGACGTCCCCTCCGGGAGGTCGAGGATCACCTGGAACTCACTCTTGTTGTCGAAGGGCAGCATCTTGACCTGCACAACCCGCAGGCCCACCAGGCCCACGCTGCCCAGGAGCAGTAGGCCGACCGTTCCGTAGAACGCCAGGCGTGTGCCACGGTGAGCGATGAGCGACGACATGATCCGCTGATAGAATCCGCCCGTGCCATGACTCGTGTCTGCGACCGTGGCCGGATCGGCGTCGTGCACTGTACCGCGGGCTCGCACGTGCCCCCGGAGCAATCGATAGGCCAAGTAGGGCGTGATCACGAACGCCACGGCCAGTGAGGCCAGCATGGCCACCGATGCGCCCACCGGAATGGGCAACATGTACGGTCCCATCATGCCGCTCACGAAAGCCATGGGCAGGATAGCCGCGATCACAGTGAACGTGGCGAGAATCGTGGGGTTACCCACTTCATCCACGGCATCGATGGCGGCCACGTCGGCTGGCCGGTCTCCCATAGCGAGGTGACGGTAGATGTTCTCCACCACCACGATGGCGTCATCCACCAGAATGCCGATGGAGAAAATGAGCGCGAACAGCGTGATGCGATTGAGCGTGTAGCCCAGCGCGTAGTACACGAACAAGGTCAGCGCCAGCGTGACCGGTACGGCGACCAGTACCACCAGCGCCTCGCGCCAGCCCAGGAACACCCCGATCAGTGTGGTGACGGACAGCGTGGCGATGAGGAGGTGGAAGATGAGTTCCTGCGCCTTCTCGCCAGCGGTTTCACCGTAGTCTCGCGTGACTTCGATCTGCACATTTTCCGGCAGCAATCGACCCTTGGCCTGCTCGACGCGGGCGAGTACCGCTCGTGTGACCTCGGTGGCGTTGGCTCCCTGCCGCTTGGATACCGCCACGGTCACGGCGGCTTCTGCCGGCGCGCCATCGGCACGATGTGAGACATACGAGGTGACGTCACCAAAGTTGTCACGCACTTCGGCGACACTGCGCAAGTACACGGGCCGACCGGCTCGGGTGGCCACTACGACACTGCCGACATCCTGTGCGTCGGTGAGTGGCGCGCCAACCGCGATCTGCACGACGCTGTCAGCCGTCGTGAAGGCCCCCGCGAGGAGACGCGCGTTGGCGTTGTGCAGGGTCATCGCCACTTCGCCGGGGGACACACCCGTCGCGGCCAGACGCGCGGCGTCGAGCATGACCGAGATCTGTCGCGGCGCACCACCGGTGACAAAGGTCGCGGCCACCTCCCGGACTGTGCGAATCTCGTCTTCGAGGTGGACGCCAATCTGGCGGAGCGTGTTGGCGTCCATGCCTTGGCCGTGCAACGTGAGCGCCAGCACCGGCACATCGTCGATCGAATGAGACTTCACGATGGGAGCGAGCGCACCCAATGGGGCGCGGTCCAAAGCGCTGGCCAGTTTGGCTTGCACCTTGGTCACACTGCGTTCCTGATCTTCGCCAACCTTGAAGCGCACCGTGATCATGGCGTAACCATCACCTGACACGGTGTAGACGTGATCGACGCCGGAAATCTCCAGCATGCGCTGTTCGACTGGTCGTCCCAGCAGGTTCTCCGCCTCGATGGGCGTCGCTCCCGGCATGGCCACGATCACGTCGATCATGGGAACGGAGATCTGCGGCTCTTCTTCGCGCGGGGTGGCGAGGATACCCAGCACGCCCATCGCGAGCGACGCCATGGCGAGCAGTGGCGTGAGCTTGGAATGAAGGAACACCTTGGCCACACGTCCGGAAATGCCCCATGAGCGCTTCATCGTCAGATCCCGCCCTGTGCTGGACTCGGTGCCGCTGCGGGGCGCACGATGGTCTCGCCGACGCGCAGGCCACTGACGATCTCGACATGAGTGACGGTCTGCATGCCGATTCGCACCCAGCGACGGGCATCGAGGCCATTCTGGCGCACGATGACGCCGACCAAGTCCCCCTCGCGCACGAGCGCGTTGTGAGGAACGACAATGGCGGCACGCGTTCCCATGGGCACGTGCAACGTGACGACACTGCCGGCGCGATAGCGGTTGGATGTGTTGATCAGCCGCGCATTGACGATGAACAGTCCGCCGCTGCGAGTGGGCATCACACCTTCAACCGTGGCTCTGCCGGAGTCACCGTCCACTTGTACCAACAGGGCGGAACCCCGGTGGAGCGTGCGGGCCACCTCGGCGGGGATGCTGGCGCTGAGCCGCAAGGAGGAGATGTCCTGAATGGTGACCAGTGGCGCACCGGGGGCTGCAAAGCTGCCGACGTCGGCCGTCCGCATGGTGATCATGCCACTGAAGGGCGCACGCACCGTGGCGTAGCTTCGCACGGACTCCAGCTCGCCCACGCTCGCGCGCGCGGCCCGCAGACCGGCGTCCGCACGGGCAAGGCCCGTCAAGGCGGCGTCGTACTGCGCACGTGTGGCTGCGGAATCCTGATATAGCGCCGTGAAGCGCGCCGCCTGCGTGGCCGCTTCCCGTTGCATGGCTTCCGCATCAGCCACGGAGGCCGCGACCTGCGCGGCCTTCGCCGTGAGGTCTCGGGCATCGATCTCGACAAGCGGCTGGCCGACCCTCACCATCTGACCTGCAGTCACATGTACGGCCGTGACCGCGCCCATGAGTTTCGTGCTCATCGTGGCCTCTTGCACCGGATCGGCCACGCCGGCCGCATCGAACGTGGTCGTCACGATGGTATCGGTCACCACCATGGGTGTTCCGGACATCGCGGGTTCCGCCGATACGGATGCCGATGCGTCGTGTGGTGCGTCATGGCGACTGCACGTAGCGAAGACGATGGCGGCGGCGAGGGCGGTGAATACGCGCGGCGACATGGACGGTAAGACGTGAAGCGCAGGCATCGGATTACTCCCGAGCGATCGTAGAAGACGTGTCCATGGGCGCAGCATCGAGTTGCGCAAGGGAAGCGGGATCGGCACCGTTCGCGTGACGATGTGCAGCCAGGGCGACGATGAGGTCGTAGCGCGCGGCGGCATGCCGCAGCGCGGCCGCCATGGCGCTGTTTTCGGCACCCAGCAACTCCGCGACCGTTGCCAGTCCACTGGCATAGCGCTTGTCTATCAGTCGCAGGGCTTCACGACTCTGTGCCGCCGCCTGCGCAGCGAGATCCAGATGTTCGCGTGTCACCGACAAGCCACGCTCCACCTGTGCGACTTCGAGCTGCGCCTGCGCGGTGGCCGCTTCATGCGCCGCCGCAGCCAGCCGCGCGCGCGCCCTGGCGCCGGCCAGAGCGACCAACTCATTGCCTCCACCGAAGACCGACCACGATGCCATGATGCCCAGCGTCCAGTTGGGGCGGCCGGCGTAGAGTGTAGTGGGCGAGTGCCAGTCGTAGCGCGCAAAGCCGTTCACGCGGGGCAGCAAGGTGGCCGTGGCACTGCGGACATCGAGGCGTGCAGCGTCGAACCCAAGTTTTGCAGCCCGCAGATCGTCGCGTTGGTTGACTGTTGGCATGGTGGTCGATGAGGCCGCACGTGTTTCAACACCCGGTAGCAAGGCCAGAATCGACGAATCACTCGGCAGGCCATGGGGCAGGACGATGATTTGTGCGTCCTGCGCATGACGTGCATCGAACGAGCGCCCGAGCAACAAGGCCAGTTGATGCGCGGCGGTAACGGCATCGTGGCGCGCCATACTGAGTTGCATGGATACGTCGGCTGCGCGCACACGGGATTGCAGCGCGTCGGCTCTGGTGACCAGGCCTTGGCGAATCATGCTCTCCACCTGCTGAACGGCACTGTGGGCCGCACGCTCGGCGTCGAGAAGCACTGTCACCTTCTCCTGAGCCAGGACCGCACCGTAGTAGGCGCGGACAACGGAGAATCGCACGTCGTGCTGGACCCGGTCTGCCGCGGCCTCGCTGGCCCGGGTCGCGGTTCGCGCTGCTTGCCATCCCGTCAGTGCGTCGGCGTTGAACACGGGCAGTTCGAGCACGATTCCACCCAGCAGGTTGTTGGCGGGCAGGGGATCGTTGAGGCGTGTCGGGTCGAACGCGACGGACGTGACCCGCCGTTGACGGAGCAGGGTGCCGAACGCCCCGATGGGGTCGGTGGTGCGAACGAAGCCGGCCTCGATGCGGGCGGAGGGGAGGATGCCCTTGAGCGACGGCGCTGTCCGAGACCGTTCGACTTCTGTGGTGGCGACGGCCCGTCGATTGGGAAACGCGGCGCGATCGGCTTCCGCGAGCGCCTCCGACAAGGAGAACGGTCGTGCGGGTTGGGCGGTCAGGTCGGTTGAAGAGAGGGCCAGCGCCACAGTCATCACCATGAGAAATCTCGAGTCGCGCATATGAGCATATTACTAAATGTGCATATAATAAGTGTCAAGACGGGCCCGACCGGATGGGCGGGCCCGTTGTTTGGCGTGAGGATGGTATCCGCGATCCTGCTGCCTATACCATTCAGGTGCTCCTTACTTGCCGAGGTGCTTCTCGATGAACGCCCACGTCAAGTTCCACGAATCGATCTGCTCCGGCGAATCATCGCGCAGCAGGGTCTCGCGGTTGGTGCGACGATTGAACGTGTGTCCCACGCTCACCGGGCCCGGGGTCGGATTTGTGTACACCTTCGTCTCGGCGAGCTTCGGCTGACGCGCACGTAGGGCGTCGATGAGCGGCCGCGCTTCATCGAACGTCACGTCGGTGTCGTTCGTGGCGACGTGCACCAGCACCGGATACTTGAGGCTGTCCACCCAGTAGTACGGCGAGCGGCGCATGTACTCTTCACGCTGCTCGAACGGCAGACCGCTCAGGCGGGACTGGGTCGAGAAGGAACGCTGGTAGCTGGGGCCTTTGTGGGCGAGGCGATACAGCAGGTTGGTGACCGGTACCATGGCCACGCCGGCCTTGAACGGAGAACCCTTCGCTTCACGGGTCAGCAGCAGCATGGTGATGTACCCACCATGGCTCCACCCCATCACGCCGATGCGGGCCGGATCCACATACGGCAACCCCTTGAGCACTGATGCCGCGGACTGCACATCGTCCACTTCCCAGCCGCCGTAGTCGATGGCGTTGTGGTGGGCCTTCCCGTACCCGGTGCTGCCACGATACTCCGGCGCCACGATGGCGTAGCCCTTTTTCGTGGCTTCGATGATGTAGGGCAGGTACTGGGTGTCGAAGTTGCCGTGCACACCGCCGTGTACCCACACCATCGCCGGATGCGCCTTGGCACCCTTGGACGTGAGCGGCTCGAACAGATAGGCGGGAATCTCCATCCCGTCGGCCGAGCTCTTGTAGGAGATCTTGGAGTACTTCATCACGCCCTTGCTGCGAGCGGCGAAGGCGCTGTCAAACGCCTGCTTTTCTTTCATCGCCCGATCATAGTCGGCGACGGGGTGGTCTTCGTGCCGATTGCTGACGTACAGCAGGGCGGCGCGCGCCGAATCGACGGGGACGACCTGACGGGGCGGACGGGCACCTTGCTGGGCATCCAGCGACGTGGTGAGTCCGGCTGCCAGCAGCGAGGCGGCAATCCAGGGGCGGAGTTTGGTCATCGGACGGGAAAGATGCGGGAACGATCGGGGCGACCGTGAAGGGACGGACGCCGGTGGCGGATCTATCACACCACTCAACACAACGCATCAACGCTATCTTTGCTGACACTCCACGTCCAGCACGGACGCTGCGGCCGTGGCCACCACCGCTCGTGTCCCCCCAACCACCGGTTCCCGTCATGACCACCATCCGACGCACCGCTTGCACGGTGCTGGGCATCGCGGCGCTACTCGCGACCCGCGAAGTGGAGGCACAGGCCCATGCCCATACGCCAGGCATGACGCATCCCGGTGCGGCCGCTCTGCCAACACAGGCCGGGCAGAGCGCTTTTGCGGCGCTCGCCGAGATCGTGCAGATCCTCGAAGCGGACCCGCGTACGGATTGGACCAAAGTCAATCTCGAGCGGTTGCGGCTTCACCTGGCCGACATGGACCTGGTCACCCTGCGTACCCGGGTGACCTCGACGGTCGTACCGGGCGGTGCCCAGTTCGTCGTGCGCGGGACCGGTGATGTGGCGGCGGCGGTGAAGCGCATGACCGGTGCCCATGTGACCATGGTGACGGCAGCCGGTGGCCCGAACGTACAGCGCACGGAGCTGGTCGACGGGGTGCGCCTCGTGGTCACGGCCCACGACGTGAACGACGCTGTCGCCGTGGCTCGGATTCGTGGTTTGGGGTTCATCGGTTTTCTCACGAGCGGCGACCATCACGGCGCACACCATCTCGCACTGGCCCGCGGCGACACGATGGCCGGCCACGGGCACTGACGGCACCGCGCAGAAGTTCTTAGCAGAAGTTCTCTGGCAGAAGTTCTCTATGAGTCCGTTGCGTCGGACCCGTACCTGCGTGCTGGCCTGTACAGGCTCAGCGCCTGATCCAGCTCGGATGCTGCTGGGTGAGGTTGTCGTTGGTCAGGCGAGTGAGCGCTGAACCATCGGGCTTGACGGTGTAGAGCTCGAGATCGGCGTTGTCGCTCATATTGGACACGAACGCGATGCGTGTGCCATCCGGTGACCAGGCCGGATGACGGCTGCGATTGGCGTATTCGAATGTGCGTTCGGCGCCGGTCACGAGATTGCGCGTCATGAGAATCTGGTGGTTCGGGCTGATGTATCGCACAAACGCGATGGTCTGCCCGTCGGGCGACCAGGTGCCGTCAAAATCACTGTACGTCGCATTGGTGATCTGCTGCACTTGTGTGCCATCAACACGCATCGTGTAGAGGTGCAGCATGCCCGGCGCACCGCCGGCAAAAAGCAGGCGTGTGCCATCTGGTGACCAGGCCGGCGTGGCGAAGGTGTACTGCAGTCCCGGTGCCATGGCCAGCGACAGCGGCGATTCCGCTCTGCCCTCGATGTCCGCCACGTAGATGTGCGAGAGCATCATGGCGTTGGGGCGTGCATAGGCGATGAGCGCCCCATTGGGGGACATCGATGGGGCGTGCTCGGAGCCATCGGACAGGGCCAGTCGACGGGGAGCCGCGCCACGCATCACGACCCAGAGATCCTGAAAGTCGTAGTCCACCGTGCTGTTGGACTCACCGACATACACCACGCGCTGGCCATCGGCCGACACTGACGGGCTGCCCCCCGCGATGTCCCGACCGAACAGCGGCGCCACGGTGCCGCTGTCGGTGTGGTACACCATCAGGCGAAGCGAGGGCACACCGCCGCCGGTGGCCGGAGTGTGTGTGGACTCGAACAACAGGTCCCACGCCGGCGCGTCGTCGGGCGATGGTTCAATGGGCGTGTCGTAGTTGCACGCGGTGATATTCAGCATGGCGGCGGCGAATCCCACCGCCAGCAGGTGTGCGCGAAATCTATGTGTCACAGTCATGGCTTTCCCGGTGATGATGTGCCGCGCCGTCTGTCGCGTGCACACGCAGGTCTGCCATGCTGTACTGCGCGCCGTGTTACCGTGTCACACCGAAAATTGGAAGTGGCATCGCGGCCCGCGGTTCGGCCCCGCGCCAGTTCCGTCCCAGCAGTGCGGCTATCGTGGAGGCCATTTGTGCCTGCTCGGTGGTGGTGCCGATGCGCACGCCCCGCGCCGGCGTGTCCGGCCCGATCACCGCGCTCCAGATGTATTCGGCCCCGATCACCTCTTCCCCGTGATCACTCCAGGCGCGCCCGACACCACGTCCGTGATCGGTACTCACCAACATCGTGACTTTGCCTCGCGTGCGCGGATCGGACTGGAATCGCGTCCACAGTTGAGAGAGATAGCGATCGACCTGTCGGGCGGCCTGGAGGTACAGATCGTATTCACCGGCGTGCGCCCATTCATCGGTCTCGCCATATCCGATGAACAACACACGCGGCATGCGTTCGTCGAGCGCCGTCAACATCGACTGATGCATGAGTGCGTCCACGGCGTTGTCGGCCCACAGCCGCGTGGTGCTGGCATACAAGTCGCGCAGTTGCACGCGACGTGCATCGTTACCGGCGGGCACGGCGCGATCCCATCCGTCGTACACCGGGACGCCGCTGCGTTCGGCGTTGATGATGCGACGGAAGGCATTCCAGGTGGCAAAGGCCGACACCCTGCCGGCAAATGCCGGATCCCGGTTCAGCCACTCGAAGACCGTGATGTTGGGGTTGGGGGGATAGCCGTTGCTGTCGATGCGACGGTCCACATGGCCCGTGAAGGTCTCGCTGTATCCGGGATAGGAAAACTTGAGGGTGTTCTGCGTGCGGGCGCGGCTGCCACCGATGCTGTCACCGAAGATCTGTCCTTCACGGGCCATCGTGCCCCACATGACGGGCAACAGTGCTGCACGACGGGCTTCCGGGGTGTCGCGCCAGTAGTCACGCAGGATGGCCGTGGTATCGCCCACGTTCCCCGCCTTGCCGATCAGCGCGCGCTCCGCGCCACGGAACACCTCCTGCCAACGCAAGCCGTCCGTGATCACGAGGACCACATACTCGGTCTTGAGTGATGCCGATGGCGTCTGCTCGGCGCTCTGTGCCCATGCGGTATGAGGAGCACCGGACAGCGCGAGCATACCAAGCGCGAGTCCACAAGCCATGCGACGCCCGGCCATGGTCATGGTCATGGTCATCGACGCGGCCGACGCTGGGTGGCGGCCTTCTCCACGAGTCGACGCAACTCGCGGATGGGCTCCGGATTGTCATCCACCTGCAGGCGCAGCACCACGTCGTTGTGCAGCCACACACCGGCGTCCTTTTTCACGATCAGCATGGCCGCCGATTGCATGCCACGCTTGTCGCCGCCCGCCTGTTGACCTGCCTCGAGAGCGGCCAACAATCGCAGCGACAGGTGTCCATCGGTGTTTTCAAACGCCCGCACCATCGCATTCACGACCTCTTCGCTGGCCAGGATGTTGCCCTGGGCCGTGCAGAACTTGCCCTGTTTGTCGCCTGCCCATTCGGAGGCACGCGGTCCGGTGTAGGCCGCCACGTTGCCCTGTGCGTCGATCACCGCAAACTGACGCCCCTGCTTGGTCCAGTCGGTGGGACGCGGATCCGGATCGCGCTCCCAGATCTGTTTCACGATGTCGGTGGGACGCAGCCCCTGACGCAGCAGTGTGATGGCCTGGGGGCCATAGCTCACGTCCACAATGGCCTGCGTGGCCGCCGCGCCAACCCCGGCCTCGGCCCAGAGCACCCCATTCCCTACCGAGAACACACGCGACTGCACCGCGCCGCCAACCTCGCCCGTGGCGGGGTCGTAGCCGAGGATGGAAAACGTCGCCACCGGAGGCCACGGGGCGTCGGGTTGGGCCGCGGACGGCGTGGCCCGCGTGAGCGGACCGGTGGGCTGTGCGGCGGCGGGCAGGGCGCAGATCACGGCGAAGAGAGCGGTCGCGCCGGTCAGGGCGATTCGCTGCACGATGCCCGGAATGTCTGTTCGCGCCGGGTAGTGGGAGCTGGGCATGGAGCAGGCCTTTTTACGGGAGGTCGGGGTGCGAATTCTGCCCTGAGAATCAGGGGGTGGCGGAATGTCCATCCTGGGCCGGGCGTGGGGAACCCGACGTCCCGCGGCGAAAGCGGGTCGTGAGCGCGCGGCGCCTCTTGTGCGTACCAAACGTAAGAGTGCGATCATACGATCAATCCCGCTCCTCCCCCCACACATTGCGGAGTCCCCGATGTTGCGTGGCACACCCCGGCGTTGGACATGGCGATTGCCTCGCCATGCGGTTGCTCTGCTCGCACTGACTGCGTCGCCTCTGGCGGCACAGGGCGGCGCGCAGCAGATCGACCAGGAATACACGGCGAAAATCAAGGAATTCCTCCAGGATTCTCGCATCACGACCGAGCTGGTGGACCACCTGCCGGCGTCGAGCACCGTGCCGACGCCGCTCAAGTTCCACGGCCGCATTGTGGGCACGCCCGGCGAGCTCACGTACGCGAAGGACATCCACCGGTACTTCGAGGCGCTCGCGAATTCGTCGAAGCGCGCCAAGTACTGGACCATCGGCAAGACCGAAGAAGGCCGCGACATGGTCGTGCTGGCGATTGCCGATGAAGCGACCATCGCCAATCTCGACAAGTACAAGGGCGACCTGGCTGCCCTCACCGATCCGCGCAAGACGAGCGAGGCCGAAGCCCAGCGCCTGATCGGCAGCACGAAGCCGATCTACTGGATCACGTCGGGCATGCATTCGCCCGAGACCGGTGGTCCGGAAACGCTGCAGGAACTGGCGTATCGTCTGGTGGTTCAGGAAACGCCGTATATCCAGAGCATCCGCGACAACATCATCACCTTCATCACGCCCGTCATCGAAGTGGACGGTCGTGAGAAGCAGGTGGACACGTACTACTACAACAAGACGCTGGCGCCGGGCCTGGCCCGTCTGCCCCTGATGTACTGGGGCAAGTATGTCGCGCACGACAACAACCGCGACGGCATGGGTCAGTTCCTCGCGCTGACGAAGCATGTCAACGACTTCTTCCTCGCGTGGAAGCCGCAGGTCATGCACGATCTGCACGAAGCGCAGACGTACCTCTACAGCTCCACCGGCACGGGCCCGTACAACGACGCGGTCGACCCGATCACGGTGAACGAGTGGTGGACGCTGGCCATCGAAGACGTGCGCGAAATGACCAAGCGCGGCGTGCCGGGTGTGTTCACGTACGGCTTCTACGACGGCTGGACGCCGAACTACATGTTCTTCGTGGCCCACACGAAGAATGCCATCGGCCGCTTCTACGAAGTGCAGAGCTACGGTCCGGACAACTACGAAGTGCGTCCGGGACCGACGACGACCAGCAAGGAATGGTTCCGTCCGAACCCGCCGCTCCCGTACATCAAGTGGGGCCCGCGCAACAACGTGAACATCCAGCAGTCGGGCGTGCTGATTTCGCTCAAGCACTTCGCCGACAACAAGAAGATGTACCTCGAGAACTACTGGCTGAAGAACAAGCGGGCCGTGGCGAAGGGGACGACCGGTGAAGGACCGTTCGCGTGGGTGATTCCCGCGACGCAGCGTCGCAAGGCCGATGCGGCCGACGCGGTGAACGAGCTGCGCAAGCAGGGCCTCGAGCTGCACACGGCCACCAGCGCGTTTCGTGTGGGCACGCTCGATGTGAAGCCCGGCGACTGGATCGTGCGCGGCGATCAGCCGTATCGCACGCTGGCCGACATGTACCTCAGCATTCAGAACTACTCGCCGACCAATCCGCGTCCGTATGACGACACGGGCTGGACGTTCCAGTTCATGCGCAACGTGGCAATCTTCCCGATTGCCGACAAGAGCATCCTGACGCAGCCGATGAATGCGGTGAACGCGAAGGTGGTGGCTGCCGGTGGCATCGAAGGATCGGGCCCGGTGCTCATCCTCGAGCACACGTCGGACAACAACCTGATGAAGTTCCGCACCACGTTTGCGACGACGAAGATGTTCGCCGCCGATGCGGAGTTCCAGGCGGGTGGTCGCACGTTCAAGCCGGGTGCATTCATTGTGCCGGCCGGTGACCGCGCCAAGATCGAAGCGTCGCTCAAGGAACTCGGTCTTTCGGCGGTGGCCGTCGCGTCGGCGCCGACCGTGAAGCAGCACGAGCTGGATCTGCCGCGCATCGGTTATGTGCACGCCTGGCAGCGTACGCAGGACGAAGGCTGGGTCCGTGCTGCCCTCGATACGTACGGCGTGCCCTACACGTACTTCGGCGACATTCGCCTGCGTGAAGGCAACCTGCGCGCGAAGTACGACGTGATCATCTATCCGCACGTCGGTGGCAGCGCGCAGTCGCACGTGGCCGGTATCATCAAGAACGGTGATACGCCGCTGCCGTACAAGAAGACCGCCAAGACGCCGAATCTCGGCGCGCTCGAAACGGCCGAAGACATCCGCGGTGGTCTTGGTATCGACGGTCTGACGGAGCTGTACAAGTTCGTGCAGGCCGGTGGCACGCTGATCGTGGAAGGCTCGACCTCGACGATCTTCCCGGCCTACAACCTCACGAGCGGCATCACGATTGAATCACCGAGCCAACTCTTCGCGCGTGGTTCGATCATGCGTGGTGTGGTGGCGGACAAGGCGAGCCCGCTCGCGTACGGCTTCGACAGCCAGTTGCCGGTGTACTTCAATCAGGACCCCGTGCTCAGCGTTGGTGGTTCGGCCGGTCTGTTTGCGGGTGTGCAGGGTGGCGCGGGCGCGGCGCTCGCGCAGAACGTCACGCCCAATGCGGCGCCGTTGCGTCTGTCCACCTGGAACTTCAACAAGCCGGATTCGGTGGGTGCACCTGCGCCGGCCGGTGCGGCCCGCGGCCCGCAGGGCGGTGGTGGGTTCGGCGGCGGTGGTGGTGGCATGTTCGGTGGCGCCACGGGCATCGATGGTACGCGTCCGCGCGTGATCCTGCAGTTCCCGGCCAACGCGGGCGACATGCTGCTCTCCGGCACGCTCGCCGGTGGTGAAGCACTCGCCAACCGCGCACAGCTCGTTGACGCGCCGGTCGGCAAGGGTCACGTGGTCATGTTTGCCATCCGCCCGTTCTGGCGCTGGCAGACACAGGGCACGTTCTTCCTCGGCTTCAACGCGCTCTTGAACTGGAATGACCTCGACGTCGGCAAGTAAGACGATCGCGCAGACCAGCAGGTGAACAGAAGGGGCTGCTCCGACATCCGGAGCCGCCCCTTCGTTGTTCGTGTGATGAAGCGACGTTCGTGTCTGCGAACATCGCCTCATTGGGTGCGCCGGGACTATGTGGGCGGTACGGTGGTGTCGCGCTTGATGGCGGACGAATCGACCACGGCGCTGACGGCACTGTCGGGCTTCGTGGTCTTCTCGGTTTCGCTGTTGCGCCGACGCGTACGCTTGGGGGCAGCCGCAGGTGCCGCCGTCTCGGAAGGCGGAGCCTCGGCCGCTGTCGAGTCCGATCCCACCCAGCCCGCAATGGTCGATCGCGCCTTGCTGGATACATCGCCGATGCGATCGGAGACGTTGTGCATGGTGGTGCCTTCAGGCCGGCTGGCGCCATACCACCAGAGCGCATAGGTGAACACACCCAGCAGCACGATGTACGGAAACACCGAACGGCGGCGGCCCATGTGCACCGGATCTTTCCGGGAGTGCCGGACAGGCGGCGGCGCGGCAGGTTGTTGCCGCTGCGGGTTGTTCCCGGCGGCCGGCGTACGCACCGATGCGGCGTCCATCTGTGTGCGGACCACCGGATTGCTGCTCATACGCTGCCCCAACGCGTGTCGATAGATCTCGGCCGTTTGCGTGGGCGTCATCTCCGAGACGGAATCCGCCAGCGTGTTGCCGAACTCCGATATCGTCGGATAGCGATCCACCGGATCGGGGGCAAGCGCCTTGTCGAACACATCCTGCAGGGACAGCGGCCATTCGAGATCGCTGCGCACTTCCACCAAACGCCGTGGACGACTCGTCAGGCGAGCGATCAGCGATTCCTTCGACGATGCACTCACGAAGGCATCGTGTCCGGTGAGCGCCATGAAAGCCACCAGGGCCAGCGAGTACTGATCGGAGCGGGGGTCCAATACGTCGCCAGAGAGTTGCTCCGGTGACATGTACTCGGGAGTGCCAACAGCAAACCCGGTGCGGGTCACCTGCTGCGCGCTGCGGTCTGTCGAACGCGCGATGCCAAAATCCACGAGCTTCACCACGAACGTGCCATCGGTGCGCTTCGACACCATGACATTGTCGGGCTTGATATCGCGATGCAGGATACCGAGATCGTGTGCCGACTGGAGGGCATCGGCGGCCTGGGCAATGATGTCTGCGCCCACCACTGGATGCAGCGCGACTTCACGCTTGAGCGTGGCGGCGAGCGCCTCCCCGTCGACGAATTCCATCGCCAGGTACACCAGGCCTTCGTCGGTCTCACCGAAGTCGAAGATCGCGGCGACGTTCGGATGATTGATCTTGCTGGCGTTCTCGGCTTCGCGCGTGAAGCGCTGCAGTGCTTCCGGCTCATGCAGCAGGGCCTGCCGCATGATCTTGATCGCACTCTTGCGCTTCATGCGGATGTGCTCGGCCAGATACACCTGGCCCATGCCGCCTTCGCCAATACGCGAGATCACACGGTAGCGCCCGCCCACCACCTTCCCGACGAGGTCACTCTCGTCCACGATGGTCAGCGACGACCCATCCTTCGCGCAGAACGCGACGGACTCGTCGTAGGTCTCGCCACACTTGGGGCAGCTTCGCCGATAGCTCACAGCAGCGAACCTATCAATCTCACTGCTGAAGGCAAGCACACCTCGGGGTCGGAATTCGCCATATCAGTACTGTAGAGTTCGCTTAGCTGTTTTTCCAGAGAACCTGCGTATGTTGCATATATGAACATTCTGACGCGCTTCCTGTCTCGCTCGTTCTGGACAAATGTCCGGGGCGTCAAGGGAGTGCGGTGTGCGCTCTCCCTCCTGTTGGTCGGACCGACCCTTGCCAATGCGCAGCCGCCGGCCGGTTCCGGCGCCGGGTGGGCGCAGGCCGGCAAGCAGGGGGATGCCGTGCTCCGCAATGTCACGTTCGTGGACGGCCGCTCGCTCCCTGAGCTGCGCATTCACTACACGACCCTGGGCACCCCCCGAAAGGATACGCGCGGAATCGTGCGGAATGCGGTCATGATTCTGCACGGGACTGGAGGCAGCGGGCGGTCATTCCTGAGCCCCACCTATGCCGGGGAGCTGTTCGGCCCTGGCCAGTTGCTCGACAGCAGCCGCTACTACGTGATCCTGCCGGATGGCATCGGCCATGGCGGGTCCTCCAAACCCAGCGACGGCCCGCACGCCCGGTTCCCCAAGTACGGCTATGCGGACATGGTGACGGCCCAGTATCGGCTGCTGACGGAACACCTCGGGGTGAACCACCTGCGCCTGATCATGGGCACCTCCATGGGCTGCATGCATGCCTGGGTATGGGGATATACCTACCCGGCCTTCATGGACGGGCTGGCCCCGCTCGCCTGTGTGCCCGCGCAGATCGCCGGTCGCAATCGCATGATCCGCACAATGGCCATGGACGCCATCCGGGACGATCCGGCGTGGCTCGGCGGGGAATACAAGATGCAGCCGCCCGGCCTCAAGTCGGCGCAGATGCTGCTGTACATGATGTCGAGCGCGCCACTCGTGCAGCAGGCACAGGCGCCCACACGCGAGAAGGCCGACTCGGTCATCCGCGCGTACCTCGATGCACGGATGCGTACCACCGATGCCAATGATTTTCTCTACCAGTTCGATGCGTCGCGCGACTACGACCCGTCGGCCCGTCTCGGAGAGATCAAGGCACCGGCGTTGTTCATCAACTCGGCCGATGATCAGGTGAACCCGCCTGAGCTGGGCATGGCCGAGAAATTCGCGGCGCAGATGCCGGGGACCCGGTTCATCCTGCTGCCCATCACCCCGGAAACGCGTGGACACGGTACGCATTCGCAGCCGCGCATCTGGGGCAAGTATCTCGCCGAGTTCCTCGGCACACTTCCAGAACGATGAGCCCAACTACGACCCGTGCGACCACCTGGCAGCTCATTACCCGTGCTGTCCGGCTGCGCTGCCCGCATTGCGGCGGCGGTGGCATTTTCAAGAGCTTCTTCGCCCTCAAGCCCAATTGTCCCACGTGTGGGTTGCGGCTCGAGCGGGGGGAAGGGGACTACTTTGTTGGCGCGTACCTCTTCAACCTCATTGCGGTCGAACTGATCCTCGCGTTTTGCGTGGGCACGTTCGTCATCGCCACCTGGCCGAATCCACCCTGGGATGTCATCACGTACGTGACGGGCTTCCTGATGCTGGCCGGCTGCGTGTTGTGTTACCCCTTCTCCAAGACCACCTGGCTGGCCGTGGATCTGGCCATTCGCCCGATGAGCGCCGAAGAGTTGCTGTGGCACCGGGAAGGTGGAGACATCGGCGATCGTGAGTTGCCACACGTCTGACATAGTCCGTGCATCACACAAACAAACGCGGCGCGCATCATCACGATGCGCGCCGCGTTTGTTTGCCGAGCCGATGAGGTCTTACTTCTCGGCGATGATCAGGTAGCGCGACACGCCCCAGAACTTCGCCGGATCGGTCACGCGGATGCTTTCACCGCGGAAGGAACCGTCCTTTTCCTTCTTGGCCACTTCGATCAACTCCGCGTCGTGCCGCGACACGATGCGATACGCCCGGTCGCTGCGGGGCAGTGGGATGGTGAGCACATCGCGACGATCCGCCCGGGTGAAGCGCGTTTCGTCGAGCGTACGGGCCGGCACCAACGTCTTGCCCAGCTTGACGATGAGCAGGCCACGCGAGCCGCCCTCTTCGATCGCCACCCCATCGGCCAGGAGCTGCCGGCGTGAGCCGATCGTGTAGAACACGCGGTTCTCACGCACGTCCATTGCCTTGACCGTGTCGGTCAGGACCGACTTTTCGGCAACGAGCGTCTCATTGGCGGTGCGCAATTGCCGGATCTCGTCCTGGAAGACCGAGATCTCCTTGTCACGCTGCGACAGGCGGGCATTCAGATCGCCGAGCAACGTGGCGGCAGCGGACGAATCGGCCTGCATGCGCTTGAGCTCAGCGAGCTGCTTGGCCACTTCGGCCTGGCGAGCCGAGAGGCGCTGGCGCATCTGCTTCAGCCGGTCGAGGATGTCCTTTTGGGCCGCGGCGGCTTCGGTCTTGCCCGATTCGTCGCTGGTGTTGACGCCGACCTTGGAGGACAGGCCACGGACCTGGCGGAGTTCCGCGTCTACCTGATCGGCGAAACGAGAGGCCTCGACGACCTGGGCAAGCGCGCGGTCCTTGTCTGCGCTGGCGCCCTGCGCGAGCCCCTGCAGGGAATCGCGCTCGGCGCTGGCCGAGGCGAGCGCCGCGGCGAGAGAATCTGCGCGGGCACGGGAGGCCGTGTCCGTGCAGGCGGAGACCGCGAACGCGGCCAGCAGCAGGGAGGCAGCTGCGGCGCTATGGCGGATCTGAAGGCGGGACATGGAATCGCGGGTAAGTGGAAACAGGAATGTGCGGCAGGAACGTACCGGTCTCAGGCGTCCGGTGAAAGTATCGTGGATCACATTCCGATCGGCCTTTGGTGACCTGCCGCACGACCTGCGTCTACTACTCCTGCGTCACCTTGGCGGCCGAGGGGGGCCGTTGGTACTTGTCGAACCAACTGCGCAGATAGAGCTGGGTGCGCAGGAAGTTGGAGGGTGTCGAGCTCGTGCCGTGCCACTCGTTGTTGAACCGCACCATGGCCGTGGGGACTTTGCGGATCTTCAGCGCCTCGTAGTACTCCTCGGTCTGCGCCATCGGCGTGCGGAGGTCGTTGACACCCGTCATGAGCATGGTGGGGGTCTTCACGTTGCCCACGTACATGAGCGGCGACCGCCGCAGGTGCTCGCTGGGATCGTCCCAGGGGTACTTGGCAAAGTTGTAGTACCAGTTCGACCCGTCGGTCGTTCCGACGAAGCTGATCCAGTTGGTCACCGGGCAATTGGCACTCGCCGCCGAGAACCGATCGGTGTGGCCCACGATCCAACTGGTCAGTACCCCGCCGCCCGAGCAGCCGAACACATACAGGCGGTTGGTGTCGACGTAGCCGCGACCAATGACCGTGTCCACGCCGGCCATCAGGTCATCATAGTCCTTGCCCGGGTAGGCGTTCTTGATGGCATTGCCGAACGCGCTGCCGTAGCCCGTGGAGCCGCGTGGGTTCGTGTAGAGCAGCACGTAGCCATGCGCCACATGATCCTGGCGCGAAAAGTTGAAGGCCACGTTGTACATGCTGTGCGGCCCACCGTGAATTTCGAGCATGAGCGGGTACTTCTTCGACGGATCGAAGTCGGCCGGCTTCACGATCCAGCCCTGGATACGCATGCCGTCGACCGACGTGTACCACACTTCTTCGGTGGTGGCGAGCTTCTTGCCCGCCAGCACATCGGCGTTCACATCGGTGAGTTGCTTCAGCACCGGGGTGCGCACATCGAAGGCCACGATATCGGTGGGCTTCATCGAGGTGCTGTTCACACCCACGGCCAGGAACGACTTGCCGATGTCGCTCACGGTGAGTGTTTGCGCTCCCTTGGTCACCTGCCGCACGTCACCCTTGAGAGAAACGTGATAGAGGTTGCGTGAGCCTTCGTTCTCCACGTTGAAGTACACGCCAAGGCCATCGGGCGACCACATCATGCCGCTGGGCGAACGATCGAGTTTCTCCGTGAGCACCCGCACGTTGCCACCGTTGGCGTCCATGATGTACATGGCCGCATCCTTCCACGTGGCGTCCGTGCTGTCGTAGCCGGTGTAGGCGATGTACTTGCCATCAGGGCTCGGCACCGGATTGTTGTCGGGGCCTTTGCGCTTCGTGAGTGCGGTGATGTCGCCGCTGGCGATATCCACCTTGTAGATGTCGCTTTCACGCCAAGCGTACTCACTGTCCTCTGTGCGCAAGGACGTGAAGAGCAGTGCCTTGCCATCGGGCATCCAGGTGGTGCCGTTGGAAGCCCAGTCGCCGGTGGTGATCTGGCGCGGCGTGCCGCCATCAGCGGGCACGGTAAAGAGCTGACGCAGACCGTTCTCGAGGAAGCCCTGTCGGTCGGCACGGTACTTCACCTTGCTGACCACACGCGGTGGTTCAGTCCACTTCGCGCCCTTTGGCGCCGCCGGCATCGCGATGCGCCATTCGTCGTTTTGACGAACCAGCATGCCAAACGCCAGCGTGGTCCCGTCGGGGCTCCATTCCACATCGCCGGGGGACTCCGTGAGGCGTGTGATCTGCGTGGTGGCGCCTTCGGCATCCATGTAGCGCACCCAGATCTGCTGGCCACTGGGTTCACCATTGGCGATGAACGCGATGCGGCTGCCTTCCGGGCTCCACTTGGCGTTCGATCCCTTCACCAGGAACCGGTTCTTGGTGCCATCGGCGTTCATGATCCACACCGATGACTCACGTCGATCGTTCAGTTGATCGGTCCACGTGCGTGTGTAGAGAATCTGTTTGCCATCGGGGGAGAGGGCAGGGGCCGCGACGTCTTCCCAGTTGAAATAGTCGGCGATCGTCAGCCGGTCTTTGGGAGGTGTCGCAGACTGGCCACTCGCTGAAGACGACCACACGAAGGTCGGTGTCAGCAGAGCGAGGAGCAGCGCGCGGGGGGAGAATGCGCTGCGAGGGGGGCGGAGCAGCATGGGGGTCTCCTGAAGGGGAACCCGTTGAGCATACGGTGCTCGCAAGGTCCTGGCGAGCCTGCGGCAAGTGCTTCGCAGGCGATGTGCGGTCCGTCACAGTGCACACCGTCTCACCTGTGTCTGCTGTTGGCGTCACTCACGCTGCGGCCGGATCTGACGACGCGGGGGCATTGTCGGGCTATGAAAAACGCGGCGCGAGTCTTCTCGCGCCGCGTTGGCATTTGGGGGGCGCTTGGGCCGCCTGCTACTTGATCGAGTCGGCGAAGGCGAGGATGGAATCGCTGAACGCCTTGGTGGATCCATCGACGTAACGACGGACACCCTGCCACTGACGGATCAGGGAGGAGCGCCGATCAAGGCTGGTCTCGATGACGCGGCGCTTGGACGTGGAGGCGTGGATCATCTTGCCGTCGCCCACGTAGATGCCGACATGCGAGATCCGCTTGCCACGGCCGAAGGTGAGTACGTCACCGGGCTGCAGGGCGGCCACATCCTTCGGGACTTCGGTGCCGACTTTGGACTGGCTCTGCGCCGTGCGCGGGAGGACCATATCCAGAGCGCCCATGACATAGCGGACGAGCCCACTGCAGTCGAACCCGACTCCCGGCTTGGAGGCGCCCAGCTTGTACTTGGTGCCCACCGATCCGCGGGCCTTCTCGACGATGCTCTCGCGGAGGCGTTCCGCGGAGGCACTGAAGGCCGCGAACGGCTTGCGCGACTCGAGTGTCGGTTCAGTCTTGGCGGCTCCTGCGGTGCCATTCAACTCCTGCGACTGCATCGGCGACGCGCCGGCCACGAGGGCCACGGTCAGGGCGATGTAGAGGGGGCGGGAGCGAAGAAGCACGAGGCAGTTAAGGAGCGCGAGGCCGGGTTGAGGGGTGACGCCGGTGACTGACTTGAGGCTGAAAAGGTAGCCCGCGGAAAGACGCATGGCCAGAGGCCGGAGTCACACTGCGGGAAGTGTTCGGTTCATGGTGCCGGGGGCGGAGGTGACAGAGGGTTCACGAACCCAAATGTGACCGGGAGCACTCCAGGGTCTTCGGCTGTGTTTGCTCCAATGGGATTCGTCAACGCACTGTTGGAATAATAATAATCACCGTTCATCAATGGAGGAGACTGGCATGATTTCTCGCCTTGTAGTCCTCACCAGCATTGGCGCCGTGGCCCTGGCTTCAGCGCTCCCAGCGGTCGCGTGGCATCCATGGAAGTCGGGCCTCCCCTCGACTCGCCGCATCCAGTCCCTCACCATCGACACCCGGTCGGTCAATCCGGGAGCGTCCATCGCGCGGGATCAGTGCTTCACCTTCGCGTTCGACGGAGCGGTCGCATCCTCCTGTGGCGATCTGCGCGTCACGCATGCGCTCCCGGCAACACGAGTGCGGGGGAAGGCTCAAGCGCCGATGCTCGTGTATCACGCCCAGCATGCGCACCCGTATCCCGTGGTGCGCGCGAATGTCACGATGCCATCAGGCACGGTCTCGGCGGCCACCGCAACACTGCATCTCGTCGTCAACGGCACGCCGACCACCGTCGCCACGCAGACCTACACCGGCACCCAGCTTCCAGGTGGCAGTACCCGTCGCGTCGCACTCACCTTCGACGGCATCACCTATCCCACGGGCGTGTATCCGTACACGCTGTCGTTGTCTGCCACGGTGAATGGGACGGTGGTTCAGACACAGTCCATCGACACGTTGGTCATTGTCAATCGCAGCACCTCCGAATTCGGGGCAGGGTGGTGGTTGGCACGATTTCCTTCCTCGACTGGGTCACGGACACCATCACCCGTCCCGACTCCATCAGGAGTCCAGCGTTCAGCTACACGTACATTCGCACGATAGAGAATGGCGCCCGGGTCGTGTTCGACAACACGGGTGAACACATCGCCACCATCAATCGGCTGGGCGACACCACCACATTTGCCCGGACCAGTGGGCGGCTGACGAGTGTCACGCTCCCTCGTGGGGGGCTGACATACATGTTCGCCTACGACGGCAATCAGAAACTTGCGCAGGTCACCGCGCCGGCGGTGGCAGGCGCACCGCGCAATGTCACTGCCAGCATGACCTCCGGGCGCCTCATCACCCTGACCGACCCGGATGGCTTCGTCACCACCTTCGCGCACAGTCCCACCGTGACGAATGTCATGATGTCGCGACGGGACAAACACAATCGTGAGCGCACGTTTACTCACGATGGGACGGGCCGTCTCGCGGCAACCGCGGTCTATGCCGGGGCGGGTTCGACGAGTCCGATCACCTGGGCCATGTGTGCCGCCGAGTCACGTGGCGTGATGATGAGTGGCGCGTGTGGAGCGTCCACACCACCGGACACGGTGAATGCCCGCACGCGTATCGATGGTCCCCGTGCGGTGGCCGACACCTGGAATATCGCGGTGAATCGGTATGGGGCCGTGAACCGGATCCGTGATCCGCGCGGTAGTACGTCCACGTTTCGCCGAAACGATACGCGGTTCCCGGGCCGCGTGACCGAATCGGTGGATCCAATGGGGTTCACCCAGCAGTACAGCTACAACGATCGTGGGAATGTGGTGCAGCGCGTCGATCTCAATGTGTTCGGCAGCACGGTATCGCCGTCTTACGGCTACGTGTACGGTAGTGCGCAGTGGCCGGATGGGGTGACCACGATGTACATGCCGATGGGTGGTTGGGTGGAGTTCACCTACGACAGTCGCGGCAATGTGCTCAGCCGCCAGGATGCCCGCGGTGCGGCCGGACGCATGACGTTCAGTTACGGCGCGGCGGGCACCTCGGCGGCCAATCTGCTGGTCGCAGTCGTGCATCCGACCGTTCTCGCCGGGCGGACGGATTTTGATTCGCTGCAATACGACGCATTGGGGAACGTGTCCGACGCGCGCACGGCATCCCGTATCGGCGGTACCACCACCATCCACGCGGCCACGCATACGACGCATGACGCCATCGGTCGCGTCGCGCGGGTGTGTGTGGATACCAGTATCGGCGTGACGCCGCCGCAGCAGTGCACCGCAACGCTGTTCGATCGCATGGATCGGGATTCGGTGGTGACGATTTCCGCACCACTTGGCGCCGGAACGCAGTCGTTGACCACAAGGAGTCGCTACGACCGCGAGGGGCGCCTGGTGTGGTTGCAACGGCAGTCGTCGCTGCCGGACTCCGGCATCGGGGCCATCACGACGCAGTGGCAGTACGACAGCGCTGGACGGCGCATCACAGAAACCGCGCCCGATGGCTTCATGGAGCACACCGTCTACGATCCGGCGGGCAACGCGGAGCGGGTGGTGACACGCAAGAACGACACGCTGGCCATGACGTACGGATTGGCGGGAGAATTGCTGACCCGGCGCCTCTCGGCGGTGCGATACACCTCAACCAGCGACGCGCTGATCGATACGTTGCCCTTCCCGTGGAAGCCCAATAGCGGGAGTGACTATCTGATTCTGCCTGACACCCAGCGCTTCACCTATGACAGCGCCATGCGGATGCTCACGGCGAACAATCGCCATGCGCAGATCACGCGCACCTATCTCCCCAACGGGCTTCTGGCGTCGGAACGGCAGCGACTGCGGGGTGCCAATGACGCCTCGACCGATTTCACCAAACACGACTATCTGTTGACGTACCAGTACGACATGAACAGTCGGCGCAAAGTGGTGAAGTGGCCGCAACAACTGACAGCAGTGGGACAAGACAGTGTGCTCGCGGTCTGGCACCCGTATCTCGACGACGTGATGGCGATCGTCGAGCCGCTTGGTCATGTGTTCACCTATACCAACAATGAACGTGGCGACCCGGCAGAACTGGACTATCCCAATGGCTACAAACAACTGTGGACATACAGCGCGGCGGGATACGACAGTCTGGACATCATCACGAATACGAGCACGGCGGGTGGGCGGCTGCCAGTGTCACCGGTGCGGTCGGCACGCTCTGCCTTCGACGCTCGTGGATTCCGGCGATGGCACTATGACGCAGCCGGCTTCCGGGATACGGCGCGTTTCACCTACACGGGCATGGGGCATCTGGCCAGCAGCAGCATCAGTCAGCAGGGCTTCATTACGGCGGGCAGTGTCCGGGCCGGCAGCAATGAGTGGCTGACGTACGACGCCTTGGGCAACATGTTGTCCGATTCCACCACGACCTCCAAGACGACCCGAGTGGGCGGTGGCCTCAATAGCGGGGTGAACAGAGCCGACCAGACGTTTGGCTATCGAGCTCAGTATCAGCCGAATGTCGGCCGGATCACGCGGCAGGTGGGTGGTGTGGGCGGTGAACGCACATACACGTATGACGCGGCGGGCAATACCCAATGGTATCGACGCGCGGAAGGGAGCACGGACGAGAGCCGTTTCCGCGAGCGGCGGTTGTCGTACTACGCCGCCGATGGCACCCTCGCCGCGGCCGACTATCGCTGGCGCGCCACCACGCTCGACGACGATCGACGGCGGGTGTTCGAGACGTACCGCTACGATGCGCTGGGCCGGCGGGTGTCGGTGCGGGCGGATCGGGAGTGCAACCTGCCCAACGACAACGGGCGCGATCGGCTCAACTGCGACATGAGCACGTTGCAGCGCACGGTGTGGGATGGCGAACGGGAGTTGATCGAGATCCAGCTCCCGGTGAAGGTGCCCACACGCCCCGCCGAGCCAGACAGTGTTCTGGACAATGACGTCTTCGAGCCCCGCTATCCGCGGGTGCTGAACAATCAGGATCCCAACCCGTTCTTCGGGCGGATCGTGTACACCTATGGGTTGACCCTGGACCAGCCGGTGGCGCTGACACGGTATGGGTACGTGGATCTCTTCACCGACACCACGCGCGTGGTCTTCCCGCAGAAGACGGTGTCGCTGATGTGGAGCGCGCTGGGCAAGATGGGCGCGGCGGCGTGTGCCGACGGGAAGGCAGAGTGCTCACACACACAGAACGGGCGCACCGCGAACCTGCAGTTGGGGTTGCCGAATCTGTGGTTCATGTACGAGCGCCCGAAGTTCCTACCGAGCGCGTTCAGCGGCACGCTGCTGACGGATAAACAGACGGCGACGGGCACGCACTATCGGCAGAACCGGTATTACGATCCGGGGGCGGGGCGGTTCACGAAGGAAGATCCGATCGGGCTGAGCGGCGGGAAAGTTCCTTTCTTCAGCAGAACGGGCAATTGCAAAATCAAGTGGCAATTCGTTTCACGTGATCGTCCGAAATTCACTAGGCAAAACGGAAGGTGCTTCGTCAGCTCACTTGATTGAGATGGATGCCGCTAGGCGAACTCTCCAAAACGCATCGCGTCGTCGACCCTGCCGGAAGCATCATTCATCAACATCAGAGCCACCTTGGCAAATACGGTACCGTGCGCGAATTGCCCATGTCGTGGAGACAATTTCCTGATAGACCATGATACATTCTGACTTGAACGACTTCGAGCAGCAGGTGGCCAGTCTCACTCTCCGATTGCTTGAGGAGCATCGGTCACTACTCAACGGTCTCGAACTCCGAGCTGACTTTCTTGGCATTCGGGTGTTGGATCCATCAGTTGGCAGTCGGCGGTCAGAGTTAGAAGTAGTCTTCTACCGAGGCCGCGACATCGCTGACATTTTTGAGTTTTTTGTTGAGAACAACGGAGCTCCGAATGCTGCAATCGAGGAAATAGAAGCATGGCTGCGAACTGAACTCTCGGGGTTGCCACGGCGGCATCCATGACCAACTCAGGGGGGATTCGAATTCACCACCGCGGCGCATGTGGTCCTCCCCCGAAGACGGTGTCGCTGATATGGAGTGCGCTTGGCCAGATGGGCGCGGCGGCGTGTGACGACGGGAAGGTAGAGTGCTCACACACGCGGGCGGGGCGGTTCACGCGGGAAGGTCCGATCGGGTTGAGCGGCGGGCTGAATCTGTACGGGTTTGCGGGGAGCAATCCAGCGAATTTTTCGGATCCGTTTGGGTTGTGTCCGCATGTCTTGGCCGGTAGGCCGTGCTCCACTGCGATGGCTGTTGGGTTTGGCTTCGTACCAATCGCCGGAGACGCATATGATGTTCTGAGCGCCCTTGCTGGCAAAGACCTGCTGACGGGCGAGTCGATAGGCGTTGGCGCGCGGCCGTCACATTCATGGGAACGCTCGCTGGGTCGGGCAAGTTCGCGCGAGAAGCTGTTGGAGCAGCGTCAACCCATGTTGATGTCACCAAACGCAACGCAAGAGTCTGGAACAGAGCGACGAACGTAGATGCCGCGAGATTCGGTGAAGGTTTGATTGAATCTGGCTTCGAGCGGTGGAGCCATGCAGACGGCATTGTAAGATACACCAAGGGTGATCAACGCTACGTGGTGCGTGGGCCCGAGCGCTCCAACAGTGGGTGGACCGCAGGCGTGTACGAGTGCGGAGAGCTGCGTGGCAAGATCAGACGGGGAAGACCATGACCAGACCAGAGCAAGCAGTTGAGAATCGTTTCGAGTCTACCGCCAGACTCCCTCAGCAAGTATTCAAGAGAGCGGATGAATTGGCGTTTGCGTTCACCGACTCCGCCCTTCTGACAGCCCTTGGAGGATGGGAGGTCTTGAAGGCATGCGCTCAGCATTTCAAAGACGATTCCATATTCGCAGTTGTCGTCCATCACCTTTCGACGAAAGAGTATGCCTCAGTCTTTCCAGCGATGAGTCTCAGGCCGGAGGCGACTCGAGAACTTTACATCAACTGGCTGGACGAAAGACGGAGCAACGGCGATGGTCTTCTGTACATCGATGCGCGTACCGTGGCTTTCACGGGATCGTCGGAGAAATGGGGGCTGTGGATTGACCAGGACCAGGAGCTTGCGGTTCTTGGTGCGCCACGTACGCAGTTGGTGTCAGTCGCTGAGAGGCAGGTCGATGGCTTTGAGTGGGTGTCAGCTAGTGACGTTGCAGATCTGCTGGCGCCGTCATTCTACCCGGAACCTGTCTCTGCCGAGTTTTTGGATCGGTTGACGGGGGCCTATGCTGATAGCCTCATCTAGCGAATTCTCTGATACCGGGCGCAGCGCCAGAGCGCGAAGTTACCGCCACCCTCCGCCAAGCGCCCTGTACAGACTGGTGGTGGCCTCCTGCTGATGCAGCCGCATCTCCACCAGCTCGAGCTTCACGTCGAGCGCTTCCCGTTGCGCCGTGAGCACCTCCAGGTAGTTGGCCCGGGCGGCGTTGAACAGGTCGCCCGAGATCTCGATGGCGCGATCCATGGCCTCGGATTGTCCGGCCTTGAACGTGTACATGCGCTGCAGATTGTCGATGGCCGAGACGAGGGTGGACACCTCTGTCACCCCGCCCAGCACCACCCGGCGGTAGTCATACAGCGCCTTCTGCTGCGCCGCGCTCGCCCGCGCGAACTCCGCCTTGATCGCGGTGCGGTTGAGCAGCGGCGCCATCGCGTCGCCCGCCACCGACCACGCCATCGACTCCGGTGTCGTGAACAGGTACTTGGACGAGAAGGCCCGAAGGCCCAGTCCGGCCGACAGGTTGAGTTCCGGAAAGAACTCCGCTCGCGCCGCCTTCACATCGAAGCGCGCCGCCTGCAGTTGGAACTCGGCCGCCCGGATATCCGGCCGATTCTGGATCAACTGGGCCGGAAGGCCGGCGTCCAACGATCGGAGCGTGGACGGACCCAACGATGTCGACCGCGCCACCACCTGCGGATACCGGCCCGCCATCAGGTTCAGCCGATTCTCAGCTTCGCGAATCTGTTGGCGCAGTTCGAACTCGAGGCTCTGAGAATTGAGCAGTAAGGCCTGGAATTGTTGCACCGCCAGTTCGCTCACGGCCGCTGCTTCCCGCTGTGCGCGCACCACATCGAGCGCGTTGCGCTGCAGATCAATCGCCTGTTGCACGATGACCAGCTTGGCATCGAGCGCGGTGAGCTCGTAATACGTGTTGGCGATCTCCGCGACCAGACTGGTCATCACATAACGGCTGCCTTCGACGGTGCCCAGGTATCGCGTGAGCGCGGCGCCCTTTTGGCTCCGGATGCGTCCGCGGATATCGGCTTCCCATGATGCGGTGAATCCCAGCCCGATGTCTCCCAATGGCTCCGGGACTTCCTTGCCTTCGGTGATGTCGGTGGAGGCATTGCCAGCCCCCTCTGCCGTGTAGCGCGCACTCTTGTCCATGCCCAGCGTCGCCCCGGCACGGACCTGGGGCGCGAGCCGCCCGCGGATGGCGCGCACCTCGTTGCGCGCCATCTCGACCTCCTGCAACGTCGACAGCATCTCCGGGTTGTTCGCGACGGCCGTCTCGATCAGCGCCCGGAGCGTGGAATCTTCGAAGAATGTCCGCCAGTTCACGGTCGCCGTGCTGGTGGTGTCTGCGCGGTGGGCGCTGTCGGTCGGGCCGCCAAAAGATGCGGGCGCGGGGGGGCGCACCAGTGGAGCGGGCATGGACGGGGCGACGCATCCGGACACGCCGGCCACCATCACCAGCAGCGAAAGTCGGGAAAGTGATGACATGTGTGGTCAGAGCTCCGTCAACGGCGATTCTTCTTCGTTCGCAATGAACGGATGGCGTTCCGACGTCTTCGCGAAGGCGTAATAGAGGCCGGGGATGAGAATGACGCCGAGCAATGTGCCGAGCAGCATGCCACCGAAAGCCGCCGTGCCAATGGTACGGTTGCCGATCTTGCCCGGGCCGGTGGCGAACATGAGGGGAATCAGGCCGGCGATGAAGGCAAACGATGTCATGAGGATAGGGCGGAATCGTGCCTTGGCGCCTTCGATGGTGGCGTCGAGGGCCGTGGCCCCCTGGCTGTGCTTCTGCGAGGCAAACTCCACGATGAGCACCGCGTTCTTGCCCAGCAGGCCGATGAGCATCACCATCGCGATCTGTGCATAGATGTTGTTTTCGAGTCCCGTCACGAGCAGCAGCAGGAAGGCGCCGAACACCCCGGCGGGCAGCGAGAACACCACGGCCAGTGGCAGGATGAAGCTCTCGTACTGGGCCGAGAGAATCAGGTACACAAACACCAGCGAAACGATGAAGATGTAGATGGCCTGGTTGCCCTGACGTACTTCGTCGAGCGAGATGCCGGCCCAGTCGATGGCATATCCGCGGGGGAGCGCCTTGCTGGCTGTTTCGGTGATGATGCGAATGACCTCACCGCTGCTGTACCCCGGCGCAGCCGATCCGCTGATCTCGGATGCGTTCGACATGTTGTGCCGCGTGATTTCCGAGAGGCCGTAGACCTTCTCCATGCGCATGAAGGCGGAGTAGGGGACCATTTCGTCACGATCATTCTTCACGTACAGCTTGAGAACGTCCTCGGGTTGGGCGCGGTATTCCGGTGCCGCCTGCACGATGACCTTGTACTGCCGGTCGAACTTGATGAAGCTGATTTCGTAGTTGGAGCCCAGCAGGGTGGACAGCGTGTTGAGGGCATTGTCGATATTGACGCCCTTCTGCTGCGCGAGCTCGTTGTCCAGTCGCAGCATGTACTGCGGGAAGCTGGCGCTGTAGAACGTGAACACCGATGTCATCTCTTTTCGCTTGGACAACTCGGCCACGAAGTCGTTGCTGATGGTTTCCATGCGCTTGTAGTCGCCCGATCCGGCCTTGTCGAGCAGGCGCAGCTCGAAACCGCCGGCGGCGCCATAGCCGGGTAGTGCCGGCGGCAGGAAGAACTCGATGTTCGCGCCAGTGATGTCCTTGGTCTTCTCTTCCAACTCGGCGATGATCTCCTGCGCCGAGTGTTTGCGCTCACTCCAATCCTTCAGGTTGATGAGGCAGGTACCTGTGTTGGCGGCGGTGCCTTCGGTCAGGATTTCATAGCCGGCCAGTGCGGATACCGATTGCACGCCTTCGACCTCTTCCGACACCTTCTGCAGGCGCGAGACGATTTCGTTGGTGCGTTCGAGCGTCGAGCCTGGTGGTGTCTGCACAATGGCGTAGAACATTCCCTGGTCTTCGTTGGGAATGAACCCACTCTGAACCGTCTTGCCGGCCAGCCAGGTGCCGCCGCACAACAACACGAGCACACCGAAGGTGACCAGGCGCCGCGAGGCGATGCCCGACAGCAGGCGCACATAGCCGTCGGTGGTGCGGCCGAACCCACGATTGAACGCGTCCAGAAAGCGGCCCACAGGGGAGCGTCGCTTGTCGTGCGTATGTGGTTTGAGCAGCATCGCACACAGTGCCGGCGTGAGCGTGAGTGCGACGAAGCCGGACAACACGATGGCCGTGGCCATGGTGATGGAGAACTGCCGGTAGAAGATGCCCACCGGTCCCGAGAGAAAGCCCACGGGAATGAACACGGCGGCCATGACGAAGGTGATCGCGATGACGGCGCCGGCGATCTGGCTCACCGCTTTGCGTGTGGCGGCCAGCGGATCGAGCCCTTCTTCCTCCATGATGGCGTGCACGGCTTCGATCACCACGATGGCGTTGTCCACCACGATACCGATGGCCAGCACCAGAGCGAACAGTGTGATCAGGTTGAGCGTGATACCGAAGTACTGCATGAAGGCGAAGGTGCCGATCAGCGAGACGGGCACCGCCACCGCCGGAATCAGCGTGGACCGCCAATCGCCGAGAAACACGAACACCACGATGCCCACCAGCACGAATGCTTCGATCAGTGTGTGCAGCACCTTGTCGATCGAAGCATCCAGAAACGACGACACGTCGTAGCTGATCTCGTAGTGCATGCCCTTCGGGAAGGTCGACTTGCTGATCTCCTCCAGCTTGGCCTTCACATCCTTGATGACCTGGCTGGCATTGCTGCCATACGATTGCTTGAGCACGATCGCCGCCGACGGTTTGCCGTCGAGCGTGGAGTAGATGTCGTACATGGAGCTGCCAAACTCCACGTCCGCAATGTCCTTGAGGTGGAGGATCTCGCCATTCGCGCTGGCCCGGATGACGACGTTTTCGTACTCCTCCTTGGTGGTGAAGCGCCCCGGGTACTTGAGCACATACTCGAAGGCCTGCGAGCGTTTGCCCGAGCTTTCGCCGGCCTTGCCCGGTGAGGCTTCGAGGCTTTGCGCGCTCAGGGATTCCATGACTTCTTCCGGCGACACCTTGAACGCCGTCAGGCGATCAGGCTTGAGCCAGATGCGCATGGCGTATTCACGGTTGCCCAGAATGTCGGCAAAGCCCACGCCGTCGACGCGCTTGAGCTCCGAGATCAGACTGATGTCGGCAAAGTTGAACAGGAACTTCTGATCGGCCTGCGGATCGTCGCTGTACAGGTTGACATAGAGGAGCATGTTGGGCTCCTCACGCGTGATCTTCACCCCTTCGCGCACCACGATGGGGGGCAGCTTGTTCACGACCGACGCCACCCGGTTCTGAATGGCCAGCGTGGCCTGGTTGGGATCCGTACCCAGATTGAAGACGGCCTGGATGTTGGCTTCGCCGTCGTTGCCAGCGTCGGACGTGATGTACTTGAGCCCGGGCGCGCCGTTGATGGCCCGCTCGAGCGGAATCACCACGGCCTTGATGAGCAGTTCGTTGTTGGCGCCGGGATAGTCCGCCAGGATGGTGACCTTGGGCGGCGAGATGTTCGGGTACTGCGTGACCGGCAATTGTGTCAGGGCCAAGCCGCCGACAAAGAGGATCAACAGCGACAGGACAATGGAGAGCACCGGTCGCTGGATGAACTTGTTCAGCATGCGGTCTATTCCGCCTTGAGCCGAAGGGACGCGAGGACCTGACGTGTGTCCTTCAATTCGAACTTGATCACGTCGTCGTCCTTCACCTTCTGCACCCCTTCGAGCAGGATCTTGTCGTTCACCGACAATCCGCTGCCGACCACGAACAGATCCGGCATGCGCCCGGTGACCGTGATGAGACGGGCGTGCACTTTGTTGGCCTCGTCGATCACGAAGACGTACGTCTTGTCCTGGATTTCGTATGTGGCTTTCTGCGGGATCACCATGGCCTGGGTGTACGGCACCGTCATCAGGACCTTGCCGGTCTCCCCGTTCCGCAACAGGCCATCGGGGTTCGGGAACACCGCCCGAAACGCGATGTTGCCTGTCTCGTGATCGAACTCGCCTTCAATGGTTTCGACTTCGCCCTTGTGCGGAAATCGTGTGTTGTTGGCGAGCAGCAGCGTGACTTTCTGACCGCTCCCGTTGGGCGTCTTGGAGCGGTAGTCGAGGTACTCGGGCTCCGACACGTTGTAGTAAGCGAACACACGCCGGTTATCGGAGAGTGTACTGAGCAGCTCTCCTTCCTCGATCAGACTGCCGAGTTTTTTCGGGATGCGATCGAGCACTCCATCGAACGGTGCGCGGATCTCGGTGAAGGACAGATGCAGCCGGGCCTGCGCGGCTTCGGCGCGGGCACCATCGAGCTTGGCCTGCGCCATCGCCTGTTCGTTCTTCGAAACGATGCGCTTGGTGACCAGCGACTGGGTGTTCTCCAGTTCGATCTCGGCCATGCGCACCTCGGCTTCGGCTTTCTGCAGTTCCGCCTCGTACACCTTCGGCATGATGCGGAACAGCAACTGTCCGGCCTTCACCGTGCGCCCCTCGTCCACGGGCATTTCTTCGAGAAAGCCCTTCTCCTGCGCACGGATTTCGATATTCCGGAGCGACCGGACCTGGGCCACATACGGCTTCTCGTACGACGTATCGAGGACCAAGGGCCTGATGGCCAGAAAGCGGGAGGTCTCTTCCTCCTTTGCGTGTTCGCGCTTGCAGGCCTGCAGCAACACCACGGCCGTGAATCCGGCCATCAGCATCTTCGAAGTCATGTGAACGGGTCGAGGGGTGAGCGCGGAAGATGCGAGTCGATGCTGACGCCTCGATAACAACCGCCACCTCATCGAAGACCCAAAAAGAACGCCGGCCACCCTGTCGAGTGACCGGCGTTGAGCCGTCGTGCTACTTGCTGCCGTCCGTTACCTCACAGCCCACCGGAGAGTGCTTTCACCCCTGGGTTCACCGCGCGAGCATCACCGGATTCCCAGCACCTTGTGCGTCTGCACCGACAGCCGCCACTGCGGATGCGCGAGGCAATAGGCCAGTGCGGCGCGGGTGTTCTCGGCCGCCTGGGGGTCATCCATGGGCTGCAACAGGAAGTGCGCAAACTCCAACGAGGCAAATCGTTCGGGACGTGCCTGCTCCTGGGGAAACACCAGCTTGAGTTCATCACCCCGTGTGAGCACTACTGGCGCGTCGGCTTTGGGGCTCACACAGATCCAGTCCAACCCTGCCGGCGCCGGCTGCGTGCCATTGGTCTCCACGGCAATCTCGAAGCCCTCCGCATGCAGTGCGTCGATGGCCGCTTCATCGAGTTGCAGCAGCGGCTCCCCACCGGTGCATACCACGAACGGTCGCGCACTGCCCGGAGCGTCGACCGGCCAGCGGCTCTTCACGAAGGCCGCCAGTGCTGCGGCGGTGGCAAACTTGCCGCCATCGGGACCAACGCCCACGAAGTCCGTATCGCAGAACGTGCAGGTGGCTTTGTGCCGGTCAGCCTCCCGCCCCGTCCACAGGTTGCACCCGGAGAACCGGCAGAACACCGCCGCGCGCCCGGCGTTCACGCCTTCCCCCTGCAGCGTGTAAAAACACTCCTTCACCGTGTACGCCACGTCGGTCAGCCCGCGTAGGCGATGGGATCAGCAGCGCCGGCTTCGGCGAAGCCCCGCAGGCGCAATTGGCAGGCATCGCAATGCCCGCACGCTGTGCCATCCGGTGCCGGGTCGTAGCAGCTTGTGGTGAGGCTGTAATCCACGCCCAGGCTACGGCCCAGCGTCACGATCTGGGCTTTGGTGAGGTGCTGCAAGGGAGCATGAATGGTCAACCGCTGCGTGCCTTCCACACCGGCCCGCGTGGCGAGATTGGCCATCGTCTCGAATGCGGCCACGTACTCGGGCCGACAATCCGGGTAGCCCGAATAGTCGAGCGCGTTGACGCCGATGAAAATCGCGTCGGCGCCCAGCGTCTCTGCCCAGGCAAGCGCAAACGACAGAAAGATCGTGTTGCGCGCCGGCACATACGTCACGGGAATCTCGTCCGTGACCTCGTCCACATCACGGTCTTTGGGCACCTCCACATCGGAGGTGAGTGCGGATCCGCCCCACTGCCGCAAATCGATATCCACCACCACGTGACGGGCGGCTTGCTGCGCCGCGGCAACCCGACGGGCGGCCTCGATCTCTCCCGCATGGCGTTGCCCGTAACGAAAGGTCATGGCGTAGGGCGTGAACCCATCGCGCCGGGCCACGGCCAACGCGGTCGCGGAGTCGAGGCCGCCGGACAGCAGCACAACCGCCGGACGTTCAGGAGCAGGGGAATGAGGATCCGAAGTCATAGCGTTTGAAAATAACGAATCGGGATCATCGCCAGGCCATCCCTAGCCTATCCGCGCACCAAGACTTGGCGCGTTCCGGAACGGGAGCCAGACTTGTGGGATGCTCCATTGGCTCTCCGACCCGCAGGCGTGGATCTCCCTGCTCACGCTGACGGTGCTCGAGGTCGTCCTCGGCATCGACAACATCATCTTCATCTCGATCCTCGCCGGCAAGCTGCCGCGGGATCAGCAGCCGCGGGCGCGCTCACTGGGCCTGGCCGGTGCGTTTGTCTCGCGCGTGTTGCTGTTGCTGTCGATCACCTGGGTGATGCGCCTGACGGCCACACTGTTCACGGCATTCGGGCATCCGTTCTCAGGACGCGACCTGATCCTGCTGGTCGGCGGTCTGTTTCTCATCGGCAAAGCCACCCATGAGATCCACGCCAAACTCGAAGGCCCCGACGAAGAACTCGAGCAACACGCCCGTCCGCCGAAGACCCTGTGGGTGACGGTGGCACAGATCATGGTCATCGATATCGTGTTCTCGCTCGACTCGGTGATCACGGCCGTGGGCATGGCCGACGAAGTGTCGATCATGATCGGGGCCAACGTCATTGCCCTGATCGTGATGCTGGCGGCGGCCGGCACCATCAGCGCGTTCGTGGACCGACACCCCACCATCAAGATGTTGGCGCTGGCGTTCCTCGTGCTGATCGGCACCAACCTGGTCGCTGAGGGGCTCGGGCAGCACATCTCGAAGGGCTACACCTACGCCGCGATGGCGTTTTCCGTGTTGGTGGAGATGCTCAACATCCGCGCCCGGGCGCGGACGAAGCCCGAACCCGGATCCGGTCCATGAGTGCCCGCTCGTGATCGCTGACACCTTGCGGATGCATTAGGCTGTCCTCAATGAAGGACACTTTGGCGGGATCCGTTTGGTTGTCATCGTGTAACGCGTTGCCGTAAAGAGACTTGCTTCGATGTCGTGCGGGTGGTCCGCTCCGTGCACCATGCCGCATCGTCACCTACTGGAGTGTCCGAGTATGAACACAGCTTTTGTTCGCCGCGGTTTTTCCGTCGCTTCGATCCTGGCCACCTTCGCGGCGGCGCCGCTTGCGGCGCAGCAGACTTCCCCCATGACGGGCGGTGGAGGCAGCGCTTCGCTGACACCTTTTGCCGGCTACGTGCTGACCGGCAACTGGTATGACGGCCCGATCGGCACGAGCCTCAAGAATGCGAACGGTCCGGTCATCGGTGCGCAGGGCAGCTTTCCCCTCGCCCGCGGCGTCTCGCTGGTGGGCAGCCTGGCCTACAGCTCTGGCGATCTGCGCATAGGGTTGCCGTTGATCGGTGGTGTCAATGTGGGGTCGACCAAGACGTGGATGTATGACGCAGGTCTCGAACTTGGTGGTCTCTCGGCTCGTCCCGAAGGAATCGCACCGTTTGCCACCGTTGGTATCGGCGGGATGACCAACGACATCGATGCCAGCATCCTGAATGTGCGCGCGACGAACGTTGCCTACACTCTGGGTGTAGGAGTGGACGTGGGCTTCACGCCCGGCATGGCGCTGCGCCTGCAGGCCAAGGACTGGATCGGCAAGTTCAACTCACAGGATGCCATCGGCTTTCGTGTCGACGGCAATGTGGCACACAACTTTGCGCTGACGGCAGGACTGAAGTTCACGTTCTGATCCCGTCGGTGCTTCTGAGGCTGTAGATTCGCTCTCACGCCTTCCCTCAGAAGACTGGACTCGTGAATCAGAACTATTCGAAGAAGTGCGCGCCCCGTCGGTTGATGACGGTTACAGCGCTTGCCGCATTCCTCTTTGCGCCCGCCTCCGCGTCGTTGTTTGCGCAGGCGGGCGCTGCTGCGTCGGCCAACTCCCCGGCGGCCGATTCGGCCCGTTCGGCGGCACGTGCGGCGGACCCGCTCCGTGGAACGCCGTCGACCATCACCTCGGCCGGCAACGAAGCGCGCACGCAGCAGGATGCGTTTGAACGCAGCCACCGGTTGGGGCTCCGCTTCTACAACGGTGGTGCCGATGCCACCTGTGAAGTGGCGCTGGGGCGCATCTGCTATTGGAACAACAATGGCGATGTACCACCACCGGCCGAACGCGCTGATGCTCGTCTCGAGCGCGAGGCGCTGCTCGAGGTGCTGGCGAAAGCCCAACGAGAGAATCCGAAGGACGATTGGGTGAATGGCATGCGTGTGCGGTATGCCATCGAAGGTGGGCAGGCTGAGGTTGGTCTCGAGGCCGCTCGTGCCTGCGGAGGCACCGACTGGTGGTGCGCGGCGCTGCAGGGGTTGGCGCTGCACAATCTGAATCGTCATGTCGATGCGTCGGCAGCGTTCGGCCGTGCGCTGGCCGCGATGCCGGAAGCCCAGCGTTGTGCCTGGGACGATCTCACGCTCTGGCTCGATCCTGCCATGCACGCCAACTACAAGGCGTTGGGATGCAGCGGGCGCGGCGCCGAAAATGCGCGGGTGTTCCGATTGGGACAGCCGCTGTGGATGCTGCCGGGCAACGATCTGCAGAACGAGTGGTATTCCCGCTTCACGATGTCGCGTGTGCATTCACTGGGCCGTCTCCCCTATGACATGCAGTGGGGTGACGATCTGCTCGAATCACAGCTTCGGTATGGCTGGCCCACGGCGTGGTCGGTACAGAACGGCGGCGCGGCGGATCCGCGGCCGCCGCAGGTGGTCGGTCACGAGCCGACGCCCAGCTACGATTTCATGGCGGTGCCTTCCGGTATCGGCAGTCCGACACAGGCGACGGCCAAGGATTGGGAGCCGACGCGCAAGAAGGCACGCATGCGGTATTCGACCCGGTATGCCGCGGGCTACGGTGCGCTGCCACACCAGTTCGCGCGTTTCCTTCGAGGTGGTGACACCACCATCCTTGCAGGTGGCTATCGCCTGATGCGGGATCTGGAGATGGGGCGCGCACCGTACACGGCTGCGCTCACCCTCGACGGTTTCGATGGCCGCGCGCCGCTGCAAGTGGTGAGAGACAGTGCGCCGGCCAACAGCGCGCTGCTGGTGCCATTCTCCAGCACCATGTTGGCCAGTGTCGAAGTGCTGGCGCCGGTCGGCAAGCGTGCCGCCCGCGTGCGCAACACGGTCTCGCCACTTCCGCGCGAAACGCGCTTGTCCGACTACCTGCTGTTGCAGCGAGGCGACCCGTCGCCGACGCCCACGCTCGAACGCAATGCGACGCAGGCGTATGGGTCGACAGAAATCGAGGGCGGTACCACGATCGGCATTTACTGGGAGATGTACCGTCAGGCCAGCCCGTCGGCGCCACTGCAAGTGTCGCTGCGAGCCACCCGTCTCGGGGCGAGCTTTTTCCAGCGTCTTGGCAGTTCCATCGGACTCTCCAAAGCCCTCACGCCAGTCTCGATCAAGTACAACGACAATGGTCGGCCGGATGGTGGGGCGGGTCGCAGCCTGACGCTCAATTTCCCGTCGGTGCCGTCGGGAGACTATCAGCTCACGCTCATGGTGAGCGGGGCAGGTGTTACTGATAGCACGACCCAGGTTGTTCGGGTGAATAGCGGCAACAAGTAAGTCTGGTGGTGGGTTGCTGAGCTGAAACGCTCCCAAGCCAGCTCCGACTTACCACCTATCGCGTATCACCTAGTACCGAGCCCCCTACGACCAGTGACCGGTCGTAGGGGGCTCGTTTTTTCGTCTATCTCTCAATGCTTTGGCGATTTGATCAGCACCATCCCGACCGGGGTGCCATAGTCATCATTGCCTACCGGCAGACCAGGTGGCGCGACCCACTTGCCGCCATCAGAACGCACGATGAGTCGATGCATACCAGGCGCGAGCTTGAGCTCCGCGCGCCAGCGACCACTGGGATGACGACGCATCTGCGTAACGGTCCACGAGGTCGCGTCACCCATCAACTCCACTGATTCGGCGCGTGGGGCATCGATCAGCAGGACCACGCGCAGTGTGTCGGTTTCGGCGTGGTCGCGCTCGAGGGAGTTTTGTTCGATGGAGATCGAGTCGACGGTGCCGAGGGTACGCGTTTCGAACGCGAGGATACCGCCCGGCGTGGCATCGTTGTCGTTGCCGCCGAGTCGGGAGATGCGGATACCGAGCGCGACGACCGGGGAGAAGCTGCGATAGTTGCGCCCTCCCTGTTGGGTCACCTGATCACGCAGGGCGTTGGGGCCGAGAGTCGCCGCATTGCTGGCCGCTGCGCCCACCAACGAAAGCCAACCCGTTACCGGTTGCACCACGGCGAGCGACGCGATGGTGGGGATGGGTTGTGCAGAAGGTGCGAGTGCATCGCTGCTGATCCAGGTGGCGACCGGCGCCGACACCGACACCAACCACGTGGTGCTGCCGGTATTGAAGCCTGCGGAAGCCATGCCGGTGGCCAGATCGCGCCGTTGCATGGTGCGCAGTGACCGTGAGCTCAGCACCCGCGATCCGCCCGTGGGGGTCAGCGGGATGGAACTGGGCTCATCGACCACGATGGTCTGCGTGGTGATCCGGGTGGCGCGTTCCAGCGACATGCCGAAGGAAAATTCGACGCCCCCGTAGTTGCTCATCACACCCGCCTCGGCACGCCCTACCTGTCCGACGTCGATGCGGCGGGATACGGTGGTGTCGGCGCTGCGGCCATCGATCCCACCGCCCGCCTGCGAGCCGGGCAAGCCACCCATCATGGCCGAAGCCGGGTTGCCGTTGCCGCCAGCATATCCATAACTCACCGCACTCCAGACACGCTGCTCGCCTACGCGCGCGCGGGCGCGCAGCGTCAGGATGCCTTGCGACTGTGCGTCGTTGCTGGCCGTTTCCCGGAAGCGCCAGTTGCCGCTGCCGAGTGCGGCAAAATGAAAGCGGCCGAGCCGACCGATAGGCTGGGTGGCACCCAGCCACAGATCGTTGCGTTGCGTCAGCGGGTTCCCACTGCCGTCGGGGACGGACGCCAGGCCCAGCACCGAGAGCGTGGGGGCATCGGTGACGGGGCCGATGGTGGCCGCTGGGGCGATGGGTGCTTCGCCCCGGGCCTGCGCATCGGCTACGTCAGAGAGCGCGACGCTGGCGAATGCCGCAGAAAACGCGCACGGCACGGCCCATCCGCTGCTCTTCAAAGAGCGGCGGCGCGACGCGCGGGGAGAGCGGCGTGCGGGCGTCACGAGTCTGGAGGCCGGACCGGTTTACGATCAGTCGTCGCGGGTGCAGACAATCCCGATGAACCGGGAATCGTCCCCCGAACATAGCGATTGAGCGCGTCGAGGGCCATCCCTGGCCCTCGCTGGGCGTTCTTGGCGACCGCCAACTGCAAGCCAAGCAGCGCCTCGTCGGAGCGCGGTAGCTTGGCGATGCTGGTGACCGCTTCACGGGCCGTGCCGGTGGGCACCCCGTTGCGGGCCAGGTCGGTCAGTACCATCAAGGCGGTCACGGCCGTGCCGGGCGTCCGGGCCGCACGGACGGCGGCCACGGTTCGCGCATCGTAACCGGCGCGCAGGGCCTCAGCGCCGGCCACGAGTTCATCCGTGGTCGAGCCCGGACCCAGCACGCCCTTGGCCTCGTTCAGCGCGGCCGCGAGCTCCCGCACCACCCGCACGATACGCTCGCCCGTCATGCGGCGAGCCGAGCCTTCCAGGGCACGATTGATGAGCGGCTTGGTGGGCAGCCCCATTTCCACGGCATCTTCGAACAGCCCGCGCAGCGTGTTGGCGGTGACGGAATCGAAACGCGCCGCATCGAACTGCACCTGCTGTTGCACCTGCTGCTGGGACTGAGTGACGTGCTGCAGATCCGACGCGGTCCACTCGGGAGTGAACATGGCCGATGGCTCGAGCATCGCACCGACCGCCGGAGAGGCAGAGGTGAGTTGCGCGAGCATCAGCCAGGCGGCGCCGGAAAGACCCATCAGTCGGCGCCGTCCACGATCACCGCATTGGCAGGGCCAAAGCCGGCGTCAGGCACCTGCGGGGCGAGGGCATCCACCAACCACTCGCGACCGTCCACCACAAACGCGTACGTGTACCGGCCAGGGCTCAGCGGTAGCCGCACCGACCAGGTGCCTTCGTCACCGCGCTTGGCCATTGGCGTCTTCTTCTCGTCCCAGCCGTTGAAATCCCCGACGATCGACACTGCGCGAGCCGTGCTCGGCAGCGTGAGTTCGAAGCGGATCTCCCCGTCACCTTCGACCCGTGTGGAACCGACGGGAAGTGCCGCCGCCGTGCCGGCTGCAAAGGCGCTGTCAGCATGGCGCTGGGTTTCTTCGCCACGCCACGGCCGCATGACGGTCACGATCAGCGTGGCCGCCGCCGCCGCGCCCCACCACCACTGAGGACGCAGCCCCAGACGGCGGACACCGCGCGCCGGCGCAGGCGCCGCTGCCGCGAACACCGCAGCGGTGCAACGCTGGATTTGTTCGACCGACGGCGCAGGCAGTGCACGATACGACCCACGCAGCCGCGCGATCAGCTCCGCCTCGTCCGACGGACGCTCGAAGGGGAGTTCGATAGGATCAGCCATGTAGCACCATACGATGAATCACGTCGAGGGTTCCCCCGGCGACCGCGATGCGTTCGGTGGCAGATCTTCGAATGAACGTCCCAGCAGTGCGCGGAGCCGTTCGCTGCCCCGTTTCACGCGCATCTTGAGCGCTGATTCGCCCGCACCGGTCATGGCGGACATTTCCGAGTATTCCAGTCCCTCGGCGTACTTGAGCAACAATGCTTCCCGCTGCGCCGGATCGAGTTGCCCCAGCGCACGAATGAGTGCCGCGTCCTCCACGCCCGTAGCCGGCCCCGGCGGAGCGGCCGGCGCGGTTTCCAGAGCGATGTCGTCCTGCACGAACCGTCGTGTGCGACGGCCGCGGGATGTGAGCGCGTTGCGGCACTGATTGGTCAGGATTCGGAAAAGCCAGCCACGGAATTGATCGCGCTCATCATACCGCGCAATCGCGAGATAGGCCCGGAGAAATGACTCCTGGACCACGTCTTCCGCATCTGCCCGCTCTCCCAGCATGTGGTAGGCGAACCGCCAGCATGCGTTGTAATAACGCGATACCAGAGTTCCGAACGCTTCCGGATCCCCGGCACGCGTCCGGACGACCAACTCGGCGTCAGTCATCACAGACACAACATCGCCAACGTGCGTCCCGTCACTCGTCGCTCAACGTACCGGATACGGTCCGGACGTGAAACGAGACGGCCGCGACTGTGACACCGGCTTCATCCCCGGTACTGGGCAAGCACGATGACCAGTGAAAGCGACACAAAAAGCGCCGTGGCCAGTCGATTCACCCCACCCATCCGACGGAGCAGGGACAGCCCCTCACCGGCTGGGAGCTGCTGGTGTTCCACAAAATGGGAGGCCGCCCGAGCCCGGCGAAACAACAGCCAGTTGGCGGTGCCACCAGCCGCGATGGCCGACGACAGATGGACTGCCAGATTCATCATCAGCAGCCACTCGTTCTCCGGCTTGCGCAGCGCCTCAACGGTGAGCGCGGTGTCGGAGCGGGTCAGCAATCGGAACACCAGGTTCGGCACGAGAAAAAACACCGCGAACGGCAAGTACAACTTGCGGTACAGAAACCAGACGGGCAGAGCCAGCGCGGCACTCCAATTCCAGGTCGGCACAAAGGACGGATCTTCGAGGAACGGCGCCAGCTTGCGCTTGTACACACTGTCCCATTTGGCGCCGAAGTAGGTCGCCATGCGTTCTTCGGAGAGCGTCGCTCCGCCACCGGCGGGCCGCTGTGCCCAGCGCGGCAGTTCCGGCGTGGAACGATCGTCGGGCCGGTCGTCCGGCGTGGGACTGGTCAACGTGCGTCACCCTCGAGTGCTGCCGGCTGCTGCTGCGACAGGCAGTGCAGGGTGCCGAGACCCCACACCAGGTCCACCGCATGAATGCCGATCACGTCATGCTCCGGCAGCAACTCGGCCATCGTGTTCAGTGCCACGCGATCGTTGCGGTCGTTGAACGTCGGCACGAGACACACCCCATTGCCGATGTAGAAGTTGGCGTAGCTCGCCGGCAGCCGCATGTCGTCCATGATGACGGCGCGCGGGAAGGGCAGCGTGACCACCTCGATCTGCTTGCCACGCGCATCACGTGCCTTTTTCAGACGCTGCAGATTGTCGAGCGAACGGGCGTGGTTTTCGTCGGACTCATCTTCTTCATGCGCGAGCACGACGACGCCGGGCGCCACAAAACGCGCGATGTCGTCGATGTGACCATGCGTGTCGTCGCCCACACAGCCTTCACCCAACCAGATGGTGTGCGAGATGCCAAGATATTCGGCAAAAGCCCGCTCGTAGTCGTCGCGCGTGAATCCGGGATTGCGCACCTGCACATCGGACAGCAACCACTCTTCGGTAACGAGCATCGTGCCCAGTCCGTCGGTCTCGATGCCGCCACCTTCGAGAATGAGCGGCTCGCCATTGTCGTGGCGACGCGCCTCGATGCGCGGCAGTTCGGCGATCGTTGCCATGCGCGCGGGCACATGGGCATCGAGCGACGAATTGTCGTACTTGGCCCAGCCGTTGAATCCCCACTGTACGAGCGCGATGCTGCCATCGGGACGCATCACGCCAGTGGCGCCGGAATCACGCAGCCACACTCGATCCGTCGGCTGCACATGCAACCGATAACCGGCCGGATCGACGCCATGCTGCGACAGATGATGCCGGGCGCTGTCCACCACGCTTTCGTCGTGGCAGAGAATCTCCACCCGCTCGTACGGCGCGAGCGCCCGCACGATCTCGGTGTACACCCACGGGATGGGCGCAAACTTGCCTGGCCAATCGGGTTCGTGATTGGGCCAGCCAATCCACGTCGCGTCGTGACGTTCCCACTCGGCCGGCATGCGCAGCGGCGGCACGGCACCGCTACCGTGCTTCAGCACGGCCGCGCGACTGGCTGCCACACTCGCCGTGATGGCGGCGTTGGCGGCAATGATCGCCGCATTGGCCGCAATGATCGGTGCCACCGCCACGCTACGCGCCCCCCAGCCATCGCTGCGTGATCGGGCCGTACGCGTCGATACGGCGGTCACGCAGGAACGGCCAGTTGCGACGGGTCTCCTCGATCAGCCCGAGATCACAGGTCGCCGTGAGAATGGTCGGCTCGGTACCTGCTTGCGCGAGGTAACGACCGAACGGATCACAGATGAATGACTGTCCGAAGAACTCGAGTCCCTCGGTGCCGGGTTCTGGTTCGAACCCCACACGATTGGGCGACGCGACGAACACCCCATTGGCGATGGCATGTGCGCGCTGCGCGGTGCGCCAGGCATCGACCTGCGCGTCACCGAACGTGGGCTTTTCGGCGGGATGCCAGCCGATGGCGGTCGGATAGAACAGGATCTGTGCCCCAAGCAGCGACGTGATGCGTGCGCCTTCGGGATACCACTGATCCCAGCAGATGAGCACTCCAATGTCGGCGTACTTGGTGCGCCACACGCGGAAGCCGTTGTAGCCCGGATGCCGATCGGTGCGCTGGTCGCCCGTCACGTCGCCCGGTGCGAAGTAGTACTTCTCTTCGAACAGGGGATCGTGCGGAATGTGCATCTTCCGGTACGTGCCAAGGATCGCGCCATCGGCGTCGATCACCGTGGCGGAATTGCGATACAGCCCCGGCGCCTCGCGTTCGTAGAACGGCACCACGATGACGACCGCTAGCTCCTTGGCGAGTGCCTGGAACGTGTGCACGATCGGACCGTCCACCGGCTCGGCGATATCGAATCGCTCGGGGCGTACGGTCTTGCAGAAGTAGGGCGCGTTGAAGAGTTCCTGCAGGCAGATGATCTGAGCGCCACTGGAGGCCGCGTCGCGTACCCGCGCCACGGCTCTGGTGACATTGCTGGCGAGATCATCGGACGCCGTATCCTGCACGATTCCGATAGTGACGATGTTGGCCATGCCGGAAAGCTCACAAATGGGGAAGCCGAGGGCAACGTATGCGCGACGCAGGATGCGCCGCGTACACGCCGACGGGCGTCATACCCCGGTGGAATGGCCGCGTGTCATTTGGCGGGCTTGGCGGTGCCCTTGCCGGCCTTGGTGGCCGTCTTGCCCGGCGCTTTGCTGGTCGCTCGACTGCGTTTGGCCGTGCCGGAGGCGACGACGTCGGGGGGCTTTGTGGCCGGCGCCGGATCGAGCAGGGGCTCGAGGTACAGAATCAGGATACGACGCAGGTCATCGAACAGGGCCTTCTTGTCGGGGGCCGCTGCGCGTGCGCGGCGAGCCAGAATACTCTGGCCGATACTGGCCGCGACCAGTGCGGCACGACGGCGCTCCCGAGTGCCCAGACGTGGATTGCGCGCCGCAAACAGCACGTCCAGACGGTCCACAAACGACTCAAAAAGCTGCACTCGCAGTCGCGAGGGGGCCGATCGGGTGTCGTCGCTGGGGCCATCGTGATGTGCGAATACCCGACGGAAGGCCGGATTGCGATCGTGGAACTCGGCCAACGGCTTGACGATGCGATCGATCAACCGTTCGAGGGTGAGCCCATGCGAGTCGATTGGAAAGGCACGCTCGTGGATGGCCCGCATCTCGTCGGAGAAGCGCAGAGCGAGCGCGGCCAGCACGGCGTCACGATTGGGAAAGAACTGGTACAGTGAGCCTTTGGCGGTCCGGGCCTCGAGTGCGATGGCTTCAGCGGTGGCCGCCTCCAGCCCCGACCGGGCGATCACCGTTGCCGCCGCGTCCAACAACAACTCCACCCGTTTCTGCCCACGGGACTGACGTGGGCGCCGGCGGAACGCGTCCGGCGGACCAGCAGGAGCTTCTGGCGCGGCCGCCGGCGGTGTGGCCGGTTCGGCAGCGGGTGGCGGTGGGACGGGGGGTCGCGGAGCGCGTTTGGCGGGCATCACCGACGGATGGAGGGAATGGATCCGGCAACACTACCGGTCCGGCCCACCATCCACCATAGCGGAACGAGGTCAGGTGCGAATCAGCACCGCGACCACGTCCATCACATTGGTGCCACTCGGGCCGGTACGGAGCAGGGCGTCGGCGGCGTCGAGCGAAAACCAGGACCGACCGGTGTCGAGATCTGCTTCCGGCGTGCGACCAGCGCGGCGAGCCAGTGCGGGAACGGCGGCATCGACGATGGCGCCCGCGGCATCGGTGGGGCCATCGCGGCCATCGGTACCGGCCGCCACCAGGGCAATGCGCCAGGCGGTGGTGTCGCCGCGCATGGCCGCCTGCTCGAGAGCCAGTGCGGCGGACAGCGCGAGTACCTGCATACGGCCGCCCAGCATCGGTTCGTCAGCCGCTGACGGACGTGGGGGCACCAGGGGCGCGTCCACCAGCGCAGGGACGTCGTGGTGCGACTCCGCCAGTCGGGCATCGTCCTCATCGCCATGCTGCACCGCACGCTCAATCGTCGCGCGCAGGTTCACGACGGGCTCTCCCCCGGCCAGCAGCACGGTCGAGGTGCCGGGAGGCATGGTGCGCGCCTGCCGGATCGCACGGGCGGCGAGCGCGCTGCCGAGTGCGTCCGCGTCACCGGCGAGTGGGTCTTCATCGGTGAGCACCACGTCGATGCCCTGACCACGAGCGGCGTCGGCCATGGCCGCCACGGCATCGGCGTTGCGCGCCACGAGTGTGTAGTCGACCAACGCAAAAGCCGGATCGTTGGCCCGTGGCACGGCCGGCGGGGTGCTGTGTCCTTCGAGGCCCAGCGCGGTGCTCATCGCCCGTTCCAGGCGGGGACGCAGGTCATGGGCGTCGAGCAGTGCCAGAAAATCGCCGTCATCGATTGGGTCGGGAGAGCATGGGCCCGAGCCAATGACCGACGGCTCGTCGCCGATGACATCACTGATCGCGAAGGTACCGATGGCGATGACGCCGCGTTTGGCGATGGCCGACGCGAGACGACCGGCACCGAACCGCAGCACGCGGCGTCGAATGGTGTTCATCTCGTGGATGGCCAACCCGGACTCGAGCAGCGTCTGTGCGAGATTGGCGATGTGGGCCTGCGCGCGTTCGGCGTCGCCGACGGCTTGTGAGAGCGCGGCCGTTGGCGCTGCGCACAGCGCCGTCGTTCCGCCCGAGAGCAGGACGAGTACGAGCGCGCCGGGTTCGATGTCACGGATCGCCTCGTCGATCTGATCGGCCGCATCGAGAGAGGCCGGACCCGGTACGGGATGATCTCCCAGCGCACGCCGCAGAACGGACGGCAGTGGGGCGATCTGCCCTGCGGTGCCGCCGGTGGGCAGATGATTGCTCACCACCACGCCGCCGGCAACGACGAGGTCGTGATCGGCCAGGGCGGCACAGGCTCCTTCTGCCATGGCCCAGGCGGCCTTCCCCAAGGCAAAGACATGCACCGGAGGAAGCGGCGTGTCACTGCGGCGGGCGCGCTGTGCGATGAGCCAGCGATCGACCGCGCGTGTTGTATGCAGATAGGGCGCCGCGCCCTGCACCGCCGCAGCGTGGAGGGCGGCGAGCAGGGCGCGGGTGTCTTTCACGGACTCAGTGCGCGCCGTGGCCGGCCTTCGTGATGGCCGAGCCGAGGTCCGTGTACGCGTCGGCCGACATCTGATTGAAGGGCGCGGCGACGTACGCAATCTTGCCCTGCGGATCGATCACGTAGAGCAGGCGCTTGTGAAAGCCTTCGCCGGTATTGGCGGCATAGGCGACACCCACCTTACGATCCACATCGGCGGCGAACTGGAACGGGAACTTGGCATCCTTCGCCCACGAGGTGAGGGCGCTGTCGGGATCGACGCTCACGCCCACCAGCGTCACCTTCTGCCCGCTCTTGAACAGCTCTGCATAGCGGTCGCGATACGATTCCATCTGTACCGTGCAGCCGCGGGTGCGGGCCTTCGGGAAGAAGGCGAGGATCACGGTCTCACCACGATGCTCCGAGAGCTTGAACGGCTTTGCCGAAAGCCCGGCCGCCGTTGCGGTCGCCACCGTGAAGTCGGGAGCCGCGTCGCCCACCTTGAGTGGGGCGGGACCTGCGGGCGCGCTCTGCGCACCGACGAGTGCGGGTACGAAGGCGATCGACGCCGCCAGGGCGGCGAAACGCGAACGAATGGACATCGAATGCTCCTGAAGGGTGGGAGGCGGTCTGACCGCCGGACGCGGGACTGAACGCTACGCACGTGAGCATAACGCTGCCAATCCCCATCTGGTTGTGATCGATGGTCACTGCCTGACTGATACCCGCCTGTCGCCCATGCGGGACGGCCCAGTGACCACGATTGAGGACAACATCGCCAGAAATTCGCCAGAAGTGCCGGGAATTGGGCGCAAACGTCGTGGCACGGTCCCTGCCTAGTACAGGGGTGTCGGCGGCGTGTCGGGGAAGACCACATGGATCCCCACACGTGCCCATCCAATCAGGAGCACCGACCATGATCACCAATCAGAACCAGCCGGAACGTGTGCCGTCGCTGCCCAGCAGGATGCGCCATGCGGCGCTGCCACTCCTCGCTCCGGTCGCTTTCGGTGTACTCACCGCGTGTGGTGGTCGCGACAAGGACTTCGACCAGCAACTGCGCGCTGATCTGATGGCCGCGGCACAGGCACCGGCCAACCGACAGATGTATGTCGGTCCGGCCGAGCTGGGTTATCCGCAGGGATACGCACCGTATCCGGGGCAATATCAGACGCCGTATGGATATCAACAGGCGGCGTATCCTCAGGCCGCATACCCGGCGCAGCAACCGCAGACACGCGTGGTCTACCTGCCTGCGCCGCAAACCTCCGCGCCACGGCGCAGCAGCGGTGGGAGCACCGGCGAAGGCACGGCTGGATCGGGTAGCGGCGCGGGCACAGGTACGGGTGCGCAAGCTGGACGTCGCCAAACGGAAAAGGGTGCCATCTACGGCGCGGCGGCTGGTGCGGCGATCGGTGTGATCTCGTCGCGTGACAAGGGCAAGGGCGCAGCGGTTGGCGCGCTCGGTGGCGCGTTGCTCGGTGGCATGATCGGTCATCAGGTGCAGCGCCCGTAACGATGTCGCAACACCGATCGATCGACGCACATGCGGAGTGTGTCAGCGATCGGGCACGATGCAGGCCCACTGTCACGCGACATCGGAACCTTCCAAGAGGCACGGTGTTTGAAAGCGTGGCAGTGGAATGTCAGAGGGGACAGAGCTGCTGAAGGTTTCTGGACGCTTCGTGGAGGGGGCGAACAGGGGGGAACCACCCGGGTCGACATTGTCGATTCGGGTGGTTTTGCTTTACGCCGAGTTGGTTGTGCGCATGTGATTCACATCGGTATGGACCGGCAATGCTCTCAGGCGCTTTCAGACGATGATGTCGAGCGCCGCCGGACGTACGCTGATCGTCACCGTGGCCGCCGATGCGCGATACAACTCTCCATCGGCTTCATAGAGTGGCGGCGCTTCACAGTGCAAGGTGAATGCTGCGCCGAAGTGTGAGCGCACCGCCGCATGCGAGAGATGGGTTCCCCGTACTGCCCGCAGAAACACTGCCGGCCGCTGCCACGGTGTGAGTGCGCCGATATCGACGACGTCGAGCAGTCCGTCATCGAGACGTGCCTCAGGTGCAATGCGGAATGCGCCGCCGAAACACTGCCCATTGGCAAACACGGTCATGAGATGCGCGTGGTGCCCGATGCGTTCCTGCCAGGCTGGTGCGCCGGGGGCATCGTGCGATGATGCCAGCGTGGTGCGGAGTGATGCGTCAAAGCCGCGATAGCCCAGCAGTGCGCCAAGGGCTGTCACCACATATGCAGCCGTACCGCCGAGCCATTGCTGTCGCCCCTGTGTCTGCTTCTGCTGCATGCGTTCAAGTACGGCGACATCGAAGCCGAGGCCTGCCGCATTCACAAACGGCGTGCCATCGATGAGGCCAACATCGATGGGACGAGTCTGTGCGCGCGTGATGCACTGCACCATGGCGTGGATGTCGTGCGCTGGCGTACCAAGCGATTTCACAAAATCGTTGCCGGTGCCAGCGGCCACGATAGCCAGCGGGACGCGCCGCGTCGCCGATGTGAGCGCTCGCACAGCGTGATGCACGGAGCCGTCGCCGCCGACCACTACAACGCATCGCGCGCCACGTTCGATCGCGAGTGATGTCTGCTGAGCTTCATCACCACGCGTTCTCGTGGTGAACTCAACGATGTCCTCGCGATGTTGTAATGCACGCATGACATCGCTGGCGATGTTGCGGGCACGACCGTTGCCTGCCGCAGGATTGACGACGACAGCAATCATGATACGAGCGAACGCTGCAGTGTCTTACGTGCAGAGAAATGTTGTTGCGATGTGATGACGCACACGGGAAGCAGTAACAAAGATGTTGATGCGGTGGGATGGATCACCGACGAGGTGGGAGCGGCGAGTGTACCTACAAAATGCGCGTGCGACTCGTCTTTTCGATCGCATCGATTTTTCATCCGACAGGAGTGCTTAATATGCATCGACTCATTCATTCGGCTCGACTCGGCGCCGTGGCCGTTTCACTCTCTGGTGCTCTGCTGCTCGCAGCCTGTGGCAGCGACGACGATGACAATGGTGTTGGCCCGGAGACCGACGCGCAGATAGCGCTCGGTTTCCAGGTGGCCCGGGGAGCGCAGTCTGCGGGGGACGTGGGTGTCACCGCGGGCGCGGCGGGGACCACCATCGGTCGTGGTACGGATACCATCGTGGTGACCAGCGCCGAACTCGTGCTGCGTGATGTGCGCCTGCATGGTGAAGGCACGTCCTGTCTGGCCAACGACAGCACGCTCACGGCGGGCTGCGCGACCATTCGCTTGCGTCCGATGATCCTGGATCTGCCGGTGAACGGCACCGATGGCAATCGGGTCACGGTGACCACGCCGCGTGGGACGTTCTCGTCGGTGCGCCTCAATCTGCACAAGCCGATCGCCGGTGATTCCATCGATGCGGCGTTCCGTCTGGCCAATCCGACCTTTGCGGACATCAGCGTACGTCTGGAAGGGACCTACAATGGTGAGGCCTTCGAGTACACCACCGACGTGAGTGAGGTGATCACGGTGCCACTGACGGCCGCCGTTTCGGGTGGTGACGATCTGCAGCAGGTGACCGTGCTGGTGGATATCGGCAAGTGGTTCTGGGGGGCGGAGGGTGGCCTGCTCTCGCCCATCGCGGCGGGCGATCCGGGCACGGTGGCTGACGCGGTCAACGCCAATGTCCGTACCAGCTTCAAGGCGTTCCGCGATCAGAACCGCGACGGTACGCCGGACTGATCCCCCGAACGCACCCGGCCCCCACATCTAGGTGACGCGGGGGCCGGGCGTAGGGTATGCACCAACGGGGGTGTTGATAACACAGTTGGTGCAGGAAACGGCGTGGAATGCTCGGGGGCGGGCGTTCCACGCCGTCCTGCGTTGGTGGCCGACTTACTTCGTCGCCACCAGGCTGCGCAGCACGTACGGCAGGATGCCGCCGTTCTTGTAGTACTGCATTTCTTCCGGCGTGTCGATGCGGCAGCGCGCCGAGAACTGCTTGACCGTGCCATCCGTGGCGGTGGTCTTCACCACCAACGTCGCGCGCGGGGTGAGCGAATCGTCGAGGCCGACGATCTCGAACGTCTCGAAGCCGGTCAGGCCGAGGCTCTGACGGGTCTCCCCGTTCACGAACTCGAGCGGCAACACGCCCATGCCCACGAGGTTCGAGCGATGGATACGCTCGAAGCTCTCGGCGATCACGGCCCGCACGCCGAGCAGCATGGTGCCCTTGGCGGCCCAGTCACGGGACGAACCCGTGCCGTACTCCTTGCCCGCGATGACGATCTGCGGCACGCCGGCGGCCTGACGAGCCATCGACACATCGTAGATCGCTTCCGGTTCGGCGCCCGGCGCCGTCGCAGTCCACCAGCCTTCCTTGCCACCCGTCAGTTCGTTCTTGAGACGGATGTTGGCGAAGGTACCGCGCATCATGATCTCGTGGTTGCCGCGACGGGCCCCGTACGAGTTGAAGTCCTTCTTCTCGACGCCGAGTACGCTGAGATACTTGCCGGCCGGGCTCGCGGCCGCGATGGAACCCGCGGGCGAGATGTGGTCGGTGGTGATGGAATCGCCGAACATGCCGAGAGCCTTGGCGCCGGTGATCGGGCGGATACCCGGCGGCGTCATGGTCATGCCTTCGAAGTACGGCGGATTCTTCACGTACGTGCTGTTGCCGTCCCACGCGTACTGATCGCCTGTGGGAGCCGCGATCGCCTGCCAGTACTTGTCACCCAGGAAGACATCCGCGTACTGCGTGGTGAACTGCTCACGCTTCACGCTGGTGAGGATGGTGTCTTCCACTTCCTGCGGCGACGGCCAGATGTCGCGCAGGAACACCGGGCCGTCGCTGCCGATGCCGAGCGGCTCGGTGGCGAGGTCGATGTCCATACGGCCAGCCAGTGCGTAGGCCACGACGAGCGGCGGCGATGCGAGGTAGTTGAAGCGCGTCTGCGGGTTCACGCGGCCTTCGAAATTACGATTGCCCGAGAGCACCGCCGACACGTTGAGCTTGCCCAGATCGATCGCTTCGCTGATCTCGGTGGGCAACGGGCCGGAATTGCCGATGCACGTGGTGCAGCCGTAGCCGACGACGTTGAATCCGAGCTTGTCGAGCGAGTCCATGAGACCCGCCTTGTTGAAGTACTCGGTGGCCACCTTGGAGCCCGGGGCCAGCGAGGTCTTCACCCACGGCTTGGTGCTGAGGCCCTTGGCGACCGCGTTGCGGGCCAGCAGGCCGGCCGCAAGCATCACGCTCGGGTTGCTCGTGTTGGTGCAGCTCGTGATGGCCGCGATGACCACATGGCCATGCTGCAGCTTGAAGCTCTGTCCCTTGTACGTGCACTGGACACCTTCTTCGGCTTCGATGTGCCCACCCTCGGACACCATCGCTGCTGCTGCGGACCCCGCCGGCACGGCGACCGCACTGGCCTGCGACGCCATCTGCGCGGCGAGTGCCTCACGATACATGCGCTTGCTCTCCGTGAGCGGCACACGATCCTGCGGGCGCTTCGGACCGGCCAGACTCGGCACGACCGTGCTCAGGTCGAGTTCGAGCGTGTCGGTGAAGATCGGGTCGGGTGTTTCATCCGTGCGGAAGAGACCCTGCGCCTTGGTGTAGGCTTCCACCAGGGCGACCTGCTCTTCGCTGCGGCCGGAGAGGCGCAGGTACTTGAGCGTTTCAGCATCGACCGGGAAGAAGCCCATCGTGGCGCCGTATTCCGGGGCCATGTTGGCGATGGTCGCCCGGTCGGCGAGCGCCAGGCTCGAGAGACCCGTGCCGTAGAACTCGACGAACTTGCCAACCACCTTCTTCTTGCGAAGCATCTCGGTGCACGTGAGCACGAGATCGGTGGCCGTCGCGCCAGCCGGCAACTTGCCGTGCAGCTTGAAGCCGATGACTTCCGGGATCAGCATGCTGACCGGCTGACCGAGCATGGCGGCTTCGGCTTCGATACCGCCGACGCCCCAGCCCAATACACCAAGGCCGTTGATCATCGTGGTGTGCGAGTCCGTGCCCACCAGTGAATCACAGTAGGCGATTGTCTCGCCGCCCTCCTGGGCGGTGAAAACCACCTGTGCCAGGTATTCGAGATTCACCTGGTGGCAGATGCCGGTGCCCGGCGGCACCGCGCGGAAATTGCGAAGGGCCGTCTGGCCCCACTTGAGGAACTGATAGCGCTCACCGTTGCGCTCGAATTCGAGCTCGGTGTTGAGCAGCAATGAGGCTTCGGTGCCGTATTCATCAACCTGCACCGAGTGATCGATCACGAGATCGACCGGCTGGAGCGGGTTGATGCGCGTCGGGTCACCGCCCAGGGCGACCATCGCATCGCGCATGGCGGCGAGGTCGACGACGCAGGGCACGCCGGTGAAATCCTGGAGCAGCACACGCGCCGTGCGGAAAGCGATTTCCTTGTCGACGGGTGCCTTCACGTCCCAGTGCGCGAGCGCTTCGATGTCGGCCTTCTTCACGAAGGCATTGTCTTCGCCGCGCAACAGGTTCTCGAGGAGAACGCGCAAGGAGAAGGGAAGCGTGCGGGCCGAGCTCCCCGACAGGGAGTCGAGCGCGTCGAGACGGTAGTAGGCATAGGAACGATCGCCCACCTGCAGCGCGCTGCGGCTGCCAAATGAATTGGGATGCGGCATGGAAGGGGTTGTCCTGCGCGCGCCGACCCCTCGGGCGGCTACGCGCGTGCGGAACGGAGCCACTCATCGCGCCGTGGTGCCACCATGCAGGTGGCGCCCGGTACCGACGAGGCTACCGGAAATATCGACCGTGGTACTCGGTGTCACCAGTAATCGGGAGCAATTACAGGAAACGGGTCCAATCGGCCCCTACCCGCCTGCCGGCGGTGCACGGCAGGGTGTTAGACGAACGGTCCCATGACGCTCATCTCGGCCGCCGTCGAGGTTTCGACCCGGATGGCTTCTTCGGGGCAGCAGCGGGCAAACGCCGCATCGGCCGGGGAGAACTCGTGAATGGGCAGGAGCGGGAAGGCCTTCTGTTCCCGATCGAGCGCCATGAGCTCCGGGGCGGTCGCCACACAGATCCCGCAACCGGTGCACAGCGCGCGATCCACCCGAATCCTGACTTCTCGTCTCGGGTATACGCCACCCGGGGCCGCCAGCATCTCATCGAGGGAGCCCAGGGCCTGCTGGGTGGCCTGGTAGCCGAGCTCAATGAGTTCGGCGACGTGGGAGAAGGAGAAGGGGCCGATGTGTGTCACGGGTGGCCGGACGAGCAGCAGCGGCGGCGCGGCCCAGTGATCGAGCACACTTTGCTGCTGTTCATGCATCATCATGGCGGCCGCGCGCATGAAGATGGACGCAAACCCCTGCTCGGCCACACCGGTGGCGAGTGGCACATCGGCCATGCCCACATCCACCGCGATCAGGGCATCGACCTCGAGCGCCGCGATGCCGATCGGCAGGTTGTCGGTGGTGCCGCCGTCGATGCAGACGCGATTGCCCACCACACCGGGCGGGAAGAAACCGGGCAGGGCACAGGAGGCGTACACGGCATCACGCACCTTCACGTCGCGTAAGCCGGGGCGCCCGAACACCAGGGGCACGCCACGCTCGATGTCGACGGCTGTGACCAACAGTGGCACCTTGAACGAGTCGAAGGTGCCTTCATCCACCAGCAGCTCACACAGCGTGCGGAGTGGTGCCTCGAGATAGATGGAGCGCGACAGCATGCGCTCCATCAACATGCCCATGTGGTTGATGCGGAACAGGTCGCGGCGGCGGAAGTGCTTCGCGCGCTCGGTGAGATCGGTGGCGGACCGCCCCGACGCCGCGGCGGCGGCGATCATCGCGCCGATGCTGGTACCCGCATAGAGCGTGGGCACGATGCCGGCCTCCTCGAGGGCCCGCAGCGCTCCAATGTGCGCTATGCCTTTGAGCGCGCCCCCACCGAGCACCACCCCGATGCGCGGGCGTGCCTGTGGCCTGGCGGCGGCCCACTCCCCCGTGGGTGTCTCGATCTTCCGTCGTCTGCCGTTCATGCGCCCGTCATAATCGCCGATAGATTCCTTCGAATGCGAGTGCTGCTGGTGGAAGACGACGACACATTGCGCGAGAGTGCAACGGCGTTCCTTCGGGCGTCCGGATTTGCGGTAGATCCGGCGGGCACGGGGAAGATGGCGCGTTCGCTCGCGGCCGTCAGCCCGTACGATGTCGTCGTGCTCGACATTCGACTACCCGATGACGACGGATTTGTGCTGTGCACGGCACTGCGTGCGCGAACACCGGCGCCGCGTGTGTTGATGGCCACGGCGCGGGATGCGGTCGAAGATCGCATTGCCGGACTCGATCTCGGCGCCGACGACTATCTCGTCAAACCGTATGCGCTGGGCGAACTGGTGGCGCGCGTGCGGGCGCTGATGCGTCGACCGGACCATGCCGCCCCCACGCTGCTGCGGGTGGAAGACCTCGTGCTCGATCCAGCCACGCGTGAGGCCGGTCGCAACGGGCGCGTGATCACCCTCACGACCAAGGAGTTCGCCGTGCTGGAGGTGCTCATGCGGGCACCCGGCCGGGTGCTGACGCGCGAATTCATCGGCGAACACGCGTGGGACGACAACTTCGATCCGATGAGCAATGTGATCGATGTGTACATCGCCCGCTTGCGGCGAAAGGTCGATGCCGACGGTGACGTGCCGCTTTTGTCGACGGTGCGCGGTGCCGGCTATCGGCTCGCCGTGCCGTCGCGCGGCTGACGGTGCGGGAGACACCACTCCGCCCGCGGATGGCGCTGCGCCCCGATGCGCATCTGCCGCGTATCCGACTGCGGTTCACTGCGCTGTATGCCACCACGCTGCTGGTGGTGTTGTTGTCGGCGGCGACAGCGCTGCGATTCGCCTTGCGCGCCACGCTGGAGCGGGAGTTTTCGGAATCGGTGGCCGCGTCGGCGGGCTTTGTGCAGCAGTTCTTTCGCACGGAGATCCACGAGCTGCGCACGATCGAAGGCACCATCGTGCATGTGACCGAGGAGTTGGTGTTCGAAGATCGAGCCATCCGGGTGCGCCGTCCCGATGGGTCGATGGTGGGCGACTCCGCCAAGCTGGCCCGCCGCGCACAGGACCTGCCGGTGGGACCGGTGCGGGTGATGCGTGTGCCACTCGACCCGCCGCTGGCGCCGGGATACTACGTGGAAGTGCGTGCGAGCCTCAGCAACATGCTCGCACTGCAGCAGCAAGTGGATCGGTGGTTCCTCATCGGCATTCCGTTTCTGGTGCTGTGCGCCGCTGGGGCCGGATGGTGGCTCACGGGCCGTACGTTGCGTCCGGTTGGCGCCATGGCCGATGCTGCGGCGCGCATCGCTCCGGCCAGCGGTATTCGGTTGCCCGTGGACGATCCGCGTGACGAGATCGGGCGTCTGGGTCTGCGCTTCAATGCGCTGCTCGACCGGCTCGATGGGGCGCTCTCGCAGCAGCGTGAGTTTCTGGCCGATGCGGCGCACGAGCTGCGCACACCGATTGCCCGCATGCGTGCTCGTGTGGAGCTGGCGATGTTGGGTGTGAGTGTGCAGGGTCCGGATGGTGCCGACGTGACCGGCGAGGTCGCGCGCGGTGATGTGTTGATCGCACTCGACGGCGAACTGCGCGCCGTCTCACATCAGGTGGACGAACTGCTCCAGTTGGCGCGTGCCGACGCGATGGGCGACGAAGCGCCCGTGTTGCGACGCTTGTTCCTTGATGACCTGGTCGCCGATGAGTTGCCCCGGTGGCGCCCCCAGGCGGTCAAGCTGGGGCTCAGCCTCGATTTTGTGGTTCTCGAGGAAACACCTGTGCTGGGGGATCCGGTGCTGCTGAGCCGCCTGGTGGGCGTACTGGTGGACAACGCGCTGCGCTACGGGCACGAAGGTGGCGATGTCCGGCTGTCGGTGCGTCCAGACAACGGGGTGGCCCGCTTCGAGGTCGAAGACAACGGCATTGGCATTCCGGCCAGCGACCGCGCCCGGATCTTCGATCGTTTCTACCGAGGCGAAGACGCCCGCCACAAACGGGCGGATGGCAGCGGGCTTGGGCTCGCCATTGCGATGTGGATCGTCCGCCGCCACGGTGGGCGTATCGACGTCGCAGAGGGCACCGCGGGCGGATCGGTGTTCGTGGTCCGGCTGCCGTTGGCCCAGGGATAACTCCACCCCCACGGGCGGAGTCGGGTATTCAGCTAACGGGAATGTCGGTGCGGGGGACGATCACCGACCGCGTCTCCGACCACCGATCCGGTGGGGTCTCGAGGCTGGTCGGTACATCGGCCGACGGATTCGTGGCTGCGCGCCATGCATTGCGGAGCGTACGCAGGCACTGGGCCGCCCCCACAAAATCTCGGCAATCCACCGCCTCTTCGCACCACGCGTAGAGTGCATCGAAGCTTCGCGAAGCACTCGAGTCGAGTTCGAGCGCACACCGCAGGACACCAATGGCTTCACGCGATGCGGCGTGGTCGAACGCTTCACACGCGTGGATCGCTCGGTCATAGGCCCGAACGAGGCGGGTCAGTGGCTCGATGAGAGGACGATCGCCGTCGATCGTCTGTTGAATAATCGGAGACATTTTTGGAGCGGGCGCGGGACAGAAACAGTCAGCCTGGCGCGATGTGTTGCGCCGCAAAGTGTTCATCGGCGGCCCGACGCCCTGACTTGAATCGGAAATGCGAATTGGATCACGTCGGCGTGATGGTGAGCGCGGGGGCGTGACACCGTCCGCCGCGGACGGCCACACTGTGACGGTGATGCCGTTCACGGAACGTTCATGCAACGGAAATACAATCCCGCATGAGCGAACCGATTCCCCGCGCCGCCGAGCGTGCGCGACCGCGCGGCGCTGCGCGGTTCATCGCGGTGGTGATGCTGGTCGTCACCGCCGCGGCCCCTCTCGATGCCCAGGAAGCGGCTGCCGGTGCGTCGCGCCAGACCGCGGCGGTCGATCTCCGCGAGGCGCTGGAGACGGCGCGTGCCCGTGGGCCATTGCACCGCCTCGCGGACGCACGTGAGCAGACGGCCATTGGCCGGGTCCGAGAAAGCACGCAGTGGGCCAATCCGTCCCTGGAATGGCGCCGTGAGAATCTGGGCAGTGCGCTCCAGCCGGACATCTTCACCACCGCTTACGTGCCCTTCGACTTTTCCGGGCGCCGGCTGGCGCTGCGGCAATCGGCCGCGGCAGGCACCACACGGGCACATGGCGATCGCCTCGTCGATTGGCGCAGCGCCGATCTCGATGTGGCACGCGGATGGTTGCACGCGGCCCGGACCGCTGGCCAGCTCGTGGTGCTGGAGCGTCAGGCCGAGGCGTTGCGACAGATCGCTGACGTGGACGCGGCCCGCTTGCGAGAAGGATTGGTTTCGGACGCCGTGGGGCTGCGGACGTCGCTCGAGGCGGACCGTGCGCGTGTCGCACTGGTGCGATCGCGTACCGAAGCCGAGGCGGCCGGCGCGGAACTGGCCCGGCTGCTGGGCCTGACGCTCGCGGAGCCGCTCAGGGTGCGGGCGCTGGAAACGCCGCTGCTGCCGGAGGCGCCCGATTCGGCCGCGCTGCTGGTCGTGGCCGCCGCCGCTCGCCCGGAAATACGCGCCCGGGAAGCCCTCGTGCGCGAAACCGAACGACGTCTCGCGGCCGAGCAACGCGGGGTGTTCGGGGAAGTGCAACTGCAGGGAGGCACCAAAGAAACGAGTGGTGTCATGACCGGGCAGGTGGGCATTGCGATGCCGCTGCCGTTCTTCAATCGCAATGACGGCGCGCGACAGCGTGCCCGTGGAGAGTCGATGGAAGCACGGCTGCAACTCGAGGATGTCCGGCGCTCGGTGCATGGTGCCGTGCGCGTGGCGTTGCTGCACTACCGCAGTCTGCGGGCCACCCAACCCGATGCCAGCACCTTCGGGTCGCGCGGACGTGATGTGGGCGACATCGCGCGCATCGCCTATCGCGAAGGGCACATCTCCCTCACCGAACTGCTCGACGCGGAACGCGCTTCGGCCGATGCCATGCAGGCGCACCTGCAATGGCAGGTCGACGCCTGGCTCGCGCGGTTCGAACTCGAACGGGCCGTCGGTGCGCGACTCGATGCCGATAGTCCCCTCGATCTCCCGCTGCTTTCCACGTTGGTGCCAGGACGATGACGATGCACGCATGCACGCCTTTGAAGCCGTTGCCGTACCTGTTCCCGGTACTGCTCCTGATGGCCTGTGGTGGCAATACCGCCCAGGTGCCAGTGACGGAGCACGCCGGCGGCACGGAATCCCCCGTCGATACCATGACGTTCTCGGCGGAGGCCGCGCGTATCGCGGACATCACCACCGACACGGTGCGCACCCTGCCATGGCAAGCGTCGGTCACCGCTCCAGGGCGGCTCATGCTCGATCCCAGCGCGTTCGAATCGATCGGTTCGATCACCGAGGGGCGCATCACTCATGTCACCGTGCGTGTGGGTGACCGGGTGACGGCAGGACAAACCCTCGTCATGATCCACAGCCACGAGATCATGGATGCGCGCAGCGGATTGTTGCGTGCCAAGGCGCGACTCGATGCGGCCATCGCGGAGCGTGACCTGGCCAATACCTCGGCTGCGCGCGCCCAGCGGCTGTTCGATGCGCGAGCCCTCTCACGCGCCGAGCTCGAACGGGCTGCAGTGGCCGAGCGGGTGGCTCGCGCCGGGTACGATGAAGCGACGGCGGAACGGGATCGCGCCGCAGCCCTGGTGGAACATCTGGCCGGAACAGGCCCCCTCCCCACCGGCGCCGATGAACATGATGTGCTCATTCGCACACCGATCAGTGGTGTGGTGACCGAGCGGATCGCCCAGCCCGGGAGTGTGGTGTTGCCCGGCATGCCACTCGTGACAGTGGGCGATCCACGTCGCCTGCAACTGCAGTTGCATCTGGCCGAGAACGCGGCCACCGGCATCGATGTGGGGAGTGTAGTGCGGTATGCACTCTCCGATGCGCCGTCGGTGACACACACCGCACGGGTGACGCGCATCGCTCCAACCATCGACACCCTGACCCGCACCGTGGAAGTCGTGGCCCGGCCGGAAGCTGTCTCGCCGGCCCGGGCGGAGTCGTTCGTGCAGGCGCAGGTGTTGGGTCAGGGGACGAAACCAGCATTGGTCGTGCCCATTGGCGCCATTCAGGCGATCGGTAGCGAGATGGTGGTTTTTGTGGCGGAGTACCGCGGCGTCGATCTGGTGTTGCGCGCTGCCACGGTGCAGGTGGGACGGCGCAGCGTCGACCGTGCAGAGGTGATCCATGGCGTGTCCAGCGGCGCGCTGGTCGTGGTGCGTGGTGCGGCGATTGCCAAGGCGGAGCTCATGCGGCGTCGCGGCGGATTGGGAGACTGACCATGCGCGCATTGGTTCACTTTGCGCTGCACCGCCGCGGGATCGTGGTGGCGCTGACGCTGGCGTTGATGGCTGCTGGTCTATATGCCCTGCAGCGCATTCCGTTCGATGCGTTCCCCGATCTCACCGGCACGCGCGTGGAAGTCATCACGATGGCGCCGGGCATGGCGCCCGAAGAAGTGGAGCGGTTGGTGACCTATCCCATCGAATCCACGCTGATGGGTGTGCCGGGCGCCGAGCGCGTGCGGTCGGTGTCCAAATTCGGCCTGTCGTTGATCACCGTGCCGTTCCCCGACGACATGGATGTGTACTTTGCGCGTCAACTGGTGCAACAGCGACTCGGCGATGCCAAGGGCGCGCTGCCGGTAGGCATTGAGCCCGCGTTGGGGCCGGTGTCGACGCCAATGGGAGAGCTGTACCAGTACGTCATCACCAGTGACTCGATGTCGCTGACGGACCTCAAGACGCTGCACGACTATGTCATCCGGCCACGCCTGCGCACCGTGCCGGGGGTGTCCGAGGTGAATTCGTGGGGCGGATACACGGAACGAGTGGAGGTGGAAGTCGATCCGGTGCGTCTCGCGGCGCGTCGTCTCACGATGACCGACGTGCACAACGCGCTCGAACGCAATGACATGGCGTTTGGCGGCAGCTACCTCGAACAGGCTGGGGAGCGGTTTACGCTCCGTGGTCTTGGTCGGGTGGAGAACGCCGACGAGATCGCCGGTATCGTGGTGGGCGCGAGCAACGGTGCGCCGGTTCGGGTCGCCGATGTCGCCACCGTCCGCCGAGGCGCGTTGCCACGCAACGGCGCGGTCACGAAAGATGGTGAAGGCGAAGTGGTGAGTGGCATGGTGCTCAAGCTCAAAGGGGCCGACTCGCGCGATGTGATCGAGCGCGTGCGCGCGCGTATGGAGGAGGTCAAGGCGGCACTGCCGGCGCATGTGCAGATCACACCGTTCTACGATCAGACCGATCTCGTGGGGCATACCACCACCACGATCGTGAAGAACCTCGTGGAAGGTGGTCTGCCGGTGATCGCCGTGCTTTTCCTGTTCCTGCGCAACGTGCGTGCCGCGCTGATCGTGGCGTCTGTCATCCCGATCTCCATGTTGATGGCGTTCATCGGCATGGCGGTGTTTGGCTACTCGGCCAACCTCATGAGTCTGGGGGCGCTGGACTTCGGGCTCATCGTGGATGCGTCCGTGGTGATGGTGGAGAGTTTCATCCGACGGCTGGAGCACGATCAGGATGGCCATCGTCTTGGACTGTTCGAACGGGCCGCCGTCGAGGTGGGACGGCCGATCCTGTTCGGTATTGCCATCATCGTGGCGGTGTACATCCCCATCTTCACGCTCGATGGCATGGAAGGGCGCATGTTCAAGCCCATGGCGTTCACCGTGGTGTGCGCGGTGCTGGGCTCCTTGCTGCTGGCCCTCACCTATGTACCGGCGGTATCGGCGTGGGCCCTGCGGGATGTGCGCAGCACACCGGCGCCGTGGTTGGAGCGTCTCACCGAGCGATATCGCCGCGCGCTTGATGGTGTGATCCGACGTCCGCAGCCCCTGTTGCTGGTGTCGGTGGTGTTGGTGGTGACGTCACTGTGGTCGCTGTCGCGCATCGGCACCGAATTCATGCCCAAGCTCGATGAAGGGGCCATTCTGGTGAACACCCGTCGTATGCCCAGTGTGGATCTCGCGGACGCCACGCGCCTGTCGTTGGCGGCCGAGCGCATCACGATGCGTTTTCCGGAGGTGCTCACCGTGGTGACGAAGGAAGGGCGCCCCGATCTGGCCACGGAAGCCATGGGGCTGTTCGAGGGCGACATGTATGTCATTCTCAAGCCACGACGTGAATGGACCACGGCCAAGGATCGCGACGGATTGGTCGCCGCCATGGACTCGGCGCTCCGGGTATTGCCCGGTGTGGACGTGTCGTTCACGCAGCCGCTGGCGATGCGGCTCGATGAAGCGGAGAGCGGCATCAAGACGGATCTGGGGATCAAGGTGGTCGGACCGGATCTCGTGCAGAATCAGCAGGTCGCGGAGCGGCTGCGGCGCATCGTGGCCACCGTGCCCGGCAATGCCGATGTGTCGGTGGAAGTGGCGGAGGGTAGCGGTCAGGTGCGCATGCAGGTGCGACGGGAGGTGCTGGCGCAGTACGGCGTGAGTGTGGCCGATGTGCGTGATGCCATCGATCATGCGATGGGTTCACAGACGGCGGCGGAGCTGATCGACGGATTCCGTCGGATTCCCGTTGTCGTGCGCTTGCCCGATGCGTATCGCCATGATGCCGCGGCCATCGGACGCATTCTGGTGCGTGCGCCGGGTGGGGAGCTGGTGCCCTTGTCGGTGCTGACGGAAATGGTGTCGACCACCGGACCGGAACTCATCGGACATGAGGACGCCCAACGTCGTTCACTGGTGTTGAGTAATGTCCGCGGCCGCGATCTTGGCAGTTTCGTGGAAGAGGTGCGAGCACGCATTGCCGACGAAGTGACACTGCCGAGCGGTGTCTTCCTGGAGTGGGGTGGTCAGTACGAGAATCAGCAACGCGCGATGGTGCGGCTCGAACTGGTGGTGCCGTTGGCGCTGCTCCTGATCTTCGGATTGTTGTATCTGTCGTTCCGCTCCATTCCCCAGGCCGTGTTGGTGTTGTCGAATGTTCCCTTCGCGCTGGTGGGCGGTGTCGCGGCGCTGTGGATGCGCGGACTCAATCTGAACCTGTCGGCGAGCATTGGCTTCATCGCCTTGTTTGGCATTGCGGTGCTGAATGGCGTGGTGATGGTGGAGCATCTCAATCATCTACGCCACGATGCCCATCTGCCCGATCGGTCGGTGCGTGGGCGGGTTCGGCAGGGGGCAGCCGATCGGCTGCGTCCTGTGCTCATGACCGCGCTGGTGGCGAGTCTGGGTTTTGTCCCGATGGCGCTCAGTACGAGTCCGGGCAGTGAAGTGCAGCGGCCATTGGCCAGCGTCGTCATTGGTGGTCTCGTCACGAGCACCGTGCTCACGTTGTTCGTGCTGCCCGTGCTGTACGGCTGGTTGGAAGAGTGGCGGGAGCGTCGCGCCGCCGCGTCTGCAGCGCGCCGCTCCCGCGTCCTCTCGACCGCACCGGCGCGGTGAATCCGATCAGTTGAGGTAGTGATACAGCCCGTAGAGGCCCACGCCCGCGCCACCGACCATGATCAGTGTGCCGGCATCTCCGTCGACCACCGCGCCCACGATCATGGCGGCGAAGCCAACGATCATGAGGGCCGAGCTACTCTGTTTGGACACATGGGGCGCGCGTGGTGCTTCGGCCGGTGCCACCGCGCGTGTCCGCAGAGCCACCGGTTGTGCGGTCACCGCAGCCGCATGATCCGCGGTCACGGCGGTGGTGTCCGCGGTGGCCGGGCTGGCGATGGGGCTTGTTTTGGAACGTGTGATGGAACTGCCGGAAGGCGCTATCAGCGACAGGGTCGACGGTGTCATCGCCTGATGCGCCAGTGTGGCTTGGGATTGCGCCGTTGCCGTCGTCAGCGGCAGCAGAGGCAGCATGGCCGTCAGGATGAGCCCCAGGCGCAGTCCGGATGACATGGATGGACGTGCCATGGCACGAATGCGTGGGGAGAGGTGCGGCATGGCGGACGATGTATGCGCGGCCGTGGTGTGCGCGTGCGGCGAATGCCGTGTGTACATGGTGGGCCTCCAGGTAGGAAGTGCTGCAGGTGGAGTGCCGCTCTGTACCCGATCCCGCCCCTGAGGTGCCGCCGTGGCCCGGCGACCATCGATCCAGGCCTCCCCGGAAACCCGTCGTGACGACCAGTGATGACGGTGCCGCGACGCGGTGATTGGAAAGGACATGGTCGAGGGACTGTCTGGCGCGAGCTGGTGCGCCATCGCAAGTTTCAGACGAGGATACACGTGCACCCTGACCCTGGACCGATGAACGCGCCTACGCCCCAGAAGTTGCGTAAACAGTATGCGAACAACACGCATCCCCTCATCGTGTTGAAGTTCGAGGATGGACACGAAATCAAGATCTACCAGAACACGGGCAAGGTCTTCGATGCGTGGTCCGGCGAGACGATCAAGGTCATGGCCGTGTTCGACCCGACGTCGAGCGACTGGGAACTGCTGGAATCACGAAAGGCCGACGGGTTTCAGGACGCCGAAGGCTGATTCCGCGTGAGTGAGCGCCTGCTTCGGCCGCGCGCCACATCGACCGTGTTCGAAGCGCTCGAACGCGGTGCGGCACTGGTTGCGCTCGAAAGCTCGGTGCTGGCGCAGGGACTCGAGCCGCCGTACAACCGCGAGGCGGCTCGGCGCATGACCGAGGCGGTGACAGCGGTCGGAGCGATACCGGTCATCACCGCCATTTCCCGGGGGACGCCCACCCTCGGCCTCGATGACGAGGATCTCGAGCGGTTCCTGCAGCGTGATGGAGTTCGAAAGGTCTCCGCACGCGATCTGGGCATTGCCATGGCCGACGGGGCCGATGGTGCCACCACCGTTGCGGCCACCTTGGCGCTGTGTGCGTTGGGGGGACTCGAGGTGTTTGCCACCGGCGGTATTGGTGGGGTCCACCGGGATGCGCCGTTCGATGAGTCGGCCGATCTGATCGAACTATCCCGTACCCCGGTGATCGTGGTGTGCGCGGGGGCCAAGTCCATCCTCGACTTGCCGGCCACACTCGAGCGGTTGGAGACACTCGGGGTACCGGTGGTCGGCTGTGGCACCGACGAACTGCCAGGGTTTTTTTCGCTCAGCACGGGGCTCAGGCTCACGTCCCGGTTGGATCGACCGGAGCAGATCGCCCGCGCCTGGCGGGCGCACCGGGCTCTGGGGCGCGAGAGTGCCATGCTGGTGGTGCAGCCTCCGCCGGCCGATGTCGCGATTCCTGCAGACATCGTCGATGCGGCGACCCGGGCGGCCCTGCAGGCGGCCAGTCTCGCGGGGATTCGCGGGGCGGCCGTCACGCCGTACCTGCTGGCTCAGATTCAACAGCGAACAGAAGGACGGTCCGTGTCTGCCAATCTCGCGCTGCTGGAAGCCAACGCGCGACTGGCGGGACAGATCGCGGTGGCGTTGGTCGAGGGAACTCCGTGAACCAACGTCGTGGTGCACGGTACAATCCGGTAACCCGCTAGCTCCGGAGGCTTGACTGGCAATGTCCCACCCGTTCCTGAGTTCCGAGGAGTACGACGAACGCGCCCACGCCCTGTACAACGAAGGGCAGTTCGATGAGGCGCTCGAGTTGTTGCGCGAGGGACTCTCGCTGTATCCCGCTGCGGTGGAATTGCATGTGGGGGCCGGCTACGCGCGACTCGCGCGCGAGGAGTACGCCTGGGCACGGCGCAGTTTCGAGGAAGCCTTGCTGCTCGATCCCGAACATGAGGACGCCCTCGCCGGACTCGGTGAAGTGCTGCTCAAGTTCGGACAAATCGACGCGGGGTTCCGCGCATTCGAGCGAACGCTCACGCTCGGATACGATGACGATGTGGATCTCATGCTGCAGATCGGCCGGGCCCTGTTCCGCGAAGGATACGTCGACATGTCGCTGACGTATTTCGAGCGGGCCGTGCATCATGCCGAAGACTCCAGCGAAGCCGTGGCCTGCATCGGCTATGCGCAGCACCGTTTGGGCAACGACGCGGAAGCGATGGCGGCGTTGCGGCAGGCGGTCACCATCGATCCGCAGTTCGCAGAAGCGCGCGTCTATCTCGCCAACATCCTGTACGATGCCGGCGATCTCGAGGCCGCGTTGCGTGAGTTCGAACAGACCTCGCCGGAAGATCACTGGGATGAACTCGGGATCTGGCGGCTGATCGAACTCAAGAAGTCCATCTACCGGCTCCCGGAAAGCGACGGCGAATTCAAGCCGTGGGAGGCACGCTTGAAGGAACTGGCCGGTGAACCCGATGCCATCGACGACCTGCTCAATCAGATCGAGCAGGCCGCCATGGACGCGTCCGAGGAAGTCTCGGCTGCCCCGTCATCGGGGCAGCTGGAGACGCTCGGCACGTTGCTCACCGGATTGGCCAGCCAGCAGGCGGAATCCGGCCTCGACCTCAATGTCGATCTGGCCGCCGAAGCCCTGGCATCATCGCACGTGCTGAGCGCCGACGCGGGCACGCATCGGGTCATCATGCGTGATGGCACGACGTTCGAAGGCACCTGGGAAGAGATCGTGAAGGCCCTGCGTGATGCGCGGGATGCTGGCCGATCTCTCGAGGAGTACATGGCTGTGGAAGCGCGCCGGTTTTATGGCGCGACCGGTACGCGTGTCGACTCTCATGCCCCGGAAGCATTCATCCGGGGGAGTGCCGACGCTGGCATGCTCCGCATCGTGCGCTGAGTGCTCCGGTGACCCCGCACTCTGCACGCGCCGCGCTGGACGCGGCGCGTGGCGTTTTCGCCGCGTCGGATCGGTACACCGCACCTGAGCTGTGGCATTCGGCACAGGGTGTGTTGCAGGGCGTGATCGGGCGGCCGGAACTCACCGGACAGGCGCTGGTGACGGAAGTACGACAACTTGGCCTGATCAACCTCGCCGATGCGCATGCGCTGGTGGCGCTCGCCGCTTGGGCGGATCGGTCCACCGGGCTGGCCGAGAACGAAGCGGAACGCATTCTGGTGCGTGAAGCGTGGATGGCATTGGAGCATGCCATTCCCGAAGCACCGATCGCCGGCTTTGCCTCCGCCCCTGCCGGCACGCCTCCAACATCCGCACCACATCAAACGTGGGCGCCCGGTGGTGCGGCGTATGGACACGCCAGCGCACAAACCGGGGCGCCGGCAGCACCTCCTCCGTTCATCGGGGATGCGGGTGATGCTGACCGCTCCGTGAAACCACGCCGCCGTTGGCTCTGGCCTGCCGTTGGTGCCGTGGTGTTGCTGGCGGCACTCGGGGGAGCGGGGACGTGGTGGTTCACCACCGGTCAACCTGAACGCGAGCTGGCCGAGGCGATATCGGCGTACCAGCGCGGGTCGCGGGAAGTGGCTCGTACCGCCTTTGCGCGGCTCGCCATGGAACATCCGGACGATGCGCGCCCGCTCATTTACATCGGACGCATCACGCGCGAAGACGGCGACCTGGCTCGTGCCCGCACGTTCCTCACGAACGCAGTGCGCCTGGCGCCGGAGAGCGCGGTGGCCGCGCGGGAGTTGGCGAGCATCATGCTGGCTGACGGGCAACCGGAAATTGCCCGCCGCTTCTACGTGCGTGCGCTGCAACTCGATCCTGGTGATCGTATCGCCCAGGGATTTCTCGGTTGTGCGCTGGTGCGGCTTGGTCGGTTTGACGAAGCCCTGCGTTGGATCCAGCGTGCCGGACCTGGTGAATGGCAGCAGTGCCTCGCGTCGATGCCGGCGCCACTTGGCATGCCTACCCCGTACCCGATGTCTCCACCTCGATGACCACGACGATACAGCGCCCCAGTGAGGCGCTGGTGTTGCACACCGAAACCGTTCGCACCGTACTGCCGAATGGACTGACTCTGCTGGTGCGCCAGGATCGCTCGGCGCCCGCCGTGTCGATTGTGACCCACGTGAAGACCGGCTACTTCGACGAGCGTGATGACGAAGTGGGCATCGCGCATGTGCTCGAACACATGTTCTTCAAGGGCACGCCCACGCGTGGGGTCGGTCAGATCGCGCGTGAAACAAAGGCCAACGGTGGCTATCTCAACGCGCACACGATCTACGACCACACGAGCTACTACACGGTGCTGCCGTCGTCGTCGTTCGTGGCGGGACTGGAGATTCAGTTCGATGCGTACGCCCGGTCGGTCATCGATGGCGAAGAGCTGGCGCGTGAACTGGAAGTCATCATCCAGGAAGTGAAGCGGAAGCGGGACACCGCATCCGCGGTGACCATCGAATCGCTCTACGCGCTGCTGCACGATCATCACCGCATTCGCCGGTGGCGCATGGGCGAGGAAGACGCACTGCGCACGTTCACCCGCGAGAAGCTGGTCGGCTTCTACCGACACTGGTATCAGCCCGGCAACACCATCATGGCCGTCGTAGGTGATGTCGATCCGGATGTCGTGCTGCGGGAGGTGCTGGCGCGCCATGGGACGTTGCCGGCTGGTGCGCCGCCGCGCCCTGCGGGGCCGCTGGAGCAGGCCTTGCCGGGCGTGCGTCATCAGGAGTGGGCGGGAGACATCGCGCAACAGCAGATCGCCTTCGGTTGGCGTACGCCGTCGTTGCATCACGCGGATGCTCCGGCGCTGGATCTGGCGGGTGTCGTCCTCGGGACCGGACGTGCGTCGCGTCTGTATCGTGCCGTCCGTGAACGCCAGTTGGCCAGCTCGGTGTCGGCGTGGAACTACACGAGCGGTGACGTGGGTGTGTTTGTGGCGCATGCCGAATCACCGTCCGAACAGGCGCGCCCGGCGACGCGTGCCGTGTGGCGTGAATTGCAGGCGGCGCGTACCGACGGGATGCGGGCGGCGGAAGTGGACCGTGCCCAGCGTATCCTGGAAGCCCGTTGGTTACGTCGTTTGGAGAGTATGGACGGTCAAGCGCAGTATCTGGCCTCGTGGGAAGCGGACGGCGGCCTCGCGTTGGCCTCGCAGTATTACGACACCCTGTTGTCGCTCGATGCGCGCGCGGTGCAGGACGCGATGCAGCGCCATCTGGCACCCGGGCAGGTGAGTGTAGTGTCGTATCGCCCCGAAGGAAGCGACGAGATCGCTGCTGATGTCGGGGCGCTGCAAGCGATGCTGGATGCCGAAGCTTCGATGGGCAGCGCGGTGATGGTGACTCCGATTGCTGCCACACCGACTGAGGCCACACCGGCACACGCCGACGCACCTGTCGCAGCAAATGTGGTGCGCCCACCGTCCGCAATGTCGTCGAAGGCTCAGAGGCCGCAGGCCGACGTGCAGGGCGATGTGGCGGTGTATCGCACCGACGCCGGTGTGCCGGTGCTGGTCGTGCGGAAGCCCGGCGCACCGCTGGTGCACTTTGGGGCATTCGTGCGCGGCGGTGCGGTGGTGGACGCGCCTGAGCACGAAGGGTTGGCCCGTCTCACGGCGCAGTCGATGCTGAAAGGCACGATGACCCGCAGTGGGGCGCAGATTGCCGAAGTGGCCGAAGCGCTGGGGAGCAGTGTCGGCGTGTCGGCCGGTCTGGAGAGCGTGGGGTGGTCGATGTCGGTGCCCACGCGCCACTTGCCGGCGGCGCTCGAACTGCTGGCCGATGTGGTGCAGCACCCGGCGTTTCCCGACGATGGTGTGGAAACAGAGCGCGCTCTCGCGCTGGCCGAGGTGGCACGCGTACGCGACGACATGTATCGCTGGCCCATGCGACTGGCCGTGACCTCGGCGTATGGCACACACCCCTATGCACGCTCCGTGATCGGCAGCGAAACCTCGTTGGCCGCATTGGGACGTGCTGACGTGGTGGCGTGGCATGCACAGCACGCCATGCGGGGGCCGGCAGTGATCGCGGTCGTGGGTGATGTCGAGCCCGACGAGGTGGCTGCGCTGTGCCAGACACATTTTGCCGGCATGCAGCAGGTTGACGATGTGCCACTACCGGCGCTGCCCTGGCCCGAGACGCGGGTGGCGGCGCGTGACACCCGCGCCAAGCAGCAGTCGGCGTTGGCATTGCTGTTCCCCGGTCCGGCACGGAATGATCCGGCACGCTACGCTGCGCGGGTGCTATCGGCGATTGCCAGCGGACTGGGTGGGCGATTCTTCGAACAACTGCGTGATGTGCAGTCGCTCGCATACACGGTGAGCGCGTTCCCGGTGGAACGGCGTGCCGGTGGAGCCTTCGCGGCGTACATCGCCACCTCGCCATCGCGTGAAGACGAAGCGCGGGAAGGGCTCATGCGGGAGTTCGCGAAGTTCCGTGAGGCCGAGCCTTCTGCGGAAGAGCTGACGCGAGCACGGAACTACCTCGTCGGCACCCATGCCATCAGTCAACAATCGGGCGGTACGGTGCTGGCCGATCTAGTGGACGCCTGGTTGTTCGGCGAGGGGCTGCATGAGCGTCACGAAGAGGCGGCTCGACTCGCGGCGGTCACCGGCGCGGACGTGTTGCAGCTCGCGCAACGGTATCTGCAGCCTGGACTCGAAGCGGAGGGGTTGGTGCAGGGCACCGGCAACTCGTGACGCCGTCTCAGCGGCGCACTTCGCGCATGCGGCGTGAGGCCAGTCCCAGTGAGGTCATCGCACTGCGAATGCGACCGTTCGAAGCGCGTAGCCCCGTCCATCCGTCGTAGTCGGCAGGCTCCCCCACGATGGCCGCGCCAATCCACTCGCGGCGTGAGCCCCAGGCCAGTGCACGCCGGATCGCCGCCACCTGCGCGGCATCACCGTGTGCATGTGGCAATCCGCCAACGGTGGTCAGCCAATGTGGTTGCTGTGCACCACCAGCAGCGAGCGCCTGCGCGTGCCAGCGTTCGAAGGCGCGCAAACGCGCGTCCACTGCGGGCAGTCCAGAGAAACCAGGGAACGCGACGGCACCGAGCAATGTCACCGGCGATCCGCTGCTGGCAGCCCAGGCGTATACGGCACTGTCGGTGGCATCGAGGCGAGTGGCACTCCAGCCCACATGGGTGCGTGGTCGCACGCGGCGCACCTCCTGTGCCGTCTGACGAAGCGTGGCTTGCCACCAGGTCAACGAGGGTGGTGCGGCACCAAGCCACGACGGCACGGGATCGGGCAAGGCCGGAAAGATCACATCGGGGCGAAGACGTTCGAGCACGCGGCCAACGGCGCGTACGCGCTGCGCGTCGCCCGCGACTGGAGCCCGACGGCCGATACGAAGGCCCACCGCCAATCGCAGCGTGTCACCGGTGGCACTGTCCACGCGCCATGGCTCGAGCACACGGGCGAGTGAATCGAGTGCGGCGGGGCGGGTGCCTTCGTCGTCGAGCACGATGAGGACCACATCGGGATCAAAGGCACCGAACAACGCCGTATCGCTGCGTACCGTGCGTGCGAGCGGCACGCCATTGAGCACGGGCAGGAAACGCACGCCGATCAAAAAATCTCCACGCGGACGGGCCTGCATCGGTTCAGCGACGGCCACGTCGTAGCTGCGTACCGCAGCCACACCGCGCGGCCATTCCATGGCCAGCAGCGTGGTGAGCGCCACGGCAGCGAGTACGAGTCCGGCGCGGACAGCCGCTGAGATCCGCCATCGCGCCGGGTAGGCCGGCGCGAGCATCGGCACCAGCGCGGTCAACGAGGAGAGCAGCGCGGCGCGCCCGACGCCGATACCGACGATGACATCGCGTGCCGACACCGCCGCTTGCAGGGCCAGCGGTGCACTGCCGAACTGCGAGACGAGATAGTCACCGATGGCTACGACGGCGAGCAGCAGATCGTAGAGCAGAATCGGAATGCCGACGACAGGAGAGACCAGTCGGATGCCGACGGCGTAGAGCACCTGCACGACAAACGCCACCGCGACCAGCGGTTGCAGCCACGTGATGCCGGAGATGGTGCGTGCCCCCGCTTCCGTACCGGAGGCCACGCTGACAACGAGCGCCGGTACGACCAACAGACCACAGAACGCCGTGAGCTGCGTGAAGAGGCGCGGCGCTTCGCGGCGTGTGGTGATCCACCCGGCCAGCGTGACGTCCCACGCCAGCACGGCGGCCGCAATGCCGATCACCACCAAGGGAAGCGGATCAGTCCACATGTTCCGGCACGATAACGTGCGTGGCGGATCGCTGACAGCCCGTGTGATGCCGCTTCTGTCACACTTGGGAATGCCATGTTGTCTTCGCCTGCCTGCGGCGGGTGTCGCCGGACGGTGCGCTGGGCATAGTTTCCTGCATGGCCCGCGCGTCCGATGCGTCCCGTGTATTGACGCTTCCCAATATCGTGTCCACGTCCCGTGTGGCATTGGCCATCGGCTTCGTGGCGGTCGATGCGGTGCCCGTGCGCCTGGCGCTCATCGGCGCTGCGTCCATCACGGATTTTCTGGACGGATGGATTGCGCGCCGGACACAGGCGGCTTCGCGCATCGGTGCGCTGATCGATCCGATCGCCGACCGGTTGTTCGTGTTGGGCGTGGTGCTCAGCTACGTCATCGGTGGAGAGCTGGCCATCTGGCAGGCGGTCGCGATCATGTTCCGCGACGTGATGTCCGTGATCGGGTGGTTCGTGGCTCGGCGGGTGAGTTGGCTGCGACCGATCACGTTCCGGGCGCGGATCGTGGGCAAGCTGGTGACCGTGTTCCAATTGGCGACGTTCATTGCGGTGCTGCTGGCCCCACGATGGGTCGACGCGCTGGTCATCGTGGTGGCGGTGCTGGGTGTGGTGGCCACCGTCGACTACACCCTCATGCTCTGGCGCGAGCGGGTGCGCACGGACCGCACCGACGAAGCGGGATGAGTCCGGCCTGAAACGACAAACGCCTTCCCGACTGGAAGGCGTTTGTCACTGCGCTTTGTGCTGCGATACGAACGGCTGATCGTGCGGCGTATCGTGCACTGGTCCAGCGTGCGTGCGATGATGCCGATTAAACGGCAGCCGCTTCCTGTGTCTGCTTCTTGGTGGGCTGCGCAAAGCGCTCGCCCAACGTGCGCAGTTCGGTGAACTCGGGAGCTTTCAGCTCCGGGTACCGATTCGACAGGTAGACCATGGTGGCGTCAAACCACTCTTTCTGGTCTTCGGGGTGACATCCAATCACACCGCACTGCATGATCTGCTGGAACAGCTCGTCACGGGCCTCTTGATACGGCGAAGGCACCATGGCGTCACGACGCGGACGAAGCTTCGGCTTGGCCATTTCCTCTGGGTAATGCGTCCAACTGGGCCGCCCGGCGACTCCGGGATAGCCACAAAAATCTAACCGATGAGAGATGCACTTTCTAGGGCTGCACGTGAAGGCAGCTCTTTTGCTACGCAGGTCAACTCTCGTTCGCTGGCGCGGAGCCGGACGGGATACCGGGTTCCACGATCTCACGAATGACATCGGCCAGTGCCGAAGCCGAAACCTCGGCCACCAGCGCGCCAGGCGGGGTCGTTGCGACCCGTGCCTGCACGGATGACGCCGGCAGCAGGGCCGACCAGCGATCGAACAGCCCACGCGTGCCGATGGAGTGAGGCAGTGTCGCCGGCCTCAGAGTCTCCGATATGACAACCGCGGATGCCTCCAGCGGGTCACCACGGCCGAGCCAGAGGTGGGTGTCCACTGCCACATCGGCCAGCCGTCGGCGTTCCGTGTCCGACAGCATGACATGGCTGGCGAGCTGCAGCAGCTCCGCTGCGCCCGCACTTCCCACAAATGGGGCCAGATACCGGGCCACCAGGCGATCGGGCTCTGCCGCGTCTCCCAGGCGCTCCAGCAGCCATGGCTCCAGCAGCGGTCGCGCCCCGAACAGGGCGTTGGCGCTCAGTGCGGAAAGTGCCGAGCTCCGCTGCATGGCCCGGATCATCGGACCAGGGAGCTCCTCCGGATCGAGTGGCTCGACCAGTGCCAGGGATCGGACCCTGGTCGGACGGTGGCTGGCCAGGAGCGCGCCAACCAGCGCCCCGGCATCCTGGGTCACGACCGTGACTTCCCCCAACCGGAGGGCGGTGAGGGCGCGGTCCACATAGTCCGCCTGGGCACTGGCCCCGTAGAGTGCATCGGCGGGGCGGTCGGATTCCCCATGCCCGAGCAAGTCGATGGCGACCGTGGTCAGTCCGGCGGCCGCGAGCCGAGGGGCGACGTCACGCCACAGGAAGGCGCAGGTGGCAAAGCCATGCAGCAGCACGACCGCGGGGCCACCACGGCCCCGACGCTCGACATGCAGGGTGCCCACGCCCACGGGGATGTGCAGGTGCTCGGTGTACACGCTGGCAGGATAGCGCCGGGAAGGGTCGGGCGGGTAGCTTGGCGTAGCTTGGGTGTCGCTCAGCGAACGCGTCGCACGATCGTGCGGCGGGTGTACGGGCGCCCCGCCTGACATCCCCGAAGCATTCTGGAACCCACCGGTGGCCCGCCGCCGGACGACGAGGAGAACGAGTGGCAAAGCCCAGCCCCAAGAAGAAGTCCAATACGGCCTTTCTTGCCGTCATCCTGGTGGTGCTCGTGGCCGGTGGCGCCGGCATCTGGACCGCGATGAAGAACAGCAAGCCGACGCCGATCGAGCTCGCTCCCGGCACGCCGCTGCCGCAGGCGCAGGGCTACCTGTATGGTGACCCGAACGCGCCTATCACGATCATCGAGTTTGCCGACTTCGAGTGCCCGGGCTGCGGTCAGTTCGCCACGGTGCAGGAGCCTGATCTGCGCAAGCGTGTGTTCGACGCCGGGCTGGCGAACTTCCGCTTCTACGACTTCCCGCTCACGTCCATTCACCGCAACACGCTGGCGGCTCACCTCGCCGCGTCGTGCGCCAACGAGCAGGGCAAGTTCTGGGAGTATCATGACTTGCTGTTCGAAGGCCAGTACGACTGGAACTCACAGGCGGCCAGCAACCCGCGCAAGATTTTTGACGGATACGTGACCAAGCTCGGTCTCGATGCTGCGAAGTTCGGTGAGTGCTACGATTCGCAGCGCAATCTGGCGCAGATTCAGGCCAATGCCGCTGCGGGTAGCGAGCGTGGCGTGAACAGCACGCCGACGATCATCATCGGCAACAAGGTGTATTCGCCGGCGCCAACGGCGGATCAGCTCAAGCAGATCGTGGATTCCATCCGCGCCACGCTGCCGGCCACCACGCCGGCCCCGGCCACGGATACCACCAAGAAGTAAGTCCTGCCGCGTCAGGCCCGCCGACGGCGGGCCTGCGCGTCATCCAGACGCAATTCCGGCATCGGCACCGCTTCGGCGGTGCCGTTTGCATTGTCGGGGGTGTCCGTGGCCGATTCGGGATCGTCGGCGTGAGGCACCAGCGTCTCGCCCAGCGCCACGAGGGCGCGGGTCGCGACCACCGACGCGAGCGGTTCCGGAATGCTCATCTCCCGCACGTAGATGTCGAGCGCCCGTTCGTATCCCACGTCTGTGGTCAGCGTGTCCACGAACAACAGCGCGTTCTCGACGTGCGTGCGGATCAGCGCCTCCTCCGCACGGGCCTGCACGAGACGAAGCCGCTGCTCGGCTTCTGCCGAGAGCTTGCGGGGGAACAGCGTTTCCGGGAAGAGCTTGTTCAGAATGGACATATGGGTACTGACGAAATGGCACGCGGACGGGTTTCGTGCCGTGATCTGAATCACCGATAGCCAACACGGCGCCGCACCGGGTGATTTCTACCCGACACGACGCCGCGAGTACCAACCCACGCGGGAATTACGATTCCTGCGCCTCGTACTGATCCTTGAGTGAGGCGACCACCGACGGATCGGCCAGCGTCGTGGTGTCGCCCAGTGCGCGGCCTTCGGCGATATCCCGCAGCAGGCGGCGCATGATCTTGCCCGACCGCGTCTTCGGCAAATCGGCGCTGAACAGGATGTCGTCGGGACGGGCCAGCGCACCGATCTTCTGTGCCACGTGATCGCGCAGTTCGTCGCGCAGGCTGCCACTGGCGGTGAATCCGGCACGCAATGTCACGAAGGCTGCGATGGCCTGCCCCTTGAGATCGTGATGTTTGCCCACCACGGCAGCTTCCGCGACCGACGGATGGTCGACCAAGGCGCTTTCCACTTCCATCGTGCCGATGCGGTGGCCGGACACGTTGAGCACATCATCGACGCGGCCGAGGATCCAGAGGTAGCCGTCTTCGTCGAGTTTGGCCCCGTCGCCCGGGAAGTACAGATCGGGACGACCGGGCCACTTCGAGAAGTACGTGTCCACGTATCGCTGATCGTCACCCCAGATCGTGCGCAGCATGCTGGGCCAGGGGTGCGTGATGGCCAACAATCCACCGCCGACCGTGAGTTCGTTGGCGTTGGCGTCGAGCAGGGCCGTGCGAATACCGGGGAACGGCACCGTGGCCGAGCCGGGCTTGGTGGTGGTGACCCCGGGGAGTGGTGTGATCATGATGGCACCGGTTTCCGTCTGCCACCATGTATCGACAATAGGGCACTGAAAGTCGCCGATATGCTCGTGATACCACATCCAGGCTTCGGGATTGATGGGCTCCCCCACCGAACCGAGCACACGCAGTTGCGAGAGATCGTGCTTTTTGACGTACTCCGTGCCCCACTTCATGAACGCCCGAATGGCGGTGGGCGCCGTGTACAGAATCGTGACGCCATAGCGCTCGCAGATCTGCCAGAACCGGTCCTTGTCGGGCCAGTCGGGCGCACCTTCGTACATCACGCACGTCGCACCATTGGCCAACGGGCCGTACACGAGATACGAGTGGCCGGTGATCCAGCCGATGTCGGCTGTGCACCAGTACACGTCTTCTTCCTTGAGATCGAAGGTGTACTTGGTGGTGGTGGCGACGCCGGTGAGAAATCCACCGGTGGTGTGCACGATGCCCTTGGGCTTGCCGGTGGTGCCGGACGTGTACAGCACGAACAGCACGTCCTCGGCGTCCATGGCTTCGGGCTCGCAATAGCGCGGCACCTGGCGCTTGAGACGATGCCACCAGTGATCGCGGCCTTCCTGCATCTCGGCGAAGGTTTCGTCACCCACGCCACTGCGCCGCCGCATCACCACGAGCACGTTTTCGATGCTGGGGCATTCCTTGAGCGCGACGTCGGCATTGCGCTTGAGCGGCACCATCTGCCCGCGGCGAGAACCACCATCGGCGGTGATGAGCAACTTGCAGCCACAATCGTTGATCCGGTCACGCAATGACTCGGGCGCGAAGCCACCAAACACGACGGTGTGAATGGCACCGATGCGCGCGCAGGCCAGCATCGCGATCACCGCCTCAGGGATCATGGGCAGGTAAATGGCCACACGATCACCACGACCCACACCCAGCTTCTTGAGCATGTTGGCCGCGAGATTCACTTCGCGATACAGATCCCAATAGGTGAACGTCCGACGATCACCCGGTTCGCCTTCCCAGATCAGTGCCGCCTTGTTGCGGCGCGGGCCATGCACATGGCGGTCGATGCAGTTCACCGAGGCGTTCAGCGTGCCACCCTGGAACCACTTGGCGCGCGGCGGCTCCCACTCGAGTGCCGTGGACCACGGGGTCATCCAATCGAGGGCTTCCGATTCTTTGGCCCAGAAGCCGACCGGGTCGGCCGCCGCCGCCTCGCGCAGGGCGTTGTCACGCACCCAGGCACCGGCGCGGAATTCTTCGGAAGGCGGAAACGTGCGTGTTTCCTGCAACAGGACGTCGATGTCGCTCATAGGCTCGGAAGGCCGGGGCAGCCGGCGCGGAAAGGAAGCCAGGAAGGATGCCCGGAGCGGTCAGTCCCACGTGGGTGTGAGGGACATCCGACAGAGGGCGAGTCGTGTCGCGGCCAGCCGCGTGTCCCACTAATGTAGAGCGATGCCAATTCCGCACGGAACCGCTGCGACAGGTGTCGCGGACTCAGCCGCCGATCCGTCGGTGGCAGGAGACGGCGACATTGCGCTGGTCGCGGAGGGGTTGGTACGTGCTTTTGGGTCCCGAAAGGCCGTAAACGACGTATCGCTGCGCCTGTCAGACGGCGAATGTCTCGCGCTCTTCGGCCCGAATGGCGCTGGCAAGACCACCCTGTTACGCCTGCTCGGCGGTCTGCTCCGGCCTACCCGTGGGCGCACCATGCTGCACGGTACTCCGCTGCCCGGGCCGTCCGCCACGCGACGGTTGGTGGGACTCATCAGCCACCATGCGATGCTGTATCCGGCCCTTACGGTACGCGAGAATGTACGTTTTGCGGCCGAGTGCCAGGGCGTGATGGATGCGGACACCGCGACCACGCGTGTGCTGCAGCAATTGCGGGTGCTCGATCGCGCGGAGTCACCGGTGCGCTATCTGAGCCGGGGGTTGCAGCAACGGGTATCGATTGCGCGGGCCCTGGTGCACGGTCCGCGGCTGGTGCTGCTCGATGAGCCCTATACCGGGCTCGACGAAGTTGGTGCGCTGGTGTTCACCGGTGCGCTGCGGGAGCTCAAAGCGTCCGGCGCCACCTTGGTGCTGATCACGCACAATCTGGCCGAGGGGCTGATGCTGGGTGATCGGGCGGCGATCATGAAGGACGGGCAGATCGTGCATGAAGAGCACGCGGTGGACGGCGGGTTCGATCTGCCGCGTTTCCAGGCCTTGTATCGCAGCCTGGTGCACGAGGCCATCGCGTGACGGCACATCGTGCGCCCGCCTTTCTGGCCGATGCGTGGCGCATTGCGCGGAAGGATCTGCTGATCGAGTTCCGTACCCGCAGCGCTTTCCTTGCGGCAACCGTCTTTGCTGTACTGGCGGTGGCGATCTTCCGGTTCACCTGGGATCCCACGGCCATTCCTGCCATGGACCTCGCGCCCGGGGTCCTCTGGGTGATTTTCACCTTCTCCGGTTTGCTGGGGCTCAATCGCTCCTTTTCCCTGGAGCTCGCCGAGCGGGCCTACGACGGGTTGCTGGCGTCGCAGGTCTCGCGCGAGTCGATTTTTGTGGGGAAGGTGCTGGCCAACTTTGTATTTGTGTCGGCCATCCAGATGCTGGCCATTCCGGCGGTCGCGTTGTTCTTCGGTCTGGAGATTGGCGGGGCGTGGGGGGTATTGATCGGCATCGTCCTGCTCGCGGCGCTGGGATTGTCGGCGGTTGGCACCCTGTTCGCCGCTGTCGCCGCCAACACCCGTCTGGCGGAGTTGTTGTTGCCGATGATGACGTTGCCCTTTTTTGTACCGCTGGTGATTCCGGCGGCGCAGGCATCCTCGGTGGTGCTGCGCGGACTACCGCTCAGTAGCGCGATGGAGTGGTTCAAGTTGTTGCTCGCGTTCGACCTGATGTTCGTCTCGGCGTGCATCGTGGTCTTTCCGTTCACGATCGAGGAGTAGAGGTTCGATAGATGGCCACCCACTCGCCGGCGACTCCGGTGACCCCCACGGCGGCGCCCAACTGGCGATCGGTGCAGGGGATCGATGCCTTCCTCATCGTCGCACTGATGGCGGTCGTCGCGGTCTGCGTACGCGCCATCTGGTATACGCCGGTGGACGCCATGCTCGGCGCCGCGCAAAAGATCTTTTACATCCACGTGCCGGCGGCCATTGGCGGGCTGTACATCGCGTGTCCGCTGCTGGCGATTTCGAGTCTGGGTTATCTCTGGATCAAGGACGAGCGCCTCGATCGTCTCGCGGAAGCGAGCGCGGAAGTGGGGCTGCTGTTCATGGGGATGGTGCTGGTGACGGGACCGATCTGGGCTCGCACGAGCTGGGGCACATGGTGGGTCTGGGAAGCCCGCATCACGTCCACCGTGTTCCTGTGGTTGATGGTGCTCGGCTATCTGGTGTTGCGCGGCGCGGTGGAGACGCCGGAGAGTCGTGCGCGTCTGTCGGCCGTCATGGGTGGACTGGCGGTGTTGCTGGTGCCATTTGTGCATCTCACCGTACGCCTGTTTCGCGGCATGCACCCCGGGCCGGTGGTGCTCAAGCCTGAAGCCCCGTCGCTCCCGCCGGAGATGTTGACCACCTTCCTGTGGGCGAATATGGCGTTCCTGCTGCTCTTCTTTGCGCTGCTGCGCATTCGCTTCCGCTGGGCGGGGCTGCGCAACGCGGTCACCGCGCTGGAGACTGCGTGATGCACACGTTCTCCATCACCGCGCTGTTGCAGGACGCTGTGCCCGCGTCCGGACACATTGCCGCGCAGGATACGAGTGGCAAAGTGGCATACGTCGCACAGTCGGGTGGGCCGCCGGACACGTCTTCGTACATGTACGCGGGCTATATCGTGGCGCTGGTCTGTTATGCCGGCTACATCGCGCTCATGGTCCGTCGGATCGCGCACAGCAAGCGGCAACTCGAAGCGCTGAGCCATGGCAACGACTCGGGCGGCAGTGCCCGGTGATTGCACCGCGTGATCGTCTCACGCCGCTAGCGGGGGCCATGGGCTCGCTGCTGGCTGGTGTGCGCATTGCCGTGACACGCACGGTCGAACGGGGCGGCCCGCTGGCCGATGCGTTGCGACGAGTGGGGGCCACGGTGCATGAGATTCCTCTCACCCATATCGAGCCACTCGATGCGGCGCCCTTGCATGCCGCGCTGCGTGAACTGGCGCACTACGACTGGGTGCTGCTCACCAGCGTGAATGCCGTGGAACGACTGGCGCAGGCCGTGCGGGAGGTCGGTGCGGAGTCGGTGATGGAATCGCGTCGTCTGGCGGTGGTGGGCAGTACCACGGCCGCCGCGTGTGAATCGCATGGCTGGCGATTACCCACGGTGCAGCCCGAGCGCATGCAGGCCGAGGGGGTGCTGGATGACTTGGCGTCGCGTTCGGATGTGGAAGGCTCCCGGGTGCTGTATCCCGCTGCGGCTGGTGCGCGCGATGTGCTGCCCGAGGGGCTGCGCGCGCTCGGTGCCGTTGTGGATGTGATCGCGACCTATCGCACCGTACCGGACGCTGCGGGGCAGGAGCGTATGCTGGCGCTGGTGGAGTCTGGCGAAGTGGACCTGGTCACGCTGGCCGCACCCAGTGCGATGGATGCCCTGCTGGACGCCTTGCCGCCCGAACGGGCCAGCCGGTTGCCTGTGGCGTGCATTGGTCCGGTGACGGCACGCGCGGCGCGCCTGGCGGGCTTTCCGGTGAAGGTGGAAAGCACCGCGCCCACGGTGGAAGGCTGGGTGCGCAGCATCGTGCAGGCGTACGCGTCGCGATCGACGGGATGACCTCCGTACCATTCCGCGTGCACGACGGGCGCGGGATCGCCTAGTTTCCGATGATGACTGTCCCCGTCCGAATCGGTACCCGCAGCTCCGAACTCGCCCTGCGTCAGGCGCGACAGGTTGCCGCGCAGCTCGATGCGCGTGGTGTGCCCAGTGAACTGGTGGAGTACACCACCCTCGGCGATCGCATTCTCGATCGCCCACTCTCGGCCATCGGTGAGAAGGGATTGTTCACGGCCGAACTCGAAGCCGACCTGCTCGCCGGGCGCATCGACTGCGCCGTGCATTCACTCAAGGATCTGCCCACGGCCGACCCGCAGGGCATCATCGTCGTGGCATTGCTGGAACGTGAGGATCCGCGGGACGCGCTGGTGGTGCGCGCCGGTGTCGACGCACACAGCCTCGACACATTGCCGGAGGGCGCCCGTGTCGGCACGTCTTCGTTGCGTCGTCGCGCACAGTTGCAGGCGTTGCGCAGTGATCTCGAGGTGTGCGAACTGCGGGGCAATGTGGGGACACGCCTGCGCAAGCTCGATGAAGGTCAGGTGGATGCCGCGCTGCTGGCAGCGGCCGGGCTGCATCGTCTCGGGCTGGCGGATCGCATTGTGGCGTACCTCGATGCGCCGGAATGGCTGAGTGCACCCGGGCAGGGGGCAATTGCCGTACAAGGGCGCGCTGATGACGAGGCCCTGCTTTCCACGTTGTCTTCGCTCGATCACGCACCCACGCGTGTCGCCGTGACGGCAGAACGCGCCTTGCTTGCCGCGCTGGAAGGTGGATGCCAGGTACCTATTGGTGCGGCGGTACTGGAAGAACCGGAATACGGCACGATCCTGCACGCGGTGATCGTTTCTCTGGATGGTTCGTCTGCCGTGCGCGGTGGATATCCCGTTGATCATGCCAACCCTGCGGCATCCGGCATCGAGTTGGCCCGACAACTGCGGGCAGCCGGTGGTGCACAGATTCTTTCGGAGATCCGATGACCGACGCCCACGCTTCACCGGTGATGTCTGCCGTGCGCATGCGTCGTCTGCGTGGCAGCGAAGCCATGCGGCGCCTGGTGCGTGAGACGCGCTTGCATCCGTCGCAGTTCATCTGGCCGTTGTTTGTGCGGTCAGGCACCGGCGTGCGCACGCCGATCGGTTCCATGCCCGGCGTGTCGCAAACGTCCGTGGATGAATTGTTGCGCGACGCCGAGCGTGCGATGACCGCCGGTCTCGGTGGCATCCTGTTGTTCGGCATTCCAGACACGAAGGATGCCGTTGGTAGTTCGGCGTGGGATCCGCATGGTCCGGTACCCGAAGCGGTGCGCGCGGTGAAACGCGAGTTTCCGGACCTGTTGGTGATTACCGACGTGTGCATGTGCGAATACACCGATCACGGGCACTGTGGACTGCTCACCCCCAGTGGCGACGTGGACAACGACGCCACGTTGGCGTTGCTGGCGAAGGAAGCGTTGGCCCATGCCGAGGCGGGCGCGGACATCGTGGCCCCGAGCGACATGATGGATCATCGGGTGGCGTACCTGCGCCAGGCGTTGGATGGTGCGGGGTATACCCATCTGCCCATCATGAGTTATGCCGCCAAGTATGCGTCTGCGTTTTACGGGCCATTCCGCGAGGCGGCCGAAAGCACGCCGGCCTTTGGCGACCGCCGTAGCTATCAGATGGATTCAGCCAACGGGCGCGAAGCCCTGCGGGAGGTCCGGCTCGACGTGGAAGAGGGTGCCGACATCCTGATGGTGAAGCCGGCCGGCGCCTATCTTGATATCATCTCGGCCGTGAAACGTGACACCCGCATGCCGTTGGCTGCCTATCAGGTCAGCGGTGAGTATTCGATGATCAGAGCCGCCGCCGAACGGGGCTGGATCGACGGGGATCGGGCGATGATGGAATCGCTGGTCGCCATTGCCCGGGCCGGCGCGGACATGATCATCACCTATTTTGCCCTCGACGCCGCTGCGCATCTTGCGCGGCGCTGAACACTTCGGAGCACTGAAGGAGCTTTGCATGCTGCACAACCCGTGGCACGACATCCCGGCTGGTAAGCACCCGCCGGAGCAGGTGACAGCGATCATCGAGATCCCCGGCGGCTCGCGCAACAAGTACGAGCTGGACAAGGAGACCGGACACTTCAAGCTGGATCGTGTGCTGTATTCGGCCGTGCACTATCCTGGCGACTACGGTTTCATTCCGCGCACGCTGCACGAAGACAACGACCCGCTCGATGTGCTGGTGAAGATCAACGAGCCGACCTTCCCCGGTTGTCAGATCTCGGCGCGTCCTATCGGCGTGTTGTGCATGCTCGACAAGGGCGAACCGGACGACAAGATCCTGGCGGTGCCGGCCGACGATCCCTACTTCCATGACGTGTTCGATATTGCGGATCTGTCGCCGCACTATCTCAAGGAAGTCGAGCACTTCTTCCTGATCTACAAGGATCTGGAAGGGAAGCGCATGGAGATCACCGGCTGGCGGAAGAGCGAAGAAGCGATGGAAGTCATTCGTCGCAGCATGCAGCGCTACGACGAAGCGTTCAACGCCTGATTTTTGCCGGTGTTCGGATCATGGCTCCGCGGCCCTCAGCACGAGGGCCGCGTTGATGCCGCCGAACCCAAATGAATTGGACATCACCGTATGCAGCGGCATCGATCGCCCGGTGCCCGGCACATGGTCCAGATTGCAGGCGTCGTCGGGCGTCTCGAGTCCCACGGTGGGCGGCACCCACTGATTGGTGAGCGCCAGCGCACTGATAGCGGCTTCGAAGGCACCGGATGCACCAAGCGCATGGCCGTAATAGCCTTTGGTGCTGGAGACCGGAATACGCGAGGCGTGGTCGCCGAAGACCGTGCGGATGGCCACCACTTCGGTGGGATCGTTGAGTGGCGTGCTGCTGCCGTGTGCGTTGATGTAGTCCACCTGCTCCGGTGTGCACTGCGCATCGTGCAGGGCCATGCGCATACACCGCGCCGCCTGCGCGCCGGACGGCAGCGGTGCCGTCATATGGTGCGCGTCGTTCGTGGTGCCGTAGCCCATGACCTCGGCGTAGATGTGCGCACCGCGGGCGAGGGCGCGCTCGCGTTCTTCGAGGACCAATACGGCGGCCCCTTCTCCCATCACAAAACCGTCCCGGTCGCGATCAAAGGGTCGTGAGGCGTGGGCCGGATCTTCATTGCGCGTGCTCATGGCGCGAATGAGTGCGAAGGCGCCAAAACACAGCGTTGCCAGCGGCGCCTCGGAACCGCCGGCCAGCATCACATCGGCATATCCATCACGCACCTGCCGAAAGGCTTCTCCGATCGCCATGCTGCCCGATGCGCAGCTCATCGCGTTGGTGCTGTTCGGACCGCTGATGCCAAACTCGATGGCGAGATTGCAACTCGCCGATCCACCGAACACCGCCAGCGCCAATGTGGCGTCCACACCGCGCAGGCCAAACTGCTGAAAGCGGGCCGCCTGTTCCTCCGCGTAGCCGACACCGCCCAAGGCGGTGCCCATCATGGCGCCGATGCGCTCGCGATCTTCGCGTTCGAGATCGAGACGGGAGTCTTCGATGGCCAATTGCGCGCTCACCACGGCGAACTGGCTGAACCGATCGAGCCGCTTGACGCGCTTGGCATCGAGCCAGCGGGTGGCGTCAAAATCATCGACCTGCGCTGCACACTGCGAGCGAAAGATGGCGGCCTCGAATCGTGTCACCGTGCCAACGGCGGACCGTTCGGCTTGCAGACCAGCCCAGAGCTGTTGTACGCCGGTGCCGATCGGCGTGACACAACCGATCCCAGTGAGCACCACGCGGCGGCGGGCGTTGGGGTGAGACATCTCAGTGCCCTCCCACACGTTGCGCCTGTCTTTCTGCCACAACAGCCAGACCGGCCAGCGTACGCGATGCGATGCCATGTACAAACACCGGCGCGATCACTTCACGTGCCGCGAACGACGCAATGAGCGGCCAATCGGGGCCATTCCAGGTGTGCACGATGCGCGTGAGAGTGCCGCCTTCCACGGGTGTGAAGCTCCACTCCACGTCCATGCCGGTGGTCACGCCGCCGATATGATGAAATCGGATCCACGGTGTTGCGGTGTTGACGGCCATCTGCGAACGCCACCATGTGGGCCAGCCCACGACACCGAAGGGTCGATTGGCGCTCATGTCCACAATGCCGCCCCCGTCGGATCGCCGTTCGAGAAAGCGCACATGACGATAGTGCGCCAGGTGGGCCGGCCATTCTTCCACCGCGGCAGCGACGGTGAAGATCTCGCGCACGGGGGCCCGCACGATCAGCTCGTCGACGGTAATCACCAACCGGTCTCGTCGAGGGGCGTCGAGTGCAAACGGTGTGTCGGTCGCACCACTGCGGGCGTGGGCCTGTGTCATGCGGGTCTCGGAGAGTGGGGCGGGCGCCAGGTGGCGGAGAGGCGGAAGCCGAGTGAAGCGCGTACGAGCGGAGTGCACCCGGTGGCGCGGCGCACGAGGGTGCCAAGCTCCGATGCGGTGTACCCGCGCAACACGGAAAGCATCCCGTCGTGTCGGCTGACGGGGTGAAACCCCAGCAAAAACGAACCGGACCAGAGTCCTCCCACGGCCAGCCAACTACGGCGCAGGTCAGCCACAATCACGGCATGGCGCGCGACGCGGGTGCATTCACGCAGCAACTGGTCGGCCGGTGCTCCGTCGAAGTGATGCAGAACCTGGGAGCACATCACCACATCCACGCTGGCATCGGCGAGCGGCAGTTGCATCGCGTCACCCACCAGGGCCGCGTGGCACTGCGCCCCCGCCGTGCGGGCCAGCAGCGGTGTGCGCTCGAGGCCAAGGGCCCGCATCGCAATACCACGACGATGGGCAGCGCGTACAACCGCTGCGGGGATGTCGCCAAGGCCGGTGCCCAGGTCGAGCAGCGTGCGTGGTGTGGACTGTGGCGCTCGAGACCATTCCTCGAAGAGTGGCCCGAACGCGCGCAACACGACCAGACGCCCACCGAAGAAGAGGTTGGCCAGCGCCACGTCGCGCAGTGAACGCAGCGCGAGGCCACCATCCACGGCAGGATCGTCGAGCAACTCCTCGCCACGGCGCTTGCTTGGCGTCAACACGTGCCTGTGTTCGCCAACCCACGGTACGCGATGCGATCAGCGCTCGAGCGTGGCATAACCTCCACGGTAGTACAGCAGTGGACGGCCATCACTCATGCCCGCCTGCTCCACTTCACCCACATAGATCACGTGATCACCCGACGGATGCTGCGCCACGACGCGACACTGCATCCACGCCAGCACCCCTTCCAGTCGCGGGTCACCCTCGCTGCCGTGATAGCCGATGCCTTCGAAGCGCTGACTCATGACACTCGCGAAGCGGCGTGACAACGCTTCCTGATCATCCCGCAGCACATTCACCGCAAAACTTTCGGCCCGCGCCATCACCGGTGCCGTGCTGGCATCGTTGCCGATGCACACCAACACCAGCGGCGGATCGAGGCTCAGTGAAGAAAAGGCGCTCACCGTCATGCCATGCGGATTGCCGTTGGCGTCCCGGGTGGTCACCACGGTGACCCCACTGGCAAAACGTCCCAGGACTGCGCGAAAGAGATCGTTGTCGATCATGATGGCGTATGCAGGAAGGCGTTGGGAAACACCATGGGTTCAGGAGAGAAAGCGGAGCAGGGTACGCGGCGACAGCACCGCCGATGGCGGCACGAAGTCGCCGGTGGCGCCGATGAGCAGATCGGCCAGATCTCGATCCCGTGACAACACCCGGGCGGCGTGATTGAGCAGCGGCGGCCACGCCACCGCCAGCATGATGAGCCGCTCGAGTCGCCACTTGCCGCCAAACGTGGTCCGTCGTGCCTGCTCGTACGACATCAGTGCCTGTCGACGTCGGCGTGCATCGGGAGCGTGAACAACCGCGTGTGCAATCGGGGCAAGCAACTCACCACCGGCGAGCGCGGCGTAGATGCCTTCACCGGTGAATGGATCGAGGAAGTCTGCGGCGTCACCGGTCAGCATCACGCCGGGGGCCCACGACCGACGCGCATGTGACGCGAACGGACCGACGGCCCGCACAGGCGTCATACGTTCGGCGTTCACAAATCGCTCGGCGAGTTGTGGATGGGCACCGAGCCACGTGGTGAGTGTGTCTGCCGGTGACTGCCGCAGCGCGCGGGCCGTACGGGTGGGCAGCACCAATGCCACGTTGGTGATCGATGCGCCGTCGCCGTTACCGACCTGGGCCAAGCCCACATACCCATTGTCGGTCACGTGCATCTCGCCGAGTGTGCCCATGCGGGCCACGTTGCGATAGTGCGCGACATAGGCGACCCGCCGCGGCCAGCGTGCACGGTGAGCCAGACCTGCACGACTGGCCACCACGGAATTGAGGCCGTCCGCGCCCACCACGAGCGAGGCGTGCACTGTACGCAGCGTCTGTGGTTCGTCGTCGCGTGTCAGTTCCACACCGTTCACCGTGCCGTCAGCATCTCGGCAGAGCTGGGTCACGCGCGCGCCCTCCATCACCGTCACACCAGCGGCACGCACACGGTTCAGCAGGAGGGCATCGAGATACTCCCGCCGAATACCCAGTCCACGGTCGCGAAAGCCGCGGTAAGCGTGTTGTGCCGCAAACTCCCCGTGAATACGGCCTCCGGCTGGTGCGTGCACCACCATGCCGGTCAGGTAGGTTGCCGCACCCTGCTCGAGATCGGCCAGCGCGCCCATGCGGTCGAGGATGCGACTGCCTTCGGGGCTCAGATACTCCGCGCAGGGTTTGGACCGGGGAAAGCGCGCGCGATCCACGAGACACACGGACAGTCCGGCCTGCGCACAGTGCCAGGCCGCCGACGCGCCGGCCGGCCCTCCGCCCACCACAATCACCTGCCACGGCCCACTGTCACTCATGCCGGTCACATCCCTGTCGGTGTTCACCGTGTGCATTGATGCGTCGTCGTGGGTCTGCATACACCCATGTCGCCTGTGCGTCACCAACGGCATCGCACGTGCCCGCTTTGGAACATAGCCCCGTGTCAGGTCGGGGCGGACACGGCTACCCCACGGGCAGCAGATACTGCCCTGCGGCTGCCGTGAACGCTGCCGCGAGGGTGCAAAACAGATTCACCACGTCGTTGGTCATCCAGGCCCACCCGCCGTCGGCGCGGGTGGGGGTGCCACAGCGATGCACCGGTTGTTCCGTGGCTTCACGGCAGTGGTCACAGTGACGGCGTGACTGGGTGGTGGCGCCGAGCACCGTGTCGGTGAAGGCACCGACCACGCCGGACGCTGCTGTCAGCCAGAGTGCGCCGGCGGGGATGAGACCGATGATCACGGCCACACCACCGAGCAGGAGGGCGGCGACCACCAGGGCGACCGATCCGACCGCACTGACTGCCCCCGATGTGCCGGGCTGGACCCGCGACCATGTGCGCAGCGAAAACGGCGTGCCGCGCCACCAGGTCCCCACTTCCGTGGCGGAGGTGTCGGCGCCAGCCGCGACGAGGGCCGCGGCGGCCACGACGGAAACTGTTGGCGCCCAATGGGGCATCACGACCGCGATGGTCGCGAGGAGGAAGTAGATGCCGCCGTTGGCGAACACTTGTCCGGCGTCGCGTCGCCCCCCTTTGGCGACGATGCCATCCGTGCGCTGCGCTTTGCGGCGGTGCCCGACACGGGACAACAGGGAGGCGTACAAGAACCACACCACCAGAAACCCACCCCAGGGCCACCCCGCCATCATGGAGACGGTACCACCTACGGTGGCCGCCAGGGCACCGGAGGTGGACAGGCTTTGGGCGCGCCGGGCGGCAAATGCGATACCGGCGGAGGCCGCGAAACCGAGCAGAGCCGTGGAAATCGGGGGCGGAATGGTCATTGCGGAGCACAATCTGGGCCTGTGTCGTGTGCTGCGCTTGAATGGGTGACCAGCGACACGTTACCATGCGCGTGCATGTATCAAGTGTCTCCGCTCACCGATGGCCGGCCCCACCGCGCCGCACCGACTGCCGATGTGTCGCTCGCGCTGGCCGGAGGCCCACTTGACGCACGCCTGCCGCTGGCGCTGCTGGAGGCGGTACGGGCGATCGATACGCCGGCCGCTGAACTGGACGCGGAACTGGTGCATGAGCTGCGCAACAAGCGTCTGGGATTGAGCGAGACAGTGCTGCTGCAGATTCGGCGATATGGTGATGCCGTCCGCGGTGGCCATCGGGTGGGATACGACGAGGTGCTGGCACTGGCACGGTTGATCGGACGTCGCCCGGATGCCGATCTCGCCTTTCGCGAAGCGGGACGTCGCTGGGCGCGGTCGTTGGTGGACAGCGTGAGCACCGTGCGTCGCACCGCCGCACGCGGATTGCCGGCCCTCATTGCGCGTCCGGTGGCCCTGCGCGCTCTGCGCCGGCTCGCCCGTCGCTACATGGACGGCACTCTCGTGCGTCAGGGGAGTACCCTGGTGCTGGAAGTGATCTCACCCGTGTCTGCGGATGCGGCGCCGCGTGCCGCCGGTTGTGGATTGTATGAGGCAGCTTTCCGTGAATCCCTGCAACTGCTGGCGGATGCCGACGGCGCAGTGGAACATGTGATGTGCCGTTCTCGCGGTGATGCGCGATGTCAGTGGCGCGCCGACTGGCGACGTCGCTGACGTTGGTGCAGGTCCGTCTTCGGGCGGTGTGTTTCTTCTCCTCCAGCTCCATACCGACAGCGTGATGCTGACACCGGAAATGCTCCCCCGCCTCCAGCGCCTGCTTGCGGACGCGGATCTCGATGGTTGGTTGCTGTACGATTTTCGCGGCACGAATGCGATCGCGCAGGGGCTGCTGGGTTTCGAGGGCATGCTGACGCGTCGCATTTTTGCGCTCATTCCGCGTGAGGGGCTGCCGATCGGGATCGCGCATGCGATCGAGCCCAATCCGTGGGCGAGCTGGCCGCAGGTCTGGCCACTGCGCACGTACAGCGGCTGGCGTGCGCTCGAGGCAGAAGTGGCCTCGCTGGTGGCCGGCAAGCGCATCGCGATGGAGTACTCGGCGGGTGACGCCATCCCCTATCTCGATCGTGTGCCCGCTGGTGTACTGGAGATGGTGCGCGCAGCGGGCGCCACGGTCGTGAGCTCTGGCGACCTCGTGTCACAAGTGTATGCCACGTGGACGCCGGCGCAGCGGGCGTCGCACGAGCGGGCCGCGGAAGTCATCGCCGCCGTGGCGCGCGATACGATTGCGCATGCCGGTGCCATGATCGCCGCCGGCACGCCCGCGGCAGAGCATGAACTCCAGCAGCGCATCCTGGAGGCCTTTGCACGCGCGGGACTCGAGACCGAACACGGACCCGACGTGGCCGCCTCGGAGAATGCCGCCAATCCGCACTACGTCCCGTCGTCGGCCGCGCCGCGTCTGGTGGTGCGTGGGGATGTCCTGCTGGTCGATCTGTGGGCCCGTGAAACACGCGGTGGCGTGTATGCGGACCAGACCTGGATGGCGTCGATGGGAGCGCCATCCGACAAGGTCGTGCATGTCTGGGAAGCGGTGCGTGATGCGCGCGACGCGGCCCTCACGTTGTTGCGCGACCGTATTGCCGCTGGCCGGCCGGTGCGCGGGGGCGAAGCCGATGACGCCGCACGCACCGTGATCACCACCCGTGGATACGGCCCCCAGTTCTGGCATCGCACCGGGCACAGCATCGACTCGCGGGAACTGCATGGTTCGGGACCGCAGATCGACAATCTCGAATCCCGCGACGACCGGCTGCTGATTCCCGGCGTCGGTTTCTCCATCGAACCCGGCGTGTACATCCCGGGAGAACTCGGTGTGCGCAGTGAGGTCAACGCCTTCGTGGGCGAGGACGCGTTGCTCATCACCCCGATCACGCCGCAGCGCGACCTGTTCGTCGTCTGATGGGGCGATGGGATGTGCGCCGCGTGACCGCTCGACGGCGGGCGCTTGGCCTATGGAGTCTGGGAGCGATGCTCGCCTGTGGGGACGGCGGCAGTGATCGGGTGCGCATTGCCGATGTCACGGCGGACCGTGCGGCATCGGACAAGCACGGCGCGCTCGACGAAACATCGCTGGCACGTGCCACCGGTGGGGCAGCCTATGTGGTGTCTGCGGTGGCAGCGCCCGGCGTCATCATTGGTCGTGTCACGGGTGCGCCGGCGCGTGATACGATGATCACACCGACAAAAGACGTTGAGGTGTGCAGCCCCTTCAGTGAATCGGTGGTGGCCAGCACCAACGGCGGCGTGGGCAATGCGGCGGTGTGGCTGGTGGGTGTCGCCAGCGGTCCGCGCGATGATGCACCACGCCGTGCGAGGCTGACGCTCAACGGCTGCCGGCTGGAGCCGCGTATCCAGCGCGTGGCCCTCGGCGGCACACTCATGGTGAACGGCCGTGATGCCATGATGTCGCGGCTGCAGTTCACAGCCGTTGGACCTGGCGAACGCTCCCGTGCGACACTGTTGTTCAGCGATGTCGGACAGATCGTTCCGACCAGCGGTCCCGCCGCCTCACCCGCCCTCGTGCGCGTGAGCGATGATCTGCATCCGTGGATCCAGGCCTGGGTCCTTGTTTCGCCACACGCGTTTGCGGCCGTCACCGCACCAGACGGGACGTTCCGTTTCGATCATGTGCCACCCGGCAAGTATCAGCTCGTCATCTGGCACGAGTATCTGGGTGTTCAGCACACGGCTGTGCGCGTCGAGCCGAATGTGCAGACAAATGTGGAGATGGCGTATTGAAGGATGGTGCCGCGCGCCCTGGGGCGCGCGGCACTTCTGTTTCTACAGGACACAGGGAGGAGTTGGAGAGGGAGCGGGATGCAGGACTGCACACTGCGATCTTTCCAACTCCTCCCTGTGTCCTCTAGAAACAAAAGCGGCGGGTGCCTTTGGCACCCGCCGCCATCCGCTCACCCGATCTGATAGAGCCGAGCGTAGATACCGTCTTCGCGTGTCAGCAACTCGTCGTGGCTGCCCGTTTCCACCACCCGACCCCGGTCGATCACCACCACTCGATCGGCGCGGCGCACGGTGCTCAATCGGTGTGCAATGATCAGTGTCGAGCGGCCCTGTAGCAGCTCCTCGAGAGCCTGCTCCACGTATCGCTCGCTCTCCGTGTCGAGGCTCGATGTGGCTTCATCGAGAATCACGATGGCGGGGTTCTTGAGGAACACCCGTGCGATCGCGATACGCTGACGCTGGCCACCGGAGAGCTTCACGCCGCGCTCACCCACACGGGTGTCCCACCCATCGGGAAGGCGCTCGATGAATTCGCAGGCATGCGCCGCGCGTGCCGCGCGCATCACGTCTTCATCGGTGGCATCGGGGTTGGCGTAGGCGATGTTCTCCCGAATGCTGCCGCTGAACAGCACCGACTCCTGCGGCACCATACCGATCGCTTCGCGGAGGGCCTGCAGCGGCAGGGCGCGCACATCCACCCCATCGAGTGTGATGCGGCCTTCCGTGACATCCCAGAATCGCGGGATCAGCGAGGCAATGGTGGTCTTGCCACTGCCCGAGCGGCCGCCCAGCGCGACCACTTCTCCCGGTGCCACCGTGAGCGACACCTCGTGCAGCACGTTGGGCTGTCCATCGGCATAGCGGAACGACACCGCCTCGAGCGACACCGCGCCCTGTACCGGTGAGGTCAGGTGTGTTGTGGTGGCTGCTTCTTGCACCGACGGTTCGGTGTCGAGCAGTTCGAACACGCGTGTGGCCGCGCCGATGGCTTCCTGGAAGTGGCCAAACAACGTGGCGATCGAACCCACGGCCGCGGCCACGAACAGCGCATAGAACAGAAACGCGACGAGCGCGCCAGCCGTAAGCTGACCCGCCAACACCTGCACACCACCCTGCCACAACACGGCGGCCACGGAACCGAAGGCCACGAACCCGACCACACTGAAAAACAGGGCACGGGTACGGGCCCGCTGCACGGCCACGGTCACCAGATCCTGCAACAGACCCCGGAACCGACGGGTTTCTTCCCCTTCGCGCGTGAAGCTCTGCACCGTGCGAATGGCGCCGAATGCTTCATCGGCCATGCCCATCGCTTCTGCCACACGATCCTGCACGCCAGTACTGGCACGCCGCAGCGCTCGGCCAAACGTGAGCGCTGCGCCCACCACCAGCGGGACCACCGCCAGGGTCGTGAGGGCGAGCAGCGGATTGGTGAACACCATCATCAGCACGCCGCCCAGCAGGAACAGGATCTGGCGCGAGAACTCCGACAACCACGTGCCCAGCAACGATTGCAACAGGGCAAGATCGCTGCTGAGACGGCTGGTCAACTCGCCGGTGCGTCGTTCGGTGAAAAAGGCCGCCGACAACCGGATGAGGTGCGCAAACGTCTGTTCACGCAGTGTAGCAATGATGCGTTCCGTGCTCGACGACAGCAGACGGACCTGGATGTAGTTGGCGATGCCCTGCACCGCGAACACACCCAACAGGCCCAGCGCGATACGATCGAGCGCACCACGGTCACCCTGCTCAAACGCCGCATCGAGCAGATAGCGCAGCACCGCCGGGAACACGAGCCCCGCGGCGGCAGCGATCAGCAGGAAGACAAAGGCGATGGCCAGCCGGCTGGCGTAGGGGCGCAGCAGAGGCCCCATGCGCGCCAGCGGCCGCGGCGAGATGAAGCCGCGGCGACTTGGGGTGGCAGAACTCACCGGGTGATGGCCCGGTCGATCGCCATCGCGAGAAAGAGCAGTGCGAGGTAGAGCAGCGAGTACTTGTAGACCCACCACGCCGGACCGGTCCACGGGGCGCCCTGGCGTGCGGCCTGCAGGACACGCCACACGCCGCCCATGAGCAGCGCACCGAGCACGATCGCCGACAGGGCGTAGAACAGTCCAAAGGCCCCGTACAACACGGGCAGCAGCGTCAGCGCGAGCAGGATGATGGTGTACCACACCATCTGGTGCATCGTCTCGCGCTCACCCCACACCAGTGGCGCCATCGGCACCCGCGCACGGCCGTAGTCGACCTGCTTGAGCAGCGCGAGCGCCCAGAAGTGCGGCGGAGTCCAGTAGAACACGATGAGGAACAGCAGCAGCGCGGTCACATCGAGCGTACCGGTGACGGCGGCCCAACCCACGAGCGGTGGAAATGCGCCGGCGGCACCACCGATCACGATGTTCTGTGGTGAGGAGCGCTTGAGCCAGCGGGTGTAGATGAACACGTAGAAGTAGAAGCCGGCCAGCGCGAGCATGCCCGTGAGCACGTTCACGAAGTAGGCCAGCATCCAGGTGGCCAGCGTGGCGCAGGCCACGCCGAACGCCAACACCTGAATCGGCGCCATGCGGCCGCTCGGAATCGGGCGCAGGCGGGTACGCGCCATGACGTCGTCGATATCGCGGTCGAGATACATGTTGACCGCGTTCGCACCACCGGCCATCAGGTATCCGCCCACCATCACCAGTAGCACGGTGATCCACGTCGGCGATCCGGCCGCGTACATGGGCATCACGGTGGTCACCAACAGCAGCGAGATGATGCGCGGCTTGGTGAGCGACACCAGGTCCCGCGAGAGCGTTGTCGGCTTGACGTCCGCCGCGTCGGCGCGAGGCTGGTGTTCGTTCGCGGCCATGTTGCTCACGAGGCCCGCGACGTGGTGCCCGGAGCAATCACGCCCTTCGAGGCGATCACCGAACGGCCTGCAGCAATGCGGGCGAGATAGGCCATCACGAAGGTTGTCGCCCAGATGAACATGCCCGTCGCCTGATGCAGCGACCGCACCACGGCCGGGAATCCACCGGTCACCATCCAGCCGGCCCAGACGATCTGCAGCACACCCAACGCCAGCGCAAACCATGCGGCCGTGATGACCGCCTTGGGTTCACCGCGCTTGCGGAAGATCATGGGCAGCGAGATCAGATGCAGCACAAGCAGGTAGGCCAGGATGCGGTGGGTGAGTTGCACATGTTGGCCACCGCCACCCAGCGAACCTTCTCCGCACAGGGGGAAGCCCACGCACGCCACCGCCGCGCCGGGCAGCTTGGCCGTCAGACCGCCGAGCAGGACCACGACCAGCGCCAGGCCCGCAGCGGCCGTGGTGCCGCCGATCGCCTTGGCCGTGCCGGTGGCCGAACGAATGCTGTCGCCACCCAGTCCACCGGCGCGCACCGCAGCCACGGCCAACACGGCCAGCAGCGATGTCGCGAGCAGCTTGTGCACCACGGTTGCCCAGGGCGGGTTCCCGGCAAACACGGTCACGGCGCCAAAGAGGGCGGGCGCGATCCAGAGCAGCACCGACAGGCGGGCCGCGTTCCCCACGCCGCCGCGGCCGGCAATCGCGACATGCGACCGATGCTGCCAGGCCGTGATCACCAAGGCGGCGATGCTGAGCAGCAGCGCCAGCGCCAGATAGCGATGGGTCACCTCGATGATGAGGTCGATGCGTTCGAACGGCGGTATCCAATGGCCATAACACTTCGGCCAGTTGTCACCGCAGCCCATACCGGAGCCGGTAATGCGAACGATCGCGCCAAAAACGATGTGGATCAGCGAAACGATGAAGGCAGCATAGGCCGCGCGGCGCACCGACGCCGGCGCCAGAGTGGAAGCGGAAGACATGACGATGGGACCGTATCAGGGCAGGGCGCGCCAGGCGCCCCAGAAAGCGGCGATCAGACCGAATACCGGGATGATGGCCCAGAAAATCTCGGCGGCGCGGCGGGGAGCCGGCACGGAGCTCGAGGCTGGCGTGGTCTGCAACGTCCGCAGGACCGCCCGCAGAATGAACAGTTGGGCGATCACGCAGGCCGCGACGAACAGCCAAAACAGGGCGGCACTGACCCCAGGGGGCAGCGTCCAGGAAGCGACGGAAGACATATCCCGGGAAAGGTAGACGGTCGACCAGTGCGAAGCACCCCTCTGCAAAGCGTTCCGCCGAGGCGTTCCGTGCACTACCATAGCGACCTATGGCCTCCTCCTCCTCAAGCAGTCGCGCCACCGGAGCCGAGTCGGGTTCCGACGCCTCGTCCTCTCCCGCCGAACTCCCGCGCCAGCTCGGGCTGTGGAGCGCCATCGCCGTTCTGGTCGGCACGACCATCGGCTCCGGCATCTTTCGGTCACCGGCCGGTATCGCCGACAAGTTGCCCGGCCCACTGCCGCTGTTGGCGGTGTGGGCCACCGGCGGTCTGTTCGCGCTCTGCGGCGCACTGACCCTGGCCGAACTGGCCGGCGCGCTGCCGCGCACGGGTGGCTACTTCGTCTATATCCGCGAAGCCTGGGGACGACTGCCCGCCTTCTTGTATGGATGGTCCGAGCTCACGCTGATCCGTGCCGCGGCGTTGGGTGGTATCTCGCTGACCTTTGGCGAGTACTTCATCCGCGGGCTGGGCTATGACCCGTCGATCGCTCCGTATGACAGCTACGCGCACTATCTCGCGGCCGGCGCACTGGGATTGATGGCGATCATCAATGTCATCGGTCTGCGGTGGGGCGCCCTGGTGCAGAACATCACCACCGTCGCCAAGTACGGTGGCCTCCTCATCATCGTGCTGCTGGCCTTTGCCATCGGACTGCCAAAAACCGGAGGCCATTTCACGCCCGCCGCGCCGCCGGGGAGTTTCTCCGTATCGGCGTTCGGGCTCGCCCTGGTGTCCGTGCTGTGGGCCTTCGATGGGTGGGGGGATCTCTCCAAGGTGGCCGGCGAAGTCTCCGATCCGCGGCGCACGCTGCCACGCGCGATCGTCCTGGGCACGCTCAGCATCATCGCCATCTATCTGTTGGCCAATCTCGCCTATCTCTCGGTGTTGTCGGTCGATGAGATCCGTGGCGCGCGGCTGGTCGCCGCCGACGTGGCGCTGCGCCTGGTCGGACCGATCGGCGTCACGCTGGTGTCGTTGACGGTGCTCCTGTCGACGTTTGGCTCGGTGAACGGCTCGTTGCTCACTGGCCCCCGCATTTTCTTCGCTCTGGCCGACGACGGGCTGTTTTTCCGGCAGGTCGCGGCGGTGCACCCCAAGTTCAAGACGCCGTACGTGGCCATTCTCATGACCGGTTCACTGGGCATCGCATTTGTTCTGTTGCGAACCTTCGAGCAGCTCGCGGACATCTTTGTGACCGCATCATTGGTGTTCTATGTGCTCAGCATCGGGGCCGTGTTCAAGCTGCGCCAGCGCCCGGACTGGAACCCTCCGGTGAAGACACCGCTGTATCCGTTTGTGCCAGCCCTGTTCTGTCTCGCGACGCTGTTTCTGCTGGTGAATGCCCTGATGGATCCCGCACAGCGATGGGGGACTTTGGGCGTATTCGGCGTCATTCTGCTCGGCATTCCCGTGTATTTCCTGACGGTGGGACGGCGACGCAGCCCGGGGGCGTGACCGTTCAGTTACACGGTTTTCTTGAAGGTTCGAATAGGCCGACCTAGCTTTCTCGCGCAGCCGCTTCTGTCGAGTCAGCCTTCCGGGATGACGGTCAGGAGCGGCGTGTACCTCTCCACATCGGACCAACAACTATGCGCATGCAGCGTTGGCTCAGTGTCGCCGCCGTCGTCGTGGCTCTCCTCTCCGGAGCCACACGGACGCTCGACGCTCAGGGCCTGACGTCCGGAGCCATCACCGGCACCGTGACCAAAACCGGTGATACTCCGCTCGAGAACGTTCAGATCGAAATCGTGAATGCCGCCACGGGGTTCAGGGCTGGCATCATTACTCGTACCAATGGTCGCTACTTCGTGCAGGGGCTCGAAGTGGGCGTGTACCGTGTCACCGCGCGCCTGCTGGGCTATGCGCCGCAGACCCGCGAAGGTGTGCGCGTCACGCTGAACTCCGCGACGCGTATCGATTTTGAACTGTCCGAGACCGCCACGCAGCTGCAGACCGTCACCACGACGGCCGTGACGAATGGCGCAGACTTCTCGCCCACCCGTCAGGGTGTGGCCACGGTAGTAGCTGATACCCTGCTGCGCCGCGTGCCGTCACTGCAGCGCGATTTCACCGAAATGGTGAAGCTCACGCCGCAGGTGAACTCCCGCGACGGTGGCGCATCGGCCGGTGGTGCTTACAACCGCCTGAACAACTTCACGGTTGACGGTGCGAACCAGAACGACCGCTTCAACCTCGGCTCGTCGGGTGGTCAGCCTGGCGGCGCGACGGGTGGCCGTATCATGTCGGTCGACGCGGTGAAGGAATTCCAGGTGCTCATGAGCCCCACCGACGTGCGCTACGGCAACTTCGGCGGCATGCTCGTCAACGCGGTCACGCGGAACGGCACCAACACCTGGACGGGCGGCGCGACGTACACGTACCGCAACCCGCGCATGGCGGCCAACGTCGATCAGATCCGTCAGTCGGGCTTCAACTACAAGAACTACGGCTTCACCCTCGGCGGCCCGATCATCAAGGACAAGCTGCACTTCTTCATCGCTCCCGAATTCCAGGATCGCACCGATCCGACGTCGGGCCCGGCGTTCAATGCCGCGACCAACATGGTCGGTCAGGTGTCGGTCGACTCGATCGCCGCCATCCGCTCGATCATGGCCAGCCGTTTCGACGTGGGTTCGGAAGGCGCGTTCAGCCGCGGCAATCCGCTCACGAATCTCTTTGGGCGCCTCGACTGGAGCATCAACGGCTCCAACCGCGCGACGTTCCGCGTGCTCGACAACACCGCCGAGCAGGATGAGTTCAGCCGCAACACGGGCACGCTCAACGCCAACGGCGCCGGCAACCAGAGCGCTGGTATCCGCCTGACGTCGAATTCGTTCACGCGTCAGAACAAGAATCGCTCCTTCGTTGGTCAGTTGTTCACGAACTTCAACAGCGGCGCGTCCAACGAGTTGCTGGTCGGCTTCAATACGATCCGTGACCAGCGCGTGAACATGCCGGTGCAGGCGCCGGAAATCTCGCTGGCGGTGCAGGGGCTGGCCGTCACGTTCGGCACCGAGCGCTTCTCGCCGGGCAACGATCTCAAGCAGCGCATCTTCGAAGTGTCCGACAACTTCTCGGTGCCGCTGGGTGCGCACAACCTGACGTTCGGCGGCCGGTTCGAGCAGACGTTCGTCTACAACTACTTCCTGTCTGGCGCCGCTTACGGTGCCTACTCGTTCCCGAACATCGCCGCGCTGCGCGCGGGCACGCCGTCGAGCTACGCGTTCTCGTACGCGAACGGTGGCGATATCGCCGCCGAGTTCAACGTGCGGCAGTTGTCGGCCTACGTGCAGGATCTCTGGAATGTCACGCGCAATTTCTCGGTCACGGCCGGTGTGCGTGTCGATCGCCCGGACTTCCTGGAAGCGCCGAAGCAGAATGCTCTGATCACGGCCCGTGCGGCGAACATCCGTACGGACTATGCGCCCAAGGCGGCCTTCCTGTTCTCGCCGCGCATCGGCTTCAACTGGGACGTGAATGGCGACCAGACGACGCAGTTGCGTGGTAACGTGGGCATCTACACGGCGCAGGCGCCGTTCATCCTGATCGGCAATGCCTACGCCAACACCGGTCTCGGCGGCGTGACGGTGACGTGCTCGGGTGCGCAGACGCCGGCCTTCACGACGGATGTGTCGGCCATGCCGAAGTCCTGCGCCGGTCAGGCGGCCCCGACGCCCGGCCTCGCCGGCAGCGTGGGTCTCAACGTGAACGATCCGGATTTCAAGTATCCGCAGAACTTCACCACGTCGGTGGGCTTCGATCGCAAGCTGCCGTGGGGTGTAGTGGCCACGTTCGAAGGCCTGTATCGCCGCGACATCCACGGCCTCTACGTGCGTGACCTCAATCTGAAGGGACCGGCCACGTTGAACGGGGCCACGCGCACCGATCGCAACGGCCGCGTGATGTATGCCGACTCGATCACGACCACCGGCACGGTCAACAACAACAACCAGAAGTACCTCACGGCGTACGGCACCCCGTCTGTGAACGTCACGGAAGGCGTGATCCAGCTGACGAATTCCAAGGGTGGTTACAACTACAACCTGACCGGCCAACTGCGGAAGCGTTTCGCCGCCAGCTTCGAAGCCACGGCGGCGTACACGTACACGCAGGCCAAGGACGTGCAGTCGCTGACGTCTGACCGTGCGATCTCCAACTGGCGCAATGGCCGTCAGTACTCGGGCCTCGAGTATGCGCCGGACGACGTCTCGACGTCGAACTTCCAGCGCCCGCACCGTGCCATCGTGTACGGTACGTACACGGCGCCGTGGAAGACCAACCAGACGGACGTCACGTTCTTCTACGAAGCCATGTCGGGCGCGCCGTACGTGTACGTGGTGAACGCGGACATCAACGGCGACGGCTTTGCGGGCAACGATCCGATCTACGTGCCGCGTGACGGCCGGGATCCGAACGAAGTGCGCGTCGGCACCGGCACCGGTGCGGCATTCGCGGTATCGGCTGCGGAAGGCCAGATCCTCGAAGACTTCATCAAGTCGCAGTCCTGCCTCGACAAGCAGCGCGGCCAGATCATGAAGCGCAACAGTTGCCAGGGACCGCTCCAGCAGCGTATGGATGTGAGCATTCGTCAGACGATCCCGGAAGTCGCCGGTCAGCGTCTCACGATGCAGCTCGACATCTTCAACTTCGCCAACCTGGTCAACAAGAACTGGGGCCGCGTGAAGTTCCCGGTGCAGTCGACGTTCAACAACCAGCAGTTGTTCAACCAGTCGGGCCGCACGGCGGGCACGCTGGAGAGCAGCATGCCGAACTACACGCTCAATGCGACGGTCCGGCAGGCCATGGTCGGTTCCGCGACGGCGCCGATCACGGGGCCGTTTGCGGCGAACCCGAACACGGCGAGCAACAACTACCAGATCCAGTTGACGCTGCGGTATGCGTTCTGATTGAGTAGGGATGACGGGGCGGCGCCTTTGGCGCCGCCCCGTTTTTGTTTCTGGAGGTGAACAGGGGGGAGTTGGAGAGGGGGCGGGGAGCAGGGAAATGCACCAACGGGGAATGATTTGGTGACAGTGGGTGGTGGCGTTGAAGCCAGATTCGGGGCCATGCAGAATCCGGCGAATCTCGAGGTCTGGCGGCGGTCGATGGACCTGGCGGTGGAGTTGCACCGAGTGGCGCGGGGCATTCCCGGGCGGAGTGCCCCCGGGCTGTCCGCACAGCTCAGGCGCGCGGTTGCATCCATTCCCGCAAACATCGCAGAAGGCGTCGGCCAACCCTCCCCGGGGCTGGTCGCAAAACACCTGGCCATCGCCATCGCCTCGAACTTCGAAGTCGAGACCCACCTGCTGCTGGCCGTCAGGCTGTGCCCCTCACTCGGCACGTGCGACGAAGCCCTCGACGAACTCCGCCAGCTCCGCCGCATGCTCTACGCCCTCCGCACCCACTACCAACGCCAATCACTCTCCGAACGCACGCCCTAGTCCGCCGAAACCGGCCGTCCTGCCCCCCGCTCCCTCTCCAACTCTCCCCCTGTTCACCTCTAGAAACAAAAAAGGCGGGCGCTTTCGCGCCCGCCTTCATCCGATCACCCGATCAAAAAATCTTCAGATTGATGTACTTGCGAGGATTCTTGTTGATATCCAACACCAGCGCATCGATGTGCGCCAACAGCGAATCCATCCGCGCATACAGCTTCGGATCATTCATCAGCTTGCCCGCTGTTCCCTCGCCGTTGGACACCTTGTCCACCACACCCTGAACTTTCGTGTTGGTCTCCCGCAGTTCCCGCGAGAGCTGTTCGAAGCTCGCCGTCATCGCCTGCACATTCTTCACGCTCGAGTCGACCTTCACCGAATCGATGCTCGACAGCGTACGTCGCAACTGCTCCTGCGTCTTGGTCAGTTGCGCCGACTGCGCAGCGGCCACGGAGCTGAGCTGTGCCACCAGCTTGGTCAGATCCGCCACCGTGCGCCGAATGTCTTTCACACCACCATCGGCCACAAACTGAGCCCGGGCTTCGTCGGTCAGGGCCTGCACATTGGCCGCGATCGAGTCGCCCTTGGTGAGCAACTGATCGGTGGTCGGCGATCCGGCACCCACCGGGATGGTGTCCCCGGCGCTCATGTATCCCTGTGCGCCACGCACCGGCTGCAGGGCAATCAACTGATCGCCGAAGATGCCGTTGGCCTTCACTGACGCCGTGGTGCCCGCCGGCACCTGGTGCTCCTTCTGCACCTGCAGCCGCACGGTGATGGTCCCATCGGGGATCAGCTTCACTTCGTCGACAAAGCCCACCTGCACACCGGCCAGCAGCACCGGCTGTCCCTGCTTGAGGCCAGCGCCCCACGGGAAACGGGCATACATCGAATAGCCCTTCGACAAGCCGCCGCGGGCAATCCAGATCGTACCGCCGAGTCCGATGACAATGGCTGTCAGCAGCAGCAGACCGACCAGTACTTCATCACGTCGTTTGGAAGTCATGACTGCACGAGTATAGAAAGATCAGGCCTGAATGAATGGAGCCAGTACCGCCGCCACGATGGCGTCGAGCACCAGGATGGAGACCGACGCAATGACCACCGCCAGCGCCGTCGACTTGCCGACGCCCTCGGCGCCAGCTTCGGTCACATAGCCTTCGTACGAACACACGAAGGCTATGGCGGCACCGAAGCACGTCGCCTTGATCAGGGAATACACGACTTGGAACGCCGTGAACGCCAGTCGCAAGCCACCGAGGAAGTCCGATGTGCGCACATCGGTGGCGAGGACGAGCGTGGCCCAGGCACTGAAGATGGCCGTGGCGTTGGCGAGCATCACCAAGGTGGGCAGCATCACCACACCAGCGATGAAACGCGGCGTCGCTAGATACGCCACCGGGTCGAAGGCCAGCGTTTCGAGTGCATCGATCTGTTCGGTCACCCGCATGGTGCCGATCTCCGCCGTCATGCGGGCACCCACACGGCCCGTGAGCACGAGGGCCGTCAGCAGGGGCCCGAGTTCGAGCACGATGCTCTGTCGGGCGATGAGTCCGACCACCGACAGTTGTACGCCAGGGAAGAGCTGATAGCGCGTCTGGAAGGCCGTGACGCCGCCCAGGAAGGCCGCCACAATGACCGTCAGAGGCACCGACTCGACCCCGATGCGCTGCATCTGACGGATCGTTTCCGGGATCCAGGTGCCCGGATCACGCAGGCCGCGCGCGATGTCGCGTGCGAAGTACGCGCGGCGGCCGAAGGCGTGCAGGAGGCCGGCGGTCTTACCGGACGCGAGGGCCACGAGACCCGTGCCAGTACTCATAAAGTCAGGTGCGGACGCGAGAGAGCAACACGATCGCGAACAGTCCGACAACGGCGTTGGGTATCCAGGCGGCGAGCTCCGGTTCCACGATCCCCTTGCCACCGATGGCTTTGGTGAGCTGGATGAGCAACAGGAAGAGCACCGTGGTGGCCAGGCTGACGGCAATGCCATAGGCCGCCCCACCGCGCTGACTGCTGGTCGCCAGCGGAGCGCCAAAGAGTGCGATGATGAGGCAGGTCACCGGAATGGCGATCTTGAGCATGCGCTCCACCTTGAGCGTGTTCACATCGGCGCCCGAGCGTTCGAGCACCGTGATGAATCGCGTCAGGTCGGCAAAACGCATCTCGCTGGGGTCACGTTCCGTCGTACGCAGTTCGGCCGGTGTTTCGTGAAAGTCGCGGTCGATCAACGAATCGAAGGAGAACGCAATGTCGCGCGTGCGGTCGGGAATGATATGCACCACGCCCGAATCGAGACGCCAGTCACGGCGCGCATCGTTCCACTTGGCACGACGCGCGGCAACCACCATGCCCGGCTTCTTGTCGGAGCCGCGCGCTTCGATTTCGATGTTGTCGACGGCCTTGTCGCGCACGTTCAGTGTGTAAATGCGATAGATGCGTCCGCGATCACTGGCGAATGCAAAGTTGTAGCGGTCGTTCGCTCGGCTCGACGACGTGCCCTCGAGCAGGTCGAGACGTATGGCGTTGGCCGGCGGAGCGATCTCGCCGAAGGCGAGGTCCAGTCCCAGGGCCAGCGTGGCCATCACCAGAATCGGCGCGATGAAACGGTAGAAGCTGATCCCCGACGCCTTGGCCGCCGTGATCTCCGAGTATCGCGTGAACGTACCGATGGAGAAGACCGTGGCAAACAACACCGCCGCCGGCAGCACCATGAACAGCGTGTCGGGGATCCAGTAAAAGTAGCTGAGCGCGACGGCCTTGGCGGGCAATTTGCGCTCGGTGTACTTCCGCAGGTTGTCGACCAGGTCGATGACAAATACCAAGACCGGAAATCCCAGGATCGTCACGCCAAAGATGCGGGTGAACTCGGTCGCGATGTATCGGTCGAGCGGAGTGATCAGGCGACGGCTCACGCAGTGGCTCCCACAGTGGTGGTCTTGCGGGATTGGTTCCGGGCCTTTCGTCGGGCTTTGCGGTCAGCCAGCCAATCCCGGAAGCCTCCACCGCGTGACGTGTCCGTGGTGGACTCCACACGCCACAACATCACCAGCGCCACCAGCGTGAAGATGACGTTGGCGATCCACATGGCGACGTAAGCCGGCAAGCGGCCCTTGTCGGCCAGCGCTTCACCACCCATGAGGCACACATAGTAGAGACCAAAGACGATGATGCTCACGCCGATCGTCACACCCACACCACCGCGCGGGAAGCGCAGGGCGATGGGGGGGCCGAAGAGCACAAACACCAGGCAGGCGAACGACAGGGCGAACTTCTTGTGGATCTCCACCGCGAGGCTGTCGAGCCCTTCACGCTGTGCGACGAGCTGGGTGCCGCTGGCATTCACCGCACCCTGAAAGACCTGGAGTGAGTCGATCGGCGCTGCCGCAGGATTCGACGGGAGCGCGTTCGGATCGACCCCCGAGGCGCGGAGCAGGGAGTCCTGCTGCGCCGTGAGCCCCGGTGCCGGCTGAATCGGCGTGGCCGGAATCGGCGTGGCCGTGCCCGGCGGGACGATCACGGGGGGAACCACCGGTGGCTGGACCGGTGGCTGTCCTGATTGCTGTACCGGTGGTTGCACAGGCTGCTGCACCGGCGGTTGTACCGGCTGCGAGTCCGGTTTGACCGGCGGCTGCGAATCGGCCTTCACTGGCGGCTGGGCCTTGGCCTTCTTCGGCAGAAACACTCCCGTCAGTGCCGGCACCAGACGCTCACAATAGAACGTGGCCAGTACCTCTGAGCGTGGGCGCTGTCTGGGCGACCGGATCGCCGGACCACCCATCTTCCGGAGCTGTTGGGCGTTGCTCACATATTCGAGGCGCACCCGCTCCACTTCCACGGCATCGGCGATGTACTTCCGGTGCAGTTCGCACACGGTCATTTCGCGATCGCCCTTGTAGCCATCGGAGTTCGAAGCTTCAAAGCCCTGCGTCATGCCGGCTTGTCGAATCACCTGCGACTGGAAATAGCTGCGCTGAAATTGCCGTGGGTCACCACGCACGAACTCCTGCGCGAAGCCGTCGTACAACGTGAGTTGCAGGTCGCGGTTGTTCGGTGCCGGCGCGAACACGCCACTGTCCGCATAAATCGTCTTGCGCTCCTGACCGCGGCTCAGGTCGTAGATCACCACATCGTACATGCGGTTGGTTTCGGCGTCGGTGCGCGCCACACGCATGAAGAACTGATCGGTGATCGCGTTGAGTGCCTGGTCCCGCAAGGCCAGCGTGGGCTTGGTGCGCGCGATATCCCGCTGCAGCATGCTCAAGCGATGATTGGCGGCCGGTAACACCTGATCATTGAACCACACCATGAACAGCGAAAGCAGCAGCGCGCAGAACAGCACCGGCAACATCATCGTGCGCACACGCACGCCGCTGGCTTTGAACGCGGTGATCTCGTGTTCGGCGGCCATGCGACCGAACGCGTAGAGGGTTGCCACCAGCACCGCCATCGGCAATGTCATGGCGACGGTGAATGGCAACGAGAGGACGAAGAACTGGCCGATCGCCGACCAAGGGAGACCCTTGCCGGCAAGGTTGGCCAGTTGGCGCGCGACATATTGCAGCATCAGGAGCGACGTCAGCGCCGACAGGGCGAAGACGAGCGGGCCGATGTGCTCGCGGATGACATAGCGGGTAAGGAGCTTCACGACGTAAATTCCCCGGTGACCACCCGCTTTATCAAGGGCGTCACGATTCCTGGTCGGATCCGTGACGCCGGAATTCGGACACCGTACCACGGCGCCGCGGGCTGCCGCTGGTACCCCACGATCGGAGTTCGGTGCGCAGGCTGTTCCTGAGATGGGCGCTGGCAGTGGCATTGCCTGGGGCATTGCCGTTGGCGCTTGGGGCGCAGGAACGTCCATTGGACCGCTCCGGCGTGGCGCGGGGAACGGGGCGGGACACTGCGACCGCCCCAGGGCCGCGCCGGCAGTCCCTCTCTCCGGCCGCCCAGCGGATCATCGATGGCCTGACGCTGCGGGTCGGGCCGTTCGGCCGTCGACCGGGCACCGCACTCCCAGGGGCCGCCGGACCGTCAGCCGAAGTGGCGACCGATCTGCCCAGCAGTCTCCCGGTCCACCTGCCCGGGGACTGGTTCCGGGCCGGCTCGCCCGATGTCGCAGCCTTGCTGGCCGCACCCATCGTGGTCACCACCGGCGCCGGTGTGGCCGTGACCGGGGCGCTCATCCCGGTCGACACCCCCTACCGGGACGTCGGCCAGCGGGCAGCGGACGTCCTCAGCGAACTCTCGGACCTGAACCTCACCCTCGACGCCCGTCTCGAGTCCAAGGTCCAGCGCCTCAGCAACAACCGCTGCACGTCCACCCAGCTCGGGATCCCCGGCAATAGCTGCCGAGGGTCGCCGTTCCTGCCCGAGTTCGACTTCCAGTTCAATGTGCGGACCGGCGGCGTGGTGGCCGATCGGTTTTTTGTGGACGTGGACTATGACTCCCAGCGGGAGTTCGACGCTTCCAACAATCTGTCGGCGCGCTACGAAGGCAAGCCGGGAGAGTTCCTGCAGCGCGTGGAGGTGGGCAACGTCACCTTCCAGCCTCCTCCGTCGCGGTACCTGACCTCGGGCATTCCGTCGGGCAACTACGGGGTGCAGGCCATCGGGCAGGTGGGCGCCATGCGCTTCACCTCCATCTTTGCGCAGCAGAAGGGCAACGTCTCCAAGGACAACGTCTTCACCATCGGCGACCGCACGCAGCAACAGGTCGAGCGGGTCATCGAAGACATCCAGATCGAGACGCGCCGGTTTTTCTTCACGGTCGATCCGCGGCAACTGGGCGGCTATCCCAATGTCGATCTGCTGAATCGGCCACGCATGCAGCAGCTCGCGTCGTCGCTGCCCGACTCCATTCGCCCGGTGCGCCTCTACGTGTATCGGCAGCTCATCGGCGCCGCGAACCAGAACCCGCGGGGGCCCCAGTTCTCCGTGCGTGGGGCTCGCAATCCGTCGCGGCAGATCTACGAATTGCTGCGCGAAAATGTCGACTACTACGTCGACCCCTCGATGCTCTGGATTGCCCTCGTGCGCCCGCTCAGTGTGAACACCGAGCGTCTGGCGATCGCCTACGAGGTCAATGTGGATGGTCGACCGGGACGGAATCCGGCCACTGGTGGCACGCCCGATATCGAGTACACCGACGCCCCCCAGTACGCGAACCTGCTGTGGGAGCCCGAACTGCAGCCCACCAATCCGGCGTACTTCCTGCGCGAGATCAAGTCGGTCTATCGTCTGGGCGGCGAAGACCTGATGCGTGAGTCGCTGCGGGTGAAGCTGGTGACGGGCACCTCGGGAGACCAGGAAAAGCCCATCGATGTGTCTCGTGGTGAAACGTATCTGCGGCTGTTTGGTCTCTCGCAGGCCACCAACGCGGCGGCGTTCGATGTGGAGAACCGCGTCTGGCCACGCCCCAACGATCCGAACTTCCGCGCCAGCTTCAGCGGCTCCGGCGGACAGCAGAAACTGATCCCCGACTACTTCATCGTATTCCCCTCCGTGCAGCCCTTTGCGCGCGGCGGACTCGCGCAGCCGATGGCCAATCCGGCCAATGACACGCTGTACCGCTATCCCAACGAGTATCTGTACTCCGAGCAACGCCCGCAGGCGATCTATCGCCTCATGGTGAGCTACCAGTCCGATGGTGGGGGCGACACCCAGTCCATTCGACTCAGCACCATTCAGGTGCGCCAGAATTCGGAGCGTGTGGCGCTCGATGACCGCATGCTGCAGCGCGAGATCGACTATCAGATCGACTACGATCTCGGCATCATCACCTTCACGCGACCCGACACGCTCTTCATGCGTCCGCGGCAGGTGTCGGTGCGCTATGAAGAGAATCCGTTGTTCACCACTGCGCCCACGACCATTCTCGGGTTTGCGTCGCAACTGCAGCTCGACAAGGGACAGATCGCGTTCACTGCCATTTCCCAGCAGCAGCGGTCGAATCTCAATCGCCCTCCGCTGGGATTCGAGCCGGTTGGCTCTCTCGTGGCCGGTGTGACGAGTGCCCTGCAATGGGACGCCTCGGCGCTCACCAATGCCATTGGTCGCATCCCGTTCGCGCGCACCACCTCGCCGTCTCGTGTCTCACTGCAAGCCGAATTTGCCATGAGCAAGCCTCGGCCCAACGCGGCGGGGCAGGCCTACATCGAGAGCTTCGAGGGCAACGCCGAACGCAGCGTGCCATTGTTCGAATCGTCCTGGTACTTCAGTTCCTTGCCTGCACTGGGTTCGTCGTTCGCCGGCACCGGCCTGTCGGTATTCACCAACGCGCGCGCCGCGACGATGGCCTATCAGAACAACGGCGTCGATCAGTCGGGCAACTTCCCGCAGTTCACCATCCAGCAGATCGATCCGGCCGTGCGCATCGTGGGCAGTGGTGTGCAACAAGCGGAGCAACTGCTGTGGATGACGCTCTATCCGCTCAAGACCGGCGGAATTCTCGATCGCGTCCCGGGAACGGCCACCCGCCGATATGCCTGGATGGTTGGTGACAACAGCTTGCTCGGTCCCACACCGTCCGGACGTCGGTGGCGTTCGGTGCGCACCGTACTCAACCCGAGTGGACAGGACCTCTCTCGGACGGAAAACATCGAGTTCTTTGTGCTGGTGCAGTCGGAAGCGGCCAAGGTGCGGCGCAATCCCACCCTGGTGTTCGACTTCGGTGACATCAGCGAAAACTCCGTGACGTTTGCGCCGGAAACGCTCACCGTGAATGCGCCCACTGCAGCGGGGCTTCCGGCCGATTCCACGTATCGTGGCAAGCGCATCGTGGGACTCGATCGTCTCGACTCCGAACGAGATCCGTTGTCGCGCGCCTTCAATGCCGTGGAGAACGATCGTGGGCTCGCGGGTGATGTCGCGGATACCATTGTGGTCGTGGACCGGACCAGCGGCGCGCCGGTCATCAGCACACAATTCAAGCTGCCACTCTGCTCGCAGTCGGCGCAGACGGTGCAGACCCTGGGCGATAGCCGAGCCAATTGCACGGTGCGCAACAATCGCCTCGACGAAGAAGATATCGATCTTGACGGGCAACTGAATATGCCCACATCGGCCATCGATCAGGAACAGCTCAAGCGCTTTGTCGTCGACCTGAGCGATCGCAATAGCTGGACGCGTGTGGGGCGCTGCTTTCAGCAACGGGACTCCAGCAGCGCGGGCATCACATCCGATTCGCTGTGCTGGGTGCAGGTGCGCCTCAATTGGCGGGCGCCCACGGAACAGCTCAACGCCCCCAATGAGCGGCGGATGCGCGCCATGCGCATGACGATGATCTCGAGCACCGGCACCAACGACGACGAGTTCACGCGCATTGCCTTTGCACGCTTCCGATTGGTGGGCGCGCCGTGGCTCAAGCGGTCCACCGAGCCGCTGAGCGGCATGGCCGGTGATTCCACCGCCGCATTGGGTGGGTACGTGGTGGCCAGTGTGGTCGGGACACTCGACTCCTCCAGCACGCTGTCCTACTCGCCTCCACCGGGTGTGGTCGAAGAACCTGAAGACCGTCAGTCGGGCTATGCGAATACGCGGGTGCAGGTGAACGAGCAGGCGTTGCGCATCCAGGCCGGCGTTCCCGGTCGCCAACTGCGTCCATTCGATCGTGCCGAAGCATTCCTGCGATTCCCCGAAGGCACGAAGACTTTCATGGGATACCGATCGCTGCGTCTGTGGATGCGTGGTCGCGGCAATGGATGGGGGGTGCAGGGAGAGCTCAACGGCTATGTGAAGATCGGCCGCGATGAGCACAACTTCTACATGTATCGCACGCCCGTGAATGCCGGCAGCGGCCAGAGTACCTGGTTGCCGGAAATCCAGGTGGATCTCACGCGCTTCCAGATGCTGCGCGCGCAGCTCGAGACGGCCTATCTGCAAAGCAGCGCCGACTCGCTGCAGTGCTCTGGTGTGGATCTGGAGCTGATCCGCCGGTCCGGCACGCCCATGGGCGGGGCGCGACAGCGGTACGCTGTGTGTCAGGACGGCTACATCGTGTACACCACCGATCCTGCGGTCACGCCACCCAACCTGGCGGGTGTGCAGGAACTGGCGGTAGGCATCGTACGCGTGGACAGCGTGGCACGTGGTGGTGCCGGCATCATGAACAACGACACGCTCGAACTCTGGGTGAATGACATCCGGTTGAGCGACGTGGTCGACGACATCGGTTTTGCCGGAGAGATCGGCCTCAATCTCAATGCGGGCGATCTGGCCGATGTGCGCGTCAATGTGAGTCGCCGAGATCCGAATTTCCGGCAACTCAACGAAACGCCCACGTTCCTGACATCGAATGCAGTCAATGTCGGCACCACGCTGCATCTCGAGCGGGCACTGCCGGCGCGACTGGGCATTGCCTTGCCGTTCAGCGTCGACTATTCCGGCACTGGCATCGAACAACTGTTTGTCAATCGTACCGACCTGCGCGCGGATGCCATCAACGGCGTGCGCAATCCCAGCGATCGACGCGTGAATTACTCGCTCGCGCTGCGACGACTCACGCCACTCGCCACCGGATGGTACGCGCCACTCGTGAACGGGTTGTCGCTCAACGGGACATGGTCCAATGGCTCCTCGCAGTCGACCTTCCAGGAACTGAGTAACAGCAGCTACGTGGTGGGCGGTGGTCTCGCCCTGGTGAGCGAGCGGCGCGAGAGCCGTTTGCCGGGTTTTGTCGGGCGCATGCTGGATCTCTTGCCCAAGGGCCTTCGCGAATCACCATCAGTGGTCAACTTCCGCGAACAACGCCTGCGATGGAGTCCCACACAATTCCGGCTCAATACATCGCTGGCCCGCTCCAGTCATTCGGCCACCTCGTTCACCAAGGCCGCCGCATCGCCCACCGACACGGGCGAAGTGGTGAACGCGCTCCAGCATGCCTGGCAGAATCTTGCCGTGCTGGCCTTCAGCCCGACGCCCGGGCTCAGCGCAGATTTCACCGCGCGCCAGTTGCTCGACCTGCGCGACTATCGCCGCGGTCTGGCCGACCAGGACAGTAGCGATCGGGGAGAGGTCGCACACGCGGAACGCATGCGATTCCTCGGCAGCAACCTCGGCCTGGAACGCGAACGATCCTTCACCTCCGCGTTCCGGATCCAGCCGTCCATGTCACAGTGGCTGCGTCCGCGCTTCGATTTCACCAGCTCGTTCACGCTGAACAAGGACCCCAACGCCCGGACGCTGTTGCGTGAAGGGGACAGCACCGGGGCGCTGCGCCTGCCCAAGCGCCTTGGCGCGGCCAACTCACTGAATCTCGGCACCACGCTCGACCTGGGTCGCCTCATCAACCAACGCACCCGCGACACCAGTTGGGTGCGGCGACTGGGCAACATGCTCGCGCCCATTGATGTGCAGTGGCAGCAGAGCCTCACGTCCAACTACGACAACACCGCCTACGTGCCTGGGTGGGGATATCAGTTCGGGCTCGGCAGTATCGATGCGTTCCGCGGACACGACACCCGCCTGGCCACCACCGCGGGACGCATGCGTCGCGCCACAGCCGTGGGTTCGCTCAATCTGCCGCTGTCGCTGCAATTCCAGACGCGCATCGAAAACGGCACCACCGAAACCTGGACCCGACGCACGCTGGATGGATTCCAGGCCATCATCACCAGCTCGCAAATGGTCTACCCGGACTACTCCCTGCGATGGAACTGGCGACCGCAGCGCATGCGAAAGATCATTTCGGCGCTGAGCATGGATGGCGCATACGCGATCACCGAACAGGAGACCACCATCCCGAATGAAACGGGAGGCTTGGCCGATCGCAGTCGCATCACGTCACGTCGACAGCCGCTTTCCGCCTCCGTGACCTGGTCTTTCCTCGGTGACCTCATCACGACGGCGCGCAGCAGTCGGGAGTCACGCGAGGATCTGCGGCCCGGATCCATCATCAACGGGGAGACCGATCGCCTGTCATTCAACTTGGCCCGTGCGTTCCCGCTGCCCAAGAGCTGGAACACCCGCAACGGACAACTGCGGGCCAACGTGTCGTATGACAGCGAGGAAAACACCTCGGTGGTGACCGGTACGACGGTCACGACGGGCGACGGCAGCCTGCTGCTCACCACGCCCTCGGTACTGACCAACAATGGCCGACGTGCGCTGAACCTCAATGCCAACACGGATCTGACGGAACTGCTCACCTTCACGCTGACAGGCAGTCATGTGGTCAACTTCGATCGCGCCTACAATCGGCAGACGACCAACATGATCTTCAGCGCGGTCCTGCAACTGCGCTTCTTCTCCGGGGATCTGCGCTGACCGGTGCGGCGTTGGCGTGATGACGCCGGCGTCGTTTCGATGACACCCGTTTGCCGACCTGCCAATAGAGTGGTCCCATGGCAACGGACGGCGAACGACGGATCCTGGGGTTTCTGGTGGCGCTGGCACTCATTGGTGCCGGTGCACGCGCCGTTGGGGTGCACCGCTTCGAACGGACAACCCTTGGTGATGCCCCTGCCGTGCAGGCGGCCGGCGCGGCTCGGGCCCTGGCCGCCCAGCGCGCGGCGGTCGATTCGGCACGCCGGAGTCCGCGCGCGAGCCGATCCAGGAACGCGAAATCCCGGAGCCGCGGCGCTGGCGATGCCCGACCGGGAGAAACGAGTGCCGGAGGACAGGCGTCCGTAGGGAGACCGCGAGCGCCCCGTGGCACGCCGGCCCGCACTGGCACACGCCCTTCGCCGTTCCCGATCGATGTGAATGCGGCCACGGCGCAGGAGCTGGAGGCCTTGCCACGCGTGGGGCCGGCCCTGGCCAGACGCATTGTCGAGCGAAGATCGCAGTCCGGCGCCTTCCAGTCGCTGGACGACCTGCGTCACGTCCGTGGCATCGGACCAGCCACTCTGCGCCTGTTCGACACCCTGGTGACGTTTTCAGGCCGGCACAGTCCCATACACAGTGGGGAACCACCCCCTTCTGGATATCACACCACGTACGTGTTCAGACGGAAATCACGTCACTATGGCCGCTCCTGCTGCACCGCTGGCGAGTCGCTCCACGGACCGACTCGGCGATCTCCTCGTCCGCGAGGGGTTGTTGTCACGCGAAAACCTCACCAAGGCACTGCAGGAGCAGTCCGCATATCCGGGACAGCGTCTCGGACTGACCGTCGTCCGACTCGGCATGGTGCCGGAGACCGAAGTGGTCCGCATGCTGGCGCGACAGTACCGAATGCCAGCCGTCGACCTCGCGCGTTTCGAGGTGGATACTCGGCTCCTCAAGCTGATCCCCGCCGAACTCGCCTCCAAGCACACGGTTCTGCCGCTCAAGCGCGACGGACGTCAGCTCACGGTCGCCATTGCCGATCCCACGGCGATGGCCGTGGTGGACGATCTCAAGTTCATCACCCGCTATGACATCGTCCCGGTGCTGGCGGGCGAGTACTCCATGCGGGCGGCGATCGAAAAACACTACGAAGCGAACGAAATCCACATGCAGTCCCTGCTGCAGGACATCGCAGCAGATGATGACGATATCGAGGTGCTCGACAACCAGGACGACATGGTCGATGCCAGTGTCCTGGCCGCTCAGGTCGATGAGGCACCGGTCGTCAAGCTCATCAACGCCATCCTTGGCGATGCCGTGCACAAAGGCGCGTCGGATATCCACTTCGAGTGCTTCGAACACGAACTGCGGGTCCGCTATCGCATCGACGGCGCGCTGCAGGAAGTGATGAAGCCACCCATGAAGATGCGCGCCGCGCTCATCTCGCGCTTCAAGATCATGTCGTCCCTGAACATCGCAGAACGCCGCGTACCGCAGGACGGCCGCATCAAACTCAAGATCGGCCGAAAGGTCATCGACTTCCGCGTCAGCACCCTGCCCACGCTTTTCGGCGAAAAGGTCGTCCTGCGAATTCTCGACAAAGGCAACCTCACCCTCGAACTGGACAAGTTCGGTATTGAGCCTCGCGCCGAACGGGAACTCATGGAGGCGATCTCCAATCCGTACGGCATGGTGCTCGTGACCGGCCCCACGGGATCGGGTAAGACCACCACCCTGTATTCGGCTCTGTCGAAGATCAACAATCTCGACACGAACATCATGACGGCCGAAGATCCCGTGGAGTACAACCTCTTCGGCATCAATCAGGTGCAGGTACGCACCGAGATCGGCATGTCCTTCGCCGCCGCGCTGAAAGCGTTCCTGCGACAGGATCCGAACGTCATCATGGTCGGCGAAATCCGCGATCTCGAAACCGGCGGTATTGCTGTGAAGGCCGCGCTCACCGGCCACATGGTCATGAGCACCCTGCACACGAATTCGGCGCCCGAAACCATCGTCCGCCTGCTGGACATGGGTCTCGAACCGTTCAACGTGGCGTCCGCGCTCAATCTCATCCTAGCGCAGCGACTCGTCCGACGCATCTGCCCGAAGTGTCGCGTGAAGTACCAGCCCGACGTGGCGGAACTGTCGGGCGCCAAGGTCAAGCTCGACACCACCATGCGCGAACTGCGTTTCACCGAGGAAGCCCTCGCCAATGCCAAGGCCAAGGCCACGCCGGAGGCAATGCCGTTCCTGACCAACCTCTGCCTCGATACCCGTGTCGGCGATCTGCCCTTCTTCAAGGGCCATGGCTGTGACGCCTGTGCCGGCACTGGTCTCAAGGGGCGTCAGGGTGTCTACGAAGTGATGTTCATGACCCCCACGCTCAAAAAGCTGGTCATGCAGAACTCCGACGTGCAGGTCATCCGCGATGCGGCCGTTGAAGAGGGCATGTTGACGCTGCGCATGGATGGTTGGCTGAAGGTGCTGAAGGGGGTGACCACCCTCGATCAGGTCATCCGCGAAACGGCAAACTGAGTTTTTGTGATACCGTCGTTTCCTGTCGCTATGACGACTCGTCCAGACCGTGGCGTATCACTGCGCCCCCGCTTCCCGATCGCCTCACAATGACCGCACCAGCCCCGTCAACCATCTCCCTCCGGACGCTCCTCGACGAAATGATCGAGCGCGATGCGTCCGACCTGCACGTCTCGGCCGGCGATCGGCCGAAACTGCGCGTGGACGGAGATATCGTGAGCGCTACGGTGGAGCACGTGCTGACGCCGCGTGACACGCTGCAGTTGGCATACTCCGTGCTCACCGAAAACCAGAAGAAGCGCTTCGAGATGGAGGACGAGCTCGATTTCTCGTTCGGCATCGCGAACCTCTCGCGTTTCCGCGGTAATGTGTTCAAGCAACGCGGCTGCGTGAGCATGGTCATCCGGCGTATCCCGTTCCAGATCAAGACCTTCGCCGAGTTGCAGTTGCCGCAGGTGATCTCGTCGTTTGCCGAACGGCCACGTGGACTGGTGCTCGTCACGGGGCCAACCGGCTCCGGCAAGAGCACCACACTGGCCGCCATGATCGACAAGATCAACACGGAACGACGTGGCCACATCATCACGGTGGAAGATCCGATCGAGTTCATCCATCGGCACCGCAACTGCATCATCAACCAGCGCGAAGTGGGCGCCGACACGAAGAGTTTTGCGTCGGCCCTCAAGTACGCGCTACGTGAAGACCCCGATGTCATCCTGATCGGTGAAATGCGCGACCTGGAGACCATCCAGGCGGCGCTCACGATCGCCGAAACCGGTCACCTCGTATTTGCCACGCTGCACACGAACAGCGCCGCCGAGGCGATCAATCGCATCATTGACGTATTCCCCAGTCATCAGCAGAGCCAGGTACGGGCGCAGCTCGCCTTTGTGCTCGAAGGCATCATCACGCAGGTGCTGCTGCCCCGGCTCACCGGACGTGGCCGTGCCATGGCGGCCGAGATTCTGGTGGTCACACCGGCCATCCGGGCGTTGATCCGCGACGACAAGGTGCACCAGATCTACTCGCTCATGCAGTCTGGCAAGAAGTTCGGCATGCAGACGATGAACGACGCGCTGTATCAGCTCTATGTCTCCCGTCAGGTGAGCGCCGACGAGTGTGTGCGCCTGTCCGGTGATCCCAACGAGTTCCTGCGCATGATCGGCAAGAGCCCGAACGACGATGGCAGCGGGCAGTCCAGCACACAGAACGGCAACCGTCCCGGTGACCGGACGATGGCCGGCGCCAAGCGATAGCCCAACTCCCGCACCACGCACCCGAAGCACAACCCCGCCGGCCTTGTGTCGGCATACGAAGACCGAGTCGGAGACACGATGCCCACGTTCACCTACACCGCGCGGACCACCAACGGCGACCTCAAGTCCGCCACGATCGACGCGCCCAGTCGTGATGATGCCGTAGCGCAGCTACGACGTCAGCGACTGACCATCATCAAGGTGGACGAGTCCAAGGCGACGCCCACCAAGAGCCTCGGCAAGGTCTCGATGCGCGACATCGTGATCTTCACCCGACAGTTCTCCACGATGATCAACGCCGGCTTGCCCCTGGTGCAAGCCCTCGACATCCTGGCCAAACAGAGTGAGAACAAGGCGCTCAGCGCCGTGGTGCGCCAGGTGGTGTTCGACGTGGAATCGGGCAACACGGTGGCCGATGCCATGCGCAAGCACCCCAAGGCGTTCTCGGATCTCTACACCAACATGGTGGCGGCCGGCGAGGCGGGCGGTATTCTGGACACGATCCTGAATCGCCTCGCGATCTTCATGGAAAAGAACGACGCCCTCGTTCGCAAAGTGAAGGGCGCGATGATCTACCCCACGGTCATCATGTGCGTGGCCGGATTGTGCGTGGTGATCCTGCTGTGGAAGGTCATCCCCGTGTTCGCGAACATGTTCGGCAGTGTGGGCATGGAGCTGCCCCTGCCGACGCAGGTCGTGATCGGGTTGTCCAACTTCCTGAATGCCTATTGGTGGATGCTGCTGCTGGGCGCTGCCGGTACCGCATTCAGCATCAAGAAGTACTACGGCACCTCGGCCGGTCAGTTGGTCATCGATCGTCTCCTGCTCAAGGTCCCCGTGCTGGGTGACGTGCTCCGGAAGTCGGCGGTGTCACGCTTCACGCGTACGCTGGGCACCCTGATCTCCTCGGGTGTGAGCATTCTCGACGGCCTCGAAATCACCGCCCGCACCTCGGGCAATCGCGTGGTGCAGGACGCCATCATGGGTTCGCGCTCCAGCATCGCGGGTGGTGAAACGATTGCCGGCCCGTTGCAGAAGAGCGAAGTGTTTCCGCCCATGGTGATCAGCATGATCGCCGTCGGCGAACAGACCGGTGGTCTCGACGAAATGCTCAGCAAGATCGCCGACTTCTACGACGACGAAGTCGACGCCGCCGTGAGCGCGCTGCTCTCCCTGCTCGAACCGATCATGATCGTGTTCCTCGGTGTCGTCGTGGGCGGCATGATCGTCGCGATGTACCTGCCGATCTTCGACATGGTGAACGCCGTCAAGTAAAGACGCCGCCACGATGGCAAACGCGGGGCTCTTCCAGATCGGGAGGGCCCCGCGTGGTCTATATGGGGAGCTTGGCAGGCTCCGGTTCGTCACCCGGTCATCACACCCTGTCCGCTGGGCCAGACGCCTGACCCGCGCGGTAGCGACACCATCGGCGCTTCCTGGCATCATGGGTGATGATTTCACTCCTCAAACCCATTCGCGCGACATGGTTTGCGCTGATGCTGCTCAGTGGCTGCCTGCGCGCTCCAACCACCCCAGCATTCCACGCCGGCGATACCAAGATCCTGTTTCTGGGTAACTCGCTCACCTACACGAACGACCTGCCGTCGATGCTGCTTCGGCTCGCCCGCCTGGCCGGCGACACGACCATGCAGGCGGCCGTGTTGGCCGAACCGGATTTTTCCCTGCAAGAGCATTGGGAGACCGGCACGGCACAGCGTTGGTTGCGGGAGCGGCAGTGGGACTTCGTGGTCATGCAACAGGGATCGTCGGCGCTGTCGGCCGGGCAGGCCCATCTGCGGGCCTGGACTGAGCAGTTTGCGCCACTCGTTCGAGCGTCCGGTGCACAACCCGTGCTGCTGATGGTCTGGCCGCAGCAGCATCGCCTGTTCGATTTTGCCAATGTGCTGACCTCCTATCGGAACGCCGCGGGCAGTGTGAGCGGCATCTTCGTGCCCGCTGGTGATGCGTGGACGGCCTACGAACAGTACGACCGGCTCTATGTCGATGGTTTGCATCCCACGCCGGGAGGCACGTATCTCACGGCGTTGACGCTGCTGGAACGACTGCGCGGCATCCGCCCGGATCAACTGCCACCGACGATACCGGGCGCTGCGGTGGACAGCACGACCGTCCGTGCGCTGCAGCGGGCGGCCATCACGGCACTCGAGCGCAATCCGGCGCGTCCCCCGATGCCGGGAGCGATGCCACAATGACCGCGCCGTCGATTCGTCGCGGTCACTCGTCGGGCAATCGCCTGAGTCGCGTATTTTCCGTCGCCATGGGCCTTGCCGGCGTCACACTGGGGCATCCGTTGTGTGCGCAGCCCATCGATTCGGTGGGGGTGGCCCGCACGGCGTACCGTGAAGCGCTAAGCGCACCCACACGCGAGGCGGCGCGGGAATTGTTGTTGCGTGCCACCAGAGCATGGCCCACACAATCCGCCTATTGGGCGCCCCTCGCGCGTGTGGCGGGCCGACTCAACGACACGGCCACGGTCACCAGCGCTGTGCGCGCATTGATCGATATGCAACTCGCCGAGCCATTGTTGGCCGATAGCACACTCGATCGATGGTGGTCCATACCGACCTTGGCGCCGCTGCATCGCGAGGCACAACGCCTTGCTGGCCCACTGGCGAATGCCCACGTGATCGCGACGCTGGCCGACAGCACGATCTTCGCCGAGGGGGTGGATGCCCATTCGCGGACCGACGCACTGTATGTGGCCAGCATTCGGCATCGCACCGTGTTCGAACATCGGCCCGATGGCACCGTGCGTGATCTGTTGTTGCATCAGGATCCGCGGATGGGTGCCGTCTTTGGCGTACGCGTGGCCCCGGATGGTCGCGCACTCTGGGTGACCACGGCGCCTCACGCCGCAGCCACGCCCGCACCACCACTGCCGGCCACCGCGCAGATCACCGGACGTGGTGCCCTCGTGAAGGTGCGCATCCGCGATGGACACATTGAAGGCTATTGGCCGCTGTCACCAGATACGGCGTCCCATATCCCGGGCGATCTGGCCGTGGCGCCCGACGGTACCGTCATCGTCACGGACTCGGATGCGGCGACGGTCTATGTGCTCGACCCGCGGGCACGTCGGCTGCGTGCCATTGTCGACCCGTGGTTCCGGTCACTGCAGGGTGTTGTGGCCGTGCCCTCGCGAGTGCCGGGAAAGCCTGCCGCGCTCGTCGCCGACTATTCGCACGGCCTGCTGCATGTCGAACTGGCGCCGGTGGTCATGGGGCCGCGCGTCCGGCGATTGCAGGAGGCCCCCGGCACCACGGTGCTCGGCATCGACGGCATGGTGTGGCACGACGGGGCACTGCTCGCGGTGCAGAACGGTGTGACACCGGCCCGGATCGTCCGTGTGCAACTCGACGCCGAACTCACACGGGTGCAGTCGCTCGCCGTGATCGATAAACAACCGGCCATTGCCACTGATCCCACCATCGGTACACTGTGGCGCGGCGGTTTTGCGTACGTAGCCAACAGTCAGTGGAGCCAGTACAACGCACGCGGTCAGCGCGTGACGGGAACCGCGCTGTCTCCGACAGTCATTCTCTGCGTGCCGCTCCCGTCTGGCGCGGCCACAAAAGGCACACGCAGTTCGGCTTCCACACCGCCGGTCAACGCGTCCTGCACGCGCAGTGTGGCGCGATCACCGTAAAGCCGTTCGAGGCGCGTCCGGAGATTCACCAATCCCGTACCAGCACCGGTGGAGGAGGTGTCGGCCGATAGCCCCGGGCCGGTGTCCCGAACACGCAGCACCAACTCCTGCTGCTCCCGTGTCGCGCTGATGGACACGACGCCGGCACCGGTCTGCCGAGCGATACCATGCAGCAGCGCATTTTCCACCAGCGGTTGCAGCGCAAACGCCGGCACCATCGCGTCCGGTGTTGGTCCCTCCGGCCACTCCACGCGCAGGCGATCGGCAAAGCGCACGAGTTCGATGTCGAGATAGCGACGGGTGAACTCGAGTTCCTGCGTGAGTGCAATCACTTGTCCGTCGCCGGCGCGCAATGTGGCGCGCAGCAGATCGGCGAGCCGCACGACGAGTTGCTGCGCCAGGGCCGGGTCTCGTCCGATGAGCGTGACAATCGAGTTCAGCGCGTTGAAGAGGAAGTGCGGATTGAGTTGGGCCTGCAGTGCGCGCAACTGCGCCTGCGCCAGGTCTTCGCTCATGCGCGCTGCGAGCACGCGCCCCGCCTGCCACTCCTCATACCAGCGCATGGCCATCTGCGCCACGACGATGGCGCAGACGATGACCAGAAACACGTCACCGTACGAACGGATGCCGATGACCAGCGTGCTCTCGAAGCCGCGGGGCTCGTCCAGTCCGAACGCGACGGATGTGCGGGCATAGACAAAGATCTGTACGAACACAATCGCCGCACCCAGCAGCAGGTGCACCACCAAGGCACGCAGGCGTTGGCCCGCACGGAATGGGATACGGTCACCGACATACCATATCAGCGCCGTCCATAGCCCCCAGGTTCCCCACATCACGAACTGCGAGAGGAACAGCGATGCCGTGGGCAGGTCGGGGTTGAGTCGCGACGGCACGAGATGAAACCCGATCGTGCCGATGACCGCCGGCAGGAGCCAGAACCCGAGCAGCGCGGCGCGTATCCGCCAGCTGCGCGAACCGTTCATGCTTCGCCCGCCAGGCGCTTGCTGACTTCCGTGCGATAGTTCCGACTCACCCGGAGCCGCGTCCCATCGCGCAGGATCATGATCTGGTCGCCACCGAACCAGGGCTGCAGCTCCTTCATGGCACGCATGTCCACAATGGTCTGTCGATGAATGCGCAGGAAACGTCGAGGGTCGAGACGCGATTCGATACTGGTCAGCGTCTCCCGCACCTGATAGCGCTCCTTGCCTGCATGCAGTACCACGTAGTTGCCATCGGACTCGATCCATTGCACGTCCGCCAACATGACCACCATGGTGCGCTGGTCATGTTTCACCACGATCCGATCGGCAAATCGCGGAGCGCCGCCCGTGGGGCGCGCTGTCGTGGATGTTGCCGTACCACCCGCCGGAGACAGGGCACTCGTGTCGTTGCCGCCACGCGCAGACAGCAGCGCGCCAAGAATGCGAGCCTGTTCGAGCACCGCCCCCGTCGCGACCCGGTCGGTCAGACGGCGCCAGGCAATCGCGAAGCGCGCATCGTCGAAGGGTTTGAGCAGATAGTCCACTGCCGCCACATCGAACGCCTGCAACGCGAACTCATCGTGCGCAGATATGAACAGGGTGGCCGGCATGCGATCAACGCCCACCGCATCGATCACTTCGAACCCCGTCCCTCCAGGCATCTGGATGTCGAGCAGCACCACGTCGGGACGCCAGGAACCGATCAGGGTGATGGCATCGGTGCCATTGCCGGCTTCGCGCAGCGCGGCCGTGGGCGCGAGGCGTCTGGTGAGCTCGGATAGCCGTTCACGGGCCAGCGGTTCATCGTCGACAATCAGCACACGGGAAATCATGCGGAAAGCTCGCAGAAGATCGCGGCGCTGTCCATGAGGCCACTCCCGTCCCAACACTGTCAGAGTGTGACGCCATGGCGGGAGACGATGGGGTCGCGATACAATTGCCACATGAAATGCGGGATCTCTCACGGTATGCGATGGTGTCACGCACGGTTGCGCACGTTGGTTCCCTTGCTGGTGATGGGCGCCGTGGGCACCGCCACCGCGTGTACCGACAACGCACCGGCAATGGATCTGACGATGCGCACCGCTTCGGCGACGGCCGTCGAAGATGTGATGAGCGACAGCGTCGACGCCGCCACGGGGCGCCCAGGTCCCAAGGCATGGACGTGGGAACCCATCATCACGAAGGGCCACCTCGTCGGCATCGACGAGCGGTACGAACGTGGACTCATTCGCGTCGTGCGATTGTATGCCTTCGATACCACCGGCTCCCTGCGTCACTATCGCGAGTGGCGTCTGCGCGGTGATTCACTCGCACCCTGGCCCACCATCACGGCGGCAGGCATCGATTCTGCCGTGATGGCCGATGCACCAGTCGATGCCACGACCGTGGAATTCCTCGCCGGTGTGCCGATGTACTCGGTACGCCGCACCGGCCGCCTGACTGTGCCGTTTCACCGAGTGGAGATGCGACGCATCGTGGCACGTGCCCACACGTTGTACTCCCGTGCCGCCGGCGCCACCGCATCGCGATAGCGCCCGGTCCGACATCGGTACCACCGACAGCCTACGACCGAGCTACGATCAACCCATGCGCTCGGAATAGCGCTCCAATGCCGTGAACTTCTCCACCTTCCAGTTGGGATTCACGCGACCGCCGTACCCGTGTTCCTGCAGCCACACCTGCTCCTCGGCCAGCGCATCATCGGACGTCAGATCACGGTACCACCCCTTCTGACGCTGCTCGCTGCCGGGAAACCAACGATAGCCGTGAGCCTTGAGCACGTCCTTCACTTCGATCGGTGTACCGGTGGCCCACAAGCGGTACGTCCGTCGACGAGCATGCTGCAGCAGCAATTGCAGCGGCGCGATCTGGACCGCTGATCGCACATCCTCCACATCGTCGGACGAATCGCTCGGCGACACCGGATGCGCAGATGCCAACAGATGCAGGGTGGCCAGGCAGTCATCGGCGGCGCGATGGCCCGTGTGAAACGCGCGAGCAATGCGGTAGAGCAGGTAGTCGAGCTTCTGGCTGCGACTGCCAAAACGCACCCACGGCACTTCCTGCTGCGAACACGCCCAATGTTTGGCCGCGAACGCTGGTAGTCGGCGCTCCAGCATGCGACGGTCGAAACCCGCATTGTGCGCGATGACGAGCACGGCCTGATCGAGCGCGGCCAACACCGCAGCGTCGTCGATGCGCTTGCCACGCACATCGTCATCCGTGATGCCCGTGATGGCCGAAGCTTCGGCAGGAATCGGCCGTCCCGGATCTTCGAAGTACGACAACGGCGGGTGCACCGTGTACACCCGACCCTCCCCATCGAAATCGAACGGCACGGCGCCAAACTCGATGATGACATCGCGTGCCGTGTCGAGGCCGGTGGTCTCCACATCCACCACCAGACCACGCATCAACGGCGTCCCTGGCGGTGCCGCATCCGGTGCGTGGTAAAAGGCCGGCACGACCAGTCGACGGAGCACCTGATAGTCCCCCGACAACTCCAGCGCCTCCACCATCGTTTCGTGCTGCGCGTGCTGTTCCGCGTCCACTATCGGGCGTCCCGGTTGAGATCGCACAAAGGTAGTGCGAATGCGTCAGCGCGATGACATCGCCAGCGTTCCTTCGGTATGCTCCGCAACATCTTCCGCCGCATCCAGTCCCGCGGCCAGATCCCGCCACAGCGCCTCGGCTGACTCCAGACCCACCGACAGCCGCAGCAGACCATCCGTGATGCCCTCGGCCTCCCGCACGGCCGGATCGAGCAGGCGGTGCGTCAATCCCGCCGGATGTTGGATCAGCGTGTCGGTGGAGCCCAGACTCACCGCCGGCGTGATCAGCGTGAGCGCGCGCATCAGGGCATTGGCCGCATCCACTCCGCCACGGACTTCGAACGCGATCAGGGTGCCCGGACCGGCCATCTGCCGACCGATCAGTCCAGTGGGATCACTACCGGCATGACCTGGATAGTGCACACCCGTGATCATCGGATGGGCGGCCAGGCGCTCCATCAGCACCCCCGCCGTGCGCTGCGCATGTTCGACGCGCATGGGCAGCGTGGGGAGGCCACGTAGCAGCAGGAACGCCGCCAGGGGATGCAGGATGCCCCCGGTGAGAATACGCACCTGGCGCAGCCGGCGGGCCCACACTTCACTGGTGGCGACCACACCGGCGACCACATCACCGTGACCACCCAGGAACTTGGTGGCGCTGTGCAGCACCATCGTGGCGCCATGACGAAGCGGCTGCTGAAGCACTGGAGTCGCGAACGTGCTGTCCACCACCACCGGTACGGTTCCGGCGTCACGCACGATCGCGGAAATGTCGAGCAGATCGAGCGTGGGATTGGCCGGGGTCTCGATGAAGACGAGGCCGGTGTCCGGGCGAATCGCCTGCGCCACCTCATGCGGCTCGGCAAAGGTCACGTCGATCGGCAGCAGCCCGCTGTCGAGCAGGTGGTCCGTGCCGCCGTAGAGCGGGCGCACCGCCACCACATGACGGCCATGCATCGCCGCGGCCAGCAGAATGGCCGTCGTGGCGGCCATTCCCGACGCAAAGGCCACGCACGCCTCGGCGCCTTCCAGTTCGGCTACCGCCTGTTCTGCGCGGGCGACCGTGGGATTGTGGAGTCGAGCATAGATGGCGCTGCCCTGCGGCGTGCCCCCTGCGGCCATGGCATCGTAGCTGGCCGTACCCTGTTCGGGATCTGGCACCGGATAGGTCGACGACAGGTCGATAGGCGGAGCGTGCACACCAAGCGCGTGGAAGTCAGCGCGGCCGGCATGGACGGCCAGGGTGTCGAAGTCGGGCAGGAGCGAGCGGATCACGGTGCCTCCGTAGAGCTCGGATGGCGGACGGTGTTCGGTGGGATGGCTTGATATTAGAATGAACGTCGTATGGACAGTCAAAATCCGAAGAAAATTCGTCCCCTGCTCGAACCTGAAGCGCTCGACCGAATCGATCGCGCCATTCTGGTCGCCTTGCAGCAGAATGCACGGCTGACCAACAAGGAGCTGGCAGCGCGTGTAGGGCTCGCCGAATCGAGCTGTCACGAGCGTGTGAAGCGACTGGTGGCCGGAGGCGTGGTTCGAGGGTTCCACGCGGAGGTCGACCCCAGGGCGCTGGGGGTGGGCCTTCAGGCGCTGGTCGCTGTGCGTCTGGCACGGCAGACCAACGCGGCGGTGGTGTCGTTCCGGCAAGCCATGCTCGCCCTGAACGAGGCCATTGCGGTGTTTCACGTGGCCGGCGCCAATGACTTCCTCGTGCAGGTGGCGGTCCGGGATTCGGACGAACTGCGCGACCTCATTCTGCGTGCGATCACCGCCCGTCCCGAGGTGGTGCACGTGGAGACGTCCCTCATCTACGAGCACGCTCGCAACGCCGGCTTCGGGGCCCCGTAGGAGCGCCGAGGCGCGCCCACTAACTTTCAGGGCATGAGCGCTTCTTCCGTACTGCCGGCCGTTACTGATGCGGACTTTGTCGACCTCGTGTTGGGGGCGCCCGACCTGGTCCTGGTCGATGTCTGGGCGGCGTGGTGCACGCCCTGTCTCACGCTGTCGCCGGTGCTGGAACGGCTCGCCGAGGCCTACCGGGGGCGCATGCGGGTGGTGACGCTGGATGCGGACGCCAATGTCGAGACCGTGGTGAAGTACGACGTGCGTGCGCTGCCCACGGTGCTGGCATTCCGGGGGGGCGTGCTGGTGGCTAGGCAGTCAGGGGCCCAATCGTACGGTACCTATACCGCACTGGTCGACAGGCTGCTCGAAGCCAGCGCCGCAGCGCCCGTCGCGGCGCCTGCTGTACGGGAGGCCTGGGACGCGCCGGTCGCCGACCAGGATCCCGCCATGGCGGAGGCCCAGGCCCTCAGTGCGGCGGCTGAGCCCATGGTGCTGTTCAAACACAGCGCGACCTGCTCCATCTCGGTGTCGGTCAAACGGGAATACGATGCCTTCGTGGCAGCCAACCCGGATGTGCCCACTCGTCTGGTGATCGTGCAGGACGAACGGCCCTTGTCGAATGCGCTCGCCCGCGTGCTGCGGGTGCAGCATGAGTCACCGCAGGCCATTGTCGTTCGGCAGGGGGAGGTGCTCTGGCACGCCTCACACCGCCGTGTCACGGCGGCCGGATTGACCAACGCGGTCCGGGGCTGAAGCGCGGCGACCCTGACGGGACGTGCGGGGGGACGCTAGTTATCGGGATCGGTCCCCTCCGCTCTTCTCCAAAGACCATGTCCCGAACCTCCGCTCCCCGGTTGGCGCGTGTCCTGCTGTTGGCCCTGACAGCGACTGTTTTTCCCGGTGCCGTTCGCGCGCAGATCGCGACGACGGCCGCAAGCACGGCCGGGCAACGTCCACCGCGTGCCATCCGCCGCGATATCCCCATCACGAACGCCATTCGTCGCGCCATGAGTGCCGGGGTGCGGGATTCCACCGGCAAGCCCGGTGCACGCTATTGGCAGTTGCGTACCGACTACCAGATCGACGTCTCACTCGATCCGACCACGGCGCGACTCACCGGCAAGGCACGTATCACGGTTCACAACGCGAGCCCGGATTCGTTGCGCGAGATCGGCTTGCGGCTCGATCCCAATCACTTCATCGGTACCGCGCCACATGCGGCACCGTGGGTTCCCGCCGAAATCACCGACGGCATGCAGTTCTCGCGCATGACGGTGAACGGCGCGCCGGTGAACATTGCCTCCAACGCGGCCCCGCAAGCGGCGGGCGCGGAAGGCGCGCGGGCTATTCAGACGGCGCAGGCCGCCTCGGCCAATGCCGCCGGTGAGAATACGCTGGTGAATGGGCGGTCCACCAACGCCCGCATTCGTTTGGGTTCGCCGGTGTTGCCCGGCGCACGCGCGGTGCTCGAAATGGACTGGTCGCACAAGCTGCCTGGCGGTCCGGGCACCGGCCATCGCATGACACAGCGCTGGGCTGATACCCTGTTCCAGCCCACACAGTGGTTCCCGCGTGTGGCCGTCTACGATGACCTGCGGGGCTGGGACACGGAGTTCTATCTCGGGCCGTCGGAGTTCTACAACAACTTCGGCACGTTCGACGTGAACATCGACGTACCGGCCGGTTGGCTCGTGAGTGGCACGGGTCTGCTGCAGAATCCCGAGCAGGTACTCACCGCACGGGCGCGCGAACAACTCGCCAAGGTGACGCAGTCCGACGCACTCACCATGATCGTCGGACCGGATGAAGTGGGACCCGGTCAGGCCACCGCCACCAGCAGCACGGGGCGTCTCACGTGGCGCTTTCATGCCGACACGGTGAACGACTTTGCGTGGGCCACCGCCAAGAAGTACGTGTGGCAGGCCACCCGGGCCACCATTCCGGGCAAGGGGCCAGTGCCCATTCATCTGCTGTACTTGCCGGGGCGCGCGAACGTATACGAACGTGCCCCGCAGATCACGCGACATGCCCTCGAGTTCTACTCCAAGCTCTGGTTCCCGTACCAGTTCCCGCAGCTCACACTGCAGGACGGTCCCAGCGCCGGCATGGAGTACCCGATGGTCATCAACTCCAATCAGGGGGCGGCGGATCACGAGACCGGACACCAGTGGTGGCCCATGGTCGTTGGCAACAACGAAACCTGGTATGGCTGGATGGACGAGGGGTTCAATCAGTACATGAACATCCTCTCCGCGGCTGATGCGGCCGGCCGTCCTGCAGTCCTCGATGGAGAAGGACAGAAGTACGGACAGACATCGGGCAACGAAGCCGAAGCGCCGATGATGTGGAACGCCAACTATGCAGGCCCCGGCTTCTACGGGTTCACCACCTACAGCAAGACGCCGCTCATGCTGTCCATGCTCGGCGGCATCGTCGGCGACAGCGCGGTGCAGAAGGCGCATCGTGAATGGGCGAACGCGTGGCTGTTCAAGCACCCGTCGCCGTGGGACTACATGTTCTTCATGAACAAGGCGCTGGGGCGTGATCTCGGCTGGTTCTGGTATGCGTGGCTCTTCACCACCGGCAGCGTGGATGGACGCATCGAATCGGTGAAGACCACGGCGGGTCGCACCGCGGTCACGGTGGCGCAGGACGGCGACATGCCGGCACCCATCGTGCTCAAGGTCAGCTTTGCCGCGAAGGGCGCGCCCATCCGCCCCATGAAGAACGCGGTGATGCTCGATGCAACCACGGCGTTGGTCACCGTGCCGGTGGACGTGTGGTTCGGCGGCGCGCGGTCTGTCACAACCATGCTCACCTTTGGTACACGACCGATCGAAAAGGTCGTACTCGATCCGAATCGTCGTTTTCCTGACCGAAATCCGAGCGACAATTCATGGCCCAAAGTCCTATAGTGACGGCTCACCACCGTATCATCACGGAGCGGCGCTAAAGTCTCCCAGCCTCAAGTCCGATGCACAAAGAACCCGCCGGATATCCGGCGCTCGCAGCCAATCCATGGTGGATGGCCGCGCACACGTGACGGTCTTCGTCTCAAGGTTCAATGTTCAGTTTACGGACTCTCAGCGCGCGTTTGCGTGCAGTGGCTCTGCTCGGCGCAGCCGGGATACTTGCAGTGGCAGTTGCCGGGCAGGCCGCCCTCTGGCTTGCTCGGTCGGCCACCGCGGAGCTGACGGATATCAATGCCGCTCAGCGCTTGCAGATGGATAGTGACATGATGCATGACGCCATGCGCGGCGACGTGCTCGAAGCGCTCCTCGCGGGCGCACGCGGTGACACGGCGGCAGTGACGGGCGCAAAAAGCTCGCTCACCGAACATGCCGAGCGGTTCATTGGATCGCTGAACACCACCGATTCATTGATCAACAGCCCCGAGATCGATGCGTTGATGCCCGAACTGCGCACCGCCGTCGTCGGCTACGAAGCGATCGCGGACAGCGTGCTGCAGGTCGCTGGCCGACCGGCCAGCGAAAGTGCCGCATCGCTCGAGCGATTCCGGGCAAGCTTCACGCAGGTGGAAGAGCTCATGGAGCGCTTCGGGGATCAGATCCAGGCCCTCAGCACGTCGGTGGAGCAGAACACGGCGCAGCAGTTCTCGCGCGCCACGCTCCTGATCTGGATCATGTTCGCCGTGTTCTTCGTTGCCGGTCTCGCGTACGCCTGGCGTATCGCGCAGGTGCTCGGTCGCCGCATGGCGCGTATTGCGAAGCAGGTCGCCACGCTCCAGAAGCAAGGCGTGGAAGAAGTGCGGCATGCGCTCGTGGCGCTGGCACGTGGCGAACAGGTCACGCTCAAGCAGCATACGATTGCCCACCTCAATGATCCCGAGAACGACGAACTCGGTGCGGTCGCCAAGGCGGTCGATCAGATCGCCGACGAATGCGGCGAGTCGTTGCGCAATTGCTTGCGGGCGCAGGATGCCGTGGCCCACACGGTGCGTGAAATCGACCGGTTGGCCAGTGAAGCGCGAAAGGGTGTGCTGAATGGGCAGGCCGATCGCCAAGGTGTGGAAGGACGCTACGCAGAAGTGCTGCTGGGTGTGGAAGGCGTGATGACGGCCGTGGCGGTGCCACTCACGGAAGCCCGTCGGGTGCTGGATGCCGTGGCGAATCGCAACCTGGAAGTGGAGACGGAGGGCGAGTTCGCGGGAGAGTTTGCCCGCATGCAGGAGTCGCTCAATACCGCCATCGGTCAGCTCGGCGATGCGCTGGGTCAGGCCCGTGCGGCGTCCGAACAGGTTGACGACGCAGCGCGTCAACTGGCCGACGCGAGCCAGCAGTTGGCGATCGGTGCGTCATCGCAGGCGGAAAATGCGGAGCGTGTCGGCGTCGCCATCGGTACACTGTCGGCCAACGCAGCCCGTGCGGCTACGCAGGCGACGGACATGAAGAGCAGTGCCGAGAAGGCGCAGGCCAGTGTGCAACAAGGCGCGGAAACCATGCAGGCCCTCAACGCCGACATGCAGCGCATCAAGCACTCGGCCGATGCCACTCAGCGCATCGTCAAGACCATCGACGAGATCGCGTTCCAGACCAATCTGCTCGCACTCAACGCCGCCGTCGAAGCGGCACGTGCCGGCGATGCCGGTCGTGGGTTTGCTGTGGTCGCTGAAGAAGTACGGGCGCTGGCGATCCGTTCGGCTGAAGCCGCGAAGCAGACCGCTGCGCTGATCGACGAGGAGATTCAGAACGTCGACGGCGGTGTGAAGCGGGAAGAACAGGTGCGCGAACAGCTTCTGGCTGCACGGCAGCATGTGGAACGCCTCACGGCCGCAATCGCGGACATCGTGCACGCCGCCAATCAGCAGTCGAGCGCGGCCGGCGAGATCTCGAATGGCATCGCCATCGTGAACGAAGTCACGCAGCAGGTGGCGAGCAATGCGGAAGAAGGCGCCGCGTCGTCCGAAGAATTGCTGGGCCAGGCGACGCACCTCGCCGCGGTGGTGAAGGCCTTCAAGACTCGGGACTGGCGCAAGCGTTTGCCGGACACGGTCTCGCTCGACGCCCGGCGTCGCGCGGTAGCCTGACCCAAACGACACGTCGCCGCAGTGGTCTCAAAAGCCGCTGCGGCGACGTAAGTCGTTTGGGGAATGTGCCTTGTAGCAGAATGTGATGTCTCTAAAGTGTTGAAACTCTCACTGCTTGACTAAATGATTGGATGAGGGCAATTTCAGGGGACAACCGACTCGTGGTCATTTGCCGCCTATTGCCGCCACGTAAAACAACGAGCTAAAACGCGACGCCCGGGCGGCTTCTTCAGTTGCCCGGGCATTGTCGTACGGAGACGGCGCCACCGCGAGCTGCAGGAGCTGGATATGTCTTCGTCGCCGTCGATTCTTCCCATCGCGATCTATCACGAGCATCCGGATTGGTTCCGGCCGCTGTTTGCGGAGCTCGACGCGCGGGGGATCCCCTATGAGCGGATCGATGCTGCTGCGCATGTATTCGACCCGTCGGAAACGGAAGCCCGCTGGTCGCTGGCCTTCAATCGGGCGAGCCCGTCGGCGTACCTGCGCGGCCACGGACAGACCACGTTTCACACGCTGCACTGGTTGCGTCACCTCGAGCGTCTCGGTGTGCCGATCGTGAACGGTGTGCAGGCGTACAGCAACGAACTCTCCAAGGCCACGCAGCTCGATCTGCTGCAGTCGCTCGGTCTGCCGTATCCAAAGTCCCGCGCGATCAATCACGCCTCGCAGGCCGTGAAGGCCGCAGAGGGGCTGCGTTATCCCGTGTTGGTGAAGGCGAACGTTGGTGGCAGCGGTGCAGGCATTGTGAAGTATGAATCACGCGAGGCGCTCGAAGCGGCCGTGGCCGCCGGCACCGTGGACCTTGGCGTGGATGGCACCGCGCTGGTGCAGGAAGCGGCACCGCTGCGCAACGGGCACATCACGCGTGTGGAGACGTTGAACGGCAAGTACCTCTACGCGATCAACGTATTTCCGCCCGTGGGCTCGTTTGATCTCTGCCCGGCCGATGCGTGCCAGACCACGAGTGGTGCGGAGCTGGTGCGTGGTGCATGCGCGGTGGACGCTCCCAAGAGCGGTATGCGCGTGGAGCGTGCCGATCCGCCGGCCGAGATCATCGCGCAGGTGGAGCGCATCTCGCAGGCGGCTGGTATCGACGTGGGCGGCATCGAGTATCTCGTGGATGACCGCGATGGACAGCACTACTTCTACGACGTGAATGCGTTGTCGAACTTCGTGGCCGACGCCGTCAACGTGATTGGTTTCGATCCGTTTGCGAAGCTGGTGGACTATCTCGAGCAGCGCGCGGGGCTGGTGCCTGCGGCGGCGGGTCACTGATGCGCTTCGGGTATTGGCTTCCGGTCTTCGGTGGATGGCTGCGCAATGTGCCCGACGAGGGCATGGATGCGAGCTGGGCCTATGTGCAGCGTCTGGCACGTCGCAGTGAGGAGATCGGATTTGACCTCACACTCATCGCCGAGCTGTTCCTGAACGACATCAAGGGCATCGAGGCGCCGGCGCTCGATGCGTGGAGTACGGCCGCCGCATTGGCCGCCGTGACGCAGCGCCTGGAATTGATGGTGGCGGTGCGTCCCACGTTTCATCATCCGGCCACGTTGGCCAAGCAGGCGGCCAATATCGATCGCATCAGCAACGGTCGCTTGTCACTCAACGTGGTGTCGAGTTGGTGGAAGGACGAGGCGCGGCGCTATGGCACGCAGTTCGACCAGCACGATGATCGCTACGCACGCACTGCCGAATGGCTGGACGTGTTGCACGGCGCCTGGTCGCAGAAGGCGCTGAGTTACCAGGGCAAGTACTACCAGGTCGAGGATCTCATCGTCGAGCCCAAGCCGGTGGCGAGTCGCAGCCGTCCGCATCCGGTGCTATATGCCGGCGGCGAATCGGATGCGGCGAAGACGCTCATCACGGGGGCGTGTGATGCCTACGTGATGCATGGCGATCCGGCCGAGCGCATTGCGCCCAAGGTGGCCGACATGCGCGCCCGTCGTGAACGCACGGGGCAGCGCCCGATGCTGCACGGTATGGCTGCATATGTGATCGTGCGTGATACGGAGGCCGAAGCGCAGCGCGAACTCGAACGCATCACGAACGTCGCGCCAGGATCCCCGGGGTTTGGCAACTATCAGGACTGGATCGCGAACACGCAGCTCGATCAGCAGGTGTCGCTGCAGGACTACTCGGTGTCGAATCGTTCGCTGCGCGCCGGGCTGGTGGGAACGCCGGAGCAGGTCGCTGACCGGATTCGTGCGTTTCAGCAGGTCGGGGTTGACCTGTTGTTGCTGCAGTGCAGTCCGCAGTTGGAAGAGATGGAGCGATTTGCGGAACAGGTGATTCCGTTGGTGAATGGGGTTCGGAGCGTGGCGGCCTAGACTCGTCGTCACGGGTCTCGGCGCCACGGCCTCACGGTTTCTAGAGGAGTCAGGAGGGAGTTGGAGAGGACGCAGTTCGCAGGACCACCGTGGTCCTATTGATCTGCGTCCTCTCCAACTCCCTCCTGACTCCTCCTGATACCGTGAGGAATCGGCGCCATATTTCCCGAATGCCCCGCCAATCCATTCTCGCCGCCATCGCGCTGCTGGCGACACACGCCGCCGCGCTCGAAGCGCAGCCCCGCCGTCCGTTCCCCATCGACACCGCGTCGATCGCGACCATTCAGGCCGCCTTCAAATCCGGTCGTCTGACGTGCAAGACGCTGGTCTCCCAGTACCTCGCCCGCATCGACTCGCTCGACAAAAAGGGCCCGGCCCTCAATGCCATTGTCACGCTGAATCCGCAGGCCCTGGCTACCGCCGAGCTGCTCGACGCCTCCTACGCGGCGCGCGGCCCCGTTGGTCCACTGCACTGCATTCCGCTCATTGTGAAGGACAACTTCGAAACCGTCGGCCTGCAGACCACCGGCGGCTCACTGGCACTGGAAGGCTGGAAGCCGCCGCAGGACGCCACGATGGTGAAACAGGTGAAGGACGCCGGTGCTATCGTGCTCGCGAAAAGCAATCTCGCGGAATGGGCGTTCACGCCCTACGAAACGGTGAGCTCCATTCTGCCGGGCTACACCCACAATCCCTACGCGCTCGATCGGGTCACCGCCGGTTCGAGTGGTGGTACCGCCGCAGCCGTGGCCGCGAGTTACGGCACACTGGGCCTCGGGACCGATACTGGGAACTCCATTCGCGGTCCCTCGGCGCATCAGGCACTTGTGGGCATCCGTTCCACGATGGGCCTGACCTCGCGCGCTGGGGTGATTCCGCTCAACGAAGGCGCCGATATCGCGGGGCCTATGGCGCGTCGAGTGTCCGATGCGGTCGCCGTCTTCGATGTCATCGCTCACAGTGATCCGGCGGATACCGTGACGGTGCAGGCCAACAATCGCCGAGCGGAGAAGTACACCACCGCGCTCACGCGTGGGGCCCTCAAGGGCGCACGGATCGGCGTGTTGCGGCAGGCATACGAGCGGCCCACGCTCGACAAAGAAGTGAATACCGTGTTCGAGCGCGCGATGGCTGATCTGCGCAAGGCCGGGGCGGTGGTGCTCGACACCGTGCGCGTCGATTCGCTGGAGGCCATCCAGCGTCGTCAGCAAGGAGGCTGCAATCGATTCAAAGCCGATCTCGAACGCTACTTTGCCGCACGCGCGCCCAATGCGCCGGTGAAAACGCTCAATGACATCATCACCAGCCGGCGCTTTCATCCCACCGTGGAACAGCGTCTGCGTGATGCGGCCGCCGCCACCCAGATGCCGGAAGACAACCCGGGGTGTCAGAGTCGCGAGCAGGTGCGCGCCGCCGTGCGCGCCGCCGTCACGCAGTTGATGGATTCGCTCCAACTCGACGCGATGATCTATCCGACGTGGAGCAATCCACCGCGGCTCATCGGCGACCTCAATACGCCGCACGGCGACAACAGTCAGGTGTTCTCACCCACCACGGGATTCCCGGCCATCACGGTACCGATGGGCTACACACGGGGCGGCACGCTGCCGGCCGGGATCAGCTTCTTCGGCAGGGCGTGGAGTGAGTATCGACTGATCCAGCTCGTGTACGATTACGAACAAGCCACCAAACACTGGAAGGCACCGCGATATCGCGCGAGCGCCGGCAGCAGCGCGACCAACTAACATCGCCGCAACGTCGGGCAGCGGGACAGCAGGAAGGAGGTGACCAGATGAGGCCGATGCAGAGGATCTGGACTCTGCAATCGAACGCCTGCCTGGCCACCTCCTTTCTTTTCCCCTGCGGACTCTTCAGGATTCTGGCCCCAAGTACCCGCTTCAGATAGCCTAGTGAGAATTTCCATAGGTGGCAGTCGTGGAAACTCTATATGTCCGATAGGCTGTTAATATAGGTGTTATGGATATCACCCTGTTGCGGGCCTTCCTCGAAGTGGCGGATGCCGGGGCGTTCAGCCGCGCCGCGCGACGCATCGGCATCGCCCAGCCATCGCTCAGCCTGCAGATCCAGCGGCTCGAACAGCAGTTGGGCACCACACTCTTCGAGCGCCATGGACGTGGCGTGGCGTTGACTGATGTGGGCAAGGGGCTCTATCCCCGCGCCCGTCGTATCGTCGATGATGTGCGGGCCGCCGAAGAAGCCGTGCGACGCGAAGTGGCCGAGGGATTTGGCAGCATCACCGTGGGAGCCATTCCCACGATTGCGCCCTATGTGTTGCCGGCCGCTCTCGAGCGTTTGCAACATCGTCATCCCGGCGCACGGGTCGTTCTGCGCGAAGACTACTCGGCGGTGCTGGTCGACCTGTTGCGTGAAGGGGCCATCGACGTGGCGATTGCTGCGCTGCCATATGACTTCGGCACCCTACCGCAGGATGTGCTGGGCAGCGAAATGCTCCTGGTCGCTGTGCCAGCGTTGCACCCCGCCGCCCGCGCCGGAAAGATCACGGTGGCCCAGTTGCAGGACGCGCCCACGGTGACGCTCGATCCCGTGCATTGCCTGGGGGAACAGGTGGCCGGCTTCTGCGACGCCCGTCAGGTGAATCCGTCGGTGGTGTGCCGCAGTGCGCAGCTCACCACCGTGTTCGAAATGGTGGGCGCCGGCATGGGGCTCAGCATTGTGCCGCAGATGGCGGCGGCCAAACACAACACCTCGCGCTGTGCGGTGGTACCGCTCGCCGACATGGCGTTGGAGCGCGACATCATTGCCCTGTGGCCGCGTGATCGCGCGCCGTCCAAAGTGGCGATGACGTTCGTGGATTGTGTGCGGCAGGTGGTGAACGGCGCGTCGTAACCGACTACCGTAGCCGTTCACCACCTGCGGCGCGGCACATCACGCGGTGATCACGACGAGTAGTACGCCGCGTTCTCTTCCACGTACCCCTTGGTGAGATCGCAACCGAAGGCACGTGCCACACCGTCGCCCACGCCGAGTGCAATCTCCAGGTCCACGACTTCACGTGAGAGTGTTTCGCGCACAATGGCATCGTCGAAATCGAGACGCTCGCCGTTGGCCACCACCTGGTAGCCGTTGATCCAGGCATCCGTGGTGGCCGGGCGAATGGTGCAGGAGAAACACTTGCCCACCGCCATCAGTAGCCGACCCACATTGGGGTCCGCGCCGTGCACCATCGTCTTGACCAACGGCGAGTTGAGCACACTCTTCGCTACCACGTAGGCTTCGCCGTCGTCGAGCGCACCGCGCACGGATACCCGCAGCAGATGCTCCGCGCCTTCGCCATCGCGCGCGAGTATCTCCGTCATGCGCGTACAACCAGCCGTGAGCACGGCGAGAAACTCGGCTTCGTCCACCGAGCCCGCGAGTCCGTTGGCGAGAATGGCACAGGTGTCCGAGGTGCTCGTGTCCGTGTCCACCGACAACATGTTGAACGACGGCTTCACGGCGGCCCGTAGCAGCCGATCGAGCGTGGGGCCATCGAATGCGGCATCGGTGAAGATGTACGACAACATGGTGGCCATGTTCGGCTCGATCATGCCCGAGCCCTTCGCCACCCAGGTGATGGTCGCGTTGCCCACCGACGCCGACAGCGCCTTGGGGTGAGAGTCGGTGGTCATGATGCCTTCCGCACCGACCATCGGATCGTCCTGCAGGTCCGCCGTCATACCGATCACACCCGCTTCGATTTTCTCGATGGGGAGTCGCACCCCGATCACGCCGGTGGAGCTGACCAGCACCTTGTCGGCCGAGGCTCCGATCTCCTGCGCCGCTGCACGGGCCATCCGTCGCGCGTTTTCCACGCCCGTCGCCCCGGTGGCCACATTGCTCACCTTGCTGTTGGCGATCACCGCGCGCAGCGTACCGCCCGTACCGGCCTTGATGGTCTCGCGACCCAGTACCACCGGGGCACCCGGGAAGTGATTGCGGGTGAACACGGCGGCGGCAGCGGCGTCCACTTGGCTGACGAACAGCGTCAGGTCACGGGCGGTCGGCTTGAGGCCCACATTGCGGCTGGCACAACGGAATCCACGCGGGAAGATCGGCGTGGCATGAAAGGCAGGGGTATCGGACATCCCTCAAAGCTGAAAGAGCTCGACATCGCACGCCAGTCACCACATTCCGCGCGGCGGCAGGCGCGCCAGCGGTCGAGCCCGGTCTTCCTTAAGACGCCCTTAACGCCGTGGTGATAAGCCGTATTCCAGAACGTGTTTTGTCGTCATTTTATGTGGTGAGCCGTTAAATTTCTGGGACTGCAGCGGGTGGTGTGAGTCGTGTTGGTGCTGTGCACATGGGTACACTGCACAGACCGCCCGTCCTGTTTTGGACTCCTGATTCACCAAGCTCGGACTGCCTGTGCCTTCACAGCCCTCGCTGCGCCCATTCGATATCGCGGTGGCCCTGCGCCTCGTCCTCGTTCCTGAGGACCGGTATGAGCCGCTCGCCAACGCCCTCGCTACCAGCACCAGTGCGGTGCACCGTGCTGTTGCGCGGCTGCAGCAAGCCGGATTGTGTGGCGTTGGTACACGCACGGTGAACAAGGAGGCCCTGCGCGAGTTCCTGGTGCACGGCGTGCGCTACACCTTTCCCCCGGTTCATGGCCCGGAGCGCACCGGGTTGCCGACGGCAGGGGCACATCCTGCGCTCGCGGCGTCCCTGGGCGATCAGGCTGGTCCGCGACTGGTGTGGCCTTCCGAGGGTGGAACGACCCGCGGCGAGTCCCTGACACCGCTGTTCACGGGCATGACCCGTGTGGCGCAGCGCGACAGCCGCATGCACGAACTGTTGGCTACGGTCGACCTGCTGCGCGTTGGCTCCGATGCGCAGCGTGAAGCGGCCAGCGCGCTGTTGGCCCGTCAGATCACCGGCGACCTGTCGGCGAACTGAGTCGACGGCGGGATCGACGTCGCGATGGAGTGCGTGCGACGTCGATCCTGATCGTGTGTCACGGCCGTCGGCGATCAGACCGTGACGGACAAACCGTGGCTACAAACTGTGGCAATCAAACCGTGGTGAGCCCCGCCGCGCGCCAGGCCTGATAGCCGCCCACGAGATTGACCGCATCGGTGCGGCCCGCGCGGTGCAGCAGACTGGTCGCCACCGCCGAACGGGCGCCCGACTGGCACTGCACGACAACAGGACCCGCGGGGATGTTTCCGAGGTGATCCGGCAATGCGCCGAGAGGAATGTGGCGTGCATCGGGCAGATGACCACCGCTCCACTCGGACAAGCCTCGCACATCGATGATCGTGGGGGCACGTTCCGCGGGTACCTCGGACAACGCGGCCGATGTGAGTTGCGGGATGCGCGACGGGCTGTGTCCACGCGAATCCCACGCTCCGAGTAGCCCCTGCGCGCTCGTCCACCCCTGCACACGATCGAAGCCAATCGCCATGAGGTCGTGGGCCGCCTGCCGCACATCGGCCGGCGTATGGGCGCCTGCCACGGCCTGACCAGTGTCATCGACCGCATCCGCGATCGTCGAAAGCAGGATCACATCGCGTGCGATGGGGACGAGTGATCCCACCCACCCGCTGAAGCTGCGGCCATAGGGCACCGACAGCGTGCGTGGTACGTGTGCGTCGGCAAACGCCGATGCGGTGCGCAGGTCGATCACCCACACCTCGTCGGATGGCAGGCGGTCGAGTACATCGGCCGGATCCAGCATCTCGAGCGGTGTGCGGGTATCGAGCAGCGCCGGGCCTTCGCGATTGATGCGCTTCATGTCCGCGAAATACCGCGGCGGTTCCGGTTGCCCGGCGAGCACCTGCTCCACAAACAGCGCTTCGTTGGTCTCGGCGACGGCCCAATTGGCCAGCTTTTCGTAGCCCACTGTGGTGGAGGGCACCGCACCCAGCGCCTTGCCACACGCCGATCCGGCACCGTGCCCGGGCCACACCTGCAGGTGGTCGGGCAACGCGCGGAACCGATCGAGCGAGTGAAGCAGCGTGCGTGCGCCGGCTTCCATCGTGTTGGCCACCTTGGCCGCTCGCTCGAGCAAATCGGGGCGCCCGACATCGCCGACGAACACAAAATCCCCCGTCAGGATGCCCATTGGTCCGGCGGCCCGTGGCGTATCCGTCACCACGAAGGCGATGTGTTCCGGCGTATGGCCAGGCGTGTGCATCACGTCGAAGCGCAGGTTGCCCACCATGATCTGCGAGCCATCTCGCACCAGCGTGGCCCCGTCGGCTTCGGCATAGCCGTACTGCCAGTCTGTGCCACCCTCTGCCGAGAGGAACAGTTGGGCACCGGTGGCGGCACGCAATTCCCGGGCGCCCGACACGAAGTCGGCGTGGATATGTGTTTCGGTGACGTGCGTGATGCGCAGACCTTCCGCGCGCGCCACCTCGAGATAGGGCGCAATATCCCGCAACGGGTCGACCACGATGGCTTCCCCAGTGGCCTGGCAGCCGATCACGTAACTCGCCTGGGCGAGCGATTGGTCGTATAGCTGACGAAAAAACATACGAAGCGTCTGAAGCAGAATGAGGTGACGAACAACTCGTCACCTGAAAGTTCGCATGTTTTCCCGGCCAGTGACAGGCGTGCCACCGGAGCTATGCCCGATTGCTGCCGATGCTTATAACGTGTTCCCATGTCCACTACGCCCAAGCGCCGCCCCTCGACTCTGGCCGCCTCGAAGTTCGTGGCGTCCCAGAAGCCGTTGGGGGCGACGCCCGACCCGCGCACGCTGGTGCGCCCCGAGCCAGCCCCGATGACGGGCGCCGGTCGGTCATTGGCGAATGCGAATACGAACGCAAATGGAAACGGGAGCAAATCGACCTGGGGCCAGGTGCACGGGCGCACGCAGCACGGGGCACAGGGCACCCTGTTGCAGGGTGCTAGCGCCTTTTCGATGCCCGGGAATACCGCCGGCCGGTCCGTCGGTGGTTTTGCCGGCAAGGAGGCACCCAAGCCCACGGCCGCCGCGTCATCCAAGACGTTGCCCAAGACGCCGGCCAAGGCTCCCGTCAAACCGGCGGCTCGCAGCAAAGTGCTTGGCACGCCCAGCACGGCGCGCAATCGGCAGGATCACATCGTCGTGACCAGTCTGGTCGTGGCATTTGTGCTGCTCACGCTGGGCTTTGGTTCCGTGCGGGTCAGCGGTGACATGTCGACGGATCGCAGCAAGACGGCGATCACCAGCACGCTGTCGGTGGTGCACGAGCAGCAGACGGCGTTTCGCACGCTCAATCAGCGGTTCGCGACGTGGACGGAGCTCGCCGATCGTGGCATGACGCTGGGACCGCGTCAGGTCGTGGTCAAATCCAACGCCACCGCGTCGCATTGGTTCATGGCGGTGCGCGACAGCAGCACCGGTGTGGTGTGCTCGCGCACGGGCGAGCTGTTCGATCAGGGGCCCGATGAACGCCAGGCCGCCTGCTCGGGAAGCGCTCTCTAGGGGACATTCGCAGGCGCCACCAGCCGTTCGAGGGTTCCGCATCCCGCGGTCGGACGGTAGATCGCAGCGTGCCTACCGCGCTCCCCTTCCGCCTACCGCGCCGTCGCCGTTGCACGCGCGCCAATCGAATCACTGCCTGCCTGCTGACGGCAGCCCTGCTGGCGCTTGGCGACTCCGCGCCGCTGCATGCGCAGGCCGGTGACAGCACCCGGGCCGACTCCGCGCAGTCGCTGCAGTCGATACGGGTGAGTGTCACTCGCGAAGGCGCGCGGTCGCCATTTGAATTGCCCTTTGCGCTCACGACCGCGCCGCTTCATGCGCGTCCGGCCCAACGCCGCACGGGTGTGGGAGACCTGTTGCTCGGCGTGCCCGGTGTGCAGGTGCAGGATCGGGCGAATCCGTCTCAGGATCCGCGTATTGCGGTGCGTGGTTTTGGTGCCCGTTCCGCCTTCGGAGTTCGTGGCGTGCGCGTATTGCGCGATGGCGTGCCGCTGTCGTTGCCTGATGGACAGACGCCGATCGACTGGTTGGACCTCGAGACGATCGATCGTATCGACATCGTGCGTGGCACGGCGGCGGCGCTGTATGGCAATGCGGCCGGTGGGGTGATCGACATGCGCACGCGTGAGGCGGTGGCGGCGCCATTCGGCGTGGATGCGCGCTTCTGGGATGGTGGTGGTTTACAGCGCGCCAACGTCACCCTGTCGGGGCGATCGGCGGATCGCGAAGGCACCGTGCAGGATGCCCAATGGTTGGGCGCCTTCACCCGCACCCGTGGTGATGGACTGCGCGAGTGGTCGCGTCTCGACGCCACCAGTGCTTTCCTGCGCGGCATGGCGCGCATCAAGGGAACGACGGTGGAGTTGCAGGCCACGCGCTACGACGCACCACGGGCGGAAAACACGGGCGCACTGACGCTGGCCGAACTGACACGGGGTCCTCTCCTGCCGGATTCGCTGAACATCACCAAACAATCACGGAAGGCGGCTCGGCAGACGCAGGTGGCGCTGATCGCCGAACGCGTCATGGGGCAGGCCAATGTGCGCGGATCGGTGTTTGCCGGTACCCGCACCCTCGACAATCCGCTGCCTTTCGCCATTGTGGCGGTGGATCGCGCGGTGAAGGGGGGCAGTCTGCACGGCGCCTGGCGCACCGCGGCCACGCCGTGGCCGCTGCGATTCGGCGTGGGTGTGGATGCACAGCGTCAGGTGGACGATCGTTTCAATTACGAAAACTGTGCGGACCTGGCTCCATCGGCACCCCTCTCCGCGCGCTGCCCGGTGCGTGGTGTGGAACGTGGCGCCGTTCGTCTGGACCAGCAGGAACGTGCGAGCAGTGTGGGCAGCTATGCGCGCGTGGAACTCGAAGCGCCGCACCATTTGCATGTGAGTGCCGCCCTGCGCGTGGACGCCGTGCAGTTCGGGGTGCGTGATCGCTTCATCACGCCCACCAGTGCCGATGATTCCGGTGATCGCTCGTTGCGTGCTGCCAGTCCGATGCTTGGATTGACGTGGCGCGCGCGTCCGATGTGGAGCCTCTACGCCAATCTGTCGACCGCGTTCGAAACGCCCACCGTCACCGAACTGACCAATCAGGAAGACGGTGCGGCGGGGCTCAATACCAATCTCGATCCCCAGCGCACACGCACCGTGGAAGTGGGTACCCAGCGGGTGGTTGGCGGGCGCGTGTGGCTCGATGTGTCGGTGTTTCACGCCACGGTGCTCGACGAACTCGTGCCGTTTGATGTGCCCAACCAGCCGGGACGGCGTGCGTTTCGCAATGCGGGGCGCACGTCGCGCCGTGGCGCGGAGACGAGCGCGCGGGTGACGAGCACACATCTCGAGGTGGGGACGGCGTACACCTGGTCGCGCTTTCGTTTCGATCGCTACGATGTGGGCACCACATCGTTTGCCGGCAAGGCGATTCCCGGTGTCCCTGAGCACTATCTGCAATCGTTTGCCACCGCACGCGCGGCGGGGCTTTGGAGCACCGTGGAACTCACGGCCGCATCGCATGCGAGTGCCACCGACGCGGGCACAGTGACGGCCGCCGGATATGCCGTATGGAACTGGCGTGCCGGGCTGGATGTGCCGCGGGTGAATCGGGGCGGTTTGGCGCGGGCACGCCTCACGCCCACCATCGGTATCGACAATCTGTTCGATCGACGGTATGCCAGCTCCCTCGTGGTGAACGCCACGCGCAATCGGTATTTCGAGCCGGGGCTGCCTCGTCGGGTCACACTCACCATGCAGTTGCGCTGGGATTGAGTCGGCGGTCGTGTTGAGATGGGAAATGACAAACGGGGCGCTGCGATCTTCGCAGCGCCCCGTTGTTCGGTGGCCGTCTACTGATACTGGATGTAGAACGGCTTCGGTGTGAGAGTCAGCAACTGGGCCGGCGTCATCATCGGGCCGCCATACTTGATGTCGTTCTTGTAGAACAGTTTGAATCCCGCGAATTGCACCGGCTCGGCATACACGTACGCCGCGTAGGAATCACGCTTGAGACTTGGCGGCCCCCAGCCGTCCATGTGGATCACCACCTGTACGCGCGGATCCCGCTTGATCTTGTCCGCGTTGGTGAGCATGGGGCGCGTGAAACGATGCACCACCAGGATCTTGGGGGGCAGCTTCTTCTCCGTCACGATGCGCGCGAGCTGATCGATGACCCAGTTCACGTCGACGGCATCATAGGACCCGATCTTCTTGCCGGGGCGTGTGCCGTCCTTCATGGAGAATTCGGGGTCGATACCCAGGTGCACATCGGGGCGCGACAGAAAGGTCTCGAGGCGCGGCAGTTCCTGCTGAATGGTGCTGAGCCCCACCTGCACGTCGAGAAAGAGCAGGGCGTTTCGCTCTTTCGCCCAGCCATGGACTTTTTCCGTGAGCGCGTCGCTATGGCGCATGCGATAGCGTCCGTCCTTGCCGGAGTCCCCCTGGGCAACTGTGGTGATGAGGTGCAGGGCGGGGATCACCGGTGTGGAGGGATCGGCGCGGTTCCAGGCGGCCACTTCACGATCAAGGCGGGCCAGCATGTCGTCTTTGGGATATTCGCCGAGTGCGCCCATGCGCTTCGAAAACGGATTGCCGTAGTAGGCGACAATGCGTTTGGCTGGCAGGATGCTACCGGGCAGTGGTGCGGGGCCGGGCACTGGCCACACAGGGGCTGGCTTGCCGGCCAGCGCGCGCGCGGCGGCGGAGGTGCCTCCGGTGGGATAGGCGTGCGTGCTGTCGGCGGGTTTGGTGGATGGTTTTGCGGCCGGCTTGGTGGCGGGCTTGGCCGGTACGCCGGTCGGCTTGGTCTGCGCGTGTATGGAATGCAGCGGCGCGGCCCATGCGGCGGCAACCAGCAGCAGGCGCGGCAGGACCGGCGGGTGTACGTGCAACCACGAAGGACGGAAAGACATCAGTGAGGTGCTAACGAATGCGGAGGATGAACGGCAATCGCGCGTAGAGGCCGCGCGGATCGTTGTACGACGACAGCAGCGAGAGCTCGCGTACGACATCGCGCGCGAGTTCACCGGCGGCGCCCTGCGTGGACAGGCCCGTCACGGCTTTCGAAACCCGTGCGGCCACTGGTGAGGGCGACCCTTCGAAGAACTCCGTGAACCGTTCCGTGGGGGTCTTCACGCGCGGGTACTCCCGGACATCATAATCACCTGTGATGCGGGCCAGGCGAGCGGCTGTGCGCAGCGCCGCATCGAGGCCGCCCAACGAGTCCACAAGACCGAGGCGCAACGCCTGGGCGCCGGACCACACCCGGCCTTCAGCGATAGCGCGCACCGAGTCCACCGGCAAACGGCGCGACTGCGCGACCCGGGCGATGAACGCATCGTACACCGCATCCGTGCCGCGCTGGAGAACCGCCAGTTCCGCCTCCGTGCGCGGCCGCGACAGCGTGAGAATGTCGGCGTACCGTCCGGTCTTCACCGTGTCGAATGTGACGCCGTGGCGATTGGCCAGCCCCTTCACGTTGGGCACGATGGCAAACACGCCGATCGATCCGGTGATGGTGTTGGGTTCGGCAAAGATCTGACGGGACGCCGTGCTGATCCAGTAGCCACCACTGGCTGCCAGTGATCCCATCGACACCACCACGGGCTTCTTCGCATTGATCAGTGCCAATTCGCGCTGGATACGCTCCGACGCGATCACGCTGCCGCCCGGGCTGTTCACGCGCAGCACGAGTGACTTGACCTTGGCATCGTTGCGCACCTTGCGCAGTTCGCGCGACAGGGCTTCGCCGCCGATCTGCCCCTCGGCACCTTCACCATCGACGATGTCACCCTGGGCATACACCACCGCCACCACCTGACTCGCGCTCGGCATGCGGGCGGTGCTCATGGCCAATGGGGCATAGGCGTCGAGCGTGATCTGTGGCAGCCGCGGGCGCTCCAGCAGGGTCGCGATTTCGGAGTCCCGTGATGATTCGCGCGACCTGCCGGTGGAATCGGTGCCCTGTGCCGTGTCGCCGGTGGCCGTGTTGACGATGCGCTGCAAGTCATCGAGTACGGTGTCGAAGTACCCCACTCGATCGACCAGCTTCGCGTCCTGTGCGTCGGAGGGGAGCAGGATGCCATGCGTGTCGGCCTGCAGTTGCAGCGCCACGGTGTCCACCTGGCGGCTGTCCGCCACGCCGCGCTTCACCTCGGCCCACATGTCGCCCAGGTAACTCGCCACCTGCAGCCGATTCTCGGGGCTCATGTCGCTGCGCGTGAAGGGTTCCACGGCGGCCTTGAAACGCCCCACGCGGCTGACCTGCACACCGATGCCGTACTTCTCGAAGAGCCCCGAAAGAAACACCTGCTCGGACGCCATGCCGGGAAACAGCAGTGAACCAAAGGGATCGAGCGTGATGGAATCCGCAGCCGAAGCCACGTAGTAGGTGCGCACATCGGGCGTGACCAGGTATGCCAGCACGGGCTTCTTCGACGCCTTGAAGTCTTCGAGCGCCGCACGCATCTCTCGGAGCGCCGCATAGCCCGACGACACACCATCGCTGAGCACCGTACCACGCAGCAGGATGCCCCCGATGCGATCGTCGTCGGCCGCGGCGCGGATGGCCACCGTGGCCGAACGCAGTGGCAACGGCGAGACGCCGGTGGTGAGCGCGTCGTCGAACAATCCGCGCGATTCACTCCGCGCCGCCTGGTCGGCCAATGGTTGCTCGAGATCGATCACCAGAATGGACCCCGGCCGCACCTCGACCGCCGTACGTGTCCCGGCTGATGCCGCAAAGCCCACCGCGATCACGATGAGCAGGACCACGCCTACGGCGATGGTCACGAGATTGGCGGTCAGCGCTGCGGCGACGGTCGTGAAGAACTGCTTCATGCCTGCTCCACCCAGAGAGAGATGTGCGTGGAGGCACCACACCCGGGCCCCGCACCCCCGGATTCTACCCGGAGACCGACCGGTGTTGCACACATCTCGTCGAAAGTCCGGAAAAACATGACGGTTCCGTCGCAAATAACCCTTGCCGACCGCCGACAGTGGGCCCACCTTCCACACAGCCCGTGCATTGCCACCCCGCCTGGAGGAACGCGCCACATGCCCGCATACAAGGCCCCACTCGACGATATCCGTTTTCTGCTCCACGACGTCCACGACATCGGCCAGCTTGCAGCGTTGCCGGGGTTCGAGGATGCCACGCCGGAGATGATCGACGAAGTGCTGGCCGGGGGCGCGACGTTCTGTGAAGAAGTGCTCTTCCCCATCAACCAGAGCGGTGATGCCGAAGGGGTGCACTTCGATCGCGGCGAGGTGCGCACGCCGGCAGGCTTCAAGGAGGCCTACGCGCGCTATGCCGCCGATGGATGGACCGCCGTGGCGGCCGATGCCAACTACGGGGGGCAGGGACTTCCGGAGATGACCCGCTTCGTGATGGAGGAGCTGCTCTGTTCGGCCAATCTCTCCTTCAGCATGTATCCGGGGCTTTCACACGGGGCCTACAGTGCGCTGATCAGCCATGGTTCCGAAGAGCTCAAGCAGCGTTTCCTGCCCAAGCTCATCGACGGCTCGTGGGGGGGCACCATGTGCCTCACCGAGGCGCACGCGGGCACGGATCTCGGCATCATCACGACCAAGGCGGTGCCGGCGGCGGATGGGACCTACGCCATCACCGGCCAGAAGATCTTCATCTCGGCGGGTGAGCACGACCTCACCGAGAACATCGTGCACTTGGTGCTCGCCCGGCTGCCCGATGCGCCCAGTGGTACCAAGGGCATTTCGCTGTTTCTCGTGCCCAAGTTCCTGCCCACCGCAGACGGTGGTGTCGGTGCCCGCAATGCCGTGACCTGCGGCAGTGTCGAACACAAGATGGGGATCAAGGCGTCGGCCACGTGTGTGCTCGATTTCGACAACGCCACGGGCTGGATGGTCGGCGAAGCGCACAAAGGCATGCGCGCGATGTTCGTCATGATGAACAGCGCACGTCTCGCCGTGGGACTGCAGGGGTTGGGTTTGTCGGAGGTGGCGTACCAGAATGCGCTGGCCTACGCCAAGGAGCGTTTGCAGGGGCGCTCACTCACTGGTCCGAAGAATGCGGGCGGCGTGGCCGATCCCATCCTCGTACATCCGGACGTGCGCAAGGGATTGCTGCGCATCAAGGCGCTCAACGAAGGCATGCGCTCGTTGGCGTACGCGGTTGGCATCCGCATCGATCTCGAGCATCGCCACCCCGATGCGGCCGTGCGTCAGGACGCGGAAGACATGGTGCAGTTGATGACGCCCGTCATCAAGGCGTTCCTGACCGACAAGGGGTTCGACAATACCAACATCGCGTTGCAGACCCTCGGTGGGCACGGGTACATCAAGGAGTACGGCATCGAGCAGTACGTGCGTGATGCCCGCATTGCGCAGATCTATGAAGGCACCAACGCCGTGCAAGCGCTCGACCTGGTTGGGCGCAAGTTGCCGATGGAAGGGGGCCGTCTCGTCCGGCGGTTCTTCGAGCTGGTGAAGGCCGATGTCGATGCGGCCGCGTCGGTGGATGGACTGGAAGACGCCGCGAAGGCGCTCGGTGGCAGCCTGTATCAGTTGCAGAAGGCCACCATGCTGCTGGCCGAACGTGGGTTCGCCAATCCCGATGAAGCCGGTGCGGCCGCGACCGAATATCTGCACCTGATGGGCTACGTGGCCGTGGGGTGGCAGTGGCTCCGAATGGCCACCGTGGCGGGAGCGAAGCTGGCGGCCGGCACCGGCGATCGTCGATTCCTGGAAGCGAAGCTGAAGACGGCCCGCTTCTATTTCGCCCGCGTGCTGCCCGAGACCGGCACGTTGCTCGCCGCCATCCAGTCGGGTGCGGCGCCGATCATGGCATTCGACGCCGCCGAGTTCTGACCGGGCCGGTCGGTGGGTCGGTGATCGCGGTCACCGGAAGGAAATGACAGTGTGGGCTCCGGGCGGGGGACCGCCCGGAGGGCCGGGAGCGTGACGAAAAGGCCCCCACCGTAACGTTGCAATGACGATGTGTGTGGGAGCACTCAACTTGGGCGGGAGTTGTGCCGATCCCTTAGGGCATCCTCAGACCCTGCTCATGTTCTTCAAGAAGCTCCTGTCCGAGCCTCGCCCTGTGTCCGAACGAGGAAGTTCGAACGGCGCGACCGGCAATACCGTGCTGAAAGCCGTTTCCGGCGTTGTCGGGAATACGGCGGAGATCGTTGTGGCGCCACCAACGAAGTCGGCGGAAGACAGCCTCGGGCTCGTCCTTGACGCGCTCGGTGGGATGTTGACCGCTCTCGCGCGTTATCCCATCGATTTGCCGGATCGTTCCGGCGAAGAGAGTTCCCGTGAGTTTGGGCTCTGGCATCGTCATGCGACGCTGGGTTACGCCTTGCAGGAAGGGAACGGACAGGGGTCGGTGGGGATCGGTGAACGCGATTGGGATGGTGTCGTTCGTGCCGTCACCGAACAGCGACGTGAAGAGCATCGTTACGTCGACGCTTCGATTTCCGAGCTCCGCGAAGCGCTGTGGGCGTGTGTCGAAACCGTGCACAATGCGGTGAAGGTGGACCACACCACCGACAACACCACGGACGTGCAGATGGAGCGCGCCAAGAACGCGCTCAAGCGGATGCAGACGGGCTCCATCAAGCAGGAAGTACTCGGGGCCGTACTGGCTATCGAATCGGCCATGCAGGCGCGGCGTGAGCAGCAGCAGGAACAGTATGTGTCGCTGGCCACGCGCCTCGACCGTCTGGGCCGGCAACTCGAGGAAGCGCGCAAGGAGAGCACCACCGACCCGCTCACGGGGCTCGGCAATCGCAAGTTGTTCGATATGATGGCGCCCCGTGCCGTGCAGATGTTCTCGCTCGGTCGTCAGCCCGTCGTCCTGCTCATGGTCGATCTCGACAAGCTCAAGCTCGTGAACGACATGTACGGCCATCAGGCCGGTGACCAGGCCATTCAGGCGCTGGCCAATGCACTGGGCCGTGTGTTCCTGCGCCAGTCGGACGTGCTGTGCCGGTTCGGTGGTGACGAATTCACCGCCATCCTGCACAACACCGATTGGAAGATGGCGCAGACACTGGCGCGTCGACTGCAGGAGCAGTTGGCCGGCATGCCGGCTCCCCATCCGGCCATGGAATTCTCCATCGGTGCCTCGGTGGGTGTCGCGCAGCTCGAGATGCACGAGGATGTGGGCGAATGGCTGGCCCGGGCTGACAAGGCCCTCTACAAAGCCAAGCAGAATGGGCGTGATCGTGTCTGCGTGGCGGAGACGCTGCTGCTGCGGTCCGCCTGAGTTGCACCCGCGCTGGTTGTGAGAGCCGCCCCGGTACCTGCCGGGGCGGTTTTTTTTGTGCACGGACTCGAAGAACATGATTTTCTGATAGCGCACGTCTGCCCTTGGCTCGTTCCCGGCCGTATTCTCGGTCATGCCCGATAGACATTCCCACGCCGCGTTGGCTGCGATTGTCAACATTGCCGCCGACGCGATCATCGCTCTCGATGATTCGTTCCGTATCGTCCGCTTCAATCGCGGCGCGGAGCAGATCTTCGGATGGTCCGAAGCCGACATGCTTGGACAGCCGCTCGATCGCCTGCTCCCGATGGCTTCCCGCGCCGTACATCGCGGTCATGTGCGCACGTTTGCCGAAGGTCCCAGCGACGCCCGGACGATGGCCGACCGTCGCGAAATCGCCGGCCTGCGCAAGAATGGCGAACAGTTTCCGGCCGAAGCGTCGATCTCACGGGTGACGATCGATGGCGAGCGCACCTTCATGGTGATGCTGCGTGACGTCAGTGACCGCCGCCGTGCGGAGGAGCGTCAGCGTCTGCTGGCCACCGGGGGGTGGGTGCTTGCCGCATCGCTGGATGTGGAATCGACCATGGCCACGATCGCCGAACTACCGGTGCCGTTGCTCGGCGAATGGAGTCTGCTCGAACTGCTCACACCCGACGGCTGCATCCGACGGGCTGCGGCCACCCATGTCGATCCGCATCGGCACGAGGATACCGCCGCCTTGGTGGCCAGGGCCAGCGATCAGTCGAGTCCGGAGCTGCCGTTTGCGAGCGCCCTGCGCGTGGCCCACGAAGCAGAGGCGCAGCGCATCACCGATATCTCGGCGTGGCTCGATGCCAATTTCCCCGATACCGCCTCCCGCACGCGCGCCGAGGCGTTGGGGGCCAGTGCCGTGCTGCTGGTGCCCCTGCGCGCCGGTGGACGCGCCATTGGGGCACTGCATCTGGTGCGTACCCGCGCCGGAGCGTCCCACGTGCGGGAAGAAGTGCATGTGGCCGACCAGTTCGCGGGGCTCGCGGCGCTGGCGCTCGAAAATGCGCGCCTCTACCAGGAGTCCCGTCGCGCGGTGCGTGAGCGCGATGAAAGGCTGGCCATCGTGTCGCACGACCTGCGCAATCCCGTGAACGCGGTGGTGATGCTCACCGGAGCCGTGCTGTCACGTGAAACGCCCGCCGGCGCGGAAGACGTAGGCATCATGGGGCGCGAAGAGGTCGAAGCCATCCGTGGCGCGGCGCGTCAGGTGGATGGTCTCATTCAAGACTTGCAGGACGTCTCGCGCATCTCGGCTGGCCGCTTGCGCGTGGAGCGCCGACCGGTGCCGGCCGTTGAGATGCTCAAGGAAGCCGCTGATGTGTTCGATCCGGTGGTGGCAGAAGCGGCGCTCGATTTCACGCGCACCTTCGACGACGACGCGCCGCTGGTGATGGCCGACCGCCATCGCGTGGGGCAGGTGCTGTCCAATCTGCTCGGCAACGCCGTGCGATTCACACCGCGCGGTGGTTCGGTGTCGCTGACGGCACAACGTCAGGATGACATGCTCCGCATCGCCGTGCGGGACACCGGCCCGGGCGTGGCGCCCGAGGATGTCCCACGTCTTTTCGAGCGCTATTGGCAGGCCCCGCGCCTGCTACGGGCCGGTTCCGGCCTCGGCTTGTTCATCGCCAAAGGTATCGTGGAAGCCCATGGCGGTGCGATCGGTGTGAACAGCGAGCAGGGACAGGGCAGCGAGTTCTGGTTCACACTGCCGATCGTGTGACCCATCGGGGCACGCCCTGCGGTGTGTGGAACGACAAAGCGCCGTGTCTCAGGAAGACACGGCGCTCTGTGCATATTAGACGCAGATGCTTAGTGCTTCGCTTCTGCCGCAGGCGCCGCGTGGTCGGCGGCAGGCGCTGCATGTTCACCGGCGGCGGCGCCATGCTTGGCCGCATCGCGCTCGTGATAAACCTGCTGAGCCATCGGGTCACGCGGATGGCGATAGGTGTTCTTGTGGATCGTCCAGGCTCCGAAGAGCAGCGCTCCCGTGAACACGCACGTGACAACCGCCGCACCCCAGCCCTGCTTGTTCGGATCGTACGAGGCACTCATGAAGACACCCTGACGGATAGCGCACCGGATGGAGGCCGGCGCGGGGACAGCGAAGGGAAGGGCGCCGGAAATGGCGCCCTCGATCTGGCCGGCGAGTCGCCGGAGATCCTCAGCGGAGAAAGTACACAGGCGTCGGTCATTCTTCCACCCTCGGCCCGGTATCGCGTGACGGGTCCACCAGCCGCGCCGGGATGATGGCGTCTGCCCCAAATCGGCCGCGGATGCGATCGAGTGCCTGGACCAGGGCCCGATCGCGGGGTGTTTCCGTCGGTTCGTCGCTCAGGGCTGACCCGTCGGCGTCAGGGGGCGAGGCTCCTGGCCCCTTGAAAGCCGACGGGAAAAGCCCCAGTTGAACCGCTGGACGTGGCTCTTCGTCATCCTCGAAATGCGACAAGGCGATGCCCAGCAAGCGGACCGGGGCTCGCCGCGTCTTCCGCATTTGACGCAGCAATGGCTTGGCCGCCCGGACCACGGAATGCTCGGACTCGATGAACCCCGACAGGGTGCGCTGTGCGGATCGGGTCCGGAAGTCTCCGTCGCGCAGCTTCACGGTGATGGTCCGCGCCCGCAGGGCCTGTCGACGCAGGTCGGCGCTGACCCGCACGGCGAGCCGAAGCAGCTCCCGCTCCACCACGTCGTCCTCGTGCAGGTTGCGGCCAAAGGTGGTTTCCCGGCTCACCTGTTTCTGTCGGTCACGCGGCCGAACAATGCTCTCGTCCTGTCCGCGAATGCGTCGGGACAGCCACTGGCCTGCGCGGTCACCGAGGCGGTGTACCAGTGTGTCCTCCGTCCACTGCTGCGCCTGTGCGATGGTCTCGAGTCCCATGCGCTCGAGTTTGGTGGCAAATCGCGGCCCCACCATGGGCAGATCGGCGAGCTTGAACCGGCTGAGAAATTCTGCCTCTGTGCCCGGGGGGACACAGCGCACCCCCGTGGCTCCGGTGCCGGGTTTCGGTTTGGCCACCTCGACGGCCATCTTCGCCACCAGGCGCGAGGTACCGCCGCCGATGGATACGCGGAGCCCCGTGGCCGCGAACACGGCTTCCCGCATCCGGCGGGCCGTTTCCTCGAGGGGCTCGTGGCCGTACAGGGCTTCCGTGCCACCAAGGTCGCAGTACCACTCGTCGATGGAGGACGGCTGCACCACGGGGGCAAACTGCGCCAGCACAGCCTGAATCTCGCGGCTGCGTGTCCCGCACACATGCCGAGGCACGGGGACACACATGGCCTGCGGACACAGCTTGAGCGCCCGCGAGATCGGCATGGCCGAGCGCACGCCGTAGGCCCGGCATTCGTACGACGCACTGCACACTACACCGCGCGACCCAGGGCGACCACCAACGATGAGCAAGGTGGCCTTGCCGGCACCTTCCGGGTCTTCCTGGCGTGCGACCGCGACAAAAAACGCGTCGGCGTCGACGAGCAGGATACGGCGCGGAACGTCGGGTGCTGGTGTGGACACATCCGGAATCTAGCCGCTAAGCTGAACCGATATGCCGACCGTCATTCATCACCCGCGCTGGCGGGCCGCGTGACACCTGCCATTCTGCTCGCCCGAAAGGCGAAGGTGTCGCACGAGGTGCTGAGCTACACGCACGACCCGTCCGCAGAGTCCTACGGCAAGGAGGCCGCCGATGTGCTGGGCCTCGATCCACGCACCGTCTTCAAGACGCTGGTGGTGGATGTGGAAGGTGTGGGCCTGTGCTGCGCCGTGGTGCCCGTGCAGGGCATGCTGAACCTCAAGGCGATGGCCGATGCAGTGGGCGGCCGCAAAGCGAAGATGGCCGAACAGGCCGCCGCCGAACGAGCCACCGGGTACATCGTGGGCGGCATCAGTCCGCTGGCCCAGAAAAAGGCGTTGCCCGTGGTGCTCGATGACAGTGCACCGGCGTACGATCGTATTCACGTGAGCGCCGGGCGCCGCGGTCTGGAGATTGCGCTGGCGCCGGCCGATCTGCTCACTCTGACCAAAGGCATACTCGCGCCCATCGGGCGCGAGTAGCCTCGCCAACCGTCAGACCATGCGGGGCTTCGAGGGCGCGTTGTCGAAGTCCTGGTTCGACGCGCGACCGCGTGCTGCCACTGGCCAGCGGGTTTCCACGGCATGACCGCGCACGCCGATGATCTCATCGAAGTGGTGCACGACAATGCACACGTGGTTCGGCACGAGGCGCACCTGATCACCCAATCGTGGACGCCACGAGCTGCGTGAGAGATCGAGGATGCCATGCTCCTCCGACAAACGCGTCACGAACACATCGGGATGATCCTGCACCATCGCAAAACCGTCGCCTTCGGCGCGGAGCGGTTCGCGCCCGAGCGTCTTGGTGCCCGCATCGATCACGGCCTGCCCCTTCACGGACACACTGATCACCGTCGCCAGCACCGTGAGTGCGCAGTCGTCCCAATCGCACGCGCCAATGCTGGCCGTGGTACGATCGTTGTAGACATAGGTACCGGGGCGTACTTCCGTGACGCCCGGGATTTCGTGCATGCGCCAGGCCGCCGGTGTTGAACCACCGCTCACCACACGCGGTGGAAAACCGGCGTCGGTCAGCGCTTCGATGAACGCACCGAGATCGGTGCCGACCTTGCGCACGAGATCATCCTGCTCGCCCACGTTGGCGCGAATGTGTCCCGGATAGAACTGCAGTCCCGCGAAGTCGAGACCCACGGTGCGATCGATGTGGCGCGCGATCGCCACGGCCTTTTCGGGCGTGGTCACACCAACACGGTGCATGCCCAGATCCACTTCCACCCGCACGTCGAATGTCCGCTGCCCGAGCCGAGCCGCCACGGACAGCGCATCGAGTGACTGGATGTCATCGGCCGCGACCGACACGCGCACATCCTGCGGCAGGCGGGCAAGGCGTTCGAGACGTGCGGCACCCACCGGTGGGTAGGCGAGCAGGATGTCATCACACACCTCCGACATCACCTCCGCTTCACGCAGCGTCGCACAGGACAGCCCCACGGCACCCAATCGCAACTGCTCCGCCGCGATGCGCGGCGACTTGTGCGTCTTCACATGAGGTCGGAGTTTGAGCCCATGCAGGGTGACGTACGCGGCCATTCGGTCCAGATTGTGTGCAAGTCGGTCGAGATCGACGACCGGGACCGGTGTCTCGAGCTGTTCGAGATACGTTGCCACTGCGATTCCTCCTGCCACCCGAGAGATGCCTGCTGAATCGTCTGCTTCGTCCAGCACTCCGAACGAATCGACCGCGCGTGCGTGGTCATCGGTGATGCTTCCCGATCTTCCGCCGCCTGCGGGAGCCTACTCGCCGGGCGTGCGCACCGCAAATGGTGCCTCATTGTTGTTCGTCTCCGGGCAGACACCACGCGACCCGGCTACCGGCCAGATCGTGGGCACGACCTTCGAAGAACAGACGCGCTACACGCTCGCCAATCTGGAACGGGTGATCCGCACCGGAGGCGCCACGCTCGCCGACGTGGTCAGTGTGACCGTGTATCTGGTGGACGAAAACGACTGGGGGGAGTTCGACCGGATCTATCGCACGGTGTTTACACCGCCGTATCCCACTCGGGCGGTGGTCGGTGCGTCACTGCGTGGTATCCTGGTGGAAATCTCCGCCATCGCTGCGGTGCGGTGAGCGATCCCGTCCTCGTGGTTGTGTATCTGGACGATCGTACGCAACGACTGGCGTACGATCGGGCGCTGCGCGCTGCGGGGTATGGCGTACGTCTGGCGTCGCGCCCGGCCGAACTTGCCAAGGCCTTGGCAGACGGGCGTGCGCAGCTATTGGTGCACGATGTGCGCACGCCGGTGGACGAGATCACGCATTCCGGAATACGTGCGCTGACGGTGAACGAGCACACGACACCGGACACCGTGCTCGTTCAACTCCGCCAGGTGCATTCAGCTCCACCGTGATGCTGCCTTAAGCTGAGGCTTGGCGCATGGTCGATGAAAGCCGTCGCGTCGAGTTCATCCGTCGCCTTTGAGGCGACGCAGGGCTCGTCGATCGCGCTTGCCAGGCTTGCTGTCTCCGTAGGCGAAGCCCGTCGGCATCGAACGCAAGTGTTCACTGACCCGCTCGCGGCGCACACGCCCGTCTTCTGTTTCTTCGTACAACTGACGCGCGATTTCTGCGGATCCGCGGCGTGCGGAGACATCGAGGATCTTGAGGCACCATTCGATAGGGCCTTGCCGCAGGCGCACTTCATCGCCGGCTTGCACCGGTTTGGCGCGTTTGGCCCGTTCACCGTTCACGTCGGCCTTGCCGCCATCGATCGCTTCAGCGGCCAGTGCGCGCGTCTTGTAGAAACGCGCCGCCCACAGCCATTTGTCGAGACGCACCCGCTCGACGGGCAGTCCGTCGTTGTCGTTGTCCTCGTCGTGCGTGTCGGGTGCGCGCTTACCGCGACTCATCGCGACGCTCCGCCTGAGCCACTTCCCGCACACGGGCCACGCCACCGGCATACACGGCGCGCACGGCCGGATGCAGTGTCTGGCCACGCTGACGATCCTCCAGCATGGTCACGAGCGTCGCAACCCACTGGTCGATGGTGGTGGCGTCATCCTGCGCCGCCACGCCACTGACCACGGTGGCCACATCGTCGCAGGCTTCGGCCATGCGTTCAGACGTGGTCACATCCGGTCCGGGCACCTGCACCCCACGACGCATGGTGGCCACGCGTTCACGCAGGGCGTGCGCGTCCTCGCGGAATCGATCGATGAGGTACTGTCTGGCGTGTTCGCTCATGCGCGAAATCTCTTGGTGATGGCGTCAAAAGCCGTCGGCGCGGGTAATGCCCAGCTCATCCCGGGCCGCGCGCCAGGCGTCGGTCCAGGCTTCTGCGATCACGCGCGGACGAATGCCGAGGCGTTGCGAACGATAGAGCATGTCATCCCACCAGCCGTAGTCCATCGCATCGACCACATCGAGCAATTGCCCGAGCGGCAGTGCGCGGTCCACCATGACATCCTTGAGTGCGGGCGTCAACGCCAGACGTTGCGCGATCACCGGCCCAGGCGACCCGAGGGCGAACTCCAACGTGGACAGCAGCCCCGCAATGACACGGGCCCGCGGATGCGGGGCCGCATCGAGGGCCGTGCCCACACGTTCACACAGGCGAGCACGGCGCAGCGCGAGAAAGGCGAGCTCCGGATCCTGCGCGGCTTCGCCGATCAGGCGAGCCGTCACGGCCACCATGCGTTCCATGATGGCATCGCGGCCCAGCATGGTGAGTGCGTGTGATACCGAACGCGGTCCACGCACGCCCAATGAAGCCGACGACATCGCCTTGAGCAACGACGCCGCGACGTGTGGATCATCGCGCACAAAGGCGTCGAATGTCCCATCGGGCGGACGACCGTCGGCGAATGCGGCAAGCATCATGATGGAGCGGATGATGCTGTCTTCCGTGGTGCGATCCGGAGCGACGCCGGCGCCACGGGTGAGCTGTCGTCCGCAGTACAGCGGCGTTCCTGCCGCCAGCACACGCTGACGGGTGACCCGGTCATCCACACCACGCACCAGCGGACGCAGTCCCGCCTCGTTCAGCACGCGAATACGCGCGTCGAGCGTGGCCGGAGCGGTGCGGGCCGCATCGAGCATGATGGTGCTGCCCGTGAGCGAGGGCGGCAGCGGCTCTCCCTCGGGATATCCCATCAAGGCAAACTGAAAGCCCGCGCCGATCAGGCGATCCACCGATCGGCGTGTGGCGGCATCGTCCAGCGCTTCGGTCGCCAGGAGCCAGACCGCATCCACCGACGCAAAACGGGTTATGGCGCCGTCCCGCACGAGGGCTGGAGTGACGGGCACGATGACGCTGCGCCCAGCGAGCCGGGCGAGTGCGGGCACGCGCTCGACGATGCTCTTGGCCTCGTCGTCGGGGCCCGCACTATTGCGGACATCGTCCGGACATCCCGACACGAAATAGCCCACCAGGCGCGAGCGCCGGTCGCGCAGCGCCATCATGGAGATCATCATGACGCCGGTCTCATGTGCCGCTCAGGCATGTCTCATTCACGGCTCATACGTCCGGGCGCGCGAGTTCGGAATTGAAGTACGCCGCCTCACCGGTTACTTCGCGCACGATGTACGGAGCCAGCCACGCGGGGGGCGAGACAGGTTCTTCCATCGACTCGAGCTCCACTTCGGCCAGCACCAGTTGCCGGTCGAGGAACACGTCGATTTCCCAATGCTGATCTCCTTCGGCGATCGTGTAACGCTCCTTGCGCACTCGGGAAAGGCGCGTGAGCGGCCACAACGAAGCGAACAGTTCAGGCGACGTGGCTTCTTCCACTTCGATCCGGGATTTCACCGGTCCCAGCTTGATGGTGCGCCAACACGAAACCATGCCATCGGGTTCGGTGCGCAGACGCAGGCGCTCCTTGAGCGCTTTGCCTGGCAACCACCCCTGATCGATCAGCGTGGGTCTGGTCGCACGGGCCGCTGGCGGACACTCACGCAACAGGAATTTCCGTTCGATTTCGAGCGGAAGCCCAGACGCCGCATCGCGGGGACCACTCTGCGCGCGCAGGGCTTCGCGCGTGGCATCGAGCATGGCAAACGGCGCGTCCGACTGGAGCCAGTCCGCGGCAAACGCGGCATAGTACGACATCGCATGATCGCGAAGAGCAGACTCGAGCTGCGGCAGCTTGTGACGACGTGCACGTTCGGCCAGCAGGATGGCATCGCGCATTGCGCCCAACTGGTCCTGCCCACGCGTGGCGAGTTCGAACCACGCGCCGATCTTCCGATCGGTCTTGGCAAACGGTGCGAGCACCGCGCGCTGGCGCTTGAGCCGGATGCGGAGTTCGTGCAGCTCGTCCTGCGACTCTGCCATGCCCCGCACGTGCTCGAGATCGCGGCGCAACCGGTCACCGGATCGCTTCAGCACCGAGGCGAGATGGCGCGCGAGACTCACCGGAGCAGGGCGCACCCCCACCAGTAGTCGCAAACGGTACGTGCCCAGCGCCGTCATCAGATCTGCGGCGATGGGATCGAGGCGCCGCGCAAAGGCCCGCTCGATGACTTGTGTGGACTGATCGGGCTTTCGGGCCATGCGGTCGCGCAGTGTCTCCGCTTCCGCCCGGGCTTCCGGCGACAACACTTCGAGATTCGCGTCCAGCCATTCGCGATGGACGTCGAGATCACGGGCCTCGCCCGTTTCACGCCCCAACCGCCGCAACGCACGCAGCACGCGACGGTCGGCCACGCCATCGAGCACCCGGGCGTTTTCCCGCAGCGTGGCCCGCAAGCGTCGCAGGCTCACCCGGGCCTTGTGCAGCAGCGGCGCAGACTCCGACGGCGTGTCGACCACACCGTCCGCGGGCCGCTCGTCCGTGGCGGTCGCCGCGGTGGACGCCTGCCATGCCGTGCGTGCGGCCACCAACTGATGCAGCCAGAGGAGCGCCAGGATACGGGCGCCTTCCTGAGCGGGCCTGGCCAGCACACCGTCGATCAGGCCACGCACCTGCTCATGCGTGAGCGTTTCAGCGGGTTGTGGCATCAGACCGCAACTGGGGCGTCGAGCCCGTGATGGGCGCGGAAACAGCAGCCCGATGGGTAGGATTGGAGCGGTACCGTGAATCAAGCATGCACGGAAGGTACTACGGGATCGTCAGGAGTGACCGGTCTCCCGTGGCCAGAACCAACGCGCCGCGCGCAGAAGCGACCTTGGCTTCCAGCGACGCCAGTTTGCCCGCCTCATCCAGCACCAGACGCTCACGCAGATTCAGAATGAGCAGGGTGCTTTCGCCATTCTCGAACCGGATCTGCTCGGCGTCCCGTAGCAGCCGCGCATTCCGCACGTTGGCTTCCTGCGTCACCAGCAGCCGCTGAAGATTGGACAGATCGAAAATGGCCGTACGGGCATCGATTTCAATGTCACGGCGCACCAGATCCCGCTCCAGTCGCTGGAAGTCGAGCTTCGCGTCGGTGGCGTTGAACTTGCCCGTTTCCTTGAGGAACAACAGCGGCGACGAGATCACGAGCGCCGCTTTGTAATTGTCGTCGAGGCGGTCGCGGTTGAAGAAGGAGTCGTCCGAACCACGCTCGGCGACACCAGCCAGCTTGGCCTCGGCAAATGGCAGTATCCCCTGCGCCGCCAGCAGGCGCTCCGCCGACGCCTGGCGGATCTTGGCCTGCACCTTGGCCAACTCGGGATTGCGCTCCACGGCGCGGTCCACGAGTGCGCTGAGCTGCGTGGAATCGATGCCGCCGCGGCCCAGCCCATGCAACACCGGCTTGGCGGCATCGGGCAGGGACGCCGGGCGTCCCTCAGGATCCCAGAGATAGGCCGTCATGTGCAACGACGACAGGTAAAACGCGGCCTCCGCCTCGTAGCGGCTCACCTGCCGGCGTTGCACCTCCAGCAGCGCTTCCACCGTGTCGATGGGCGCGCTCTCACCGTTGTTGACACGTGCGCGCACGGCCTGCAGGCGAAAGGCCGCGAGGGCCTCGCCTTCCTGCGCGATCGCGCGACGACGCCAGGCTTCGTACCACGAGCCGTAATCTTTGGCGGCGGCATACAACAGTTTGTTGACGATGCCGAGGCGTTCGGCATCACCGGCATCACGGGCGGCGCGCGCCTGCTGCAATGCCGTGCGGCGCTCGTCGGTCACGATACGCTGACCGAGCGGAATGGAAATGCCGGCCGCGAACGTCCCGTTGCCGTCGGTGCGGCGATCCGGATTGAAGTACCGCCCCATGGTACGATCGTAGGCCAACGTGACGTCGGCCCCGATGGGGAGGGGAATCTTCAACTCGGTGTTCAGGTAGTTGTAGTACTCGGTGCCACCGGAACGTTTCTGATCCCACTTGGCCGAGACCTTGGGATCGAACGCCCCCCATGCCGACCGCAGTTCGGCGCGCGCCTGCTCAGCCACCAGGCGCGCCTGCTGCGCCACGGGATGGTGACCGAGCACCTCGTCGACGAATTCGGGGAAGGTGTACGGCGTGCCGCTGGTATCTACGAGTGCGCCGAGCAGCGCGCTCGTGGACCTGTTCGGCGAAGCGACCGACGTGCGTGCGCTGTCTGGCTGAGCCGAAGCTGGCACGGGAGCGAGGGCGCCCGCTCCGACACTGCCCACGATCGCCCCCAGAGTCAGGGTGTACAGGCGCCTCACTTCGAGCCTCCCACTCCCGAGCCCCCGCTCTTGCCATCGGAGGCCTTGGAGTCGCCACCCGATTCACCCGCCACAAGATCGCCCGGCGGCGCGTCACTGGCCTTGATCGACAGCGGGAACCCATTGAGCTGACGCCAGATTTCCCAACCGATGGTGACCTTGTCGAGCATGGCCCAGCCTTCGGCACCGGTGCCGAGTCGGAGCTGTGTCGGCCAAGGCTCATCGTGAGTGGTGTCCTGCACCAGCAGCACACGGAAACGGCCGTCGGCGCTCGGGAACTGATCGATGACCGCTACCGTGGCACCAAACGTACCGACCGCGACCTGTGGCCATCCCGAGAACTGCAGTGCCGGCCAGCCATCGAAGAACACACGTACATGACGTCCCGGCTTGAGCAGGGCCACGTCCATCGGCTTCACATACAGCTCAACGGCCTTCTGCGGACGCGCGGGCTGTACTGACACGATGGGTTCACCCACCTTCACGATCACGCCGGGGCCGGCGCGGTTGGCGCGCACCACATAGCCATCCTGTGGCGCTTCAATCACGTAGAACGAGCTGCGCAGCGTGAGCGAGCCGACCTTGTCCTGCAGCTTGGCAACTTCGGAGCGGCCTTCGCTCACTTCCGCGAGCGTGGCCGCCCGATCGGAACGAGCCTTCGAGATCTTCTCGCCGTATTCGGCAGGAATGCTCGTCAGGTCCGTTTCCGTGATGGCGAGCATCTGCTGTTTCTCGATCAGCTTGGCCGCGGTCTGCTGCGCCTTGATCTGAAACGATTGCATGTCGTTCATCGACACCAGGCCCAGCGAGTCACGGAACAGACGCTCACGGCGACGCAACTGATCGCGTGCGACACTGTCCTCGAGTGACACCTGTCGTACCTCGGCCTGATACTGCAACACCTTGTTGCGGGTTTGCAGGATCTTGAGCTCGCGCTGCTGTTCGAGTTGTTCGATCTGCGTCTCCAACGCACTGGCCTTGTTGAGCTTCTCACCAATCGCGCTCTGTTTGGCTTCCCGCTGGGCGACCGTCAGTGGTAGCACATTCGGATTGAGATACTCCTCCTTGATCTCCGAAATGCGCACGATCGAATCACCCTTCTTCACGAACTGTCCTTCTGCCACATACCAGGCCTCGATGCGGCCATCGATACGTGATTGCAATTGCTGGGGGCGATCCGCAGGACTGAGCGCGGTCACATAGCCCATCCCCTGCACGTTCTGCTGCCAGGGCAGGAACATGATGGCCAGCAGCACCAGAAGAATGCCGATCAGCCAACGAGAAACGATGCGACTGGTATTCGCCGTGCCCAGCAGCGTCGTGGTTTCCAGCGGCAGATGCTTGAGTTCCCGCTCGATATCAAGATCGGATCCGGCCATGGCTCAGGCACCTCCCGACGTGAAGTCGTTCGCAAACTCGTGCAGGAGGTTCCGGCAGACCGCATCCTGTCGCAGCTCCGAGAAGCTGCCTTCGCACATGATGCGTCCGTTTTCCACGATCAGCACTCGATCGAAGGCACTCAGCATCTGCGGGTCGTGCGAAACGGCCAACACCGTCCACGGCCGACTACGGTCGGTCAGCAGGCGGATGATGTGTGAGCGCGAGGTGGCGTCGAGATTCTGGAAGAAATCGTCGAGTACGACCAAGCGCGGATTGCCCACGATGCCCTGCGCAATCAACAGCTTGTTGGCGAGATGTGCCGGCAGGTTGCGCCCGCCATTCGTGATTTCCGTGCGGATACCCTGCGGCAACAACTGCACGGCATCGTTGATGTCGAGATCATCGAGTGCCTGCTGCACGTCACGCGGGGTGATGTGCAGACGGCCCACCGAAACATTCTCTTCCACCGATCCATCGAACAGATCGGACCACGAGAGCATCTGGCCTACGCGTGTGCGCAGCGCCGGGCGATCGAGGTCGCGCAGCGTCACGCCGTCAAATCGCAATGTGCCGTCGTAGTCCTCGATGAGGCCGCCAAGCAGCTTGAGCAGGGTGCTGCGGCCGGAGCCGTCCACACCCATGATGCCAACACGCTGTCCCGGTTCGATGCGTACGGACACGCCGGCCACGCTGGGGTGTGGTGCCCCGGGATACCGATACCGTACGTCGCGCGCCTCGATGGCGATGCCCTTCGACGGATCGTGCGTCGGCGCCAATCCACCGCGGGCTTCGAGTGGCAGGTCACTCACGTGCCCCGCTTTGTCGACGGATGTGAGCATGTCGTACACGGTGGCGAGGCTGTTGATGATCTTTTCCACGCCCACCAGCACCGTCACGATCACCACTTCGGCGGCCACGAACTGGCCCAGCAGCATCTGATTGGTCTGCACCAGCGCCGCGCCAAGAATGAGCACGGCAGCGGTGATGAACGTCTTGAAGCCGATCAAGGCGATGGTCTGCTTCACCAGCACCGCGAAGTGTTTCTTGCGGTAGTGGATGTAGCTGGTGACCACCCCGTCCATTTTTTCCACTGGTAGCGTGGAATCGCCGGCATACTTGAAGGCATGCATCGCGCGCGCGATTTCCTGCAGCAGGTGCACGGCCTTGTACTTGTACTTCGATTCGTCGATGGACGTGGACATGCCCTCGGGGCCGGTCCACTTGATGATCAGGTACAGGATGAACACCACGACAATGGCGAACACCGAAAACCACGGGCTGTAGAACGTCAGGAGAATCAACGAAAATGCCACCGTGAGCAGCGCGGTGGGCACGTCGATCAGCAGTTTCTGCAGCGCCTTCTGAATGGCCACCGCCTCGAACAGGCGGTTCATCTTTTCCGGCAGATTGGTCTCGAGCGATGCGCCATACTTCATGCGCGGGATGCGGAAGGCGAACTCCATGGCCATGCGCGCGAAGACACGCTGCTGGATACGTTCGCCCACCCGCAAAATGCCAATCTGCAACACGCCGGCAATGATCGTCCCGAGAATGACCAGCGAGATGAGTACGACCACGGGCTGCAGGAACAAACGCCCCTGGACGAGCTGCACGATGCCGCCCACGGCCAGCGGCAGAATCAGGCTCAGGCCACCAGCCAGCGTGGCGTAAAAGAAGACGGTGAGGATCTCGCGCCGCTCACGACTGAGCAACGCAATGGTCCGATCCACCGGATTGAGGTGGAGCAGTTCCTCGTCTTCGTGGGTGTGCATCGGACTGTGCGGTGCACCGTCACCGCGGATACTGCCGGCCGAGCGCAGCGCCATGGGAGCCAATGCCGGCACACGGCCACGTTGGCCGCATTCACGCAGTACCGCGTCGGCCAGTTCTTTGGGCGACCCATGGATGGCATGCTCCCCGCCACTTCGCATCACGCGCACGGCAGTCGCCGCGCCCGAAAGATCACGACGCACTACGACCGCATCGTCGCCGCCCACGCATAACAAGACGAGCGGTGCCTGTGGATCCAGGACGGCTTCACGCACCTGCTCGGCCGTGAGATCGCGATCGAGGTAGCCCACATCGATCGCGCCTCCAATGGATCGGATGCGCGCCGGCAGTGGGTCGTCGGGCTGAATCTGACGTGTGATGGCCCGCCAATGCGCCTGATCGACATCCAGATCAAGCGCTTCAGCAATCAACTGATTGATACGTGTAGCCTGTGCAGACATGCTCGCGGGAGAGACGTCAGTCAAAGGGCGGACGTGGCACGGCCAGGCGATCCGGCGATACTCTCGCCAGACAGTCTGTACGACACGTCATTGCAGGTTGATGAACGGTCCGAACCCGGACATGCTACTGAAGCAGCATCACGATGCGGCCCGGCACCTTGTCCCCCATTGCTCGGGACCGGTACGGACCAGAATGGCACAACCCTGTGGGGCGGCCGACACTGTTCGGGTTACAGGAAACGTTACCCATATCACCCTTCAGCAACACCAGCGTTCCGCTCGGTACTAGGGCAAATACGCCCGAAAGGTCCGCATTGCTGTGAAAATGCCCGCCCGGAACAGCGGCTCGACCCCGTCGTGACACCTTTCGATGCCAGTGGCGTAATGCAGCACATGCGTACCTCTATGACACTCGCCGCCGCTTGGGCGGCCACTTTGTTTGGCTCCATCGAGGCCTCTGCCCAGCCCACGGCTCCGAGCGGCCGTGGCTCGATCGGAGTGCACGCCCAGGTCTCCGAACCCAGCGGCGATTTTGCCAGAAACACCAACAATGGCTGGGGAATAGGCGCCTATGTCCTTGGCGGCCTCGACCAGAATAGCATCATCAACCTGCGCGGCGACTTTTCGTTCGTGAACTACGCGAACAGCCGTCGTCGTATTCCACTCTCCGGCACAGGCGGGCTGATCCAGCTCGATCTGCGCACGAGCAGCAACATCTTCAGCGTCGTTGCCGGCCCACAGCTACTCGGACCGACCGGCACCTTCACGCCGTACGCGACGGCCTTGGGCGGCTTCACGGTGTTTGCCACCCAGAGCACCATCGAAGGGTCCGACAACACCAATACACCCTTCGCCAGCACCACGAACTCCAGTGATGCCGTATGGGCATATGGTGGCGCGGCGGGTGCCTACATTCGGGTATACAACGGCCGGAATCCGGTGCGCCTCGACCTCGGCGCGCGTTTCCTTCGGCATGACGACGTTCGCTATCTGAACGATCAGCGCGTGAAGGAAGCTTTCGAGAATGATCGGCCAGCGATTCATCTGCGTGGGCGCGCCGACTTCGTGACGTACTATCTCGGCGTCAACATCATCGCATTCTGAGCACCATGGCCTACGCGCCTTCGGCGGCAATACGCCGGCCGGTCACTCACCGTGATCGTGCCGGCGTTGTTGTTTGGTTTCCGACCGTCGCCGTTTCTCACCCAATCGGTTCTCCACCGCACCTCGCGTCGGCCGTGTGGCACGACGCACACGGGGCACAATCAAGGCACGACTGATCAACTGCTGCAAACGTTCCAGCGCGGCGCGGCGGTTCTGTTGCTGGCTGCGGAACTCCCCCGCGACGATGCGCAAGGCGCCATCCCCATCGAGGCGCGACGCCAGTTTCTCCAGTACACGTGCCCGCTGTTCGTCACGCAAGGCACGTGTGGTGCGCACGTTCCACTGAATCGAAATGCGTGTGGCACTCTTGTTCACATGTTGACCGCCCGGACCACCGCCGGAGATGGCTCGCACATCCAGCTCGTCAAACGGGATGAAGACGCCAGCCGCCACAGACAGGCTTGTCTCTCCAGAATCACTCACGCCGCGGGCTCCGTGCTTTCGACGCGCTTGTGGACGCGCAGGGCAGCCACGCGTCGGCCGTCCATGGCAACCACTTCCAGATCACCACCGGGATACGCCACGCGGTCGCCCACGTGTGGCAATCGACCCAGCGTGGCGAAGGCATAGCCGCCGAGCGTGCTCCAGTCGCCTTCCGGGATAGGCAACTTGTGATCCGAGCGCACGTCCACCAACGACATCGAGCCGGCCAGTTCCAGGACACCGTCGAACAGCAGGGCGTCGCGTGACAGCGGATCGTATTCGTCCGCGATATCACCGACGACCTCCTCCACCAGGTCTTCCATGGTGACGATACCGGCCGTGCCGCCAAATTCATCCAGCACGACGGCCAGGTGCGCGCGTGTGCGGCGCAAGTCGTCCAGCACCCGTTCGGCCGTGCGCGTGGCTGGCACAAAGAGCGGTTCACGCAGCACCTGTCGCAACTCGAACGACTCCGAGTTCTCGCGCAGCCAGAAGTCCTTGGCGAGGAAGACGCCCACGATATCGTCGGCGGTCTCCCGGTACACGGGATATCGCGAATAGCGCTCACGTCGCAGGATCTCTTCCAACTCCTGCTGATCCACATCCTCCGCGATTGCCACCATTTCGGTGCGAGGGCGCATCACGTCCACGGCGCGCTTGTTGTGGAAGTCGAAGACGCCGGCCAGCATGGCGGAGTCGGATTCATCGAGGGTGCCGTGCGCGCGGGCCTGCATGACGAGCAGACGCAGTTCCTCCGGGCTGTGCACATGGCCGCCTTCCGACACCGGCTCGATGCCGAACCACTTCAGCATGCGGTTGGCCGTGCCGTTCAGAAACCCGATGAACGGAGACATCACCTGGGAGAACACCATGAGCGGTCGCACGACCAGTCGGCTCACGCTCTCCGGCTTGGCCAAGGCCACTGATTTGGGCGCCAGCTCTCCCAAGACGATGTGGAGGAACGTGATGACCATGAAGGCCACCACGATGCCGGCTCCGGTATGGACCGCCCCAGGGCCGGGGTTGATGCCAACTATATGGAGGAGCCGATCGACCAACACCGCCACTGCGGGCTCGCCGACCCAGCCAAGGGACAGCGACGCGAGCGTAATGCCCAGTTGGGTGCCGGAGATGTATCGGTCGAGTTGACTGAGTGCGCGCTGAACCACCTGCGCGCTGCTGTCGCCGTCGGCGGCCATCTGGTCGATGCGGCTGCGACGAACCGCGACCAGCGCAAACTCGGCGGCCACGAAGAACGCATTCAGCAGGACCAGCAGCAGGACCAGCAGGAGACGCATGGTCACCGCGCCGAAGGTGATCTCGGCGGCGGTGGGTAACGCAGGGTCGGCAATCATACCGAAAGGAAACGGTGGGGCGGGTGATTCGTCAGAGTAGTGCAATCTGCAAGACCGTCGGGTATTCCGCGCCTCTTGCATTCTGCACGGTCCTGATCATCAGTCTATCCATTTCGTGCGTCAAACGCCCGCCTTTCCCCAGGCTCCGGTACAGGAAATGCTCGATCCATCGCGCATGTTGCGCTGGGTCTGGCTGGGCCGTGCCGTGCTGGCCTGTGCCATTCTGGTGGCGGCCGTGTTCGTCTGGAACGAGGCGGATCCCACCTCCACGCTGATCGCCACGCTGACGTTCGCCGGGGCTATCCTGGGGACCGGATTGTCCGTGATGTATCGCGGCATGGAGGGGCAGACCGTCGGACAGACGTTCTATGCCGTGCAGTGCCTGCTCGATCTGCTGCTCGTGACCGCCGTGGTACATATCACGGGCGGATGGAGCTCCCAATTTGCGGCCCTCTATATCCTGGTGATCGCCAGCGGCGCGCTGCTGCTGTCGTTTCGCGGTGGTCTCGCCGTCGCGGCGGGGGCCTGTCTTCTCTACATCATCGATATCGTCTGGCTGCGCCCCGGCACGCCCCCCTACCTCGGCATGGCCGTCCAGGTCGGCGTATTTGCCGTGGTGGCCGCCGGATCCGGGTTTGTGGTGCTGCGGCTGCGCCAGGCCGGCATGGGGCGCGAAGCGTTGGCCGCGCAGCTCATCAAGGTGCAGTTGGAAGCGGCGGACATTCTCCGCACCATCCGCTCCGGCATTCTGACGATCGATGGGCGTGGATTCCTGTTGTATGCCAATCCCGCCGCATCGGAGCTGTTGGGTTTTGATCTGCGGGGGCACACCGGACTGCCGGTGCTTCCGCTGTTGATGCGGGTTGCGCCGCGACTGGCAGAGCTCCTCGAGCAGAGTGCGCGCGATCATGTGCGCACCACCCGTGCCGAAGGCGTGATTTTTCGCGACGGCGAGGAAATCGAGATCGGGGTCACGACGACCGTTGCCGAGGCGGTGCGCGCCGACGGTTCCACCGGTGCCACGGCGATCTTTCAGGACATTTCCGACAGCAAGCGACTGCAGGCGTTGCATGTGCGCGCGGAACGGCTGCAAGCCGTGGCGGAATTGAGTGCGTCGCTGGCCCATGAGATTCGCAATCCCCTGGCGTCCATCCGGAGTGCCACCGAACAGTTAGCTCGGCGTCGTTCGCTTCAGGTGGATGCGGACGACGACGAACGCATCCTGCACGGACTCGTTGTCCGCGAAGCCGACCGACTCAGTCGCCTGCTCGCCGACTTTCTGGATTTTGCGCGTGCCCGCGTGACACGCATGGAAACCCTCGATCTGGGCGCGCTGGCGCACACCGCGGCCATGCTGGCGGCGTCGCATCCGGATCGTGCCCCCGGCGTACAGGTGACCGTGGACGCTGTACCGGACCTGCCGCGCACGCACGGTGACGAAGATCTGTTGCATCGCGCGGTGTTCAACCTGGTGCTCAATGCCATTCAGGCACTGGGGAACGAGGGCCACGTGTTCGTCGAGGTGGATCGCTATCACCCGGCATCACATGGTGTGCCCACGACCGCCATTACGGGCGACCTGATCGCCATCAGCGTGACCGACGACGGCCCCGGCATTCCGCCCGAGCTGCGCGATCGCCTGTTCGAGCCCTTTGTCACCAGCAAAACCGGTGGATCCGGGCTGGGGCTGCCCGTGGTTCATCGCGCCGTCGAAGCACATCGCGGCGTGGTCCTCGTGGACGCCCTGCCGCAGGGCACACGTTTTTCGATTGTCTTGCCACTTTCTGTGGCGAGCACCAGTTCCAGTCACTTGGGAGCCGCAGCGTGACCTACGCTCTGTCGGATGATGCACCGCGCGTACTGATCGTCGACGATGAAACCAGCATCCTCGATTCCTTGCGCATCCTGCTGAAGACCGAAGGGTTTGTGCCCTTCACCGCACATGGTGGTCGGCAAGGCGTGGAGCAGCTCCAGGAGTTGCGGCCGGATATTGTGCTGACCGATGTGCGCATGCCTGATGTGAGCGGTGTGCAGGTACTGAGTGCGGCGCGGCAGGTCGATCCCGATGTGCCGGTGATTCTGATGACCGCCCAGGCCACGCTGCAGTCGGCGGTGCAGGCGGTCAATGAAGGGGCTTTTTACTACATCCAGAAGCCGTTTCGCAACGACGAGTTGGTGGCGATCCTGCGCCGGGCTGCAGAACATCGCAAGCTGCGTGCGGAGAACCAGGTGCTCAAGCAGGAAATCCGCCGACGGGAACGCAATGCGTCACAGCGGCCCATCGGGCGCAGCAAGAGCTGGCTCGAAGTGCTCCGATTGGCGGAAACCGTTGCTCCCACGGACTCCACGGTGTTGATCACCGGCGAGTCCGGCACCGGCAAGGAAGTGGTGGCGCGGTATATCCATGACCTGAGCGCCCGCACGGACAACGGGTTCATGTCGATCAACTGCGGCGCGCTGCCCGAGTCGCTGCTCGAGAGTGAGTTGTTCGGTCACGTGAAAGGATCGTTCACCGGCGCCGTGAAGGACAAGACAGGCCTGTTCGCTGCCGCGAATCACGGCACGTTTTTTCTGGACGAAATCGGCGAGACCACGCCCTCCACACAGGTCAAGCTGTTGCGGGCGTTGCAGCAGCGCGAAGTGATTCCGGTGGGTGCCACCGAATCGGTTTCCGTGGATACACGGGTGCTGGCCGCGACCAACCGTGATCTGGAAGAAGAGATCAAGCGGGGCGGGTTCCGCGCCGATCTGTTCTATCGGCTCAATGTCATTGCGGTGCACCTGCCACCCCTCCGGCAGCGCGCCGACGATATCCCCGTGCTGGCGGAAAGCTTCCTGGCACGCTCGGCCACGTTGCGCCACGAGGAACAGAAGGTGCTCAACGAGGGAGCCCTCGATGCGCTCATGGCCTACGGATGGCCCGGCAACGTCAGAGAGCTGGAAAATGCGCTCGAGCGGGCCGTCATTCTCTGTAGTGGCAACACGATCTCCGCGGATGCGCTCCCGGAGCGTGTGACGGCCCGTCGCGCTGAGCCGCTGGTGAGTGAACGCGCCCCGGTCAGCCCGACACTCGAGGCGATCGAGCGTGCCTACATCCAGTGGGTACTGCAGAACGAAGGCGGCAACAAGAGTCGCGCCGCCGACATGCTGGGGATTGATCCTTCCACATTGTACCGCAAACTGGCACGCTACGGAGACGCGGCACTATGAACACTGGAGTGCGTGGTCGTATTGGGTTCACGCTGCTCGAATTGTTGGCGGTGGTGACCATCATTGGTCTGCTGGCGGTGCTGGCGGTGGCCAAATTCGGGGATTCCAAGCGGCGAGCGTATCTCGCGGCCATGAAGTCGGACTTGCATGTCGTAGCCACCACCGCAGAGTCCCGGTTCACGTCTGAGAACAGCTATGAGAACATGCCGGTGCCTCGCGGATCTGCTGGCGTGACACTCACCTTCGTGGGGACCACGACAGGTTGGACGGCCCAAGCCAATCACGCGAGCCTGCCAGGCATGACCTGCACGTTGGCTTCGGGGCCGGGAATCACATCGGACATTGAATGTCGATAGGGTAAGTGGGTTTGGCTCTCATCGTTTTTCAACCGACCAGCCGGTGTCCGTCACACGACGACACCGGCCGTTTCATTCCTGGCATAGTACTGATATCGCGCTGGGACGTAGCCGAACGAGTCAGCCTTGCACGCTGCAAGGAATCTTGCGAAACACCAGCTGAAATGGATTGGTACAGCTGAAGTAGAAATGGTGTAAGTCATTGAAAAGAAATGAGTTCTATTGTGCCATCTGCTCTGGCAAGGCTGTTGCCTTATGCGTCGGTGTCGCAAGGCTCGCCACCACGGGCGGACTTGCCGAAATCCCCCCACTGGAGAACACCATGAACCGTACGCGCAAGGGCTTCACGCTTATCGAACTGCTGATCGTTGTCGTCATCATCGGCATCCTGGCCGCGATCGCGATCCCGAAGTTCAATGACACGAAGAAGAAGGCCTACATCACCGCTATGAAGTCCGATCTGAAGAACCTGGTTTCGGCTGGCGAGGCCAAGTTCTCGGAAGACAATAGCTACGCCACCTGGACCATGCCGACCTCGGGCTCGTCAGGCGTCACGATCACCCCGGGCACGCAGTCGGCCACGGGCTGGTCCGCGACGGCCACGCACGCCAATGCGGCCGGTTCGAGCTGCGAAATCGGCGTCGGCACGGGCAAGCCGGCCAACCTCGCCGAAGGCGAGCCGGGCGGCGCCACCTGCAAGTAAGCAGCACGCAATACCGACGGCCGGCTCGCTCAACGAGCTGCACCGGTTTGGGGGAGGGGGTCGGGCGAAAGCCCGGCCCCTTTGCCGTTTGGGGATACTCGGATGCCCAAACGACCTAAGCCCATGGCCGCATATCACGCTGGAAGAGAAAGTGGCGGTTGCCACTGAGGCGTCGAGCACGCATCCTGAACGGCGTGACCGAACCCACCCGCCCACGGATTCACGAGCGCCTGCAGCGTGTGCTCGCTCTGGCGTGCGGCCCGACCATTCTGGCCATCATCGTCACCATGTGGGTCACCGAGGATCTGCCGAATGCCACACGGTGGCCGGTGGTCATTCTCCTCGTCTTGCTGGTATTGGTCGTCTTCACGAGCGTGCTGCGCCGACAGGTCTCGCGCTATGTGGAACGTCCTCTGGTGGAATCCGTGAGTGTGGCGGAAGCCATTGCGAGTGGAGACAGCAACCGGATCGTGCCGCGTGCCGAGACACGCGAATTCGACCAGCTCGCAACCAGCATCAATCGCATGACCGAGCAGATGCTGGCGGCCACGCAGTCCCGCATGCGGGTGGAGAAGCTGGCGACCATGGGACGCATCGCGGCTGGGATCTCACACGAGATCGGCAATCCCGTCGCCGCGATCGCGAACTATGCCCATGTGCTGCGCATGCGCACGGCCGACGTCCCCGGCACGACTGAGCCCATTGATGCGCTCGAGCGGGAGATCACACGCATCGACCGCATCATGCGTGGCCTGCTCGACTATGCCCGCCCGCGTCGGCTGACGCCGAAGCCGATCGCCGTTGATGCCGTCATCGTGGACGTGTTGCGGTTGCTCGCCGACCAGGGACTCACCCGTCGCTTTCGCATTACCAGCGAACTCGAGGCACCCGGCGGTGTGGTGTATGCCGAACGGCATGACCTCGAGCAGGTCTTCGTCAACCTGCTGCTGAACGCCGTCGATGCGATGGACCGCGAAGGGGAGGTGGTGATTCGGTCGCGGATCAATGAGGCCGGCGCGTTTGCGGATTCCATCGAAAAGCGCCGTACGGATCCTGCCCCCCAGCGTTGGGCACATCGCCCAAGCAAGCGGGCACTCGCATGGCTTGCCCGACCCGAATCGCCCTCGCGTTTTCTGCAAATCGTGATGGCCGACTCGGGAACTGGTGTTGCCCCGGAAGACGAAGAACGCATCTTCGAGCCGTTCTTTTCCACCAAGCAGCCAGGGAAGGGCACCGGGCTCGGGCTCGCTATCGTCGCCAGCACGATCGAAAATCTTGGTGGCACCGTGTGGGTACAGCGGGCGCGCGAAGGTGGTGCCGCGTTCGTGATCCTGTTGCCGCTGCATGGCAGTGGCATGCGATCCGTCGTACCTGAATCCACCGCGTCGGCAGGATAGCGGCGGCGATGTTCTGGTGACGCTCCCTGCGGAGCCGGGGCCTATCGTGGCCCCATGCAGAACACACCCCCAGAAGTCGCACCGCGGTCTCGCAGGTGCCAGCGGCGCCCCAATCGAAACGCAGCGAAGTCCCGATCCCTGAGCCGACTGGACGGTCGATCCGGGAATCGATTCGGCTACCTCCTCGTGGAGTGTCTGGTCTCGCTCGTGCTCCTGATAGGGGCGGCTGCGCTGCTGCAGCTCATCGCGGCCACCACCAGCGCCGGTGTCGATCGGGCCATACAGACGGACCATGCACTCGCAACGGTGGATGTTGTCAATCAGCGTTGGCTCCGGGCGGTTTGCGCGCCGGGTGCGGTGGCTGAAAATGGCCTGGTCCCACCGACCTCCTCGCGCCTGGTCATCGACGTCGCACCGGTAGCTGACGGTGTTCTGCACCACCTCACCATTCGGGCTGCGTGGGGCTTGTCATCGTTCGGTGCGGCGCAGATGGCTACGACTGGGCAGGTTCAGCGGGAGGTCTCGACGGCATCCCGGTGTGATCCATGAGCGGCCATCATCGTCGTCGCCAGCGGAGTTGCGGTGGATACGCCAATGCCGGAGGCCGCAACTCGATCGGATTCACGCTCGTCGAGCTGTTGGTGGCCCTCCCGCTCACGACACTCGTAGCTGCCGCCGCGGCTCTGTTGCTGGTTCGTCAGGCCCAGCACATGCGCGCTGCCGAATCGCGTACTGGTGGGATTCGCGAGCTCCGGCACGCACGACTCGCCTTGGAAACCGATCTCGCGCCCCTGCGTCCGCAGGACATCGCCAGTATCTCCGATTCCCTCATCGAATTCCGTGCCCAGTTGGGCATCGTGCGTCTCTGCGGTACTGATCCCGGCGGAGCACTGACGGTTTCCGCGAATGAATCCGATCGGGCATGGCTCTCCACGGTACGTGCAGGGGACATCGCCACGCTCTGGCATTGGCCCGTGCCGTCGGGTAGTCCGCCGGTGGCCATCACTACGGCGATCACCGGACCTGCCTCAGCGGCGACCCTGGGGCGCTGTGGTGCCGACTCCAGTCAATTGCGCTGGACACTACCCACCAATGCTCTCGCGCCCGGCATGCGATTCGTCGGGGCTCCAGCACACATCCAACGGGATACGCGCTACTCCCACTATCGCAGTGGTACACACTGGTGGCTTGGCAGGCGCACGCGTGACGCATCGGGATGGGATGGCGTGCAGCCGGTGGCTGGCCCTCTTCGCAATGCCGCGGGCAGGGGCATGCGTGTCCGTGCGGTCGATGCACAAGGCAACGAAACACTCTGGCTCGACTCCGCGGCGGCCATTCATGTGGAACTCCGCGTCACCCGCGCCGTGACGCGGGGATCGCGGGCCACCTATGACTCTGCCGCCTTCGCGGTCAGTCTGCGGGGTACACCTGCGGGAGGACGTCCATGAATCGGCCGGCAATTGCCAGCAAGGCATATCATGTCGTTCCGCTTCGGCCTGGTTTCACGCTGCCATTTGTCGTGATCGCGCTCGCGGCGGTGGGAATTCTCGCCATGACGTTCGGTACGGTCACGCTCCGCGATGTCGCCGCCGCCGATCGGGCGACCCATGCCCAGCGACTCGCTCTCACCGCGCAAGCATCACTCGCACAGACGGTGCATCAATGGCGCAGCGATTCCCTGTGGACGCGTGATCTCACCACCACCATCACACAAGCCAGCGTGCTGGCCAGCGGTGACCACGTGGCGATAGAACGGCACCGCACACATCCCTTGTCCGTGACGGTACGCGCCATGGCGTCATTCCGCGATCCGCGCCACCCCATTGCCGTGCGGCGAGAGGTGCGGCAGGTGATCTGGCTTGCATCACCAGCCGTTCCGCTGTTCGCTGCCATGACGGTGCAGGGGAGTATCACGGGGCTCGATCCCACACTCGTGACGGGTGTGGATCTGGTTGACACACAATCGCCATGCGGACCGGAACGCGATACGCTCAGCGTTGCGGCCTTCGCTGCACACACCGTGCAGGCCGACAGTGCCGGTCTGTGGACACTGATGCCGGTGACGCCACCAACGCCGGTGGATAGCGGCGATACGTTCGGCGCACTGCGTTCGGCCGCGTTGAGCCTGGGCCGAGTGATCCCTCGTTCGGTCGATCCGGCTCCGCTTCCCGCCGCGGAGACCTCATCACCCAACTGGCATTTGCTGTCACTGCAGGGGCCCCTGGTGCATCTCACGGGCACGGACCGCTATCGCGGGCTTCTGGTCATCGACGGTGATCTCGCGGTGACGGGCGCCCTCACCGTTGAGGGACTCCTGTTCGTTCGTGGTGCGCTCGACGCGCGTCACGGTCAACTCACGGTGCAGGGCAGTGTCATCGTGCAGGGTGTCGGCGTTGCTCCCGGAAACACCGCGGCACGACTGGGTTCCGCGACTCGCGTGCAGTTCGATCGCTGTCGCCTCGACATGGCACTTGCCACAATCGCGGTGCCAAGAAGCGCACCATTTCAGCTCCGGACACTCGGCGCTCCCTGACGCCGCACCATCGACCAGCCACCCCCTCGCCGGTCAGAAAGACCGACCTGCAGGCCCCTGGGAAAGGGCCTCCAGTATCACGGTGTGGGCAGCCGTACCGGCCGCACGCCTAGGGGCGGCCGTTACCTCGTGAGGCTCGGGTCGTTTCAAGGGAGACATGACCGGAATCGGCAGGTCAATCTGTCCCGTCGGAAGGGCCCACGACGAGACACCCGCATGCGCAAGCATGCACTCACGCTGCAACCACCAACTCCCATGGCGCTCTTTGGCCGCAAGAAATTGACTGTCGGACTGGATGTCGGCTCCGGACTCGTGAAGGCTGTGGTCATCGACCACAGCAGCGGCACACCCGAGCTGGCCAAGGTCGTCATCACGCCGCTCAACGATACGGCGATCGTTGAAGGTGAAGTCATGGACCATGGGATCGTCGCCGACGCCATTCGCCAGACACTGTCGGCCACCGGTATCAAGACCAAGCACATCGTGACGGCGGTCGGCGGGCGCGATGTGATCGTCAAGAAGATCACCATGGAGCGCGTGAAAGAAGCGCAGGCCCGGGAGCTCATGCGGTGGGAAGCGGAACAGCACGTGCCGTTCGACATGGATTCCGTCGAACTGGACTTTCAGGTGCTGGATCCCGACAGCGATGGACTCGACATGAGTGTGCTGCTGGTCGCGGCCAAGCGTGAACTTGTCGAATCGAAGCAGAGCCTGTTGCAGGAAGCCGGTGCTACCGCGTCGGTCATCGACGTCGATGCGTTTGCATTGCACAACGCGTTCGAGACGAACTATCCCGATGCCATGAATGGCACGGTGGCGCTGCTCAACATCGGCAACGAAGTCACGAACCTCAATATCCTCGATGAAGGTGTACCGATCCTCACGCGCGATCTGGGCGTTGGTACCCGTCGTTTCCGCGAAGATCTGCAGCGCGAACAAGGCATCAGCGCCGATGAAGCGGAAGACCTGATCCGCAGCTTCGATCGTCAGCCGGTCCTCGAAAACGCTGTCGCGCTACGCGGCGAAGAACTCGCCGTTGGTGTGGAACGCGCCGCGACGTTCCTCGCGACCTCCTCGCGCAACTTCGGGCAGATCCGTGCGGTGTACGCCTGCGGCGGTGGAGCGCGTGTTCCGGGCCTGCTCGCGTGGCTCTCGGATCGCCTGCGCATTCCGGTGCAGCCGGCCAATGCCTTCGCCAAGCTCACGGTCCGCGAAGGTGCTCTCGAATTCCTGTCCACCGATGAAGTGGCACCGCTGCTGATGCTGCCGGTTGGACTCGCGCTCCGCGCAGCGGCTTGAGGACCCACGCCATGATGCTCGAAATCAATCTCGCTCCCGGTTCGCGCAAGGGAGCCCGCAAGTCCGCTGGCTTCGCCCTTCCCAGCGGACTGGCTTCCATCGGCTCGAATATCCGCGACCCGTGGCTGCTCGGCTCCGCCGCGTCGGTCGTGGCGGCCGTCGCCGTGGTCGGCATTCTGTTCACCGGTCAGAGCGCTCGCGCCGGCGAACTCGAAACGCGCCTCGAATCGGCGCTGCGCGACTCGACGCGGTATGCAAAGGTGCTTGACGCGCGCCATCGCCTCACGGCCGAACGTGATTCGGTCCATCGGCAGTTGCAGATCATCCGCACCATCGATGACAACCGCTACAACTGGGCGCACATCCTCGATGAGATCAGCCGCGCGTTGCCCGCGTATACCTGGCTGACCATCATCGAGCAAACCAGCAAGACGCCACTGCCCCCCGGCACGGATAGTGTCGCCCAGGCCGCGGCGACGCCGTCCAGTGCCGCAGCGAAGAAGAAAGACACCGCAGTCGTGACACCGGATACGGTAACAGTCCATCCGCCCCTCACTTTCCGCGTGATTGGTCAGACGGTCGATATCCAAGCGCTCACGATGTTCATGCGCCAGCTCGAAAGCTCGCCCTTCGTGCAGTCGGTCTCACTCACCAAGTCCGAGATCGTCATCGTCGAAGGCAAGGACGTCACACAGTTCGAGTTGACGGCTGCCTATGAAGTGCCGCCCGCTGGCGTCGTGCAGACGTCGCCGCTTGTTGTCCCCGTGCGCTGACCAGAGATCACCATGGCCCTTGCTCCCATCAGTCAGCGTGACCAGGTGAAGCTGTTCATTGGCTTCGCCGGCATCGCGCTCGCCGTTCTGTACTGGATGTATCCCTACGCTGCAAAGGATGAGCAGCTTGCCCTCGACGAGTCGCGCATCACGACCATCGAAGAAGCCAATCGGCGTGCCGCGCGCGAATTCGCCGGCGGCAGCATCGAGACGCTGCGTTCGCAGGCTGCGGAAAATCGCTCTGCCCTTACCGTCATGCGCCGACTCGTACCCACGGGCAATGAGGTGCCAGCTCTGCTCGAGGAAGTCAGCACGGCCGCGCGGCGTGCGGGCCTCGATGTCGGAGGCGTGGTACCCGAGCCGGTCATTGTTGGCGATCGCTTCGATACCTATCGCTACACCGTCACGATCATCGGTGGTTATCACCAGTTCGGCGAATTCCTCGCCAACGTGGGTTCCCTGCCACGTATCGTGGCACCGGTGAGTTTTTCAATTGCTTCGGGCGTCTCTGGCAGCTCTCGGCCAGGCCAGGTGAACACTTCAGCAAAGGGCTCACTCGCGTCCACGATCACGTTGCAGACGTACGTCGAAAAGACCCGGCCGGCCGCGAAGGCCAAGGAGCGTGCCTCGTGACCCGTTCACTGCTGCGTGTGATCACCGCGACAGCATTGCTTGTCGCGCCTCAGGCGGTGACGGCCCAGGCGACCGCGGATACCAAGCCCTCCACACCCGCACGGGTCGTGTCGACGGAAGCCGCCGGTACGGTTGGTGCTGCCGCCGCCGCTCGAAAGGGAACTGGTGCGGCGACCCCGGCAACCGAGATCACGCTGCATCGCGAGGTCTTTTCGTACAGCGGCGGCGGGCGTCGTGATCCGTACAAGTCGCTCATGTCCAGCAGCGATGTGCGTCCGCTGCTCAGCGACCTGCGCCTCACCGCCGTGGCGTTCGATCCAGAAGGACAGAACTCCGTCGCGATTCTGCGCGACAGCTACTCCAAGCTCCAGTACCGGATTCGCGTCGGGCAGCAGCTCGGACGCCTGCGCGTGAGTGCGATTCGCCAAAAGGCCGTGCAGTTCACCATCGAAGAATTCGGATTCAACCGGCAGGAAACGCTGCCGCTCAGCAGCGACACGACGAAAGTGAGGAACCCATGATGGGACCGACGACCGTTGCGGTAACAGCCGCCCTGTTGGTGTATGGCTTCGCGCCCAGCACTCCGGCAGCTACCGCCCCCTCGGCCGCCAAGGCCATCACGCTCAACGATGGTGCGCCGGTCCGCGGACGCGTGCATGCCATCGAGGTCGCACCGGCCGCCAGCGGCGCAGAAGTGGTCATTGCCGCGGACTCCGGTCTGACCTTGGCGCATTTCACGCTCGAGGGGCCGTCGCGTATTGTCATCGACCTCGGTGGTGCGAATCTCGCCATGCGCTCGGCCTATGACGGCAAGGCGCGCGGCCCGATTCGGAACGTGCGACTCTCCCAGTATCGCGCTGACACGGTCCGCCTCGTCATCGATCTGGACGCGTCGCGTCGATACACCGTGCAGCGGGAAGGCAACAGCGTGCGCGTCGCGCTGACCGCACCCGCGGTGGCGTTCACGCCATGGGCCAGCAACAACGTGGTGCGTACGACCACCGCTGTGGCCGCCGGCCACCTCGATGTGCCGGTCTCAGCGCCCACCACGAAGGTTGAGACGGCGAAGGTCGAGGCCCCGAAGGTCGAGGCCCCGAAGGTCGAGGCCCCGAAGGTCGAGGCCCCGAAGGTCGAGGCCCCGAAGGCCGAAGTGGTGAAGGCCGAACCGGTTCCCACGCCACTGCCTGCGGTCGAAGCACCGCTGGCGTCCGCTCGCATGAGCACGGTGACGCGTCGCCAGCCGCAGCCGCGGCCGCGCATCACCGTCAGCTATGACGGCACCGATATTCGTGATGTCATCGCGGCCTTCGCGACGTTCTCCGGCCGCACGATCGTGGTCGGCAAGGATGTGCAGGGTGTCGTGACCGCCGATATCGCAGACAAGCCGTGGGACGTCGCGCTGCAGGCCATTCTGCAGGCACAGGGCCTTGCCGCCACAGAAGACGCCAGCGGCATCATCGCGGTCGACAGCTATCGCAACCTGGCGCAGAATCAGGCCCTTGAGCCGCTGATCACGCAGATCGTCGACGTGAACTACGCGAAGGCCACGGTGCTTCGCGGTACGGTCCAGTCGCTGCTGGCGCGTGATTGCACCGGCATGAGCACCGCGGTGACCGGTCGCGACATGGGCGTGGGCGTCAATCAGGGCAGCAGTGGCAACCAGCAACAGAATCAGATGGGTGGACAGGGCTGTGTGGTGCGCGGCTCTGTGGCCGCCGACAGCGCGACCAACAAGCTGATCATCACCGAAGTACCGTCCCGTCTCCCCGAGATCGTGGCGCGCCTTCAGCAGCTCGATGTGCGCACCCCGCAGGTCGCCATCAAGGCCAAGATCATCTTCGTCAACCGCACGGGCATTCAGGACATCGGTCTTGCCTATGACCTTGGCACTGGCAACAAGCAGTTCTTCCAGCAGCTCGTGCCGCGCACCGATCCGAACACGCTCACGCCCGTCGACACCGACGGCGACGGCGTACCGGATGCCATGGGCGGTGGTTCTCCCTATCAGGGCCCGGCTCGCATCAATCTCGGTGGCAATGCCATCGCCGGTATTGCAAACGCCAACAATGCGATCAAGCCGAACGCGCTGAATCTGATCTACAGCACGGCGCTCGGTCGGTATCAGTTGACGGCCTTCCTGAACGCGCTCCAGACCTCGTCGCTGGCCGACGTGCAGTCGGAGCCGAGCATCACGATCCTCAACAACCGCAGCGCCGAGATCTTTGTCGGCCAGGAAATCCCCATCCGTGTCATCGACGCGTCCGCCGGTGGCCAGGGCGGTGGCGGTGGCGGCGGCGGTGGTGGTGGTGGTGGCGCTGCAGGACAGCCAAATGCTGCGGCATTTTTCCCTCGAGCGACGGTTTCAAAGGAAGAGGCGGGCATCAAGCTCTCCGTGACGCCGCAGATCACCAACAACAAGATGGTGATGCTGAACATCAAGGCGGAAAACTCGAGCGCGGAAATCGCCTCTACCGACGTGGGCGTGATCTTCAATCGCCAGCGAGCCGAATCTCAGGTGCTGGTGGCGGATGGCGAGGCGGCCGTGATCGGCGGCCTCACGGTCACCGAAACCACGCGCTTCCGCAGTGGCATCCCTGTACTGATGAACCTCCCGTTCGTCGGTCGGATCTTCTCGCAGAACACGAAGAACGAAACCAAGCGCGACCTGCTCATCCTGGTCACGCCGCACATCCTGGACGAAGGCGTCACGCCCCCAGGCCGTTAACGCGACCAAGGACGCTGCCATCATGAATGCACATCAGATCGGGCGCGCACTGACGCGCCCCAGCCTGACGCGTCGCCTCGCGTCGCTGGTCGCCATCGGGGCCACTATGGCCCTGGGCGCCTGCAACGGCGACGAAGTCATCGATCCACCGTTCAAGGATTCCATCAAGCCGACGGTCGGCCTTACCAAGGGGCTGCCCACGGCCGACTCCCTGCTGGCCGTCACCCTCAACGCCAACGACAATATCGGACTCAAGCGCGTTCGCTTGCTTCTGGCTGGCGGCATCACGGCTTCGTATGACACCGTGATGACGAGCGCGGTGACGTCGCTGACGATCCTGGTGAACGTACGTGTTCCGTCCAGCGCGCCCATCGGCGCCACGGTCACGGCGCGCGCGGTCGCCGTCGATGGTGCCGGCAATGAGTCCGACACGGCACGTGTGGCTCTCACCGTCGGCAACCTCGAGCCGCCCAGTGCCATCGTCACGAGCCCCGTGGCCGGTTCACCGGTTGTCACGGGCAAAGCGCTCATCCTTTCGTTGTCCGGACGCGCCCGCTACAAGGTGCGCACGCTCGGATACGAACTGTCCGGTGCCTATACGGCACGCGACTCGAGCTCCTTCAGTGCACCGTTGCGCGACTCCATCGCGCTGCTCGATACCTTGGTCGTGCCTGACAGCGTGAAGGGTGCTACCATCCAGGTCACGCCATTCATCATCGACTCGCTCAACCAGCGTGTGCTTGGCACACCGGTTTCATACGCGGTGCAGAGTCCGGCCAATGCCAACACCGTGCCCGTGGTTCGGACCGGCGTGGCGCCCCGCGTGGAAGTGAACGACACCATCTTCGTCGAAGCCACTGACCCGGTGGGTATCTCCACGCTGGGCTACGAAGTGCGCACCCCCACGGGTCAACTGCTCGTCGCCGACTCGGTGTCCTCGGACGGTCGATTCTCCACGTTGGTTCGTACCTTCAGGACGCGGATCCCGGTGGCGACTTTCCCGATGCACGTCAACGTGTTCGGCTTTGCCCGCAACGCCAACGGTCGGCGCGATGTGGCCCGGTTCCCAAGCGGTTCATTGCGGCAGGATACGGTCATCGTGGTGGCCGGCTACACCAATCCGCTGCCGCAGGGCGGCCAAGTGGCCGACGCCTTGTACTTCCCACGCAACGATCGGTTGTACCTCACGAACATCGAGCGCAATTGGCTCGAGGTCTACAACCTGGCTGACTCGTCGTTCCGTGCGCCGATCGCCGTGGGTTCACGTCCGTGGGGTATCGCACCCTATCCGCGCAATCGCGATGGGGAGATGTCCGATACGCTGCTGGTCGCCAACTCGGGTGGTACCAACATCAGCTACGTGGACTTGCGCAATGGTTCGGCGGGCCGCGAAGTGTACCGCTATCCGCTGCCCAACATCATCGTCTACACGATCACGTCGACGCGTTCGGCGACCACCGATCAGATCATCACGCAGCGCACCGCGCACGACTTCAGTGATCGTCCGCAGTACCTTGCGGCGACCTGCAACGGTGACCTGACACCAGGCTCGCCCTGCGAAGATGTCATCGCGGTGTACTCCACCACACCCACGCCAGGCCAGTCGTCCCCCTTCGAGAAGCAGGGCACCATTCGCTGGGAGAACCTGAGCAAGAAGAGCTCGCACTTCTTCTTTGAACAGGCGATGGGGCAGGCCGAGGGGCGTTCTGACACATTGGAAATCGAACGCTTCGCAGCCGGCGGTGTGGGTGCCGACTCGATCCTGCTGCCCTACAAGCAGATTGTCCGGCGGCCCGATGGCTCGATGTGGGAGTACTCCATTGTAGGTCGTATCGACCGACTGGCCTTCCGCGACACCACCTACGTGCGAAACTCGGGCAACTTCCGTCGCGCGGTCTTCGGCGAGGGCGGCCCGGTGCTCGGCAGCCGCGCCATGACCTACGATGCCACGATGGGCTTCGACATGACGCCTCCGCTGCCGGTAATCGACCGCGGGATCTCGCGACCACTCGATGTCACCGACTTCATCGCCAATACCTTCTCGAGGGTACAGGGCGTTGGCATCAACTTCGATGGTGAGATCAATGCGGTGAAGGGTGACTCCACCTACCTGTTCGATCGCACACTGCGCCTGCAGGGTATCCTCGAGTCTCGCCCCAGCGGTGGTGGTCTCGACTTCCATCCCCAGAACACGGGGCCGCGCTCGTCGCCCCTGCGGACACGGTTGGCCTTTGTTGCCTCGAGCGAGCCGGTCATCGATGTCTTCGACACGTACTGCTACCGGAAGATCGCCTCGATTGCGATTCGTGATCCGATCATCGGCCCCGTGCGTGCCACACAGCGACCCAACGGACAGTTGGTGTTGGTTGGCGCCACGGTCCGCGGTGTGACCCTGGTCGCCCTCTCGGATACCTTCACGACGACCTGCTTGTAAGACCCATTCCGGCCGCCCCGTTCGCGGGGCGGCTGGCCCGGTACGGGAGGAGGCGCACGGCATGTGCCGGTGGCAAACGGGGTGACCCGGGCGCCGCCCTACAGCCGAGCCCTCCTCCCGTCTACGTTCCGGGTATGTCGAACCTCCGTTTCACTACCGCTGGCGAGTCCCACGGACCCGCGCTCGTCTCTGTGCTGGAGGGCATGCCTGCGGGTGTGTCGTTACTGGCCGCTGATGTGGACACCGAACTGGCGCGGCGGCAGCAGGGCTACGGGCGCGGTCGTCGCATGCAGATCGAAACCGATCGCATCGAATTCCTGTCCGGCGTGCGTGCTGGTGAAACGCTCGGATCGCCGATCTCCATGCTGATCCGCAACAGCGACTGGAAGAACTGGCAGGAGATCATGGATCCCGCGCCGCGTGAGGCCGACGCGACCGGCCTGCGCAAGCGGCACGTGACCCGTGTGCGTCCTGGGCATGCGGACCTGACGGGCATCCTCAAGTACGACCGCGAGGACGCGCGCGACATTTTGGAACGCGCATCCGCGCGCGAGACGACCGCCCGCGTGGCGGCTTCCGCCGTCTGCCGCGTGATGCTGCGGGCTCTGGGGATCGAGATTGGCTCGCACCTGGTTCATCTGGGCGGGGTCGACGCGGTCCGACCGGACGTCCTGCCCCAGGATCTCAATGCCGCTTCCGATGCATCACCGCTGCGCACACTCGATGCCGACGCAGAAGCGCTGATGATTACGCGCATCGATGCCGCCAAAAAGGAAGGCAACACGTTGGGCGGCATCTGCGAAGTGGTCGTAACCGGTCTTCCTGTGGGACTGGGGTCGCATGTCTCGTGGGACCGCCGCATCGACGGGCGTCTTGGTCAGGCCATGCTCTCCATCCCCGCTGTGAAGGGCGTGGAGATCGGTATGGGCTTCGAGACGGCCCGGCGCACGGGGGCCGAGGTACATGACGAGATCGAACCCGCCATGGGGCGCACACGGGCCGGGCATGTGCAACGGCGCACCAACCGCGCCGGTGGCACCGAGGGCGGTATGACCACCGGTGAGGAACTGGTCATCCGAGTCGCCATGAAGCCCATCTCCACGCTCATGCGCCCACTTGGCACCGTCGATGTGGCGACGGGCCAGTCGGCGCAGGCGGTTGCCGAACGCAGCGACGTGACCGCCGTACCGGCCATGGGCGTCATCGCCGAAGCAATGGCGGCATTTGTGCTGGCGGATGCGGTGCTGGAGAAGTTTGGCGGAGACTCGTTGGAGGAAGTGCAGCGCAATCTCGACGCGTACCTCGCGCGCCTCGACGAGCGCGTGCGCTGACTGCCATCGTGACCAGTCAGGCCGAGCGACAGATCGACGGTCACATCGTGCTGGTGGGGCTGCCTGGGGCGGGCAAGTCCACCGTCGGCCGATCGGTAGCCAAGTCGCTTGGGCGGCCCTTTCTGGATTTCGACGTGGAGATCGAACGGCGGACCGGGATGCCCGTGGCCCGGATCTTTGCCGAGCAGGGAGAGCCAGCCTTTCGTCAGATGGAGATGGCGCTCACGCGGGAACTCGCCGCCGCCCCGCCCATGATCCTCGCGCCCGGTGGTGGTTGGATCACCAACCCCGGTGTTATTGAATTGATGAGACCGCCAGGTTGCCTCATTCATTTGCTGGTTTCACCCGCCGAAGCGGTCCGTCGATTGTCCCGATCCCGTACCACCCGCCCGCTCCTGATGGAGGCAGACCCAGCAGTAAAAATGAACGCTTTATGGGAGGCCCGGGCCGGACTCTACAATATGTCGGATATTGTCCTGGACGTGGAACTCGTTGATCCACAACGTATTACGGATTCCATCGTGGCGCTTGCCCACGGTAGGATGCCGGAGATAGGTTAGGAAATGGACGATCGCTGGACGCCGGTGCTTGCTGAATTGAGGGAGCGGTTTGCCTCCGACACCGATGTGGTGGAGGTGGAGGCATACCTCTCGTCGCAGGGGTACAATCGGCGTCAAATTGGTGAGATTCTTTCCTTACTGTATAGCGATAGTGTGCCGTCCCCGGCGTGGGGCGGTACTCAGAGCGCTCTGGAACCATCCCTGCGGGTGCAGGGTCCTCACGAGCGTGGTCGGTTTGCCACCGACGCCTGGGGCTACCTCATTGCGATGCACCGGGCTGGTTCCCTGAGCCTTATCGACTTCGAGCAACTCGTGGAGCGCGCGCTCGTTCATGTTGATGGCCGCATCACCCTGTCGGATGTCCGTACCATTGCGGAAGACTTGGGGGTAGATGAAGGCGCCATGGGACGCGAGCGCCCCCTGATACACTGAGCAGATGCCAATTAAGAAAGCTGCCAAGAAGGCGGCGACGAAGAAGTCCGCAACGAAAGCCCCCGCGAAAAAGGCTGCAACCAAGGTTGCTGCCAAGTCCGTGGCCAAGTCGCCTGCGCGCAAGACTCCGGTCTCCAAGACGGCGGTTCGCAAGACCGCCGCTGGAAAGACCACCGCTCGCAAGGCCGCGGCCCGCGCGGAAGCGATAGATCTGCCAGAGGATGATGAGCCCGCGCCGGCCGGCGGCACGTCACTGGTCATCGTCGAGTCTCCAGCGAAGGCCAAGACCATCGGCAAGTATCTCGGTCGTGGTTACACGGTGAAGGCCACCGTCGGGCACGTGCGTGACCTGCCCGCCAAGAAGCTCGGCATCGATATCGACCACGGCTTTGCCCCCGAATACGTCACCATCGAGGGCAAGGAAGACATCCTCACGGATCTCAAAAAGGTCGCCAAGGGCGCGCGCGAAATCTTCATCGCCACTGACCCTGATCGCGAAGGTGAAGCGATCGGGTGGCACGTGGAACAGTATTTCACGCAGCCCAAGCGGCATGCCGTCTCGGCGCCGATCCGGCGCGTGATGTTCCACGAGATCACGAAAGACGCCGTGCACAAGTCCATGGCCAAGCCCATGGACATCGACAACAAGAAGGTCGAGGCCCAGCAGGCCCGGCGCGTGCTCGATCGACTGGTCGGCTACAAAGCCAGCCCGGTGCTCTGGAAGACCGTCAAGAAAGGCCTTTCCGCTGGCCGTGTGCAAACCGTGGCGCTCCGACTCATTGTGGAACGCGAACGCGAAATCCGTGCGTTCACGCCCGTCGAGTACTGGAGCATCGCGGCCGATCTGCAGAAGGGGCAGCAGCCGTTCACGGCCAAGCTCCATCAGCTCGATGGCAAGAAGCCGGAGATCGGCAACGGCACGGAAGCCGAGCGGATCATCGCCGATCTGGCTGGTCGCAAGGAGTTTGTCGTTACCGAGGTGAAGCGTCGCGAACGGCGCAAGAATCCGGCGGCGCCCTTCACGACCTCCACGTTGCAGCAGGAAGCGGCCAAGAAGCTCGGTTTCGGATCCAAGCGCACCATGCGACTCGCGCAGGATCTGTACGAAGGCATCGACGTGGGAATCGACGGCGCGACGGGTCTGATTACCTACATGCGTACCGACTCCACGCGTGTCTCGGAAGACGCCGCAAACTCGGCGCGTGAATCGCTGCGTGCCCAGTTCGGCGACGACTTCCTCGCACCAGCGCCGCAGCTCTATCCGAGCGGCAAGGCCAATGCGCAGGACGCACACGAAGGTGTGCGCCCCACGGATCCGTCACGTCGTCCGGAGCAAGTGCAGAAGTTCCTGACGGCCGATCAGTTCAAGTTGTACCAGCTCATCTGGCAGCGCTTCATGGCGTCGCAGATGGCACCGGCGGTGTTCGATACCACCACCGTCGACTTCAATATCCCGATCAAGGTGGCCGACGCGGAGCGCAACTATCTGTTCCGCGCGACCGGCTCGGTGGTGAAGTTCCAGGGTTTCCTGGCGTTGTATCGCGAAGCCCGCGAAGAGGGCGATGCCAAGGCGCTCGAAGATGAACAGGCACTACCGGTGCTGGAAGTCGACGAGCGGGTGCCGGTCAAAGCCATCACACCTACGCAGCACTTCACCGAACCGCCGCCGCGTTTTTCGGAAGCGTCGCTGGTGAAGGAACTCGAGCGCGCCGGGATCGGCCGCCCGTCCACCTACGCGTCCATCATTTCGGTGCTGGTCGAGCGACGGTACGTCTCGCTCGAGCAGCGCCGGTTCTTCCCCACCTCCCTTGGGGAAACGGTGGAGAAGGTGATGGTGAAGAAATTCCCCGACGTCTTCAACGTCGGCTTCACGGCGCAGATGGAAGAGGAGCTCGACAAGATCGCCGAAGGTGAGATCGATTGGGTGCGCGCGCTGGGTGATTTCTGGACGCCCTTCCAGCGCACGCTCAATGACAACGACCTCGATGCGCTCATCGGCGAAGCCTACGATCTGTCGGCGCTCGAGACCGAGCGTTGTCCGGATTGTGGCGGCAAGCTGGTCGCCAAGGGTGGTTTCTTCGGACCGTTCGTGGCCTGTGAGAACCACCCCAAGGCCTGCAAGTACACGCGCCCCATCAAGGGGGAGAAGAAGCCGGCTGAGCTGACGAACTACATGTGTCAGGAGTGCGGCGCGCCAATGGTCATTCGTCATGGCCGCTCCGGCGACTTCCTTGGCTGCAGCAAGTTCCCGAAGTGCCGGGGCACCCGCTCCATGCCCACGGGCGTCAAGTGTCCCAAGGATGGAGGCGAGATCGCCGAGCGTCGCTCCAAGAAGCGCGGCAAGGCGTTCTACGGCTGTGAGAACTACCCCAACTGCGACTTTGTGGTATGGGACAAGCCTGTCGCCGAGACGTGTCCTGAGTGTGGGTACGTGGGGGCCGAGGCCAAGAGCAACAAGACGCGCGGGAGCTTCCGGAAGTGTCTCAAGTGCAGCAACGAGTGGGATGTCGCTGCGCCTGACGAGGCTGCGGAAGTCGCTGAAGTCGCGTGAGCGACATTCCGACGACCGCGTCACGGGATACCACAGCTCCAGTCCACATTGTCGGCGGCGGTCTTGCCGGCAGCGAAGCGGCCTGGCAGCTCGCTGAGCGTGGGCACGAGGTGATTCTGCATGAGATGCGTCCCGTGCGTGGCACGGCGGCGCATCGCACCGAACGCCTCGGTGAGTTGGTGTGCTCGAACACCTTCAAGAGTACCGAAACGTCCAACGCGCATGGCTTGCTCAAGGCGGAAATGCGCGCGCTGGGTTCACTCATACTCTCTTGCGCCGACGAAGCGCGTGTGCCAGGTGGCAGCGCGCTGACCGTCGATCGTGACATCTTTTCGCAGGGTGTGCACGATCGGGTGCATGCGCATCCGCGTATCACCGTGTCGCGAGAGGAAGTCACCGAGTTGCCAGCGGTGGGCATCATCGCCACCGGGCCACTGACCAGCGACGCATTGGCCGAACGCATTCGGGCGCGACTCGGTGTGGAGTCGTTGGCGTTTTATGATGCCATCGCACCCGTCGTGGCCGTGGAGTCCATCGATCAGTCCATTGCCTTCCGCGCGTCGCGTTGGGGCAAGGAAACGATGGAAGGGGCGGGGGAAGAAGGCGCATTTCTCAACTGTGCTTTCACGAAGGACGAGTACGATGCGTTCATCGCTGCGCTGACCACCGCCGATCAGTTCACGGCGCACGAGTTCGACGCGGTGCCATACTTCGAAGGCTGCATGCCCGTCGAAGAGATGGCACGCCGTGGGGCGGAGTCGCTGCGTTTCGGTCCCATGAAGCCCATCGGGTTGCAGGATCCGCGCTCCGACAAGCGCCCGTGGGCGGTGGTGCAGTTGCGTATGGAAGACCGCGGGGGGCGCATGTGGAACCTGGTCGGGTTCCAGACGCGCCTGCGTATTCCGGAACAGGCGCGGGTGTTTCGCATGATTCCTGGACTCGCCGAAGCGGAGTTTCTGCGCTACGGCAGCATTCACCGGAATTCGTACGTGAACGCACCGGCGGCACTGTCACCGCACTTGGCATTGCGTGATGCACCCACCACGCTTTTTGCCGGGCAGATCACGGGCGTCGAGGGGTATACCGAAAGCAGCGCCACGGGCATGCTGGCCGGCATCAACCTGTCCCGCATGCTGCGTGGGCAGGAGCCGGTGATCCCTCCCGCGGTGTCCATGCTCGGGGCGCTGTATCGCTATCTGCGCGAGGCCGATCCCAAGCACTTCCAACCGATGAACGCCAACTTCGGTTTGCTCGACGAGCTGGAAGGCGTGCCACCCAAGGTGCTGAAGGACAAGGTGCGCAAGCGCGAACTGTTCGCCGAACGTGCCCTGCAGGCGCTGCATACGTGGCGCGATGAACACGGACTCGCCGTCACCCGCTGAGAGCGAGACGCCGCTCCCGGTCGAGATCGGGGAGTTCCTCACCCATCTCGAAAAGGAGCGCGACCTCTCGCCGAATACGCTGCAGGCGTATCGGCGGGATCTGCGCGAGTTTGCCTCGTGGCTGGCCGCCACGCATGGCATTGCCGGGTGGGAGTGGAACGAGCTCACCCGGACCAATATTCGCGGCTACATGGCGCATCTCACCCGCCGCGGCCTCGCCAAACGTTCCATCGCACGCCAGCTCTCCGCCGTACGCAGCTTCTATCGCTGGATGCATCGTGACGAACGGGTGGATGTGAATCCCGCCCGCGCAGTGGGGTCACCCAAGTTGCCACGCACATTGCCGGCGTATCTCGACCGCACGCAGGCCGAGACGCTGATGCAACATGCGGCGACCCGCGCGCAGAGTCTCGAGTTCACCGACGTGCGCAATCTGGCCATGCTCGAGCTGTTTTATTCGAGCGGCCTGCGCCTCTCCGAACTGCGTGGGGTCGATCTCGCCGATCTCGACCTCGTATCCCAGCAGGTGAAGGTGCGCGGCAAGGGACGCAAGGAACGGATCGTGCCGCTCGGCGACCATGCTCAGCGCGCCCTCCGCAACTACCTCGTGAAGCGCGATGCGCTCATCGCACAGGCCAGCGGAGGCGCCGTGGGAAGGCGTGTGGCGCGCGGTGCCGTGTTCCTCAGCGAGCGCGGCGCGCGCATCAGCGCACGCGCCGTGCAGCATGCCATGGTGACGCTCATGAGCGCCGTGAGTGAAGGCGCCGATCTCACCACGCACTCATTGCGGCATACCTTTGCCACGCATTTGGTGGACGCGGGCGCCGATCTGCGAGCGGTGCAGGAGTTACTCGGGCACGCCAGCATCAGCACCACGCAGATCTACACACACACCAGTGTGGATCGACTGAAGAAGGTCTATCGACAGGCGCACCCGCGGGCCTGATCGAGTCCTTCAGCGAGGAGTTCCGCCGTTGAAGATGATGGCCGCTCTGGAGGCGTCGAGATTGCCACCACACAGGATGATGGCGACGGTCTTGCCCGCCAGGCGTGGGGCCAGGCGGCGAAGCCCGGCCAGACCCGTCGCGCCAGAACCTTCGGCAAGATTGTGCGTGATCCGCCAGAGATCTCGCACGCTCTGAGCGATGGCGTCTTCACTCACCAGCACAAAATCGCGAAGGCCGAGGCGTAGCGCCTCGAACGTGAGCGGATAACAACTGCCCGTCGCAATCCCTTCGGCGAAGGTTCGCGCTGCAATGCCAGTGCGAAGGTGCCCGTCGTGCCAACCGTCATGCTGAGCTGGTGCTCCTTCGCTTTGCACCGCAAAAACCTCGAGGGAAGGCTTGAGCGAGGACGCAGCCACGACGGCGCCCACGGCCTGTGACCCACCACCCAATGCGATGACGACCGCATCCACCTCGGGTGCCTGTGCCAGCAACTCTGCGGTCATCGTGCCGGCACCGGCAAGGACTTCGCGGTGGTTCGTGGAGTGCACGAGGGTGCGGCGCTGTTCGACCGCCAGCGTGGCGCAGGCGTGGGCTGCGTCATCGTACCGCGCGCCCACCTCCAGCAGCGTGGCGCCGTAGCTGCGAATGGCGGCGTTCTTCTCGGGGTTGTTGCCCTCCGGTACACAGATCGTGACCGACACACCGAGCTGCGCGCCCGCCCAGGCGAGCCCCTGACCATGGTTGCCCGTACTCGCCGCAATCACACCGAGCGCCGCCTCGGCCGGTGTCAACGACGTGATGCACGCCGTGCCGTTTCGCACCTTGAAGCTGCCGGTGGGCAGATGGTTCTCGTGTTTGACCAATACCCGGATATCGTGACCCACCAGCGCGTCGAGCAGCGGGTAGTGACGGAGCGGAGAAGGGTCCAGATGTGGGCGCAGCCGGTCCTGCGCAGCCAGCACGTCGGTGTAGGCAATCGGGTACATTTCACCAATATGCCACTTCCTCAGGTTCGGGCGACGACCATTCTTGCGGTGCGCCGCAATGGGCAGGTCGCCATTGGTGGAGACGGTCAGGTCTCCGTGGGCGACACTGTCGCCAAGCAGCGCGCCGTGAAGGTCCGCACGCTCAAGGGCGGGCGAGTGCTGGCCGGTTTTGCCGGCTCCGTGGCGGATGCCCTCACCCTGTTCGAGAAGTTCGAAGAAAAACTCGAACGCTATCCGGGCAACCTGCCGCGCGCGTCCGTCGAGTTGGCCAAGGAGTGGCGCAGTGATCGGGTGCTGCGTCGGCTGGAGGCGATGCTTATCGTGGCCGATGTCGAGCATGGCTTCATGCTGAGCGGCAATGGAGAGCTCATCGAGCCCGACGATGGCATCCTGGCCATCGGTTCAGGGGGCGCTTATGCACAGGCTGCCGCGCGGGCGCTCATGCGCGAGACCCAACTCCCGCCGCGGGATATCGTGGAGAAGGCGCTGACCATTGCCGGCGAGATTTGCATTTACACCAATACCAACATCACGGTGCTCGAACCGACTCGATGAGTCGGTAGCACACGGAGGCGCATTGCCGCAGCCTCCGTGTGCACCACGGCACTACCGCGCGCCGAGGCGCGTCACCCAGCTCACTTTGACGAAGATGCCGTCGCTGACGCGACGCAGGCGATCCATGGCGAGCGCGTCGGGTTCGGTCAGACTGCTGCCGTAGCCGGCAAAAAACACGGTACCCGGGCTCGGGCGGTAAGCAAACAGCCAGTCGGCGCGCAACAGGTTCGATCGTGTGCCCGTGACAGGCCGGAACGTGCCATCCGACATTGGCGTGACGAGCACCTGCCCCGTGCGCCAGTCGCGCAGCGCTTCGCGGCGATTGGCCTCGTATTGCGTCACCAGGCGCACGAATACAAAGCGCGTCATCTGGTATTCGGCCTTGATGCGCGGAATCTGCGTGCTGTACGACGACGATCCGTCCACCCGTCGAATGAACTCGTTGCTGGCGTACGTGGCGTTCACGCGGAGCCGCGTGTCAGGGCGCCAGTCGAGTGAGCCCGTGATCGCCGTACGGTTCACACGCGAGGTCTCGTTGAAGTCCACATCGTTGGCGGTCAGGAGCGTACCGCTGGCCGCGAACCGACGGAACTGCGGTGTGCTGAGCGAGAATTGCTGCGAGAACACCGTGATGCGGGGAGACGGGGCAAACACCACAGGCACCGGGGTGGCCGGCACCCGATACTGGCTGAAGTTGGTCGGGTCGAAGGCATACGTGGCCAGGGTCGGTGTGAAGCCCAGAGACCAGCCACGACGGAACGTCAGCGTACTGCCTGCGCTTGCCTTCGACTCGAGAAGCGGCTCGCCGTTGAACAGGCTGGCATACTGCCAGAGGCCGCTGGTTTGTACGAACAGTTGATACCGCTCGAAGAATCCGCCCTGTTTGCCGAAGATCGTGACGCGGTTGTTGGCATTGCCTTGCACGTAGCCCGTGCGCGCCACGAACCCGTTGTCTGTGCGGAAGCCGGGCTGGATGCCGAGCACGTTGTAGTGGAACCCCCAACCACGACCGGTGCGGTCCACCACGCCTTCCCACAGCGCACCGGACGATCGTGTGTCGCGATCGCGGGTGTTGCTCAGAACGTACTGGCCAGACGCATAGTACTTGCCGCCAAAAACGTGTCGCACGTCGGCTCCAACCACACGATTGGTCCGTGCGTCGCTGACGCGGTCGCTGTACAGAAAGCCCGTCTGCGATTGCAGGCGGAAGTCGCGTGCAACACGCAGGATGTTCACCAGGGACTTGTAGTCGTCCTGCACGCCAGCCGGCGCATCATACGCCGAGAGCATGGCCACGTTCGCTCGGCCAATACGACCGGTGAGTCTGGCCGCTGCCGTGGGCTGTACGATGCGGCGCGTGTAGACGAGCGTGTTGGGCACGTTGAACGCGTCGGCGCCCTCCACGAAGAATGGACGGCGCTCCGGATAGAACAGTGCGAAGCGCTGATCGGCCGCAACCTGTGTGGCGTCGGCCTCGACCTGCGAGAAGTCGGGGCGGATCGTGCCGTTGAGCACGAAGTTGCTGCCCAGTCCGACGCGCACATTGCCGCCGACACGAGGCGTGTTGGTATAGCGCCAGTCGGTTGTGGGGGCGTTCGGTGCAGGAGATCCCGCCGTCGTGTTGGTCAGCTCGGGATTCAGCAGGGCGTCCACGCCACGCTCGAGACCAGTCATGCCGCTGATGTAGCCTTCCTGCGCAATGAACGATGCCGCGCCGCGTGCCACCGGCGTCCACGTCATTTCATAGCCGCTGTGCTGCACCTTGCGGTTGAACTGGATGCCCCAACGCTGCACCGACCGCGAGGGAAATCGCAGGCTGACGTAAGGAATTCGCACTTCCACTTCGTAGCCGTCGTCGGTCAGCCGGCCCCGTGACTGCCACAGGAAATCGGCGCTGAGGTCGACCTGGCCCGGAGAGACGTTGGCGCCGGGAATGAACCCGCCGCCTTCGGCTTTGATGCCATCGGCCTGGATGCCGAAGGGATTGACGACGAAGACAAACGCACGCCGCCGTTCCTGAAACGGATCCAGATGGATCTCGATGTAGTCGTCGGCGGTGAGCCGGTCACGATCGGCCAGCGTCGCACGTACCACGCCGTGCGGTTCGAATGCGCGGATGCCGAAGTAGATCGCGTGGGCCGAGTACCACACGCGCACTTCGGTGGAATCCGGCGCCGGACGGCCGTCGGTGGGGGAGTAGAGGGAGAAGCCGGTCAGGACCGGCGCGCTGCTCCACACGGGTTCATCGAGTCGACCATCGATCTCGATGGAATCGCTGCGGGCGGCACCAAGGGGAACATCCGTCTGACCATTGCGGGCGTGGTACACCTGCGACGGGACGGCGGGGGATATGGACGGGGAGGAACGCGACGGGGAGGGAGCAGGCTGCGCGACAAGCGCGCTTTGAGCCGACAGCAATGCACCGACGACGCACCCCACAAAACGGCGGGTGTTGGACATCCCCCAAAGCTAGGCGAATCATTAGCGTTCGTGTATGCCTTCCGCACGCACGCAACAGGCCATTGCCCGACTCGCCGAGCTCACGCCGCGGCAGATCGTGGCCGAACTCGATCGGTACATCGTTGGCCAGGCGAATGCCAAAAAGGCCGTCGCCATCGCCCTGCGCAACCGGTGGCGCCGTCAGCGGGCGCCGGAATCGATCCGCGAGGAGATTTCCCCCAACAACATCATCCTCATCGGCCCCACCGGCGTGGGCAAAACGGAGATTGCTCGGCGTCTGGCCAAACTCTCCGGTGCCCCGTTCGTGAAGGTCGAGGCCTCGAAGTTCACGGAAGTGGGCTACGTCGGTCGTGACGTCGAAAGCATGGTGCGGGATCTCATCGAAAACGCCATCGACATGGTGCGCACCGAACGGGAGGCCGAGGTCGAGGACCTGGCCAGCGAGAAGGTGGATGATCGCATTCTCGATCTGCTGTTGCCCATGCCGCCGGTGGCGCAGGGAGACACGCCCGATGTGCGCGCGGAATACGAAGCGGCTGTGGAGCGCCACAAGCGCACACGCGAGAAACTCAAAGCGCTGCTGCTCGATGGGCAGCTCGAGTCGCGTGAGTTGGAACTCGAGGTGACCCAGTCAGGGCCGCGCATGCCCGGTGCGGCAACACCCGGCGTTCCGGAGGGCATGGAGAGCGTGGCGGACTGGTTCCGCGACATGATGCCAAAGCGCAAGAAGAAGCGCACGGTCAAAGTGAGCGAGGCGCGGCGCATCCTGTTGGATGAAGAACTCGAGAAGCTCATCGATCTCGACGATGTCACCAGCGACGCTCTCGAACGCGCCGAGGCCATGGGCATCATTTTCCTCGATGAAGTCGACAAGATTGCCGGCGCGCGCGGACAGGGCAGCGGTCCGGACGTTTCACGCGAGGGGGTGCAGCGTGATCTGTTGCCTATCGTGGAAGGCTCCAACGTGCAGACCAAGTACGGCATGGTGAAAACAGACCATGTGCTCTTTGTCGCGGCGGGAGCGTTTCACGTGGCCAAGCCCAGTGACCTCATTCCCGAGTTGCAGGGGCGATTCCCCATCCGTGTGGAACTGGACGCGCTCACCGAAGCCGATTTTGTGCGCATCATGACCGAACCGGAAAACGCGCTCACGAAGCAGTACACGGCACTGGTCGAGGCCGAGGGGGCCACACTCACCTTCGCCGAGGACGGCGTGGCAGAGTTGGCGCGTGTGGCCGCACGGGTGAACGAGCGGATGGAGAACATCGGTGCGCGCCGCCTGCACACCGTGATGACCACTCTGCTCGAAGACGTGCTCTACGAATTGCCCGACCGCGGGAAAGATCCGGTCCTCGTCGACGCCACGATGGTGCGTGATCGTCTGCGCGCCATCAGCGAAGACGAAGACCTTCGCAAGTACATCCTGTAACGACGTCCTACTGCGGACGTGTCGCGCCGCCCGCGCTGTCCGGAGGGGCGGCGCTGTGGCGTCGCAGAAAATCGATCAGGATCGGGTTCACCGCATCGGCGCGCTCGATGTGTGGCAAGTGGCCAGCCCGCTCGATCGCGTGATACTCGATGCCCGGCAAGGCCTGTCGCACGCCCTCTGAGCGGGCGATGGGCACCGTCTTGTCGTCGATGCCCCAGATCAGCAGAGACGGGCGCTTCGCCGCGGCCGCCTGCGTGAAGATGCTGTCGAACGACATGCCGCGCTGTGCGATGGCCGTCCGCAACAACGCGCGCCCGAATCCGCGGTACTGCTGCTGCACACGGTACTTGTCTGCCCAATCGGGCCAACGTGTCGGTTCGTTGAAATCGCTGGCTTGTCCGTCCGCCATGGTGGGTACGGCGATCCCCTGCCACAGAAACCCACCGACCAGTGGCCATTGGAACACGGCCGGCACATCGCCCGCCGTGCCGGCGGCTGGGTCCACCAGTGTGAACGACCGAATGCGTGTCGGATCCTGCGTCGCGTAGGAGGCCACGATCGGGCCCCCGGCCGACAGTCCGACCAGATGCACATCGCTGCGCCAGCCCAGCGTGTCCAGCAGCTCTCCGAGCTGCCGGTTGTACATCGTCCGGTCATACGGCGCATCGGGGCGGTCCGACCAGCCGCGTCCGAACACATCGTAGCGAGCCACCCGGAATCCCGCGCCAGAGAGGGCGACAAAGGTCGAGTCCCAGATGTAGGCCGGCACGGAAAAACCGTGTACCAGCACGACCCGTGCGCCGCTGTCCGGACCTGCCAGCTCGTAGTGGGTGATGCCATCCGTCAGACGGGCGAACTTGCCCGGTGCCGCACGGCGTGCCGCATCGTCGAGGTCGCGGGACTCCGGGTTGCGAACACGCAGCGTAAGGGCGCCGATCACGATCAGCGCGAGCAAGGCCATCAGAAGTCGACGCATCCTGCAGTCTACGGCGCCCCAGTCCGGTTCGCCAACGACCGCTGCCCATCATGGGCAGGTGCCACTATGATTCAAGGCACTCATCGTCCGGCGCGGCCCCCCAGCCGCGCCGTCTGCGTTCCACCCCCATCGGTGGCTCACCATGCAGGAGCCCATGCCGCATATGCATCGCGACTTCCTGAACATCGCTGATTTCTCGTCCGACGAAACGTTCGCGCTGCTCGATCTGGCCGAACGCATGCGAACGGGCGCCTACCAGGCCAAGCCGCTGACTGGCAAGGCCCTGGCGATGATCTTCATGAAGTCGTCGACACGTACGCGCATGTCGTTCGAAGTGGGTGCGAACCAGTTGGGCGGCACCGCGCATTTTCTCTCCCCGCGCGATGTCCAGATCGGCCGTGGTGAACCCATTGCCGACACGGCCCGGGTGCTGTCGCGATATGTGCAGGGCATCATGATCCGCACGTTTGCCCATCAGGACGTGGTGGAACTGGCCGAGTATGCCTCGGTGCCGATCATCAATGGACTGACCGACCTGTCGCATCCGTGTCAGATCCTCGCCGATGTGCTCACCATGCAGCAGCACCTCGGCGGCGTGCGGGGCAAGACGGTGGCGTGGATTGGCGATGGCAACAACATGGCCAACTCGTGGATGGAAGCGGCTGCCCATCTCGGGTTCACGCTGCGTCTGGCCTGCCCCGAAGGCTACGATCCCGACGCGCAGTTCCTTGCCGACGCCAAAGCCCGTGGTGGCGATGTCCAGCTACTGCGTGATCCGCGGGAAGCCGTGGCGGGCGCCGACGTCGTGACCACCGATGTGTGGGCCTCGATGGGGCAGGAGGAGGAGCAGTCGAAGCGTGCGGTGGCTTTTGCCCTGTACCAGGTCGACGCCGAGTTGATGGCCCGTGCGGCGGCGCACGCCGTCTTCCTGCACTGTTTGCCAGCGCATCGTGGTGAGGAAGTGACCGCCGAGGTGATAGACGGGCCCCAGAGCGTCGTATGGGATGAAGCCGAGAATCGTCTGCACGTGCAGAAGGCGATCATGGCGGTGCTCATGGGCGGCGAGCGTCTGTGAGCCGCACCCGTGGGGTGCTGTGTGAACGGGACCCGAAGCGTTTGTCGTGCCGATAGCTGCCGGTCAGCCGGCGCCCGACTTCACGCTGCTTGCTGATTCAGGCAAGCCGCTCACACTGTCGTCCCTGCGTGGCAAGTGGGTGGTGCTGTATGCGTACCCCAAGGACAGTACTGCCACCTGCACGGTGCAGGCGTGTGACCTGCGCGACGGGGTGCCCCGGTTCCGTCGTCGCAAAACGGTGGTGATCGGTATCAGCCCCGACTCGGTCACGTCGCATCAGCGGTTCAAGGCCAAAAACACCCTCCCGTTCACACTGCTGGCCGATCCTGAACACGTGGTGTTGCAAGCCTACGACGTGTGGAAGGAGAAATTGCTGTACGGCCGGCGCTACATGGGCGTGGTGCGGACGACCTTTCTGATCGATCCCTCGGGGCAGATCGTACGCGTTTTTGAGCGGGTCAAGGCGCGCGGGCACGCAGAGGAGCTTTTGGCAGCTATTGCCGAACTGGCATGAGCGCGTTTGAGCGGGCATCTTTCAGAATCTGCGGTCGCCGCATTTCCTGATGACCGTAGCCAGCTCTTCCATCCCGCTCATGACTGCCAACGATACCGGCGCGCAAGGCTCAGCGCTCAAGCGCACGCCGCTGCACGATGTCCACGTCGCGCTTGGCGCGAAGATTGTCCCCTTTGCGGGCTATGAGATGCCGGTGCAGTACCCGGCCGGCATCACCGTCGAACACAAAGCCGTACGCGAGTCGTGCGGCATGTTCGATGTGTCCCACATGGGCGAAGTCATCGTGCGTGGCCCCGACGCCATTCGGTTCGTGTCGTCCGTGACCAGCAACGATGTCGCAGCACTCGGGATCGGGCAGGTGCAGTACAGCACCCTGCTGCGGGCCGACGGCACCATCGTCGATGACCTGCTGGTGTATCGGTTTGCCGATCACCTCATGCTCGTCATCAACGCCAGCAATCGCGACAAGGACCTCGCGCATCTGCAGGCACACCTGGCCGGATTCGATTGCACGATGGAGGACATCTCCGATGCGACGGCGTTGCTCGCGGTGCAGGGCCCGCAGGCACCCGCCATTGTCGCTGCGCTCGCCGACGTGCCGCTCGATGGCGTCAAGTACTACTGGTTCACGGAAGGGCGCGTCGCTGGCGTGCCGTGTATCATCTCGCGCACCGGCTACACGGGCGAGTTGGGCTTCGAGCTGTATTTCGATGCGACACACGCGACGGCGGTGTGGAACGCCGTGATGGCGGCCGGCGCAGTGACGCCGTGTGGACTTGGGGCCCGCGACACGCTGCGGCTCGAGGCCGGTCTGTGCCTGTACGGCAATGAACTCGACGATCAGATCACGCCGCTCGAAGCAGGCCTCAACTGGCTGGTGAAGCTGGGCAAGGCCGAACCGTTCCTCGGCAAGGATGTGCTCGTGCGCCAGCATCAGGACGGCACCGATCGCAAGCTCGTAGGCTTCACCTTCGAAGAGCGCGCCATTCCGCGGCACGGGTATCCCGTGGTCTACGGGGGCGTCGCGTTTGGGGAAGTACGCAGCGGGACCATGAGTCCGACGCTCGGCATTCCCGTGGGAACGTGTTATCTGCCCAGCGCGGCCGCCGTCGAGGGCACACGCTTCGACGTGGACATTCGCGGCAAGCGGGTGCCGGCACGGGTGGTGAAGCTGCCGTTTTACAAGCGCCCGGGGAAGGCGTGAGCACACGCGCACGCCCCGCAGCGCAGAGTCGCGGCGGCGTGGATGACGTTGGGCGCAGTGTCGTCGCGATTCTCCTCACGGATGTCGAGCCGGCAGTGCGACTCAACGCCGCGCTCGAAGCCGAGGGTATCGAGACGGTCACCATCTCGCCTATGGACGACGTGCGTGGCGAGATGCGTCGTGCGCGCCCCACGGTGGTGGTGCTCACGGGTGCATTGCTCGATGGGGCGAACATCGCGCTGGTCCGGCAGTTGTTGTGGGACAACGTCCCCGTGCTCGGATTCACGGACGTCAGCGACCCCACATTGCGCGATCGGTTGCGGGAGATCGGCTACGCCGAGACCTGGTCCAAGCCGGTGCGCATCGACGAAGTGGTGGACGCGGTGCGTCGGCGTCTTGAACGGCAGCGACTCGCCGAGTTGACCGGCCTCGTTGGAGAGTCGGCCGGTATTCGTGAAGTGCTGGTCAAGGTCGAGCAGATCGCGCCGGTGTCCAGCACATTGCTCATCGAAGGCGAAAGTGGCACCGGCAAGGAGCTGGTGGCGCGTGCCATCCATCGACTGAGTCCACGGCGCGGCAAACCGTTCATCGCGGTGAATGTCGGCGCGCTTCCGGAAACGTTGCTCGAGAGTGAGCTGTTCGGGCATGAGAAGGGCTCCTTCACCGGCGCCGCCGAGCGTCGTCTGGGGCGTTTCGAACTGGCCGACACCGGCACGCTGTTTCTCGACGAGATCGGTGAGATTCCGCAGTCGACACAGGTGAAGTTGCTGCGCGTGCTCGAGGAGCGCGAAGTGACGCGGGTCGGTGGCAGTCAATCCATCCCGATCGACGTGCGTGTGGTGGCCGCGACCAACCGACCGCTGCGCGAGCATGTGGAGGAAGGCGGTTTTCGCGCCGATCTGTTCTATCGCCTGAACGTGTTGAGCGTGTATCTCCCGCCATTGCGAGAGCGGCGCGATGACATCCCGTTGTTGGTGCGGCGATTCGTGTCGGAGTTTTCCGCGCTGCATGACCGCGAGTTTCAGGGCATCTCGGCTGATGCGCTGGCGTTGTTGGTCGAGTATGCCTGGCCCGGCAACGTGCGAGAGCTGCGCAATCTCGTGGAGAGCATGGTGGTGTTGGCGCACGGACGGGAGATCGTCGCCGATGACATCCCTCGCTCGATTCGTGAAGGGGGCGGTCGCCGGCTCTTGCCCGTGCATGTGGGCCCCGTGTTGCAGGGCGCCGAACGTGCACAGGGACGCGAGCTCGAGTTCATCGTGCGTTCGCTCGTCGAGCTGAAGTTGCAGGTCGAAGAGTTGCGGCGCCGGATGGACGTGGAGACTCGTGTCGTGCAGATGGCGCCAGGATCGCCGGTGATGCCAGCGGGATGGGTTGGTGAAGTCCGACCATCGGCACCTTTGAATGGCGGCCTGCCCTACGATGGGTTGTCCGCCGGCGGCGCCGGGTATCCCGGTATGGGGCGTGGCATCGAGCCCCGGGAACAGGGCGCTCCACCGCCCGTGATCACCCTGGATGCGAGTATGACCATGGCCGACATCGAGCGGGTGGCCATCCTGGCGGCGCTCCGGGACAGTGCCGGAAATCGACGAAAGGCGGCAGAACGTCTCGGGATTGGAGAGCGGACGCTGTACCGAAAGTTGCGGGAATATGAGGGGGCAGAGGAGGGGGAAGCGGACTCCGCCCTAGATGAAACATGAGGTTCAATGCCCTACATCCATGCGGGACAAGTGGTTGGCGGATCGTGAGCCTTGCTACAATGCGATCTCAGCCACATATTTGCCCCGAAGACAGCCGGAGTGAACGCTCCGGTTCGCCTCTGCCGCGGAGCTCAGCCTGTCCATACCAGTCAACTTTGGCATGACCTCTCCTTCGGTGTCCAGCGGGACGATCGCGGGGAGTGTACTCCCAATCCGACGTGCGGAGGAGCTGATTCAAACGCTCCCGGGTGTGTTGTCCGTCCGCATCGTCCCGAGTGAGACGGGAGCTGTCGACGAGATTCACGTGCTCACGACGGATCAGGTCGTACCGAAGCATACGGTTCGGAACATCGAGAGCGCGCTTATGGCGCAGCTCGGTTTGCGGGTGAATCACCGCAAGGTCTCCGTCGCGACGACTCTCGATGCGCCGCGTATCGCGGATCTGCCAGGCGCTCCGGCAGGGGTGAGTGGTGTCACGGCGGTGCCAGGTGTGACGCACGCCGCACCACAAGGAATTCCGTCATTTGCCGACCAGAGCGTGGCTGCCCCGGCTTCGGTGGCTGGTGCCAGCGCTCCGGTGGTTGAGCCCGCCAAGGGGCCAACGCGAGGCGTGGCTGGGGGGATGCAGGGAGTCGCGGCGGAAAGTGTCCTTTCTCGTCTCGGGTCGTCTCCCCAAGTAGTGTCCCGCCCGGACATGGCAGCTGGGCGGCGGCTGCTGATCTTCGAAGACATCGAAGTGCGGCGGTCGCACGTGCGCGGAGTGACGTGTTTGGTCTCCCTGTCGCGCGACGGGCAGAGTTTTGTCGGTGAAGCGGATGGACAGGAGTCCGAGCGATCGCGGGTGGATTTGGCGGCGCGGGCGACGGTGCAGGCCATTCTGGCTGCCCGAGGTGCACCCGCCGGTGATCGTGGACTCAGCCTCGAGGGCGCAGAGGTGCTCGAGGCGTTTGATCGGGAATTCGTTTTCGTGAGCATTTCGGCCCGCGTTGGTCGTGGGTCGATCGTGCTGACGGGGACTTGTGAAGTGCGGGACAGCGCGGAGACGAGTGCGGTACTGGCTGTGCTCGACGCGACGAACCGCTGGTTACATCTGGACAGATAGGGCGCCGACGCAGGTGCCCGTCCATACGTACTTCATTCGTCAATAGTCGACGAAGTATCCCGTTGTCCCCGTCAACCGTCGTAGAGCGGAGCTGAGCGGGCAGGCCAAAGCAGTAGGAGCGGAGCCAACCTCGAATAGCACGTGTCGTTCCGAGCGGAACACACGTGACTACCCAGAAGGGAGGTGACGCGTAGTGGAATTCCTGGCTGAGCTCGTTGATGTACTCATGTCGGTTGTGTTGGCTGACCTGAAGCTTTGGGGCTGACCGATAGCTAAGGGTTGGCGGGGCCACATCTTTCAAAGTCGATGAAGACAAGCGTAATCGCCTACGTATATGCGATCGTGGTAGCGGCAGCTGCCTCGCTTGTTGGGCTGTATTTCTATCAGCCAGTCGTCGATTTCTCTTTGCTCGCGGGAGCTGGTTGGCTCACGCTCGTAGCATTCTTGGGCACCATCCTGAGCTATAGAGTTCAGGGCAGTACTTTCGGAGCGGTTTCATTTATCCCGTTCCTGACAGCGTTCGTTCTGTACCCGTCGTGGGCCACTATTGCGATAGTTGGGTTTTCCGCGCTTGTCGCGGAAATGCTCAAGCCTAAGCTGGCTATCAAGCGGGCGTTCAACGTAAGCCAGATTGTTTTGGCTGGGTGTGTGTCAATTGGGTGCTATCTCCTCTTCGGAGGAAAGCCTCTCGAAGTGGATCCAAGTTTCCAAAGCGTTCCTCACATCGCTGCAGTAGTCGTGTTTCTCGTCGTCAATACGCTTGCCGTGGCTGCGGTGATTGGTTTGGCGGAAGGGAAGAGCATTGTTAAGACTTGGGTTAGCGGCAACGCGGCAGGTCTTGTGTACGACATTGTTGCGGTGCCTGGGGTTTTTGCCTTTGGCCGCGCCTATGTCGATTGGGGGAATTGGGGCGTTGGGGTCTTGTGCGCGCTCATTCTTGGACTTCGTCTCACATATCAGTCCAAGCATCAGCTTGAGACGACCAATAAGGAGTTGCTCGAACTGTTCGTTCACACAGTCGAGTTTCGCGATCCTTATACGTCCGGTCATTCACAACGCGTGAGCCGATACTCTCGGATTATCGCACAGGTTGTGGGCCTGACCCCCAAAGAAATTGATCGGATATCCGTTGCGGCTTTGCTGCATGACGTAGGAAAAATCCATGAGATCTTTGCACCGATCTTGATGAAACCGGGTCGCCTAACTCCTGAAGAGCGGGCGATCATGGAGCTTCATCCCATCAAGAGCGCTGAACTTGTCGCGAAGATATCGGATCTTCAGGATATTGTGCCGGCGGTTCGCCATCATCATGAAAACTGGGATGGCACGGGGTATCCTGATCAGTTGAAAGGACGTGAGATCCCGCTCGGGTCTCGTATCATCATGTTCGCTGATACGATCGATGCAATGACCACCGATCGGCCGTATCGAAAGGCTCTTGGCGAAGTTGAAGTTCGTGATGAACTACGAAAGTTCAGAGGCATTCAATTCGATCCGGACATCTGCGATGCGCTGATAGGCTCTCCGGACTTCCGGCGGCTGTTCGACAGCGCAGATTCCGGGAAGGTGCACTCGCTAACGCAAATCCTAGAGATCGTACGGAAACGAGTGAAGACACCAGCAGTGGCCTAGGAATGCGCGGAGAGAAGGGATTCGAGGGTCTGCTTAAGTACCAAGGATGGTTCTCCTCTCTCTCTGCGTTGAGAAGCTAGGTATTCAGAGATCAGGGCATGTGCCGATTGAAAGTCTTCTACGCGAACCATCGCCCGTGCGAGCTTCGCGGTGAGATAGTCGCTTGTTCCAAATGCAGCGGTCCGCCTATGCTTTTCCGTGGCGACCTGAATTAGCTCCGTGCTTGGTTTCCAGTCGTTGTCTAGGAGCGCGACTCCAAGTTCGAGCGCAATAACATATGCGCTAGCTTTTTGCGTCGGAACGCGCGGTAGCTGAACCCTCACTTCCTTTAGTAGCGACTGGGCTCTCTCTGATTCCCCGCTCTCGATTGCGACGTGGCAAAAGTGAGCAACTAGGAAATTCGAAGCGATCGGATCATCATCTGCTGACAGGAGGTTGGATAGAACTCCATTCCAATGGCTCAGATCTGATACTGAACCACCATCTAACTGCATCTGCGCGAGTTGCCAAGCCGGGTACATCGCCAGCTTTGGAGCGTCTACTGATATCGCCATCGTATAGGCGAGACGGAGCGCTTCCTCAGCATCTGTCATCCTTCCGCACATTTTGAGCGCGTAGGCAGCTCTACCGATGTCTTGAGCCGCAATGCTGGAAGGCTCATGGCGAGAAAGGCGTCTCACCATTTCATTTGCTGCTCTCTCCGCAGTCTGAAGATCGCCGAAAATGGTGTGATAGAGCAATGAGAGCCTTTGAAGGCGCTCGTCGTTCCCGCCGGTGAAGCTCCCGTCCGACTTCACTGCTGCAAAACAGTTCGCGGCTACTGCAGAGTCACAAGTGTTTGCTGTGATGGTAAGCCCAATTTCCCCCGCTCTGACTCGAGCAATGGGGCCAATGTCAGATAGTGCGACTACAGATTCACATATTCTTGCAAGCTCATCTCGATCGGCGAGTATGTCGACACGATGAGCGGAGTCGATAGCAGATAGCAGTTCATCTATCTCGCCGTCTGATAGTTCGTGAATATTTGCGGGTACGATGTAGCCGCCAGGCGAGTGGAGGAGTGCCTTCCCATATTCTCCAACTTCAAGCTCTAGGCGCGCGCAAAGCCGGTCGACTTGACTGCGGGTCTCCGTGTCTGTCGCTCCGAGGTCCAGATCTTGCAAGATAGAGAGGGCTGTCTTAGGCCTTCCCGCTTGCAGAATGGCATCAGAGTATCTCAAGGCCACTCGAGCGCAATGTTCTGCGCTACCCGCCTTCGAGAAATGATAGAGTGCCTCAACCAACAAATTGATTCCGGGAGTCCGTGCGTATTCTGCTTCAAGGACACCCCCTGAAGCGAGATGAATTGTGGCTCGGACGAGGCTCGGAATCCTCTCAATTGCAGCTCGGCCGACTAGTTCATGCGAAACCAGAAGGGAAGCATCTGCACGTGAGAGACAACTGCCTTCCTCCAGTTGTTCAAGTGCAGTCATCAGCTCGTGGTTAGGAAGCTGCAGGACACGTCCGATACGCTCTACGGAAGCGAACTTCCCCAGAGTACACACTGCTTGCATTGCCCTAAGGGCATGCGGGTGCAGGCGATCGATGCGGTGCTCCAGGAGCACTTGAAGTGTTGGAGGTATGCCCCCGGCGTCGCCTGTCTCAATCCAGTGGTTGACTAGAGCGCGCAGGACCAGCGGGCTTCCCTCGCACGCATCAACGATCCACCGCTCCGTATTGACATCCATTGTCGCCGCATAGTCCTCGCCGATGGCTCTTGCGAGCGTCAGGCTTTGCTGAGATGTCAATGCTCCAACATTGCGAATCGAGAGGCTCGGAGGAATGCGGTTAGGACGCTGTGCCAGAATCGATCGTGACCTCGAAGTGATAACTAAGAAAAGTCTCATCGAGGGAGTGCGCTGTATAAGGTCGGCTACACCGTCCCATGAATCTCCGTCCATCCAGTGCGCGTCTTCCAGCACGATCATGAGCGGTCGTTCTTCAGAGACAGCGCCGACGATATCTACAATCGCGTGACGAATAGACTGAGTACGAACATTCTTCAGTGCGTCCTCAAGCCTTTGTGTCGCGGAACGGGAGAGCAGAGGTGCGGAGAGTTCGTCCGCGTCCGAAAGAGATGGATCAACCACGAGTGAGCCGTCGCGCTCTCCGACAAGACGCTTCAAGACGGTCATGCTTTCTGGGGAGCAACCTAGAGCGCCCGGTGTGGACAGCAGTTCTGGCAAAGCATCGAGGAAGACGCTCAAAGGGCGCTGAAGATCAGTTTCCCGGCACTCAATGGATACCTCTCGGTAGCCCTCGATCTGCGCGACCTTTGCGAGCTCGGAGACAATTCGCGTCTTTCCAATCCCCGAAGGCCCGTGTAGCAATACCGCGCTACCGTCATGCCAGCGTGCACGGCGCATAAGCATCGTAAGATCCGCCAGCTCGCTCTCTCGGCCAACGAAATGCCGCTCAGTCGTGGCGAGCGATGGGCGGCGACGCACCGAAGGTTCCGTAAAGCGTTTCCGTAGTAGCTGAGCTGGGAGGCGAATGTCCCCAGCATTGGGGCCAAGCTCAACCAAATAGCGATCCAACATGGATACCGCCTCTGCCTTCGCCCCAGCCATCATGGTGCACTCGGCTAGAGTAAGAGTCGCGTCTTCATTGAGCGGATCAAACTGCAACAGCCATCGCGAGAGGATTTCCGCAGCTCCCCAATCGGCGCGTTCTCGACGCTGCCGCAGGACATCAACCAATACCCGTCGGACGTCTCCGTGAACAGATTCGCGAGTTCGCTCTAACCAACCATCGAACGCGTCACTGCACCCTACCAGACCCGGAGCAAACAGTCCGAAGGGTTCGTCTCCGCGCGTTACATCGCGATCAAAGGTCTCGATGCTCCGCTCGATGGAGAATGTTCGCAGCACTTGATCACGGTTCAACTGGACACTCTCTGCGCGCAGTGCGATGTCCACTTGCAAGCCCCTCAGCTTATACAGTGCCTGGCGCAAGTTGGCTCGCTGTCTTGCATTGGGCTGGCCAGGCCACAACTCGTTGAGCAGTGTATCTCGCGCAACACGCATCGCTGGGGAGTAGACCAAGCGCAACAGGATCGCGAAAATGACCTCAGATTGAGCGCTAATAACCTGATTGCCGATCAACATGCGAGTCGCGCCAAATGTCTGGACGCGCAGCCACGCTTGCCCATCCGGTGGCGCGCTGGGCGCATGGTTAGGCTTTCGCGGGCTGGGCAGATCTGGTTGTTCAGCTCGCAACGATTGCGCGACGTTATCCATGACTCCTCCAGAGCCATTTGAGGCTGGTGCGCTACAACTTCCTGCGCCTTCCGCATCCTCCCGAGATTCGTCAGCGACGTGTCATTTTACAGTCTGTTGAACATCACACGGAATACCCTGCCTTCCCGGAAGGCAAAACAAGAGCGGGAGGACAACCTCGTAAGGCCGCCCTCCCGCTCCGCGTCATCCTTCCCGTCCCAGTTAGGCCGGAAATTCGATCAATGACTCTGTAGCAATCCCATCCGCTTCCGCCTGGAAATTCATCACCATGCGGTGCCGCAGCACACCCTTCGCGACGCTGCGCACGTCATCCAGGTCAGGCATCGCTCGGCCGTCCATCGCCGCCCGGGCCTTCGCACCCAACACGAGATACTGCGAGGCACGCGGACCGGCACCCCAGCTCACGTACTTCTTCACCCGTGCCGTCGCTTCGGCCGCATCCGGCCGCGTGCTTCGCGCCAGATGCACCGCATACTTCACCAGACTCGGCGGGGCCGGCAGGCGGCGTACCAGCCGCTGCATCTGCAGCAACTCTTCCGCACCCAACACGGGCTTCACCTCGCCCTGCGTCGCACCGGTCGTGGAGAGCACGATCTGCTCCTCCTCCTCACGCGTCGGATAGCCAACCGTCAATTCGAACATGAATCGGTCGAGCTGGGCTTCCGGCAACGGGTACGTACCTTCCTGTTCGATCGGATTCTGCGTGGCCAGCACAAAGAACGGACGTGGCAAATCGTACGTCCGACCGGCCACCGTCACCGTGCGTTCCTGCATGGCCTGGAGCAGTGCCGCCTGGGTCTTCGGTGGGGCTCGGTTGATTTCGTCGGCCAGGACCATGTTGCCGAACACCGGACCCGGAGCAAATCGAAAGGCCCGCTTGCCGGTGCCGGGCTCCTCTTCCATCAGCTCGGTACCGGTGATGTCGCTGGGCATCAGGTCGGGCGTGAACTGCACGCGCGAAAACGTCAGGTCCAACGCCTGCGAGACGGTCTGCACCAGCAGCGTCTTCGCCAGGCCGGGAACACCGACGAGCACCGCATGACCGCCCGCCAGCAAGGCCGTCACGAGGTCGTCCACAACGTGTGCCTGACCAACGATGCGCTGGGCGATCTGGTGCCGCAGCTCCCGCCGCGCTGTCGCGAGGCGATCGAGCAACGCGAGATCGTTTGCGTCCGGGGATGAAGTCACGAGGAATCGTGTGGGGGGCAGGGAGACGATCCGATCCCCATCACCATGAGGCAGGATCGTGCACGGGAACCAGTGTCACACTGCCCACCGCCACCCCACTGCGGCTGGTCCATCGGACCAGATGCGGCAGGTTCAAGCAGAGACAGCGCACCAACAGCTGGCGGAAACGATAACGGACGCCTGTGGGCGTCCGTTGCCAACTCGTCGCAATGTACTTCCAGGGACCTCTGTCGCTACAGCACCGGGGACAGAGCGCGGCCACATGCCGCGACCGGCTTGGGGAGACTACCGCAGCGAAAAGTCGACCCGCTGCTGCACGGGGTAGTTCTCACTCCGGAGCTGCGCCACCAACGTGTACTGGCCCGGCGTGTCCGGCGACCACTTTTCGCGGTACACCGCAGAATCATGGGCGTCCAGCAACCGGTTCTGCATGGCCTGCGTGAACAACCGGCCGGCACTCCAGCGCCATACTTCACGTCCGGTGGTGTCCAGCACCACGAAGTCATGCGTCCGACCATCGGGGAACGTCAACTCGACCCGCTTGGGGGAGTCGTTCGTGACCTCGATCGCGAACCCGACGGTCCCATTGGCCGTGTCCACCATCACATGGGACACCACCCCCATGTCCGCCCCCGCTTTCGGGCGAGCGTTCGCCACCGGGCTCGGCGTTCGCGGTCCACACGCGAAGACGAGTCCGGCCGCTGCCAGCAGTGGAACGGTGATGCGCGCGAGCATCAGGACGAGGGGCAGATTGTCGGGAAGTGACGCAGGTCGCGGAAGCGCCGAACTTACATGCGGTTGGACGACCGGCCGTCACATTTCGATACGGCGCCACGTTATTAACTCCGGCCCAGCCTGTCAAGGGCCCAGTTTCGTCCTAAGTGACGATGCAACATGATCTTTACCGCCCTCGGCCAACGCCTCGGCTTCTCTTCGGTTTGAGCCGGAACGATCGCTTGCGAAAAATTTCACAAGCCTCTAGCTTCCGCCCCCGAATGGCAGAAAATCCGCATCGTTCCACACAGGAATCCAAGCCTCCTGGCGACGTGTCGCCATGGGCTTTGGCCGGACTCGGGATGCAGTTCTTTGCCGCGATTCTGTTGTTCGTGTATGCCGGCAACTGGATGGATCGCCGGTTCGACACGGCACCGCTGTTTCTTCTCGGCGGTGTGTTGGTGGGTGGTGGTGGTGCGTTCTATTCGGGTTACCGTCGATTGACGGCGACACAGCGCGTTCCGCGCGCTTCGTCCGTTGATCACGACGACTCGACACCGAAGCCGTGAAACGATCACGTCAATCACGAAGACGTCCATGACGAATCCGTCGATGCCTGATCGTCCCGCGACATCGGGGATGATGACCGCTCTGCTGCGTTTTACGGTGGCACAGGTCGCACTCGTGTTGGTGTGCGCCTACGTCATGCAGACCTTCGTATGGACCGATGCAGAATCGGTGCGGGCCGTGCGGGCAAGTGCATGGCTTGCGATCATCGTCCAGACGTTCACTTTTGCCGTGGCGCGTCTCGTGGCGCGACAGCAGGTGATCGCGGGATGGGGACTGGGCGTGTTGTTGCGGTTTGCGTCCGTCGCCTTCTGGGCGTTGCTCGGCATCAAGGCGCTGGGGTTGGTGGCTGGTCCAGCGCTGCTGTCACTGGTGGTGTTCTACTTCCTCTCGACACTCGTCGAGCCGCTCTTTCTGAACTGATGCCTCATACCCGGATGCAGTCGATGATCCGTTCGCTGTCCCGATTGGCCCGTTTGGCCAGTGTCGCGCTGACGCTCGTCGTCGCGCCGCTCCCGGCATTCGCGCAGGAACATGGCGCCGATACACATGGTGCGCCCGCCGCGTCCGGTCCGGTCGATATCATCACGCCGCACATCACGGACGGCCATCATCTCGAGCTGCCGTATTGGAAGGCGCCGTTCTACAAGGAAATCGAGCTGCCCCACTGGGAGCCGATCCACATCGGTGGCCTGGCGGTCGACATGTCGCCCACCAAGCACGTGGTATTCATGATTGCGGCCGCGCTGGTCGTGGCCATCGTGCTCATCACGGCGGCGTCCAAGTCGCGGGCCCAGCACGCCACGAGTGGCCGCTCCAAGGGCTTCGCGGGGGCCATGGAGGCGCTCGCGCTGTACATGCGCAATGAAGTCGTGCTGCCGAACGTGGGACACCACGGCGAGGCCTTCGTGCCCTTCGCGCTCACGCTCTTCTTCTTCATCCTGACCTGCAATCTGTTCGGGATGATTCCGTATGGCTCCACCGCCACCGGCAACATTTCGGTGACGTTCACGCTGGCGGTTATCACTGCCATCGTGGTCGAATTGGCCGGTATTCGCGCCAATGGCTTCGGGTACCTCAGCACGATCTTCTACTGGAACAAGGATCTGCCGCTGCCCATGCGCGTGATCATGTTCTTCGTGATGTCGCCGGTGGAAATGGTCGGCAAGATCTCCAAGCCGTTTGCGCTCACGATCCGTCTGTTCGCCAACATGACGGCGGGACACATCGTGTTGCTCGCACTCATCGGCCTCATCTTCGCGTTCCAGAGCTGGGCGCTGGCTGGCGTGCCGGTCCTCATGGCCGTGGCCATCAGCATGCTCGAACTGTTCGTCAGCTTCCTGCAGGCCTTCATCTTCACGCTGCTGGCTTGCGTGTTCATCGGCCAGATCCGGGAAGCGCACCACTAGTCGCACCTGTTTGAAATGGACGTGCCGCGGCTCTCCCCTGCGGTGTGTTCAGTAGCCGGTCGAGCGACCGGCAAAGCCCGTTGAGCTTCACCGCTCAGTGACGGGCATGCGGACCAGAGTGTCCGTCGGGAGTGCAGGATCACAACGACTACGACTCGGAGTTATACGATGGAAATCATGGGTCTCCTCCAGGCCGCCGCGCCGGTGGTGCAGGATCCGAAGGGCCTCGCCATGATCGGCGCTGGTATCGCTGCCGGTGGTGCCGTGATCGGCGCCGGCCTGGGCATCGGCCGCATCGGTGGTTCGGCGGTTGAAGGCATGGCGCGTCAGCCGGAAGCGGCTGGCCGCATCCAGACGGCTGCACTGATCCTTGCCGCGCTGATCGAAGGCGCCGCGCTGTTCGGTGTCGTCATCGGCTTCCAGATCCAGGGCAAGATCACGTTCTGATCTGACTGCGTGTGGGGCGTTCGGTCCAACCGTCCGGGCGCCCCTCCGCTTCCTCCATCTTCGTGGACCTCTCCATGTTCGCTCTTTCCGCCCGCCGTGGCGTGCTCGCTTCCGTTGTCGCGCAGTTGATGATCGCCACGCCGGCCCTGGCGTCCGATGCCCAGGGTGGCCCCGTGAACCTGCTCGAGCCGAAGGCTGGCTTGATGTTCTGGACGCTGATCATCTTCGCGCTGCTCTTCGTCGTGCTCGCGAAGTTCGCATTCAAGCCGCTGTTCGCCGCCGTTGAGGCTCGCGAGAAGGCGCTCGAGGACGCGATCGAAGGTGCCAAGCGTGATCGTGCCGAGGCCGAAGCGGCGTTGGCGCAGCAGCGCGCGCAGCTCGAGGCCGCCCGCACTGAGGCGCAGGGCATCATCGCCGAAAGCCGCGCGACGGCCGAGAAGATGCGCACCGATCTGCTCGCGCAGACCAAGCACCAGCAGGAAGAGATGATCGAGCAGGCCCGCCGCGCCATCGAGGGCGAAAAGGCGTCGGCCATCGCCGAGCTGCGTCGCGAAGCCGTCGACCTGGCCATTGCCGGTGCGTCCCGCGTCATCGAACAGAACCTCGACTCGGCAGGCAACCGCCAGATCGTCGAGAGCTTCCTGGCGTCGCTCGACGGCAAGGCGGCGCGCTGATGGCGGCCGGCGTGCAGGGCGAATCCGTCGCCCGCAACTATGCCGAGGCTCTTCTGGTGCTCGCCCGCAAAGCGGACGACGCCGAGGGGTGGGGGGCATTGTTGCGTCAGGTGGCCGACGCCATCAACAACGATGTGAATCTCTCGCGCTTCCTCGAGTCGCCGCGTATCGCGGCCGAGCAGAAGTCGGTGGTGCTGTCGAAGGCGTTGGGCGACAAGGTTCCGCATCTGTTCCTGCGGTTTCTGCAGCAGCTCGTGAAGAATCGCCGTCAGATGCTCATCCCGGCCATCGCGACAGAGTATGAAACGCTGCGCGACGCGGCGTCGGGTATTGTGCACGCCCGGGTGACGGTGGCGCGCGAGACGGGAGACGAAGAAGCGAAGATGATTGCCGAGCGCCTCTCGAAGGCCACCGGCAAGACCGTGGTGCCGCACTTCGCCGTTGACCCGAGCATTCTCGGTGGCGTCGTGGTTCGTGTGGGCGACACCGTCATGGACGGTTCGCTCCGTCGGAAGCTCGGCATGCTGCGCCGCCGCATGGGTGGTACGCGCGCGTGAGTGGCCGGGTGGAGGTACGTCATGTCCCCAAGCCTTGGGGGCACGAAACGATCTGGGCACACACCGATCGGTACGTCGGGAAGATCCTCCACATTACGGCCGGCCAGGCGCTGTCGGTGCAGTACCACGAGCGCAAGGACGAGACGGTGTACCTGCTGCAGGGGGAGATGAAGTACTGGGTGCAGCTTCCGGGTGATACGGAACTGCGCGATCAGCTCCTCACCGCAGGCCAGTCCTTCCGCATCACCCCGGGCACCATTCACTACATGGAAGCCGTCACCGATTGCGACGTGCTCGAGGCGAGCACACCGGAACTCGATGACGTGGTGCGACTCAAGGATCGGTACGGGCGCGAAGGGACCAGCGCTCCCTAGGTACAAGGGACCGGTCAAGATGACGAATCATGGCGGCGACGCCCCTCCCGGGGGACGTCGCCGTTCTGCATCTTGGACACAGCGTCGCCATGCTGCGCCCTCTTCACCCATAGCCCGACGACATCATGAAGGTCATCATCCCGCTGGCCGGAAAAGGCACGCGACTCCGCCCGCACACGCACGTGGTGCCGAAGCCGATGCTCAAGGTCGCGGGGCGTCCCGTCATGAGCTATGTGATGGACGATGTCATGCGCCTGGGCAATGTCGAACAGGTCGTGTACATCACCGGCCACCTCAAGGAGAAGGTCGAGGCGTTCACCAAGGCCAACTATGCCATCCCCAGCGTGTTCATCGAGCAGGCGGTGCAGGATGGCACGGCCGGTGCCGTGGCTCTGGCGCGGGACTATGTCGATCAGCCGGTGCTCATCATTTTCGTCGACACGATCTTCGATGCAGACCTGAGCATCACAAAAGACACCGAAGCCGACGGGATCATCTGGACGAAGGAAGTCGAGGACTACCAGCGCTTCGGTGTGGTGGTGACCGATGCCGAGGGCCACATGACGCGCATCGTGGAGAAGCCCAAGGAGCCGATCTCCAAGCGCGCCAACATCGGTCTCTACTACATCCGCAACTGGAAGCTGTTGTACGAGGGCATCGCCCACGTGCTGACCACCACCCCGAACAAGGGCGAGTGGTATCTCACCGATGCGTTCCAGTACATGATCGACAAAGGTGCGAAGATCAAGGTGGTCGACGTGGACGGGTGGTACGACGCCGGCCAGCTCGAGACGTTGCTCGACACGAATCGCACGATGCTCGAGAAGGGCCGCGCGCGCCGTCCGGGGACACTTGGTGAAGGGGCCACGATCGTTGAGCCGGTATACATCGAGGACGGTGTCACGATCGAACACGCCACCGTGGGCCCCAACGTATCCATCGGCGCTGGCAGTACGATCCGCCATGCCACGGTACGTGACACGGTGGCTGGTGAACATGCGCACATCTCCAATGCGACGCTGCACGACTGCTTCCTCGGCGATCATGTCGTCGTGGATGGTGTCAGCGGCCGCATGACCCTGGGCGATCACTCGGAGCTGCGAGGCGAAGGCTGATGCACGATGACGGGAAGGTGTCGAGACGCGCATTGCTGGGCGGAGCCGCTGCCGCGGCGGCGACGGCTATGGTCGGTGCGCCCATGCGATTGTTGGCCAGCACAGATGATTGGCGCGTCGATCTGGCACCTCCCGTCCCCTCCACGAACGGCGCGATGTTGGGGGTGCCATTCGAAAAACACGCGGTGGTGCGTATCGCGATCGTGGGAACCGGGCTCCGTGGACGCTCGGTGCTGAACGAGTGGCTCGCGGTGGAAGGTGTGGAGATCACGGCGTTGGCGGATGTCGTGCCCGAGAAGGCGCAGCGTGCGGCCGATATGGTCACAAAGGCCGGACGCAAGGCACCCGCGCTCTTCACGGCGGGTGAGCGGGATTTCGAACGCCTCGTGCAGCGCGACGACATTGACTTTGTGTACACGGCCACGCCCTGGCAGTGGCACACACCGGTGATGCTCGCGGCCCTTGCTGCGGGTAAACACTGCGCCAGTGAAGTGCCGATTGCCATGAGCGTCGAGGACTGCTGGCGCCTGGTCGAAGCATCGGAAAAGGCCAAGCGCCATTGTCTGATGATGGAGAACTGCTGCTACGGCAACAGCGAACTATCGGTGCTGCGCATGGTTCGCGAGGGTGTGTTTGGTACGCTGCTGCACGCCGAAGCGGCGTATCTGCACGACCTGCGCAAGATCCTGTTCGAAGATCGGGATGAAGGGCTATGGCGCCGCGCGCCGCACACGCAGCGCGATGCCAACTTCTATCCCACCCATGGACTTGGCCCAGTCGCGCAGTATCTGGGCATCCATCGCGGCGACCGCTTCGACTACATGGTGTCGATGTCCTCCAACGAGGCAGGTCTCACCGAGTGGCGCGAGCAGCATGAGCCCAAGGGGAGCGCCAAGTGGGCGGAGCGTTACAAGGCGGGTGACATGAACTCGTCGCTCATCCGCACAGCGAAAGGACGCACCATTCTGTTGCAGCATGATGTGGTGAACCCACGGCCCTATTCGCGGCTCAACAACCTGCAGGGTTCGAAAGCCATCTTCAACGACTATCCGCCGCGCCTCTACATCGACGGCGCCGCAGGTGGCGAGCGATGGACACCACTCACCGCCGTGCAGGCGCGGTATGAGCACCCGCTCTGGACGGCCGTTGGTGAGAAGGCCAGACAGGGCGGTCATGGCGGCATGGATTTCGTGATGGCCTATCGTCTCGTGCAGTGCATGCGCGAAGGATTGGCTCCGGATTTCGATGTGTACGATGCCGTGGCGTGGAGCGTGCCGTTTGCACTCAGTGAGCAGTCGATGCGAAAGGGCAGTGCGCCCGTCAAGTTCCCGGATTTCACGCGTGGTGCCTGGCGTACGTCGACGGCCCCACAGGGCCCGGGTACCGCCCCCTGACCGCATTGCCGATCCGCACGGCGGTGATCATGGCACGAGGGCTCGGCACACGAATGCGCCGGGCCGACGCGTCGGCTGCACTCAATTCCGAACAGGACGCCGCCGCATCAACGGGAACGAAGGGGCTTATCCCCATACGGCGCCCCTTTCTCGAATATCTCGTGTCGGCGTTGGCGGACGCGGGCATCGAACAGGTCGTGCTCGTGGTGGGCCCTGCTCCGGATCCGATTCGTGCGCATTTCACCACATCGCCGCCGCGTCGTGTGACGATGGCATACGCGGAGCAGCCGGTGCCGATCGGGACCGCTGACGCGGTCGTGCGTGCCGCCGCGGTCGTGAATGAACCCGCGTTTCTGGTGCTCAACGCCGACAACTATTACCCGGTGGCCGCGTATGCGGCGCTCGCCGCTGAGTCACGCGCCGGCACGGTCGCATTCGATCGGGACGTGTTGGTGCGCGATGGCAACATCGATGCGGATCGTGTGCGTGCCTATGCCGTGCTGGATGTCGGCGACGATGAGACCTTGCGAGGTATCGTGGAGAAGCCGGGAGACCACCTCGATATCGACAGCGAAGCTGCGCGCTGGGTGGGTATGAATTTGTGGGCGATCACACCGCCGATCGTCGACGCCTGCCGGCGTGTTCCGCAGTCTGCACGAGGCGAGTTCGAGCTACCCGAAGCGGTGGCACTCGCCCTCCACGAGGGCGCGGATATCCGGGCCATTCGCATGAGCGCCCCGGTCCTCGATCTGTCGCAGCGCCGGGATATCGCATCGGTCACGGCGCGACTGCTGCATATCGAACCGAAGACCTGACGTATCCACGCCCCTCCGCCTGTCTCTCTGCTTTCCGGTGAGCTCCGACCGCACGCTCCTGTCCTCCTATGCACTGTCCGCGTCGCCCTTGTCGCCTGAGGCGATGAAGGCGGCTACGCAGTTGTGCCGCGACGCGCATCAGGCTCTGGATCGTGTCGATGTGCCAGCGCGCGGCCGTCGCACGTGGATCGTGCCGGGACGCATCGAGGTGCTGGGCAAACATGTTGACTACGCGGGCGGACGCTCGCTGCTGTGCACGGTGGAGCGGGCATTGGTGATCGTGGCCCGTCCGCGTACCGATGCCATGGTGGTGATTCGCGATGCCAGGCGGCGTGAAACCGTTTCTCTGTCTCTCGAACATCCGCAACGGGGATCGGTGCCATGGTCGGTGTATCCGCGCACCGTGATGGCCCGATTGCTGCACAACTTCGGCAGTGCCGTGCGAGGGGCCGACATCAGTCTGGCGAGCAACCTGCCTCCCGCTGCCGGGGTGTCGAGCTCCAGTGCGTTCACCGTGGCACTGTCGGCAGCCATGGCCTCGCTCTCCGCGTTGGATCAGGATCCGCGTTGGACCGATTCCATCACCGATCGCCTGACATTGGCGGGGTATGTCGGTGCGCTCGAAAACGGTGGGGATTTTGCGGGATTGAGCGGTGAGCGTGGGGTGGGCACGATGGGCGGTGCGCAGGACCAGACGGCCATTCTGTGCTGCTCTCCGGGTCAGTTGGATGTCTTCCGGTGGATCCCGGCCGCGCATGAACGTTCGGTACCGTGGCCGCAGACGCATCGGTTTGTGGTTGCCGTCAGCGGTGTGGTGGCGGCCAAGACCGGTGCCGCCAAGGAGCGATACAATCGGGCAGCGCGCACCGCGCATCGTCTGGTACTGGCCTGGAATCGGCATGCGGGCGACAGCGTGCGCACGCTCCACGATGCGTTTCTGTCCGCATCCGGCGGCACGGTGCCACAAGCGGTGCCGGAGGCGCTGTTCATCGCCGCTGATGTGGCCGACGCGCCCGATTTCAGCGCCCGACATCTCCGTGCCCGCTTGGAGCAGTTTTTCGAGGAGACTTTCGTCCTGGTGCCCAAGGCCACCGACGCGTTGGCGCGCGGCGATCTGCCGGCATTCGGTTCTCTCGTGGATGCGTCGCAGTTTGGGGCGGAACGCGCCCTGGAGAATCAGATCGCGGAGACGGTGCATTTGCACCGATACGCCCGCGACCTTGGTGCCGATGCGGCGAGTGCGTTTGGCGCGGGGTTCGGGGGCAGCGTGTGGGCGATGATCCCGGCCGCACAGGCCGATCCGTTCCTGGCGCGGTGGCGCGAACGGTATGCGCGCGCGCACCCCATCGCCGCCCAGCGCGCGCAGTTCTTCACGACGGTGCCCAGCGCGTCAGCGTTCGAGATCGTCGATTGAGGGTCGGCTGGTCGCGAGCGTGAGGACGAGGCGAAGCAGTCGTTCAACACCCCGGTGACTATCGCGGTCGTCGTACCATTCGTCGCGCGTGTGCGCGCCACCGCCGGTGCCACCCGCTCCGAGTGCGATGGCCGGAATGCCACGCGACAGCGGGATGTTGGCGTCGGTGGAGGCGATGGCGGGGCGCGCGTCGCGTCCCACGGCTGCTGTCGCCACCACCGCCGCGCGCACCAGTCGATGTTGTTCACTGATGGAGCCAGCCGGTCGTTCGCCGAGTACCGTCACCTGCAGGTCGAGGGTCGTGCGCGGATGGCGTGACCGCTCCTCCTGGATCGCTCGGGACAGCAATGTCATGGTGGATGCGCGCAGACCGTCGATGTCGGCCTGCCTGATGCCACGAATGTCGATGTCGACCCAGCATTGGGTGGGGATGGCCGTGAGCGACTCACCGCCCGACACGCGGGTGGCGGCGATGGTGGTGCCCGAGGGGCGCTCGTGAGCCAGACGCGAGATCCCGGCGATGAGGTGGCCCACGGCAGCCACAGGACTGACCGTGTCGGCATCGGTCCAACTGTGCCCGCCGGGGCCGGTCACCGTGATACGGAGCCGAACCGATCCTGGGGCGCGATGTACCACGGTGTCGTCGCCCGGACCGTCGATTGCAATGACCGCAAAAGGGTCGATATGCGAAGCTGCGGAACGATCATCGAACCAACCGCGCGCACCACGCAGATCGCCGATCCCCTCCTCACCCACGGTGGCGATGAGGTGCACCGGTCGCGCCAGGCGACCTCGCACGTCGGCGGCACCCAACGTCTGTGCCAGCGCCAGCAATACGGCCAACCCACGACTGTTGTCGCCGATACCCGGGCACCGCACAATCGAACCCTCGCGGTGAATGACCAGCGGCGTTTCCCGGTCGAACACGGTGTCGAGATGCGCCAGACACACGAGGGGGGCCCTATCAACACCAGCACCAGCCGATGCCGGTACCATCACCGCGCAGACATTGCCATGGCGATCACGGTGTGTGTCGATGCCTTCCATCGCACGAAGCTGTGATTCCACATGTGCGGCGCGGCGTTCTTCGGCACCCGTTGGTGCAGCAATACCAGCAATGTCCATTTGGTGAGCCAGGATCCACTCCTGCCGACCACGCCAGTGGTCGACAAGAGTGTCAATCCATGCATCGGGCGCCGAAGCACCGAACATCGGGTGTGCGCTCCGATTGGTTACTTCTTCGCCTTGCTGCCGTTCGGGCCAATCGTGCGCTCGAACAGTTCAAAGATTCGCCGATACTCGTCGGTCCAGGAATCGGGACGCACAAAGCCATGATCTTCGACGGGATACACGGCCAGTTCCCAATCGGTCTTGCCCAGTTCGATCAGTCGCTGTGACAGGCGTACGATGTCCTGAAAGTGCACGTTCGTGTCGACCATGCCGTGCGCCATGAGCAGCGGATCCTCGAGGCCTTCGGCAAAGAAGATCGGCGATGAGCGGCGATAGGCCAGCGTGTCACCCTGCGGCAGGTTGAGGATGCCACCGGTGTAGCCGTGGTTGTAGTGTGCCCAGTCGGTCACGCTGCGCAGCGCGGCACCGGCGCCGAACGACTTGGGGGCGGTGAACAGCGCCATCAGCGTCATGAAGCCGCCGTAACTGCCACCGTACAGACCAATGCGCTCGGGATCGATGCCATGTTCCTTCTGCAGCCATTTGGATGCATCGACATGGTCTGCGAGATCTCGGCCACCCATCCAGCGATAGATCGCCGTACGCCAATCGCGTCCATACCCAGCGCTCGCACGGTAGTCCACATCGAGGACGATGTATCCCTTGCTGGCCAGCAACTGGTTGAACATGTACTCACGCGTGTACGTGCTCCAGAAGTCGTGCACGTTGTGCAGGTAGCCGGCACCATGCACGAACATCACCGCACCGCCGTTGGGCTTTGCGCCCATGTCTTCCGGGCGATAGATCCGCGCCGGCACTTCGATACCATCGCTGGCCGGAATCTTCACGATGGCGGGCTTGAGCCACGTGCGCGAACGGAACGCCTCCGAGGTGGACACCGTCAGGCGGGTCTGGTTGCTGCCGTCGGCATTCACGACATACAACTCGGGCGGGAGATTGCTGGCCGAGTACACATCGGCGAAGCGCTTGCCGTCGGGACTCAGCGTGACGCTGTGCCCACCATGCTCGCGCGTGATCTTGGTGCGTGCGCCACCGGTGGCCGCCATGCGATAGGCATGGCGAACGAACGGCGACTCTTCACTGGTGTGCAGCAGGAACCAGGTGCCGTCGTCCGACAACTCCGCGCGCTCCACTTCCCACTTGCCGCTGGTGAGCGGCTGCGTGTCGGAGCCATCGACATTGGCCGTGTAGAGGTGGGCATATCCACTCACTTCACTGCCATACCACACCCGGCCGTTGGGCAGGAAGCCCATGCAGTTGCTGCATGGCCCGCCCACGTAGGCCGTGTCGTTCAGGGCATGCACGACACGCAACTGACCGGTGTCTCCCACCGACGTGAGGTAGCGCCACTTGAAGTCGGGGGTGGACGAAGTGATCAGCGCTGCGGATCCATCCGCCTTCCAGCTCGCGACCCGCACCTGCGAGGCCGGGCGCTCGAGATTGTTCGCGATCACGCCCAGCGGTTGCAGGCGGCCCGTTGCCAGATCCAGGCGATAGGCGCGTGAGCGCCCCGTCACATCACCTACCTTGGTGCGCGACGGAATATCCTCGGTGAAACCACTCGCGGTCACGTAGTTCGGCACGATCGTGTTACGCGGTTGGCCGGCGCCGCCCGCTGCCGCAGCGCCGCCTTGGCCCTGACCCCCGCCTTGCGCGACGAAACCACCACCGCCGCCGCCGGGTCCGAATCCACCAGGACCCGAGGCCGTCGTGAGCACGGCGTACCGCAATGACGGCGACACACTGAGAGAGGCGAGCCGCTCACCGGTGGGCAGATACACAATTGGCAGGCCGCGCGCCTGTGCCGCATTCCGCTGCGCGCGTTGCAGCGAGTCTGTGCGCTGACGGTCGCGAATCACATCGAACAACTCGCGCTGCTGGCGTTCGATTTCGCCGCGCATGCCCGTGGGCCGTTCTGGATCCCGCGGGGCCGGACCACCGCGCACATCAGTGAGCTGCCGCAGGTCACCGTTCGTCAGATCCAACACGTACGCATTGCCATCGCGCTGGAAGATCAGTGAGCGATCATCGGCGGTGAAGCGCGGATCGGTTTCGGCGACCGCGGTCTGTGTGAGTCGTCGAACGGCGCCGGTACGCAGCGTGATGAGGTACAGGTCTCCACGGACCGACGTCGCGCGACGCGTGCGGTCGCGACTCAGTACGCCGTCCGCGAGAACGGCTGATACGCTGTCCATGTGCGCATCGCTCACGAGCTCCGGCTTGGAGCCGGCGACCGTGCGGACACGGTACGGACGCATCGGCTCGTTCCACGCCGCACCGGCGGGCGTCCACTGGAAATACAGCCACTGGCCATCGGCACTCCAGGCGGCGCCCTGCGGCTCGCGGCCCGTGTGCTCGGGGCCGCGCATGATGTTCGCGATGGAGAAGTCGAATGCACCGGCGGGGGCGGACTGCGCCACGAGGGTGGCCGGCACGAGCGATGGCACAGTGCCCCCGAGCGTGACGCCGAGGGACACCATGACAGACGCGATCGACGCACGGGGCGCCGATCGCGTGGAGGAGGAGACGGGCATGGACTGGAGGGGTGAGACGGTCAGCAGCAGCGAGTACCCGGGCGGGTGTAGCGGTCCGCCATGCGCTCACGTTCGAACGCGGTGGCGTCGAGTGGCGTGCACTCGGGGTATTGGCGACGCATGTGGTCGAGGTAGGTCTCGTAGTCCGGCACACCGATGATGCGACGGACAACGGCGGCCACGCGCTGGAGTGCGTGACGCACGCGGGCGAACGCCGACAATGACGTTTCGTTCACGTGATCGGAGGACGAAACGCCTGGCAGCGATGCGCCGACGGATTGGCCAGTGGACATGACCTGGGGGGCAAGAGCAGCGGACGAACCGAACACCGTACGACTCTCGGCATCACGGCATGGACCAGTTCTACAGGCCCTCGGGGGGCCTGCCACATGCGCCGCAGGGAGGCGGGACTCACCTGAGACACATCGGAAAGATCGTGTCCGGAGGGCCGAAGCGCGAGAGGGTGCCACGACAAAGGCCACGGAGCATGTCGCTCCGTGGCCTTGTTCTGCCGCTCAGTTGGCGGCGGGGCGATCAGGCGCCTGTGAGCTGCGTGCGCTGATAGGGCGTTTCGGTGCTGCCAACCACCTGCTTGCCCGACGTCACCGCCAGCCACTGGCGGATGGACGACACGAGAATCACGACCACGGCGGCCAGGAAGAAGGCGGCAATGGCTGCATCCAATCGATCGTTGAAGATCATCCGTTCGGCTGCCGCAGGCGACGGAATGTTCGCCGGCAGCGTGCCGCTGGCGATCTGCTCCTTCAGCATACGGGCATGCGACAGGAAGCCGAGCTTGGGATCGCTGGAGAAGATCTTCATGTAGCCGGCCGAGGAGGTCACGATCACCAGCCAGACCAGCGGGATGATGGTGACGAACGCGTACTTGGCCTTGCCCATCTTGATGATCACCGTCGTGCCCACGCACAGCGCCACAGTCGCCAGCAACTGGTTCGAGATGCCGAACAGCGGCCACAGCGAGTTGATGCCGCCCAGGGGATCGGTGACACCCTGATACAGGAAGTAGCCCCACATCATCACGAACAACGCCGAGCAGGTCACGACGGCCGGGTACCACGCCACACGACCCAGGGGCTTGTAGATGTTGCCCAGCAGGTCCTGCAGCATGAAGCGACCGACACGAGTGCCGGCATCCAGCGTGGTCAGGATGAACAGCGCTTCGAACATGATGGCGAAGTGGTACCACAGCGCCATCGCGCTCTCACCACCCAGCGCACGCGAGAACAGGTGCGCCATGCCAACCGCGAGGCTGGGCGCGCCGCCCGTACGGGACAGCAGGGAGTTTTCACCGACCTGACGGGCCAGCAGTTCGAGATCCGCTGCCGAGATGGCGGCGAACAGGCCCCATCCGTTGATCGTTTCCGCTGCGGTGATCGCGGTCGTCCCGATGACCGCCGCCGGCGAGTTGATCGCGAAGTAGATGCCCGGCGTCAGCACGCAGGCCGCGATGAGAGCCATGATGGCCACCATCGACTCGATCAGCATGCCGCCGTAGCCGATCAGGCGGGCGTCCGGCTCACGACGCAACAGCTTGGGCGTGGTGCCCGAAGAAATCAGGGCGTGGAAACCGGAGATGGCACCGCAAGCGATCGTGATGAACACGAACGGGAACAGCTTGCCGGAGAAGACTGGACCAGTCCCGTCGATGAACTTCGTGATCGGCGGCATTTCCATGTCGGGCAGCACCCACAGGATGCCGAAACCGAGCGCGACCACCACACCGATCTTCACGAACGCGGAGAGGTAGTCACGCGGCGCGAGCAACATCCACACCGGCAACACCGATGCGAAGAAGCCGTAGATCATGATCGAGAACGAGAGCGTCGTGCCGCTCAGCGTGAACACCGGCGCCCACTCGGGGGACTCCGATACCCATTTGCCGATGTAGAGCGACAGGAACAGCAGCGCCAGACCACCGGCGGTTGCCTCGAGCACCGCGCCGGGACGGACCCAGCGCAGATAGCCGCCCATGACCATGGCGATCGGGATGGACAGGCCGATCGTCACGGTGCCCCAGGCGCTGTCACGCAGCGCGTTCACGACGATGAGGGCCAGCACGGCGATCAGAATGACCATGATGCCGAGGATGGACACCAGCGCCACCGTACCAGCCAGCGGACCGATTTCATCCTTCGCCATCTGGCCGAGCGACTTGCCGTCACGGCGTACGGACGCGCAGAGGATCACGAAATCCTGCACGGCGCCGCCCAGCACGACGCCGACCAGGATCCACAAGGCACCCGGTAGGAATCCGAACTGCGCGGCGAGGGTCGGACCGACCAGCGGGCCCGGGCCGGCGATGGCGGCAAAGTGGTGGCCGAAGACGACCCACTTGTTGGTGGGGACGTAGTCGCGACCATCGTCGAGGCGCTCAGCGGGCGTTGCCCGGGTGGCGTCGAGGCCGAAGATGTCGCTCGCGATGATGCGGCTGTAGAACCGGTAGCCGATCAGATAGACACAGACCGCGGCAGTGAGGAGCCAGGCGGCGCTGATCTTCTCGCCTCGGTTGAGCGCGATCATGGCGAGCGCGCCAGCACCAAGAAGGGCCAGGCCTATCCAGGGGAGGTATTTCAGCAGACGGGACACGCGGCGGGGGAGGGAGGAAGGTCCGCAAGGTGAGATGACAGGACGCGATTCGTTAATGCGCTCGGGGACCTGTCATTGTCAATGAACGCCCACCCGGAAGTGTGCGTTGGGGGCACCATGGGACCCGTTTGGTCGCTAGACTTGTCGACAGTCCTGATCCCACGCTCGTCATCGATCCTGCATCGTTCCTGTCCTGCTCATGTCCACTCCCGTAACGCTCATTCCCGGTGACGGCATCGGCCCGTCGATTGCCGAAGCCACCGTCCGTATTCTGGCCGCCGCCGGCGCCGACATCGAATGGGACCGTCAGGTCGCCGGCATGGCCGGTGTGGCCCGCTGGAACGATCCGATCCCCGAAGCCACGCTCGACTCGATCAAGCGCACACGTCTCGCGCTCAAGGGACCACTGGAAACGCCGGTAGGTGAAGGCTTCCGTTCCATCAACGTGGCCCTGCGCAAGACATTCGACCTGTACGCCAACGTCCGCCCGGCGTACACCATCGTGCCGGGACGTTTCGACGATATCGACATCGTGCTGGTGCGTGAGAACACCGAAGGGCTCTACATCGGCATCGAGCACTATGTCCGTATCGGGGATGACCCGAAGGCGGCGGCCGAGTCGGTGGCCATCATCACGCGCGAAGGCTCCGATCGCATCGTGCGCTACGCCTTCGAGTACGCGCTGGCCCATGGCCGCAAGAAGGTCACGCTGGTGCACAAGGCCAACATCCTCAAATTCTCGCAAGGCTTGTTCCTCGACGTGGGCCGTATGGTGGCCGCCGAGTACGCGGGGCGCGTGGAGTTTGAAGAGCGCATCATCGATGCCATGGCCATGCACCTCGTCATGCGTCCCGAGCAGTTCGATGTCATCGTGACGACGAACCTCTTCGGCGACATTCTTTCGGACGAGATCTCCGGTCTGGTCGGTGGCTTGGGGCTCGCACCGGGCGCCAACATCGGCAAGACCGCCGCCATCTTCGAAGCCGTGCACGGCACGGCGCCCGACATTGCCGGCAAGAACATCGCCAATCCGGGCGCGTTGCTGCTGGCCGCCTGCATGATGCTCGAACACATCGGCGACAATGCGCGTGCGCAGCGCATTCGTACCGCGTTCGAACGCACGATCCGTGAGAAGATCGCACTGACGCGTGATCTGGGTGGTACCGCCACCACGGATGAATTCACCGACGCTGTCGTCGCGCAACTTGGCTGAGCCGGTTCCGTCTGCCTCGGGAGGACAGGGCGCGCCCTCAGGCACACCGCTTGTGCGCGTCCTGCACCTCTCCGATATCCACTGCGGGCACCCGTTTGTTGGGGCACATGTGGATGGGGCGCTTGCCCTCGCCCGCGCGGGTGGTTGGAATGCCATTGTGGTGTCCGGCGATTTCTCGCAGCGTGCTCGCGAACGGGAATTTCGTCAGGCCCGTGAACTGCTCGACGCACTTCGCACATTCGCCCCGGTGCTCACGGTGCCAGGCAACCACGATACCGCCTGGTGGCATGCGCCGTTTGGTGTGGGTGACGCGAGCCGGCTGCACACCGGCTATCGCGCCTGGATCAACGAGGACATCGAGCCGGTGCTGCGCGTGCCCGGCTTGTCGATTGTCGGCCTCAATTCATCCTGGGGCATGCTGTCCGCTGCGCTGACCTGGTATCCCCGCGATTGGCGGGTGAAGGGAGGCCTCACCGACGCACAACTCGACCGGGCCGCCGCGCAGTTGGCCGAAAGCCCGGCCGACGACCTGCGCCTGCTGGTGGTGCATCACAACGTCGTGCGGGGCAACCTGTCGCGACGGTGGGGCATGAAGCGCCCGCAGTTGATGCTCGACCGGATCGCGGCCCTGAATGTGGATGTGGTGTGCACGGGCCATGATCACGAGGAACGTGTCGAAGTCGTGGAGCGTCGCACGGGTCGGTTCGTGATCAGCGCGGCCAACACGCTCTCCCGGCGCATGCGGGGCCGCCGAGCCAGTGCCCTCAACATCATTGAAGCCACCGCGACCGACGTGACCGTATCCGCGTGGACGTTTCTGGACGGCGCGTTCATCGCCGGCCCCGCCCGCGCCACCATGCCGCGAAGTCACGCCGGCACGTAGGTCGATCGGATCCCGTCGTCGCCGTGAGATCGCGCATCGCGCCCTCGAGCGGTCCAAGATAGATCGACCGGTTGATGTCTGGCGGCCGCCGGCCCGCTTAACGTCGCAATGGAAACGCTTGACAGTTCAGGCGAGAGCAATATCTTAGTTCTAAGATAAATGAGCTCCACAGGAGCAGGAGGCGGTACCATGTCGATTCTCGGACTTCACCACGTCACCCTCGTTGCGGCGAATGCGCAGCGCACGGTCGACTTCTACACCCGCGTGCTGGGTCTCCGGCTCGTGAAAACCACCGTCAACTTCGACGATCCGGGCAGCTATCACCTGTACTTCGCCGACGAGACCGGCGGGGCCGGGACGGTCATCACGTTCTTCGAGTGGCCCCGTGCGCCGAGGGGGCGGACGGGCATCGGGGGCACGCACCATATCGCGCTGCGGGTGCCCGATCAGGATGCGCTGCTGCGGTGGAAGCGCCGGCTTTCCGACCTGGGCATCCGTGTCCGTGGGCCGTGGAACAGGCAGTATTTCACCAGCATCTACTTCCGTGATCCGGACGGCGTGATCATCGAGATCGCGACGGATGGCCCGGGGCTGCTGTTCAACGAACACGCCGGTGAGATCCCGCAGCGCATACCCCCTGCGGAGCTGGTCGCCGGTGGCCGTGACGAAGCGGCGATTGCGGCCATCACCTGGCCCGAGCCCGTACCGACCATCGATCCGGCGATGTCGCTCACCCGTGGTATGCACCACATCACGGCGATGACGTCCGACATCGAGATCACCGATCAGTTTCTCGGGCAGATCCTCGGCATGGCGCTGGTGAAGAAGACCGAGAACTTCGACGATCCCGGTACACGGCACTGGAGCTGGGGCACGGCGGATGCCCGCCCGGGCTCCCTGGTGACCTATCTCGAACGGCCGGCCACCGAACGTCGCTCACACATGGGCACGGGGCAGACGCATCACTACGCCCTGGCCGTGGCCAACGAGAGCGTGCACCTCGAGATGCGCGATCGCTTGCTCGATGCCGGTATTCAGGTGTCGCCCGTACTCGATCGTGTGTACTTCAAGAGCATCTACACGCGTGATCCCGATGGCCACATCGTCGAACTCGCAACCATGGGGCCTGGGTTTCTTGTCGACGAGCCGGTGGCGAGCACGGGTTCGACACTGCGGTTGCCGCCGTGGCTCGAAGAACAGCGGGACCGTATTGCTCCGGCGCTCACACCGCTCGATCGCGAACCGTGGCCGCACGATGGGCATGATGCAGGGCAGGGGATGACCGGTTACCCCGGACGTCTCCCGGTTCCAGGCGACACCGGGGGGGCGTGATGACATCGATCACGGTCACAGGACCGCATGCGGGTATGGCGCCTGTCCTGGACGGTGTGCCGCTGGCCGATGCACGCATGGCGCTGATTCTGGTGCATGGGCGTGGGGGTACGGCAGAGGGCATGGTACCGGTGGCGCGCGCGGCGCGTGCCACCGATGCGGCGCTCATCGCACCTCGCGCGAAGGACAACAGTTGGTATCCGTATCGGTTTCTCGCGCCTCAGGAAGAGAACCAGCCGTGGCTGGACAGTGCGTTGGCATCGGTGGAACACGCCGTGTTGATGGCTGCTGCCGCAGGTATTCCTGCCACTCGCACCATTCTTGTGGGGTTTTCCCAGGGCGCCTGTCTGAGCCTCGAATACGCGGCGCACGCCGCACAACAGGGTCGCGTACCGGTGGCGGGTGTGGTGGCATTGGCAGGTGCACTGATTGGTGATCCAGCGCTGGATCGTGTGGCCGATCCCGCATCGGCCAACGTACTTGCCGACGCGCGGGTGATCCTGGCCTGTGGCGACGCCGATCCGCATATCCCCGAAGCACTGGTGCGCCGTTCTGCCGAGTATTTCGCCGCGTTGGGGGCACAGACGGATCTGCGCATCTATCCGGGGGTGGGCCACGATATCGTCGGTGATCAGATCGAAGCGCTGCGAACACTGGTCGAGACCGTGCGCGCGGAGCTTCCCGCGTGAGCGGTGGGGTATCATCTTCAAGGTGATGCCCCACGACCGTACGTCGCAGCTTGGCTTCGACTTCTTCTCCGCGCCGGTAGCCGCACCTGAGGTGACACCTTTGCATGTGGTGTCGCCCATGGTGCTGCTGGCGCCGGTGACGTTGCCAGCGGTCTCGATCGTGCCTGCCGTGGTGCCCCTACCGGTGGCGCCGATGCCGGTGACGCCGATGCCACGAAGCCAGGCGCTGCCGGAGCCATCGTTGCTGGGCATGGAGGCCACTCCGCGGGCCATGATGGTCGATGTGACGCCGGTGGTGGAGCCGCGCCCTGCGCGTGGCCGGTCGGCGTTGCGGGCGCGGACGGCCGTGCTGTTCTCGCGGTTGCAGGATCTCGGTTTGCGTGGTGTGGACGCCCTGGTGCTGATGCGCACACGCACGGTGATGGTGTCGCTCATTGGTCGCACACTGCGGGTACACGAGGGCTACGCTGACGCACCGGAGCGTGTTTTGCGCGCGGTCGTGGCTTTTGCCATTGCACGCACCAAGACGGAACGTCAGGCGGCGCGTGATGTCATTCTGGCGCATGACGTCGAACGTGCGCCGGTTCCTCGGCGGCGTGAAACCGCACGCCCCGGCGACTTGCCGATGCTCGCGCAACTGGCTGAAGCGCATCGACAATTGAATGCGCAGTGGTTCGCCGGCGCGCTGAATGGCATCCCGGTGCGGTTGTCCGGTCGCATGGCCACGCGGCTCGGACACTTTGATCCCGGTTCCAAGCACACGCCGCCGGAAATCGTGCTGTCACGCACCCACATCACCCGCCATGGCTGGCGCGAAGCGATGCACACGCTGCTGCACGAAATGGTACATCAGTGGCAACATGAAACCGGACGCGCGGTGGATCACGGCGCGGAGTTTCGGCAGAAGGCGCGCGAGGTGGGCATTACCCCTGCGGCTCGACGCGATGTGACGCCGCTCGAGCGAAAGAAGCGATCAGGCGTCGGTTGATCCAACGACGCATCGACGGAAGAACAAAGGCCACGACGAATGTCGTGGCCTTTGCTGTCTATGCCGTGCGAGGCGGCGGCAGGAGGACCGGAGTCCTCCTGCTGTGGGATCACTTACGGTGTGCGTGTCCCGTACACGGATGCCGAGCGAATCGTGAGTCCTTCGGTGGTCGCCGTCGCGCCGCCTGCGCTGTATGCAACGGCGCCGAACGACACCGACGATCCAGCCCGGAGACCCCAGTTCGTGTCGAAGCCCGCCACACCGCTGAAGTCGGGCATATCGACTTCGAAGGTGGACGCACCGGCGAAGTACGCGCGGGTCGCCGAAACCACCCAACTGCGGTTCACGTTCGCCACCGACTGTGAGAACGTGCCGAACAGCATGTCACCGTACTCTGACTGCCAGGTGCCGTTCACACGCAGTCGCGCATAGGGCGTGGTGGCAATCGTCACCAGGCCACTGCCCGTCACGGCGAGGTCCGGACCCAACGTGACCGAGCGATTGGCGAGATCACGATTGAACAGCGTCACTGAGCGGGCAGACACCGGCAGGTTGTTCACGACTACCGTGGATGTCGCCTGCACCAGGTGGAAGTCACCGGCCTGTGTCAGCGCCGACGGCAGGCCGTACACCGTGTTGGCACCGCTGCCACCACCAGTGAGGTTGCCAAACGAGAATCCGCCAAACGTGCCGTTGCCGGTCTGGAAGCTCGCGATCACGGTCAACAGACCGCCAGACGGATTGGTCACCGTCACCTGAGCCGAAGCCGGGGTGAACGCCTCGCTCGCATTGAAGTCGAGCGTGGGAATGGCACTGCCGCTGGGGTAGTTCACGTTGCGGCGGAGGATGCCCTTGTCGGGCACCATGCTCACCGACGTGCCGTTGATCGTGGTGTTTGCACGGAACGCGATCAGGTCCGTGTTGCCCATCGCGACACCGGTCAGGTTGAAACCGCTCTGGCCAAAGGTGGACGAGGCAAATGCACCGCCGATGCTGACCTGACCCGACTGGAGTGCGCCACTCAGTCCGGCAAACGTGCCGGTGAGCGACTTCCCGCCGGCCGGGTTGTTGGCGCATTCGGCGAGCCCGTAGCTCGTCAATTCCTGCGCCGAGCCGTAGTACACGGTCACCGCGAAGCCATTGTTGCCGTCCGGCTTGGCCCACGCCACGCCACCGACGCCGGTGATGGTGAAGCTGTACGTCTGGTTCGCGCCGGCCGTGACTCTGGTCCAGGCACCAGTCGTGCCGTTACGCGAGGCAACCCACAGCGGATACTCGGCGGCGTCGCAGAAGCGTGCCGTCACGTTGCCGCCGCCACCGCCGCTGGCGGTGACCGTACCAGCCACTGTGGTGGTGACGTTGGCGATGCCCGTGGCGGTGCCGGTGATCGTGGCCGTGAACGCGCCCGTCGTGGCGCCCGCTGAGGCCGTGAACGTGAGCGTCGACGTGGTCGCCGTTGCGGCGGCGGGATTGAACGATGCCGTGACGCCGCTTGGCAGGTTGCTCACCGCGAGGTTCACCGTACCGGCGAACCCACCCGTGCGGGTGATGGTGACCGTGCTGGTGCCCGTGCCACCCTGCTGCAGCGATGCGGCGCTGGCCGACATCGTGTAGCCCTGCGCAGCGGAGACGGTGAGGTTGACCGTGACCTGGGCACTGGTCGTGCCGCCGCCGGTGAGGGCGCCACTGGCATTGACCACGATCGGATAGGTGCCCGGGGCCACGGAGGCGGCGACCGCCAGATTGAGCGTGGACGTGAGGGTCGCGCCCGAGAGTGTCGACGGTGTCAGCGTGGCCGTCACTCCGGCCGGTGCGCCGGTCGCGGCCAACGTCACGTCACCCGTGATGTTCGTACGAACGAGCGTGATGCCGGTGCTGGTGCTGGCGCCGGCCGCTGCCGTGAGGGCCGAAGAGCTCGCCGAGATGCTGATGGCGGGGACCGGCGCGACCGTGACCACGACTTGCTCCGTCTTGGTGGTCACGCCCGTTCCCGTGGCGGTCACGGTGAGGGTGTGCGTGCCGGCGGCCACTGCGGCCGTGGTCGCAATCGCGAGCTGGGACGTCGTGACGTTGGCAGCCAGCGACGCCGGCGTGAGCGTGGTTGTCATGCCCGCGGGAGCGTTGGATACGGCGAGGGTCACCGCACCGGCGAAATTGCCTGTGCGCGTCACCGTGATAGCGGAGTTGGTGCCGCCACCGGCGGTGATGCTGACCGCGGCCGGGTTCGCATTCAGCGAAATCCCCGGTGTCGTCGCCGCAGTGATCGTGAGGCGCGGGGTAATCGGTGTCGATGTCGCACCCGTGCCCGAAGCCGTGAGCGTGAACTGCGCGGAGTCAGCGGTGGCCGCTGATGCCGCCACATTCACCGTCATCGTGCCAGTCGTTGCCGCAGCACCGATGGTGAACGGCGCGGCGGTGACGCCAGCCGGCAGGTTGGTGGCGGTCACCGTGACGTCACCCGTGTAGCCGTTGGTACGGGTGATCGTGAGCGGGATGGTACCGCTGCCGCCCTGCACGATCGACAGGTTGGATACCGGGGCGAGCGTGATGCCTGGCGCCGGTACTGTCAGCGCGAGCGTGCTGGTCGCCGAGGTGACGCCGGCACCGGACGCCGTGAAGGTCAGGGTGGTCGCACCAGTGGTCGCCGTGGCGCCAACCGTGATGGTCGCGGTGGAAGCGGTGGTGCCATTGGGGAGCGAGGCCGGATTGAAGGCCACCGTGACCCCGGTGTTGCTCGAACTCGCTGCCAAGGTCACTGCACCCGTATAGTTGCCACCGCGCGTCAACGTGACGGTGGTCGTCGCCGTGGCACCACGAGCGACGGTAGCCGTCGTCGGCGCGAGCGCAATGGCGATCGTCGGGGTGGGGGGCGGGGTGACGGTCCCGCCGTCGCCGTCTCCACCACCCGAGCATCCGGCCAGTGCGAGAAGAGCGAAACTGAACAACTGCAAGCGACGCATCGAAGTCCTCTAAGAAATTTGGATAGTGACAGGAAAAAACTGTCCAAGGCGGATACGACCGCCTGCACCGCAAAGTGTCAACCAATCCCGGCAATTTCCTGCCAACGCGATACCGGCTCACTACATTTCGCCGTCACAACAAGACTGCCCGTCCCACTTCCGTCCGCCTCCCGCTTCCTATGGCCTCCGATCCCCTCCTCGCGCGAGCCGTGCCGGCGCTGCCGTCCGTTGACCTCAAAGCCCACGCGGCTGACCTGTTCAACATCGACGCGGCCCTCACCGAAGAAGAACGCGCCATCCGCGATACCATCCGCCAGTTCGTCGACGAAAAGCTCATCCCCGTCATGGGTGACTGCTACGTCGAGGGGCGTTTCCCCGATGAACTGATTCCGGAGCTGGCCGAACTCGGCGTGCTCGGCGCCAATCTCCCCGAGGAGTACGGTTGCGCCGGCCTGTCGAGTGTCGCCTACGGTCTCATCATGCAGGAACTCGAACGCGGTGATTCGGGCATCCGCTCGTTTGCCTCGGTCCAGGGCGCCCTCGTGATGTATCCGATCTTTGCGTTCGGTTCGGAAGAGCAGAAGCGTCACTATCTGCCGAAGTTGGCCAAGGCTGAATACATCGGCTGCTTCGGACTCACCGAGCCGGATTTTGGATCGAATCCGTCGGGCATGATCACGCGCGCACGTCAGCAGGCCGATGGCAGTTGGATCCTGAATGGCGCGAAGATGTGGATCACCAACGGCTCGAAGGCGCATGTGGCCGTGGTGTGGGCCAAGACCGGCGACAGCACCGACGACAGCTCCATCCGCGGCTTCATCGTGCCCACCGACACGCCGGGCTTCCAGGCCCGCGATCAGAAGGGCAAGCTCTCCCTGCGTGCCAGCGATACGTCGGAGCTGGTCCTCTCCGATGTGCACCTGCCAGCCGATGCAATCCTGCCGCACTCGAACGGTCTCAAGAGCCCGCTCATGTGTCTCACGCAGGCGCGCTACGGCATCTCGTGGGGCGTGCTGGGCGCCGCCATGGCCTGCCTCGAGGAAGCCGTGTCGTATTCGAAGAGCCGCGTGATGTTCGACAAGCCCATTGGTGGTTTTCAGATTCAGCAGGTGCGTCTGGCCGACATGTTCACCGAATTGGTGAAGGGGCAGTTGGTATCGCTGCACCTCGGGCGCCTCAAGGACGCTGGCAACTTCACGCCAGTGCAGGTCTCACTCGCCAAGCGCAACAACTGCGATATCGCCACCAACATCGCACGCGAAACACGTCGTCTGCTTGGCGCGAATGGCATTCTCGCGGAATACTCCGCGATGCGTCACATGGCCAATCTCGAGAGTGTGTACACGTACGAAGGCACCCACGATGTGCATTCGCTGATCCTCGGTCAGGCGCTGACGGGGTTGAGCGCATTCAAGTGAGCTGAGTTTCTCACTGCTGTAGTGCTTGCGTGCATCAACGCCCGCATTTCCCACCGGGAGATGCGGGCGTTGTGATGAATGAGACACGATTGCTTGCCGACTTTTGGACCAGAGGTAGGTTCTGCAAAAACCGTCCTACTTTTGTCGAGGAGCAATCGCATGGAGCAGTCCGTCAGAGTGTTGGCGAGGTGCCGTACATGCCTCCCCAAACGCCGTCGTTCTCCGGCCGCTACGCTCGCTGCCATGATCGCAGCCTGCATGTGGATTCTTGCGCCGGATCCGGAGCCACTACGAGCACAAGCCAGTGGAGTGATTGCCGGAGTCGTGGTGAATGATCGCAGTGGTGCACCCGTCAGTGATGCACAAATTGCCGTGGAAGGCCGCAATGTCGGCGCCACATCGGATGCCGCCGGACGTTTCCGGATTGTTGGCGTCACAGGCAGTGGCAACGTGGAGTTGACCATCCGTCGGATCGGTTTTCAGTCACGCACATTGAGTGTTGCCATCGGTGCCACGGATGTCCGTGTCGCGCTGACCGAGCGCGCGATGGAGCTGACGTCGGTGGTCACCACCGGCACGGCTGGCATCGCGGAGAAACGCGCCATTGGCAACGCGGTGACTACTGTGAACGCGGCGGAGGTGGTGGCCACACAGCCGGTGAATTCCTTCCAGGAGTTGCTCAACGGACGTGCGTCGGGCGTGAGCATCACCGCCAGTTCCGGTCAGGTGGGCACCGGATCACGCATTCGGGTGCGTGGTGCCTCGTCGCTCTCGCTGTCGAATGATCCGCTGATCTACGTGGACGGCGTGCGTGTCGACAACACACAGGCATCGGGGCCCGCCAATCAGGCCTTTGGTTCTGCGTCTATCTCGCGTTGGAATGACTTCAGTCCCGATGACATCGAAAGCATCGAAGTCATCAAGGGCCCCGCAGCGGCGACGCTCTATGGCACCGAGGCGTCGAACGGCGTCATCCAGATCATCACCAAGAAGGGCGCTGCAGGACGGCCGGTCTGGAATCTCATCGCGCGTGGTGGCACGAGTTGGGTGCCGAACTGGCTGACCCGGTTTGAAGACAACTACGGTACGGTGCCGCGCGCCGGCAGTACCACGGCGCTGGATACGGTGACCATTTCCACCCGCCAGCTCAACGACTCGCTCAACGCGCGCTTCGGCAACGACATCTTCACGAGAGGTGAATTGCAGGACGTGCAGCTCTCGTTGTCCGGCGGTTCACCCACCGTGCGCTACTACGCGGGTGGTGGCTATGAGGAGAACCGTGGCGCGGAGCGGGTGAATCGTCTGCGTCGCACCAACCTGCGTGTCAATCTGCAGGCCAACCCTTCGCCGTCGATCGACCTGCAGTCGAGTCTGGGCTACACCACGGGCCGCACGTATCTCCCGTACGAAGCTGGTGGCGGTGGTGCGACGTGGGCCACCTACTATGCGTCGCCGAGCTTTTTGTATGGTGGCGTGGGCGTGAACACCCGCGCGATCAACAATCCACAGCTCGGATTCCGTTCGGGCCCGCCGAACATCTACTACGAAGCCTACGACATCTTCCAGGACGCGGACCGTTTCACGGGCAGCTTCCAGTTTGCGAACCGCCCCACGTCGTGGCTCAATCATCGGCTCATCCTCGGTATCGACCGACTCGCCGAGAACAACGAAGAGCGGACACCGCGCAACGACATTCTGGGCGCGACGTATGCGTCGTTCGCCAGCAGTGGCCCGCCAACATCGGGTTCGATTGCGGCCTCCATGCGCGACGTGACGGTGACGTCGTACGACTACGTGGCCAATGCGAACTTCTCGCTCACGTCCGCGTTCAAGTCGGTGACGTCGGCCGGTGGGCAGATCTACATGCGGCAGTCGCGATTCCGTGGCATCAGCGGTTCCACATTCCCCGCCGCCGGTCTCACGTCGATCGCATCGGCGTCCATCCGCAATGTGGGTACGGATGAACTGTTCCAGAACAACACCGTGGGTGCGTTCGTGCAGCAACAGGTGGTGTGGAACGATCGCTTGTTTCTCACCGGTGCCATCCGCACCGACGACAACTCGGCGTTCGGTACCAATTTTGATGCCGTCACCTACCCGAAGCTCAGTGCATCGTGGGTCGTGAGCGATGAACCGTCGCTGAAGATTCCGTCGATGTTCAACATGTTGCGACTGCGTTCGGCGTACGGGGCCAGCGGTTTGCAGCCCGGCGCCTTCGACGCCATTCGCACCTACACCGCGGCGGGTGGTTTCCTCACGCCATCATCGGCTGGTAACCCCGACCTTGGCCCGGAGCGCAGCACGGAGTTCGAGGCCGGTCTCGATGCAGGTATGTGGAACGACCGCGTGGCCCTCGAGCTCACCTACTTCAAGGGCAACACAAAAGACGCCATTCTGTCGCGGCAGGCACCACCGTCCAATGGGTTCCCCGGGTTCCAGCTTTTCAACGCGGGCCAGGTGGATCGCACGGGCCTCGAGTGGATCCTGCGGACCACGCCCATTCGTGGTGATCGGCTCGCGCTCGATCTGACCCTGAGCGGCTCCACGAACAGCTACAACATCGCGTCGCTGGGGGCCGGAACGGACTTCGTGTCGCTGACCAGCAACACCGGGCATCGTGTGGGATATGCACCGGGCGCCTGGTGGGATCGGCGTGTGGTGAGTGCGGGATATGATCCCGTTACCAAGCGCGCCACGAACCTGATGTGTGATGATAACAAGGGCGGCACGGTGGCCTGCGCCAGTGCGCCGCGTGTATTCCTGGGCAACTCTGTGCCGACATCGGAAGGATCCCTCACGGCGGGGCTCACGATTTTCGGTAACCTACGCATCAACAGCTTTCTCGATTGGCGCGGCGGGTACAAGAAGCTCGATGGTAACTACCGCGTACGCTGCGGAGCCTTCGTGTTGTGCCGTGAGCTGTACTACCCCGATGAGGTGGAAGACAAGGCGTTGCTCGGGGCCGTACAGGCGGGCACGGCATACACGCATCATCTCATTTACGATGCGAGCTTCATGCGACTCCGTGAGCTGTCGGCCACTTACACGCTGCCGGCGCGGTTCGCCAGCACCGTGCGCGCCAGTCGAGCCACGGTGACCCTTGCCGGCCGCAACCTGGCGCTGTGGACGAACTTCCCGGGCATTGAACCCGAAGCCTCGTTCAACGGCGGCACCCGCGGCGGAGCCTTTGGGCAATGGGAGCAGAACGTGCTGCCGCAGCTTCGTCAGTTCGTGGCCACCGTCAACTTCAACTTCTGATCATCATGACTACCATGACGATGAAGGTCGTGACGGCGGTGCTGGCCGTATCCGTCACCGCCGCCTGCAGCGGATTCGATCGCCTGCTGAGCGTGCAAACACCCAGCCGCCTGGCCGAGGAATCGTATCTCGTGCCGGCCAATGCGGCGCTGATTTCCTCCAGCGCTGTGGCGGACTATGAGTGCGCACTGGGTGGCTACGCCGTGGCGAGTGGCATGGCGGCCGGCGAGTTGTTCGACGCCACCCAGACCGCCGCCCGCTGGAGCTATGACCGCCGGAACATCCTCGCCGTGGATGCCACGTACGCGACGGCAACGTGCGAAGGCATCGGCGTCTTCACGCCCATCAACACGGCGCGGTATACCAACGACCAGGCTGTCACCAAACTGGAAGAGTGGTCCGATGCCCAGGTGCCCAATCGGCAACGGATGATCGCACTCAATTCAGCGATCGCGGGCTTCAGTCTCGTGTTGTTGGGTGAAGGATTCTGCAGTGGTACGATCAACGTGGGGGCCACGCTCACGCCAACGCAGCTCTTCGACTCGGCAGAAGTGCGGTTCACCAAGGCGATCACCGCGGCCACGACGGCCAACGATGCCGCCATCCTCAATCTCGCCTATGCGGGACGCGCGCGCGCACGTATCAACAAGGCCAACAAGCCCGGCGCGGCCGAGGATGCGGCACGAGTGCCGGTGGCATTTGTGTACAACGCCACGTCGGATGCCACGGTCGGACGGCGCAACAACCGCATGTTCCAGCAGAACAATCAATCGTTCTCGGTGACCATCGCGACGGCCTATCGCACACTGAACGACCCGCGCGTGTCGTTGACCAATCAAAACCGGCTTGCGTCGGATCAGGTGAATCAGTTGTGGACGCAGAACAAGTTCACGAGTCTCACGGCGAGCTATCCCATCGCTTCGGGGATCGAGAGCCAACTGATCCTCGCTGAGGCGCGCGGCGGGGCAGAGGGCATTGCCATTCTCAACGCGTTACGTGCTCGCACGGGCGTGGCGCTGCCGGCGTTGACGGCCCAGGAGACGGCCAACTTCAACGAGGCCGTGGCCGAAGAACGTCGACGCGAGCTGTTCCTGCAGGGCAACCGGTGGTTCGATGTGCGTCGCTTCAATCCGACGCTCGTACCGACCACCGGTACCGCCTACGCCAAGGGCGGTGTGTATGGCGATCAGCGCTGCTGGCCGCTTCCCGACGCTGAAGTCCTGGCCAATCCGAACGCCCGGGGCTGACCAACGGCACGTCGCCTGATGAAGGGCAAAAACAAACACCCCGCGGTCACAGGCGACCGCGGGGTGTTTGTGGTTTCTGTTCGAAGCCCGTTCAGGCCGTTGCGCGATTCCGACGACGACGGTGTACGAGGCCGAGTGTCAGCGCTCCGAAACCCACCAGAGCGACCGATGCCGGTTCCGGTGTGACGATGCCCGGCTGCGGGTTCTCGGGCACATAGCCCTGGAACGCGTTGCGGTAGAATTCGGTTTGTGAGTCGATGTTCGCTGCCACGAAATCGCCGTTGTGCTGACCCCAACGCAGGGTGAAGTCGACATTCGGGGCGAGCACCGCTCCGGTCATGCTGCCAAAGATCGACACCGCATCGCCGGTCACCCCATCGAAGTTCCAGAGCACACGGGACGCCAGACCGCCGGGATTGTCCGTCGTGGCTTGTGAGCATCCGCTGAACTGCGTGTCGTTCGTCTTCACCGTGCACAGATTGAAACCGGCCCACTGAAAGAGAGTCGTCCCGGCAAACCCCTTCACGTTGATGATGATCGACGACGTGTCGTCCGGCGCGTAGAAGTTGTAGTGACCCTTGCCGATCAGATCGGACGCATCGACGGTGAAGACATTGGCCTGCAGGTTGGTACCGCCGAACCACACGCCGTTGCCAGACACCTTGGCGGTGGCGTTGGTGTCGAGAGCCGAATACTGGGCCGACAAGGCCGACAATCGCGCGTACTCCGACGCAAAATCGACGGGGAGAGCTCCAACCGTCTGAGAGCCGAGCACCGTCGCGCCACCCGTCGGCGCCTGCGCGAAGTAGCTGTGCCCATGATTGACCTGGCCGTTGCTCAGCGTCGCGGTGCCACCCACGACCAGCACACCTTCAGGCCGCGGGCCGCCCACATTGGGCGCCACAGCGAAGCTCGAGAGGGTGGCGTTACCACCCACCGCGAGGGTGCCATTCACTTCCGTGTTCTGCATCAGGAAGTCGTGGAACGTGAAGACGTTGTACCCCGTCAGCCCCTGTGCTTCGAGCGCGCCGGCCGGCGCCAGCACCAGGCCAAGCAGCGCCGCCCCCCGTGTGGCCGCCCGATACACCCGGCTGGCCACGGTGTTGGTACGCGGCCCGTTCGTGGCGAAGCGTGTCGCGCCGGCTGCAGAGCGACCGAGAGAAGGAGAAAACACAGCACGCATCAACGACATGTCCGGTATCCCACGTGGGCAAAAGAAATCGGGCCGCATGGCTCAGGCTGCATGGCGCAGCAATGATTGCCAGACCCTCAAAACATGACGGTCGCGACACATTATGAATCATACGTGATCTGCGCCACAGATTCCAGTCGAACGCCAGAGCCTGCTCACTCGTATTCCCTCGGGCAGGACAGCATAAATGTGACGCTACCGTCGCATTGCCCGACGGGGGGACGCTCTCTAGCTTCCCTCGTGACTGGTTGTTTTCTCCATGACTCTCGAACGGAGCGACCGCGGTGAAGATCGCCGTGTGCATCAAGCGCGTACCCGTGATGGAAACGAAGTTTGCCATCGCGGCAGACGGGACCCGGGTGGACGACGCCGGCCTCAAATACGACGTCAACGACTTCGACCTGTGGGCCATCGAAGCCGGCCTGCAGCTCAAGGAAAAGAACAACAACGTGGGTGAGGTCGTCGCGATCTCGCTCGGACCGGATACGGCGCAGGAACAGATCCGCAAGGCGCTGGCGATGGGGGCCGACCGCGGCATCCTGTTGCAGGCGGCCTCCACACCAGCCGACGGGCTGGCGGTGGCACGCGCGCTGGCCGCTGAGCTCAAGGATGGCGGCTATGACCTCGTGCTGTTCGGCCGCATCGCGGTCGACTCCATGAATCAGATGACGGGCCCGATGGTCGCCGAACTGCTCGACCTGCCGTGTGTCACGAACGTCTTCCGCCTGGAGATCAGCGGCAAGACGGGTCGCGCGGAGCGGGCGCTCGAAGGCGCCAGCGAAGTGGTCGAATTCCCGCTGCCGGCTCTGCTGACCATCGACGACGGCTTGAACAAGGAACGCCTGCCGTCGCTCAAGGGCATCATGGCCGCCAAGAAGAAGACGCTCGATGTGAAGCCGGCGCAGTTGGGTGAAGCCCGCGTGTCGGTGAAGAAGATGGTGCTCCCGCCCGAGCGTGCCGCCGGCCGCATCCTGGGTGACAGCGCGGCCGCGGTGCCGGAGCTGGTGAATCTCCTTCAGACTGAAGCGAAGGTGCTCTGACCATGGCCAACGTTCTCGTTTTTGCAGAAGTCCGCAGCGGCGACCTGCGCAAGGTTGCCCTCGAAGCCGTCACGGCGGCCCGCCAGATCGCTGATCTGTCGGGTGGTGGCAATGTGCACGCGGTGCTCGCCGGTGCGGCCGGTATCGGCGCCAAGGCCGACGTGCTGGCCCAGCATGGTGCCGACAGTGTGCTCGTGCTCGAGCATGCCGGTTTTGCGCAGTACAACCCGGAAGCGCTGGCCGCGACGCTGGCCCAGCGCCTCGGTGCCGGCAGCTACGGCTTTGCGGTGTTCAGCGCCACGGCGCAGGGGCGCGATCTGTCCCCCCGCGTGGCGGCCAAGCTCGGTGCGGGCCTCGCGCCCGACCTCACCGGTTTCACCGTCGAAGGCGGCCAGGTGTTCGGTCAGCACTTCAACATGAACGGCAAGACGATCGCCACGCTGGCGTTGACCGGTTCGCCGGCCATCCTGTCGGTGCGCCCGGCGGCTGTCCAGCCGGTCGCCAATGCCAAGCCGCTGGCCACCGAAGCCATCACCTCGGCGGCCGATCCGTCGGCGTCGCGCGTGAAGGTGGTCGAGCTCAAGCAGGGCAACACGGGCAAGATCGATCTCAACGACGCGCCGGTGGTGGTGGCCGGTGGTCGTGGTCTCAAGGCGGCCGAGAACTTCAAGCTGTGTGAAGATCTTGCCGACGCGTTTGGCAACGCCGCCGTGGGCGCCACGCGCGCGGTGACCGATGAAGGCTGGCGTCCGCACTCGGATCAGATCGGTCAGACGGGCCGCAACGTGAGTCCCAACCTGTACATCGCCGTGGGTATCTCGGGCGCCATCCAGCACCTTGCCGGTATGCGCACCGCGAAGACCATCGTCGCGATCAACAAGGACAAGGACGCGCCCATCTTCAAGATTGCCGACTACGGCATCGTGGGTGACGTGTTCGAAGTGATGCCGGCGCTCACGGCTGCGGTCAAAGCCGCCAAGGCGCAGGGCTGATTTTCCGCAGCACACAGGCCCCATCGCCGCGAGGCGGTGGGGCTCTGTTTTGCCCCTCGCCGCGAATGCCATGTCCGGCTCCGGCCGCCATGCGCTTGTCGCGACTCCTCTCCCGGTCTAGCTTCGCGCCATGACCCTGTCCAACCTCGTGTTCGCGGTGATCCTCGCCGGCGGCTTCTGGATGTTCGCCCAGCAGGCGCAACGGCTCGTGCGATGGCTGAAGCTCGCCAAGCCCGAAGACCGTACCGATCACCCCGACATCCGTACGAAAAATTTCCTGCTGATCGGCCTCGCACAGACGAAGATCCTGCGCGACCCGTTCGGTGGCCTCATGCACGCCCTGGTGTTCTGGGGCTTCTGCGTTCTCGGTCTCGGCACGCTCGAGATCTGGATTCAGGGGCTCTACACGCCGTTCACCTGGGGCGTGATCCTGCCGCGCATGCTGTACGTGCCGTACGTGTTCTCGCAGGAGATCTTTGCGGTCTTCGTGCTGATGCCCGTCGGATACCTGCTGTATCGCCGGTTGGTGCTCAAGCCGCGCCGTTTCACGGTCGACGCCGTACACAGTGGCGAAGCGGTGCTCATCCTGGGCGTGATCGCCACGCTCATGATCACGCTGCTGCTCGTGTTTGTTGGCGAAGCCAAGCAGCCCGGCGCCGACCTCGCGGGGCGCGCCATCACGTCCATGTTGCTGCCACTGTTCAGTGGCATGTCGCCGGAAACGGCGCACATCATGGCGCGGGTGAGCTGGTGGATTCACGCGGTGCTCATCCTGTGGTTCCTCAACCACCTGCCGAAGTCGAAGCACCTCCACGTGCTGTCGTCGCTGATCAACGTCTGGCTCTCGAACACGAGCGGCCCGGGGCGGATCGGCGCCATGAAGCCGATGGATCTCGAGGCCGAAGACGCCGAGCAGTTTGGCGCCGCCGATATCGAGCACCTGTCGTGGAAGAATCTGCTCGACGGCTATTCCTGCACCGAGTGTGGGCGCTGCACCGCAGCGTGCCCGGCCAACACCACCGGCAAGCTGCTCTCGCCGCGCATGATCGTGGTGAAGACGCGCGCACGCCTGACCGAAAAGGCGAGCACGCTCGACGCCATCGCAGCGGGCGGCGGCACGGCCACCGAAGAACAGCAGGCGGTGCTGGACAAGAACCTGCTCGACGACTGGATCACGGAAGAAGAGCTGTGGGCCTGCACGAGCTGCCGCGCCTGCGTGCAGGAGTGCCCGGTGAGCATCGATCAGCTCGAGATCATCAACGAGCTGCGCCGCGATCTGATGCTCATGGAGTCGCGCTTCCCCGAGGAGCTGCAGCCCGCGCTCACGAGCCTCGAGCGCAACGGCAGCCCGTGGGCATTCAGCGCATCCGACCGCGAAAAGTGGGCGGAAGGCATGGACATCCCCACGATGGGCGAGATGGCGGCCGCCGGTGAGAAGCCCGATATCCTGTTCTGGGTGGGCTGCATGGGCTCCTTCGACGACCGTGCGAAGAAGATCACCGTGGCGTTCGCGCGCATCCTGCAGGCCGCTGATGTGAAGTTCGCCATCCTCGGTCAGGAAGAGACGTGTCACGGTGACCCCGCGCGTCGTATGGGCAACGAGTACCTGTATCAGATGCTCGCCAAGGGCGTGATCGAGACGCTCGACGGCTATCAGGTCAAGACGATCGTCACGTTCTGCCCGCACTGCTTCCACCAGATGGGCAAGGAATTCCCCGATCTGGGTGGACACTACGAAGTCATTCACCACACCGAGTACATCGAGCGCCTGCTGGGCGAAGGCCGCGTGCCGCTCGAAACGGAGCACGGTCAGCGCCTCAAGGTGGCCTATCATGATTCGTGCTACCTCGGTCGCTACAACGAGATCTACGATGCGCCGCGCAACACACTGAAGAAGGCGCTGCCGATCGTGGAGCTGGTGGAGCCCAAGCGCACCAAGAGCCGTGGCCTCTGCTGTGGCGCCGGTGGTGGCCGCATGTGGATGGAAGAGAACGACGGCAAGCGCGTCAACGTGGAGCGCAGCGAAGAACTTCTGGAGACGGGGGCCGATCAGATTGCCGTGGCGTGCCCGTTCTGCATGACGATGATCAACGACGGTGTGGCGGGTGCCGGCAAGGAAGTGCCGGTGTTCGATATCTCGGAGATCGTGGCGTCGAAGCTCGCGGCGCCGGCGGGATCCGCCTGATCGTCGGTTGTTCGTCTACAACAAACGCAGAGGCCGCGCTCCGATATGGGGCGCGGCCTCTGTGTTTACCGGTGATGCGATTGTCCGTCGCGACGGCGAGGCGTTACGGCCGAATCTCGAGGGCCGCCTGCGCAGCGGTCATGGTTTCACCGCCAAAATCCACCACCGCGAACAGGGTGTAGTGCCCCGGCGCGAGGTGCGGCATGGCCAGTCGGAACTTCTCGGCGCGACCGGCTTCCACACGGCGGGCATCGGCAAACGGGACGGCCAGCACGACTTCGTCGTTGGCGTCACGCACCTGCAGTTCACCCACGATCATCGTGGCCACCGATCCGGTGTTGCGATAGCGCACTTCGAGCTGTTTGCCCTTGAGTAGCAGGTCACTGACCTCGCCGTCCACGACGGGTACCGGCAACGTATCCGCCGTCACGGCGGGCGCGGGCCCGTTGCTCACCGATTGTGCGCCCAATGCGGCCAGTGGGGCGAGAGCAAGCGCAGCAAGGGCAAGAATGCCCAGGGCGATCAGGGGGGCCCGGAGGAGGGAGACCGGCGCCTTGGAGGAGGGAGAGAAAGGCATGCCGGTCTCTACTGGAAGGATGATGCCACGCCTTTCAGCAGGGAAACACGGCGGCAGATCCCCAAAATGTGGTGTGCGTGCGACAGAAACTGACCGGAATTGTCGGTCCGGGTCCGCAGCGGTCACCCTGCGCCGTCAGCCTTCCGAATGCGCATGATCTGCACCTGCTGTTTCACGGGGCCTTCTTCGAACGGCACGGTGGTACTGCTCTCGATGTACAGGCCCACCTGGGGGAGGTGTTCCTTGAACGCCGGAAGGGCAAGGCGGCCGGGGTCTGCCACCAATGCCACGCCGTCATCGCGCAGCGCACGGGCAAGACAGGCTGCCACGAGCGTGGCGTACTCCTTTTCGTACAGGACGTCGGCGGCAATGACCACGTCGAACGTGCCGATATCGTCAGGCCACAGTCGCCAGTTCACCATGCGCACGACCGGCTCCACGCCGAGGTTCCGTCGCGCATTGCTGCGCGCCACGTGCAGCGCGTCCTCGTAGTAGTCGGTGCTGGTCACAGAAAACCCGGCGGCGATGGCTGCCGTGGTGTCCAGGCCGAGTCCACACCCCAGCTCGAGCAACGTGCGTCCCATGCTGGGTTCTTCCAGGAGCGCCCCCGCCAGCGCCCGCGCCGAGGGCCACAGATCGGCCCAGTAAGGCAGTCGCTCATCATGCACGTAGTCGGCTTCGCTGATGAGGTGGTCGGCGTTGGAGGGCTTGATGAGCTGGAAAGTGCGTGCGCTGGCGCCTGCGCCCACCGTGATGGGCACCTCTGTCAGTGTGAACCGACGGGCCAGCGCCGCGTCGAGAGCGTCTCCATGCAATGCGGCCAGCGCCAGCGCCGCAGGATCGAGAGACGAAAACTTGGGTTCACTCATGAGCCGTGATTCACGTAAGGAGGTACCGGAGCCGCACTATGAAGGCGCTCAAGCGGTTGTCAGGAAAGGCGCGTCTGGCAGCAGCAACGCACTGAGCATCATGCCGGACTCCACACGCGCGATCGTTTCGGGCACGACGATCAGGGCATCGGCATGGGCCATACTCTGTTGCAGATTCGAACCCTGCGCTCCAGTGCTGCTCGCTTCGAGTTGGCCGTCGTGTGCCACCACGAGACGGCCGCGCAGGAAATACGTGAGCGATGCCGGTGTCTCGAGCGATTCGCTCATGCGCACTGGCAGTTTCACGTGGCACGTGGTGTGATGTCCGCCCAATTGACGCAACAATGGCCAGGCGAAGAGCATGCCCGTGACCAGCGTGGATACGGGATTACCGGGAAGGCCGATCCACGGCACACCGCGTACCTGACCGGTGCCAATGGGTCCACCAGGGCGGATGCGGGCGCGCCAGAACTGTTGTTCACCGCCCAGTGCCATGAGGGCGTCACGTGTGTAGTCGTGTGCGCCCACCGACACGCCACCTGTGGTCACCAGCAGATCGCATCCGTCCCGTACCGCAGCATCCATAGCCGCCGTCATCGCGTCGAGCGAATCCGGCACGAGGGGCGCCATTGTCACCTCGGCGCCGGCACTGCGCAGCAGCGCGGGCAGGGCATAGCTGCTGGACGAAACAATCCGCTGGCCGGCCAATACCTGATCGAAGCTCTCCACGGGCACCAGCTCATCGCCGCTCGAGAGCACGGTCACACGCGGCGCGCGGTACACTCGTACCGTGGCTTTTCCCACCGATGCCAGCAGGCCAAGATGCGCCGCGCGAATCGATGTTCCGGGGGCAAACAGGATGGCATCACGCGTCACGTCCTCCCCTCGTGGACGCACATTGCCGCGCCCCTGTGCATCGCGGTCATTCACGATGCGCACATGGCCGTCGTGCGATGGAGTCAGGTGTTCGGTGGTGTCCTCCACACGAATCACCACATCGGCACCCGGGGGAATGGGTGCGCCGGTCATGATGCGTACCGCGCTGCCCGGCTGCAGTCGCGGAAGTGTCGACGGGTCGCTGCCCGCCACACTGGTGCCGATCACCGAAAGCACGCACGGCGCGTCGGGCGATGCGCCGGTCACGTCATCACGGCGCACCGCAAAACCGTCCATGCCGGCATTGTCCCACGGCGGCAACGACACCGGGCTCACCACGGATTCCGCGAGTGCTCGGCCAAGTGCCGATGTCAGTGGGACATCGATCGGGCTTGTCGTGCGCGCGCGCGCCGAGTCGAGGATGCTGGCGAGAGCCTCCTCGTAGGACAGCCCACGCCGCACGGCATCCGCTCCACTCACTGGGGCAACGCGGGAAAGGTACCGCCGGCCATGGTGCGCACCAGCAGATCCTGCACGCGCTCCACTTCCCGGGTAGGTACCGAGAAGTTGTTGCACAGCAGCGAGAAAAACAGCAGGCGACCATCGCTGCTCGTGACATAGCCGGACAATGCCCGCGCCTTGTCGAGCGTGCCCGTCTTGGCGCGCGCGTTGCCCTGGGCCGGTGTGTCCTTCATGCGATTCGCGATGGTGCCGTCCACGCCCGCAATGGGCAGCCCATCGCGGAACACGGCATACCACGGCGATCGGTGCATCGCATCGAGCACACGCACCACCGCCCGCGGCGTCAGATAGTCATGGCGTGACAGGCCACTGCCATCGCGATAGGCAACGTCCTGTCCCGTGATGCCCCAGCCAGCCAGCGTCCGCGTGCCAACCGCGCGAGCGCTGTCGAGCGAGCCATCGCCCGATGCGACGTAGCCGGATGTACGGAAGATCAGTTCCGCCATCTGGTTCTGCGACGGTTTCAGCATGCGGCGCAACACATCGGCAAAGGACACACTCTCGATCACACCCAGTGTGTCGATCGCATGGGCGACCGCGCGCTTCGTGCTGCGCGATGCCACGCGGCCAGGGCCATGCGGCGCCGGACGCGCGATGACGCCGCCTTGCACCGAAATCTTGCGCGCACGGAGAGCGTCGCCCAACGCGGCGAGGAATGCATCACTGGGATGACGGTAAGCCAGGGTGACACGTGTACTGTCGCCCTGCGACATGGTGCCCGATACGACAACCTGATGGCCGATGCTGTCGTACACCACCGAGAGCGGCATCGGGCGTGGCGCGATGGCGGATACTGCACTCGTCGCGGTGTCGCGCGTGATCGCCTCGATGCGCACCGCGGGATAGCGCTCGGTTGGTGCCCGACGCACGGTGACCGGGCTGCCGATCTTGGAACCCGCCACGATATGCAGATACAGCTCACCTTCGTTGTACGTGAGCTCGTCGATCGCGGCACTGTACCCCGCGTCGAAATCGTCCCACGCCCATCCAAACCCCGTGGTGGCTCCCGGCAACGCATCACCCCATGGCAAAACCCGCCCGGTGATGCGCTTGATGCCGCGCGCCTGCAGCGTATCGAGAATGGCATCAAAGGCACTGCTGGCACGTCCGCCGCGCAGGGCATCGCTGATGCTTGGATCGCCGCTGCCCTGTACGAGCAGGTCGCCATGAAACACCGACCCGCGCTGTGTCCCATCCAGCAGAACGGGTGTACGCCACCGGAAGTCCGGTCCGAGATGTTGCAGCGCAATCGCGGCGGTCAGCAGCTTCTGGTTCGACGCCGGCATGAACAATCGATCGGCATCGTGCGACAGGATCGTGTCGTTGCGTTCGGCATCGACCAGCAGAATGCCCCACCGGGCGTTGCGCCACATCGGGGCGGCCAGCACGGAGTCGACCAGGTACTGCAGCGTGTCGCGGGTACCGGGCATCGCGATCGTCGCCATCGGCATCATCACCGGAATCATCTCCGGCGCTACCGGCTCGGGACGATGGGGGCCGACGGGCGCTTCCACCGGTGGGCGCGCGGACTTCGCGCAGGCCGCAACGAGTGATGCTGCGATCACGACACCTGCCACCAGTGCCCGCTTCATGCGTCCACCTCGTACGTGCTGCTCAACGTGGTGTCTTCAGCCAGATGCACCCGCACCACGCGGGCGGTGGTGTGGGCCAGCGCCGCCTGCACCCGCTCGCAGATGAAGCGTGCCAGATTCTCCCCCGTCGGGATCAGGCGGCCCTCTGCAAACTCGGGCACGTCGAGATTGATGTTGCGGTGATCGAAGCGCTCGCGGACTTCACGCTGCAGCACACGATCCAGAAACCCGAGGTCGACGACAAACCCCGTTTCTTCGTCCACCGGACCGGCCACCGTCACGTCGCACAGGTAGGTGTGCCCGTGATAGTTGGGATGCGCGCAGGCGCCAAAAACGTCGGCGTTCTCCTGATCACTCCAATCGGGACGGCGATAGCGATGCGCGGCCGCGAAGAGCACGCGACGGGTGAGCGATGTACGGGGCATCGGGCCGCGCAGGAAGGGAAACGACACACCAGCGCCGCCGACGAGGCGGCGCTGGTGAAAGAACGAAAGGCAGTCGTGCGAGTGACTAGCGGAAAATGGGAACCGAGACGCCCGCGCTCACACCCCAGTTGGTGCGCCATGCCGAGCGCTGCCTGGTGTCGGTCAGCACGGAAGTCGTGTCGGACGCCTTCACGAAGTAGCGGTCGGGGTACTGATACTTCCACATAAAACGTCCCACATCCACGCGAATCTGCGGCCCCTTCCGTGGCAGGTATCGGAGGCTGGCGCCATACGTGAGCGCGAACTTGGTGCCGAACCGGTATGCGCCGGTATCGGCGCTCGCGAAGTTGCTGACCAGACCGCCGCCGACATTCAGCGAAGGCATCAGATGGTGCCACGTCTTCCGACCCGTGAGCGAGACGTCGAGGCCCATGTCCATCACGTGTGACGTGGTGGATTCCATGCCCAGCACGCGCGTCGCCCGCGGGTTGTTCGGCACGAGCACTTTGCGCTCGGACGGTGCCATCAGGTAGCGGCCATACAGTGACACGGGTCCGCCGATCCCCAGATCGTAGCGCAGCGATCCCATCACCGACGATTTCACCGCCACGTCAGCGGGGTCGCGCTTGATGGCGAGCCAGCCGGCCATGATGGTGAGAGTCTGCCCGATCTTGAAGTCTTCGTACGGGCTGGTCGTGGGTTGGTGACCCACCTGCGCAGAGGCCACCGCCGGTACAGCGGCAGAGAGTGCCGCCAGCACGGATGCACGGGCAAAAAGGGCAAAGCGAAATGAAGACGCGCGCATCACGAAGTGGCTTGGACAGTTGAACGAACGCGAAGGTCGCGTCCGGTGATTTCAGGAGGAAGCGCGATGCCGAGCAGCGCCAGCGCTGTAGGACCGACGTCGCACAGCGCCGCGCCATCGCGCAGTGACGCCGTTTCGTCGGGATCGAGAATGACCAGCGGAACGGGATTGGTCGTGTGCGCTGTGTGCGGCTGGCCGGTGATCGGGTCCACCATCACGTCGGCATTGCCGTGATCGGCCGTGATGATCAGCCGCGCGCCGCCCACCGCCGCCGCGTCGATGATCCGCGCCAGGCAGGCGTCCACCGTTTCCACCGCACGAATCGCCGCCGGAATCGATCCGGTGTGACCCACCATGTCGGTGTTCGCAAAGTTGCACAGCATGAAATCGTGTGTGCGATTCGCGAGCGCGTCACACAGGATATCGCACACCGCCGGTGCGCTCATCTCCGGCTGCAGATCGTAGGTCGCCACCTTCGGACTTGGCACCATGCGACGGTCTTCACCGGGGAACGGTTCATCCCGTCCTCCGTTGAAAAAGAACGTGACGTGGGGATACTTCTCGGTCTCCGCGGTGCGCAGTTGGGTCAGACCGGCGTGGGACACCATCTCGCCGACGAGATGGCGCATCGACTGCGGCGGAAACGCGATCGGGAAATCGAAGGCGTCGTCGTAGTTGGTCATCGTGGTGATGTGCAACGACGGCCGCACACCGGTCTCGAAGCCGGCGAAGTCGGGCAGGGTCAACGCACGCAGCGACTGCCGCATGCGATCGCTGCGGAAGTTGGTGCACACCAGCACATCACCATCCCGCATCGGGGCGAGGGCCTGGCCGTCAGGACCGGCCATCACCCAGGGTTTCACGAATTCGTCGGTGGTGCCGGCGTCATACGACCGCTGCAATGCGGCGAGCGCGTCGCCTTCGATCGGCGCATCACCCTGGACCGCGGCCTGATACCAGAGACCCGTGCGTTCCCAGCGGTTGTCGCGGTCCATGCCGAAGTAACGACCACTCACCGACGCCAGTTGCGCGCGTCCGGCGGTTCGTTCGAGCAACGAGGACAGAAACGCGTACGCACTCGATGGCGGCGTGTCACGACCGTCGAGCATCGTGTGGATGACCACACGCGGCACCCCCTCACGATGCGCCAGTTCGACCATCGCCACCATGTGCTCATCGTGGGCATGCACACCGCCGTTGCCCAGCAGACCGAGCAGGTGCAGGGTGCCGCCGGTGCGCTTGGCTGCCGCACAGGCCGCGAGCAGCACCTCGTCGCGAAAGAAGTGGCCGTCTTCGATCGAGGCCCCGATGCGCACCAGGTCCTGCATCACCACGCGCCCGGCACCGAGATTCAGGTGTCCGACTTCGCTGTTCCCCATCTGTCCGTCGGGCAGGCCCACAGCCCGCCCCGATGCGCTGAGCAGCGTACGTGACGGATGTGACCAAACCCGGTCCCATGTTGGGGTGTTGGCGAGGCAGATTGCATTGGCCTCACACGCTTCGCGATACCCCCATCCGTCCAGGATGATCAGGGCCACCGCTCGCGTCGGTCGTGCAGACATCGGTCTCCGGGGTAAGCTTGGGGAAATGTCGTGGGCGGAATCTACTGCAACGCGGCTCAACCATTCAGAGGAACCCCGGATCTTCATGCGTGTTCGTCGTCGGATCGTCGTACTGACCCTGGTGTTGGTCGCCCTCGCGGTACTGGATGGTTTCCTCCTCTTGCGACGGGCACACTACCGGGAGGAGACCGCGCGGCTGCGTACCGGCATGACGGCACTCGAGCGGCAACGCGCCGATGCCATCGTAGCCGCCGATGCGGACCGCGCCACGCTCATGATCGAGCTGCTGCGTCGACAGGCCCAGGGCGACGAGGCGCTGCACCTCGCCGTGAACGTCGATTCGTCGTTCGTGGCCCTGGATCGTGGCACAGCTCGCCTGCGCACCATGCCGGCGGTCATCGGCCCGGAGCGACGCGTGGGAACACCTCCCGACACCATGCACGCCGTCGTCCCCCGGGGTATGCGCGTGGTCGAGCGCCTGCTCGGCAAAGGCGACCGCTACGAATTGCCGGCCTGGTTGTGGTTGGACCGGGGACTCCCGGTGCCGGAAATCAGGGCTGACAGTGGCTGGACCGGTACCCAGGCCATCGTCACTACGGGCGGCGTACTCATCTACTCCATCCCGTCACAGGGCCCCCTGGCCGACAGCAGCTATGTCATGCCCGGTGCCATACGGGTCTCGGCGGCCGATCTGGTCGCGATCCGAGAAAACCTCACCGCCGGAACCAAGGTGTACTTCTTCTAATTATGGCACCTTTCTTCCAAGCCCGAGCGCGCTGGCTGTTGGTCCTGGTGACCCTGTTGGCCGCATATAGCACCTGGCTCCTCATCGGCACCTTCCGGCTGCGCTTCGAACGCGATGTGGCCCGCATGGTGTTCAACGACAATACGGAAGCCATCGAACAGGCCGTGCTGCAGGCTGGCGCCGGCACGGACAGTCTCCGCGCCGAGCTGGCGGAGAGCACGCCCCCGCCGGCCTCGGCCAATGCACCCTACCTGGTCGTGTCCATCGCGGAACGGCGGGTGTGGTACAAGCAGGGTGACAGCGTGCTGTTCACAGCGCCCGTGGCCACCGGCTCCGGCAAACAGATGGTGGTGAAGGGCAGCACCAAGGTCATGCGCTTCGAAACGCCCCGAGGGCGGCTGGTCGTGCAACGCCGAGACTCCGCTCCTGCCTGGATTCCACCTGACTGGCACTTCCAGGAGCAGGCCAACAAACGAGGAATGGGTCTGGTTCAGCTTGTTCGCGGAACGCCGATCAAGCTGAAAGACGGTTCGAGCATTGCCGTTCGTGGGAACGACGTGGTTCGGGTGGGGTCGGATGGCAGTGCCAAACCGCTCACTGCCAGTGACGGACGGGAGATCGTGGCTGATGGGCGGGTTGTCATTCCGCCTTTTGGAACCAACCAGCGTAAGTACCCCGATGTGCTGGGTACCCGGCGGTTGTATCTGGGTGATGGCTACGCACTGCATGGGACGAACAATCCGAAGTCTGTCGGCCAAGCCGTGAGCCACGGATGTGTCAGACTGCGGAACGAGGACATCGAAGCGCTGTACAATCAGGTTTCCGTCGGGACACTGGTCTACATCTACTGACCGGCGTTCCCACACACGCGGCCGGCTGTCTCCCGGCGGCTTTGCGCCCCGTGATGCGGGAGTCCCCTGACAGGGGGACTTATATTTCCCGACTGACGCTCGATCGTCTTTCTGATAGCTATCAGAACTCGAGCGCCATACCCGACTCCGTGAATTCGCCACAGCCTCTCGATACTGCACGCGTCGCTCGTCGTCAGTCCCGTTCTCCTCGCCTGGTGCGTCGCCTCTCGGTGACGCTCGGCGTTGGTGCATGTCTGACGTTGGCGGCCTTTGCCCGACCTGGTCGCGCCAGTGAGGTGCCGCTGCATGCCGCGCGCCGTCCGGCCGATCGGAGCGCGGTCACCCGCGTATCGGCACCGGGTTCGTTGATCGACTCCCTGCGTGGACGCAGTCGCAAGCTGCGGGCGCGGTTCCTGTCGCCCACGCGCATGGCCAGTGTGCCGATCCTCCGCGAGTTGTTTGGCGATTCGGCGGCCTCACATCCCGGGGTGTACGCCACGCCCGATTCGGTGAGCGCGTCGGCACCGTTTCATTTCATCACGATGCGTCCGTTTGCCGACAAGGTGCGTGGTCGCATCGGCACGTACCGCATCGGTTTTTTCCCTGCGGAACGGCGTGGGGTGCGCAGTGCGGCATACACCAATCCCGAGGGGTTCCTCGAGGTGACCGCCAGCAATCAGGACACGCATATCTCGGAGCACTTCCGGTTGCGTGATTTCCTGACGCACGACCAGGCGACGGTGTGGCCCAAGTACCTCGTGTTGCAGGAAACGTTGGTCGACAAGCTCGAACTGGTATTGAGCGAGCTGCGGGCGATGGGCATTCCTGCGCAGAAAATGCGCGTGATGTCAGGCTTTCGGACGCCGCAGTACAACGAGCAGGGTGTGGGCGCCGGTGGCCGGGTGCAGGACAGCCGTCATCAGTACGGTGATGCGGCCGATGTCTATGTCGTGAACGGCACCCGCGACTGGATGAGTGATCTCAACGGCGATGGTCGTGTCGACATCCGCGATGCGCGGGTTTTGGCCAAGGCGGCCGAGCGGGTGGAGCAGGCGCACCCGGAGCTGGCCGGCGGTATTGGCGTGTACATGGCGAATTCGGTGCATGGCCCGTTCGTGCATATCGACGTGCGTGGACAGCGTGCACGGTGGGGATCGCTGTGATCCGGCGTCGTACCGCATTGGTGCTGAGCGGATTGGCAGCCATCACGGCGGCCATCTGGTATCAGCCGCCCGGTGAGCTGATGGCCGACACGTCCGGATTGAGCGCGGCGCGTCGTGTGCCGCGCGTGGAATCGGCGCCCGAGGCCCGTGGACTCAGTGGCGATGTGCACATGCGATTCGTGCGGGCCGGCGAACGTCTGGCATTCCCGCTGCGCATGAATGGCGAACCGCTGGCTTTCACGTACCAGTGGATCGCCGTCGGCAGCAATCAGTCGGGTGACGTGGCGCGCCCGTTGGACAGCGACACGCTGCTGGCACCGCTCACGCCTGGCTTCTACGAGCTGGCGTTGACGCGTGCCGGTGTCACGCAGCGCATCACGGAGCCGCGCCTCGCGGTGTTGGTGCCTTTTGAGCTCAAGCTGGGCAGCACGCTGAACGGCTATCAGATCGGGCGCTATCCCGCCGAGTGGTCACGGGACGAGCAGGGCGAGCGCCCGGACGGTTTTGCGGAAGTGCGGGAAGAGCATCTCGACCTCCCGCTCACGCGGCATTTGAAGGTGCGCGATTTTGTCACACACGACCGCCAGACGATGTGGCCGCGCTATGTCGCCGTCGATCCGCGTGTGCTGGACAAGATCGAACTGGTGCTCCGTGAACTGGCCCGTCGCCGTGGCGAAGAGCGCATGGATTTCGAACTCGAAGTCCATTCCGGGTTTCGCACCCCGCTGCACAATTCGAGCGTGGAAGGCTCGGCCCGCGATTCCCGCCACCTGTACGGTGATGCCGCGGACGTGGCGATCGACGCAGACGGTGATGGTCGCCTGACGATTTTCGACGCGTATCGGGTGGAGCAGGCGGTGGACTGGGTGGAGCGCCTGCACCCGGAATTGGCCGGCGGGCTTGGGGTATACAGCAGTCGGCGCTACGCTACGCCATATTGCCACATCGACGCCCGCGGCGAACGGAAACGCTGGCGCGGCTGATCACGTAAGGCGGGCCAGGAGGAAACACATGAATCCATACGTCCGCGATCGCATCACCCGAAAGCTCGACACGCTCAACGACGAGCGTCTCTATCAGGTGCTCGACTACGTCGAGTTCCTCGAGTCGAAGTACGCCGAGAAGCCGGCACCGGTGGCCAACGTCTTCCAGCGCTTCACCGATGGCGTGGAAGACACGCTGCGGGCCGGCGGACTGGCGGTTGGAACTGTCTCCGAGGCCATGGGGTTTCTCAACAAGGCCGTCGGGGTGCTGAACAACGTCGCACAAACCACCAAAACCGTGGCCACCGACGTGGTGTCCGCTGCCAAGACGGCTGCCGACCAGATCGGAGCCCCAGGAGCTCCCGGGACACCGAACGGTGCACCCAGCGGAACTGCGCCGACGGCGCCCGCGGCTGCATCGCCGGCTGCTCCGGCGGCCCCGCCTCAGGCTGGTGCTGCTCCTACCCCACCCGTGCCGCCACCGGCGCCCGGTCCCACCTCGAGCTGATTCATGGACGAACGGCAGCAACCCGACCCGGATTCTCCTCAGGACGAGGCGCGTGTCAGCGCTCGTCAACAGCGTCTGTCGGCTGCCCGGCGCGAGCGGCGGGCGCGCCGTGAAGCGAGCGAGGCACGAGAAGACAGCGCGCGGGAAGGGGCTCGACGGGGAAGCGCGCCACGCCGTGGGCTCAAGCGCTCGGTCGTCAACGCCATTCGCCAGATTCCTTCGTATATCCGGCTGCTGATCGGTCTGTTCGGCGATCGCCGGGTGTCACCGGTGGATCGGTTCATGGTGATCGCAGCGGCGGCCTACATCATCTCACCGCTCGATTTCATTCCCGACGTCATCCCCTTCCTGGGCGAAGTGGACGACGTGTTCCTGCTCATGCTTTCCCTGCAGCGGCTGGTGGAGCGGGCCGGGTACGATACGCTGCTCGACCACTGGCGCGGAGACCCCCGCGAGCTGGAAGACCTCAATCTGGCCGGTATTGTGGCGGCCGCCGGGTTCTTCCTGCCCAGCCGGCTGCGTCGCCGTCTCCGCAAAATGGCCGGGCATCGCGACTGATCAGACCCGGACGGCCGCCCTCGCGACTCCCGTCGTCCGGGTCCGTCGGTCTCGGTCTGCCTACTGGAGTTGATTCGTCGTCGGGTGCCGTCTACTCTTCAAGATGGCACCCTCGACAGTAGGACCTTCGCGTGGCTCCGCCCGTATTCGTGAGGACGTCGCACTTACCTTCGACGACGTCCTCCTCGCCCCTCGACACTCTCTCACGCATCCGCGTGAGGTGACGCTCCACTCGCGATTCACGCGAGGCATCACGCTCAATGTGCCGCTGGCGTCCGCGGCCATGGATACCGTGACCGAGAGCGAGATGGCGATTGCGATGGCTCGATATGGAGCTATCGGTGTGTTGCACAAGAACATGTCCATCGACCGCCAGGCGGCGGAAGTCGATCGGGTAAAGCGCAGCGAAAGTGGCATGATCCTCAATCCGATCACACTTTCCCCCACCGCCTCGCTGCGGGAAGCCGTCGCCCTGATGATGCGCTTCAAGATTTCCGGGGTACCGATCGTCGACGGCGCGGGACAATTGGTCGGCATCCTGACCAACCGCGACCTGCAGTTCGAGCGAGACCTCGATCGACCGCTTCGCGATGTCATGACCGGTCAGGGGCTCATCACGGCTCCGGTGGGCACCACCCTCGACGAGGCCGAGCGCATCCTCGGCAAACATCGTATCGAGAAGCTGCCCGTGGTGGATGACCATGGCACACTGAAGGGACTGATCACCGTCAAGGACATCCACAAGCGTCGGCAGTATCCGGACGCCAACAAGGATCAGCATGGCCGCCTGCGGGTGGCGGCAGCGATCGGCGCCGGCGCCGACTACCTCGACCGGGCCAGGGCACTGGTGCAGGCGGGGGTCGATGTCCTGATCATCGACACGGCCCACGGGCACAGTGAAGGGGTGTTGCAGGCCACGGCCCGGGTGCGCGAGGCTTTCCCCGAGGTACAGCTCGTGGCGGGCAATGTGGCCAGCCGTGCGGGTGCCGCTGCCCTGGTGGAGCGGGGCGTTGATGCGGTCAAGGTGGGCGTCGGGCCAGGCTCGATCTGCACCACGCGCGTGGTGACCGGCGTGGGTGTGCCACAATTGACGGCGGTGATGGATGCCGTGGATGGGGCCGGTGATGTGCCGGTGATTGCTGACGGTGGTGTGAAGTATTCCGGAGATATTGTGAAGGCGCTTGCTGCCGGTGCGTCGAGCGTGATGATGGGCTCGATGCTGGCGGGTACGGAAGAAAGCCCGGGTGAGTCGTTCCTCCTCGAGGGTCGCCGCTTCAAGATGATCCGCGGGATGGGGTCGCTCTCCGCGATGCAGGACGGCTCGGCCGACCGCTACTTCCAGGAAGGCGAGATGTCCCCCAAGAAGCTTGTCCCCGAGGGTATCGAGGGACGAGTGCCCTACAAGGGTCCCGTCGGCGACGTCCTGTTCCAGATGGTCGGCGGGTTGCGGAGCGGTATGGGTTACGTAGGGTGCGGCAGCATCGAGGCGTTGCGTACAGACGCGGAGTTTGTGCGCATCACCACGGCCGGCCTGCGCGAGTCGCACCCGCACGACGTGACGATCACGCGCGAAGCCCCCAATTACTCGCTCTGACCAGTACTTTCACCGGGGCACTGTCCGAAACCATCGCCCGTGGGCACATTAGCGCCCACGGGTGATCTGTCTCCCGCCGACAGGTCCTTGTCGTTGCCTTGCGATCCGTCCTCCACCCTGCGGATCGCTCCACCCAGACCACACCGCTCTGATGGGAATCTGGTCAAAGAAATCGATCACGGCGCTGCGTGCAGAAGCGAACAGCTCCGAAGGAGGGCTCAAGCGTACGCTTGGGGCTCTCAATCTCACGTTGCTCGGCATCGGTGCCATCATTGGCGCTGGCATCTTCGTGCTGACAGGAACGGCTGCCGCCAATTTCGCAGGCCCCGGCGTTTCGCTGTCGTTCGTGCTCGCCGGCCTGGCGTGTCTTTTCGCCGGCCTTTGTTACGCCGAGTTCGCGTCGATGATTCCGATCGCCGGTTCTGCGTACACGTACAGCTATGCCACCATGGGTGAAGGCGTGGCATGGTTCATCGGTTGGAACCTGGTGCTGGAGTACCTGTTCGCGGCCGCGACCGTGAGCGTCGGCTGGTCTGGTTATTTCGGCGCGCTGCTCAGCGAAGTGGGTATTCACATCCCCGCCGCGTTTGCATCCGCGCCGCTGACGGTGGTGAATGGGCACCAAGTGGTGCGCGCATTCACGTGCGTCGACCCGGCCACGGGCGGTGCGCTCATGGACGCCGCGACCCATGTGGCCTACGTCGCGCGGGAAGCTTGCACCGCCGCCGGTGGCAATGTGGTCGACGGTCTGATCAATCTGCCGGCCGTGGTCCTGATTCTGGGTCTCACCATGCTGCTGGTGCGTGGTGTGCAGGAATCGGCCACGTTCAACAACGTCGTCGTGGCCATCAAGATGACGGTGGTGTTGCTGGTGATCGGCTTCGGCTTCATGTACATCAACCGCGAGAACTGGACGCCGTTCATTCCGGATATGGTGACCAACCCGGACGGCTCCACGAAGTACGGCATGTCGGGCGTGCTGCGTGCGGCGCCGGTGGTGTTCTTCTCGTACATCGGTTTCGATGCCGTCTCCACGGCGGCGCAGGAAGCGAAGAACCCGCAGCGTGACCTGCCGATCGGCATGATCGCGTCGCTGCTGATCTGCACGGTGCTCTACATCCTGATGTCGCTGGTCATGACGGGCCTGGCCCCTTACCAGCAGCTTGGCGTGCCACACCCGGTGTCGGTGGCGATTGGCGCGGTGCCGCAGCTCAAGTGGCTCGAGTACCTCGTGAACATCGGCGCCACGGCGGGCCTCTCGTCGGTGGTGCTGGTGATGCTCATGGGTCAGCCGCGCATTTTCTACACCATGTCGCGTGACGGCCTGCTGCCGAAGATCTTCAGCCGTGTGCACCCGGTCTATCAGACGCCGGCGGCGTCCACGTGGATCGTCGGTGCCATTGCCATCGTCATCGCCGGATTCTTCCCGCTGGGATTGCTCGGTGAGCTGGTCTCCGGTGGTACGTTGGCCGCGTTCGCGACGGTGTGCATCGGTGTGTGGGTGCTCCGTACCCGTTCGCCGGAGCTCGAGCGTCCGTTCCGTACACCGCTGGTCCCGTTGGTGCCGATCCTGGGCGCCGGTGCCACGTTGTACATGATGTTCCAGTTGCCGAAGCTCACGTGGACGTTGCTCGGTGCGTGGACGGCGATCGGCATGACCACGTACTTCCTCTACGGCATGCGCAACTCGACGATCGGCAAGCAGGAAGCGTCGCGTCGATGACCGTGAACGTTTCCGATGGGCTGCTGAGCGCATCGGACGCGCGGAAGGCGGCGATCCATACGTGGTTCGCCGCCTTCCGTCCGGGGATGACGGTGGCATTGTCCACCCACATCAATGCGGATGGCGACGGGTGTGGCTCCGAAACGGCGCTCGCTCGTCTGCTGGCCCAGCGCGGGATTGATTGCCGCATCGTCAATCCCACGCCATGGCCGTCGATGTTCGAGTTCCTGCTCGGCTCGGATGTGCAGGAAATGAGCGCCATGGGTGCGGCGGGTCTCGATGACATCGATTTGCTCGTCGTACTCGACATCAATGACGTGCGCCGCCTCGGTCAACTGGCGGACAAGGTGCGCACGCTCTCGGTACCGGTGCTGGTCATCGATCACCACATTGCTGGTGATGAGCCGGTGGGTACCACGGCGGTGGCCGACACCCGCGCCTGTGCCACGGGCGAACTGGTGTACGATATCGCGGTCACGCTCGGCCTCGACGTGACACCGGCCGTGGCGCAGAGCCTCTACGCCGCCATTCTGACGGACACCGGCAGTTTCCGCTTCAGCAACACGTCGCCACGCGCGCATGCCATCGCGGCGCAGTTGCTCGTGGCCGGTGTGAATCCTGAAGAGATGTACCGCCGCATCTACGCGCAGGTCAGCGTCGGGCGACTGCAGTTGCTGCGCGAAGCACTGGGCAGTCTGCACGTGGAGCCTGAACTCGGACTGTCGCACATTTCTGTCGACGCGGGCGTGATGGATCGGTTTCATGTCACGAGCGAAGAACTCGATGGCATCGTCGAACATCCTCGCAGCATCACCGGCACACGACTGGCGCTCTTTTTCCGCGACCTCGGTCATGGCAAGGTGAAGGTCAGCTTCCGCAGCACCGGCGACGTCGACGTGCAGCAGTTTGCACGACGTTATGGCGGTGGCGGTCATGCCAAGGCGTCTGGGGCGATGATCGCGGGCTCGCTCGATGAGGTTCGCACGCAGGTTGTCGCTGACGCACGGGCGTACCTGCGCGGCGAGTAGGTGCGGGTCTGCTGACTTTTGAGTGATCCCTAGCTTTGAAAGGCGCCCTGCGGGCGCGATACCAGCAGGATGAACGGCCGATAAAAGCAGGATGGGTTCGGCGCATTCTATGTTTTGTATTGGATCCGTTTGATGCCGGCGTCTGGCGCTGGTCCCGATCCTGCTGGTATCCAGGCCGTTGATCCTGCAGGTATCGCCGCCGAAGGCGGCCCCCATCGCCAGCAGTCCCGGAGATGCCAATCGGTCACGCCTGTTCCGGCAAGGCCATTCCGACGTCCCGGTGCGGTCCCTAGGTTTCTCCATGTACCCTAGGCCCTAGGCTCCTCAGAAATGCCGCCACTTATGGAACGGATCACCGACGCGTTGTCGTTGGTCCGGAACCCGCGCACCGGCGCCGATGTCATGGCCGCCGAACAGGTGCGCGATATCGCCACCACGGTCGACGGAAAGGTTCGTTTCACCCTGTTGCTCGCCCCCGAGGACGACGCCACGCTGGTGCGTGATGTGCGTCAGGCGGTGGAGCAACTCGACGGGGTGAGCGACGTGCGCGTCGATGTGCGTGATCCTGCGCAGCGTGAACCCACACCGGCGCGTCCCGCGCCCGCCCCCAACGCCATGCATCATCCCACAGCACCGGCGCCCAAGGCGCCCGGCACTGGCCGTGCGCTGCCCGTGATGGAAGCCGCGTCGGCACCGAAGGCGCCACCTCGCGTGCCTGATCCCGTGCAGTATCCCAATCTCGGACGCATCATCGCGGTGTCGTCCGGCAAGGGTGGCGTCGGCAAGAGCACGGTGGCCGTCAATCTTGCGATCGCGCTCGCCAAGGCGGGCAAGCGGGTCGGCATCATGGATGCCGATATCTACGGGCCGAATCTGCCACTCATGCTTGGTGTGGATGCCGCACCGGCCGTGCGTGACGAGAAGATCATTCCGCTCGAAGCCTTCGGCATCAAGGTCATCTCGCTGGGCTTCCTCATCGAGAAGGAGCAGCCGGCGATTTGGCGTGGGCCGATCGTCATGAAGATCATCACGCAGTTCCTGCGCGACGTGAACTGGGGACAGCTCGACTACTTCCTGGTCGACATGCCGCCGGGCACGGGTGATGCGCAGTTGTCGCTGGTGCAGGCCACTCAGGTGCACGGTGCGGTCATCGTCACCACGCCGCAGCAGGTGTCGGTGGGTGATGCCCTGCGTGGTGTGAAGATGTTCGAACGTACCGCCGTGCCGGTGCTGGGTGTGGTGGAAAACATGTCGTGGTTCGAAAATCCCGAGACCGGCAAACCCATCGCCATGTTCGGCAGCGGTGGTGGTGAACGGCTCGCCAAGGAGTGCGGTCTGCCGCTCATCGGACAGATCCCGCTCGACCCGCGCATCCAGGAAGGTGGTGATACCGGCCGCCCCATCGTCGATGCCGAACCGGACAGCAAGGCCTCGAAGGCGATTCATCTGGTGGCCGAACGGGTGATGCAGCGGCTTGACGAACGCTATCCCTGATTCCGTTCCTTCTGATGCACCACGCGGCGAATTGGTTGGTGAGCCACTCTCACTGACCATTCGCCGTGTTGCGTTGCCGGCCGTCATCGCGAATCTGCTGATGACGGCCTTTCATAACGTCGATACGTTCTGGATCGGCCGATCACTCGGTGCCGACTCCCTCGCCGCCGTCACCGGATCGATTTTCTGGATCTGGCTCGTCATCTCGATGGGTGAGATGGTGAGCATCGGACTCGATGCCATCGCCGCCAGACGGCATGGTGAGCGGCGCCCCGACGATGCGGCGCGCACGGTGAGCGAAGGGCTGGTATTGGCCATGTTGCTCGGCGGCGCCATTGCACTGGCCACACCGTTCGTGCTCGACTGGTTGTTCGTGGCGTTGCACACCGGTGACGCGGTGAGTGACATCGGTCGCCACTACCTCGGCACCTATTTGCTGGGCATGCCGCTGCTGTTCGGATTTTTTGCCGTCGATGCGGCGTTCCGTGCGAAAGGCGACACCCGCACGCCGCTGGTGATTCTGGCCATCACCACCGTGCTCGGTTTGATCCTCGATCCCATTCTCATTCGCGGTCTGGGACCCGTGCCGGCGTTGGGTGTGCGTGGTGCGGCATTGGCCACGCTCGTACCGCGTGGTTTGGGGTGTGTGATCGGGGTGGTGCTGTTGCAACGTCGAGCCATGCTGCGCTGGGCGCAGCCGCGATGGAAGGTCATTGGGAACATCGTGCGCGTGGGAGCGCCCGCAGCGGCCACGGGCGTGGCGTTCAGTGCGATCTACGTGGCGCTGACCCGTATCACCACACAATTCGGTACACCCGCCCTCGCCGCCCTCGGACTCGGGTTTCGTCTCGAGAGTGTGGTGTACGTGGTGAGTGTGGGGATGGGCGCCGCCGTGGCCGCCATCGTGGGGCAGAGCATCGGTGCCGGTGACATCGCCCGCGCCAGGCGCGCTGGTTGGTATGCCACCGGTATCGTGAGCGCGTTCGGGTTCGTGATGGCCACGGTGAGCTTCCTGTTCGCTGAAGAGTTCGTGTCGATCTTCTCCACCGACCCCGCCGTCGTGCGAGAGGCCGCGCTGTATCTGCGCATCGCCGCGTTCAGTCAGTGTTTCCTGGGCGCTGAAGTGGTGCTGGAAAGTGCGATGGGTGGAGCCGGGTGGACGTTGGTGCCGATGCTGGTCAGCACCGCGATCACGTTGTTGCGTTTGCCGATCGGTGCCTGGGCGGCGCAGCAGTGGGGCACGACGGGACTCTGGTGGACACTCGCGCTGACCGCAGCGGCACGAGGCGCCGTGATGGCCGTATTGTGGGGGTGGGGACGCTGGAGACTGCAACGCGTATGAGGTGCCCATGAGTGTGATCACGCTGCTCACCGATTTTGGTACGGCCGATGGGTATGTGGCCGAACTGAAGGGCGTGCTGGTGTCGAACGCACCGACCGCTGTACTCATCGATCTTTCGCATGACCTGCCCGCGCAGGACGTGGCCTTTGCCCGCCTCACGGTGGCGCGCTATTGGCGGCGGTTCCCCGCGGGCACGGTGCATCTGGTGGTGGTGGATCCCGGCGTGGGCACGTCGCGTGAAGCCATCGCAGTGGAGAGTGAGGGCCGGTTTCTCGTAGGGCCCGACAACGGCGTGTTGTCGCCGGCATTGTTCTCACTCACCGCCCGCATCGTCAGTGTGCCGGTGCCGATCTCGGCGTCGCCCACATTTCATGGACGCGACGTGTTTGCGCCCGTGGTCGCAGCGCTGGCGCAGGGTACACCACTCGATGCGCTGGGGGAGGTGTTCCATTCACCCGTTCGCTTGCGCACACCGCAGCCCCGCCGTGATGCGGATGGGTCGTTGCATGGTGAAGTCCTTACGATCGATCGGTTTGGCAACGCCATGACCAATCTTGTAGTCAGGGAGCCGGGCGGGGTGGTGGTCGCCGGAGCGCGGACCGTGCGATTGGTGCGCACGTATGGCGAGGCCGCTCCCGGTGAGCTGGTGGCTCTGGTGGGATCGAGCGGGTTTGTCGAGCTGGCTGTGCGGGACGGGAATGCGGCGCTCGCGTGTGGTCTGGCGCGAGGCCATGCGGTGTTGCGTCCGGCGGGTTGACCGAACGGGATGGTGGCGCGATATCCTCTCGATCAGGTTGAATCGGCGTCACTGATCAGGAGAATGCCATGCGGCTCCTTGCACGCCCGCGCCTCAATCGTACCGGTATGGTGTTGGTGCTCATCGGGATGTCGGCATGTACCGACGCTCTTCGACCGGACCGCGCTGCTGGTATGGTGAGGGTATTGGTCGACAGCGAGCCAGTCGCAACTCGCGGCATGCTACATGTCGCTCTCACCAACACGGGCAACACCGCCGTACTCCTCGGACACTGTCCCACCTCGGTGGATCGGCGCACTGGCAGTTCGTGGATTGGTGCTGATGCCGACGTCACATGCGACGCGCTGCTTTCTCGGCTTGGTCCCGGGGCGACACTGCATGCATACATCGATCTCCCGCCACTACCATCGGGCTCATACCGCCTGAACTATCGGTTTCGCGACGAGCTGTCGCCGTCGGGTGATGCGGCGGGGCGGGCGACGAGCAATGTGTTTGTCGTAGGGAACTGAAAATGCCCCAGGTGATTCCCCGGGGCATGGTCAAGAACGTCTAACACATCTGCTGGGACGCTCAGAGCTCGGCGCCACTCCCAGTACCCTGTCCAGTTGCGGGCTCGACCGGCCGGCGCGCAGCCACCACACCCTGCACGGGTGTGGGCGTTTGCCAGCTCACCGGTACCTGCACTTCGTTCGTGCTGGTGGTGTTTGCCGGGGCCCACTTGGCGTTCCAGTGTGAACCGCCTCCGAAGCGTCCGAATTGCACGCTGAGACGCGACACACCCACACGCGACTTCACGACAGCGCCCATGCCCACCGTGGCCACAGCCCAGGTGAAGGCCACGGCGACCAGACGAGCCAATGCACCGGCCACCGGGATGCCGGCCATGAGCGCCGCACCGAACCAGATCACGCTCAGCGCGATCAGGCCCACCGTGAGACCACGCACCGCGGCGCTGCGATCCGAGCCCCGTCCGCTGCCGGCCAGAGCGCGTCCGATCACGATCGCCACGCCCAGTATCCCCAGCGTGACGGCACCAGCCAGTGCGAGTGCCCAGGCCAATGCCGCAATCGGGATAGCGAGAATGCCAATGATCGTGATCGCGCAGGCGATGATCATGATCAGCAGCGCCGGAACGGCCAGCAGCTGCGTCAGCAGTCCGGCCCAGAAGCTGCCCGACACGTCACGGGCGGCGGTTTTGGCCACCGCCGTCAACGCTTCTTCGGCCGTCATGAGCACGACCACGCCGATGATCAGACCGATGCCAAAAACACCGGCGACACCCATGAGACTGGTCGTGATGGCGGTCATGATACCGTCAACTCAGCGCGTGCTGCGCGCTGTGGATGCGAGGGCCCGGAGCCCCACCACACCCATGCCGGCCGCCGCCACGAATCCGCCCATTGCCAACGCCATGACCTCGGGAGAACTCGAACGCATGGCCTCGAGGCCAGGCTGACCGAGCACTGTGGAAATGACATCCGAACCCGCCGCGACCACCTGCTCGCGGAAGCGCTCGAGTCCGAGCTGGGTCAGCACCACCGCCATGTCGGCCCGGGCGACCGCCCAGGTGGCGCCGGCCGTGGCCAGACCGGCCGTAATGGCCGCGCCAAAGCCGGCCGCAATGCGCGCAGGTCGTGAGACGGGGACCAGTTGTTCGACCGAGCGGGTGGCCGCAACATGCCACGGCTCGAATACCTGCACCTGGCTCATCACCCGATCGGAAAAACCGATCGATGGCGCAAAATCGGGGAGCGCGTCGAGCGCGACCATCAACTCGCGGGCCTGTTCGAGCTCGGATTGGCACGCCAAACACGAACGGACGTGAGCCCGCAAAGGCGCCACGCCAAATCCTTCCTCGCCATCGAGGAGGAGCTCAATTTCGTCGGGTCTGAGGTGTCTATCGGGCATCGTTAGCCTCCATGACCGGTATACGCGCACGGCATGTGGCAGGTTTCAACCCGGTCCACGGATGGTGACTTCGGCACGAAACCGGTCACTCCCGGGTGGGCTCGAGCGCCCGGCGGAGTTCGTGCCGAGCGCGGTGGATGTAGGTCTTCACGGTGCCCAGGGGCAGGTCGAGGGTGGTCGCAATCTCTTCGTACGAGCGCCCTTCCACATGCCGCAGCATGATGCAGGCCCGGTATTCCGGCCGGAGACTGGCGATGGCTCGCTCGATGGCCGACCCCAGCTCCTTGGCTTCGATCTCGTCCAAGGCACTTTCCTGCTCCGACTGCAGCTCCAGAGACGTCGCCTCGACCTCGGACGCCGTGGCCGCGTGCGGGCTGCCGTCCATACTGATCGTCTCGACCCGCCGGCGCCGGAGATGATCGATGGCCACGTTGTTCGCGATCTTGAACAGCCAGCTCGAGAACTTGAACTCGGGGCTGTACCGGTCGATGTGGTTCAGCACCTTGATGAACGAGTCCTGTGCCAGGTCCTCGGCCGTCTCGCGATCACGCACCATGCGATAGACAAGCGAGAATACGGGCCGCTCGTAGCGGCGCACGAGCTCGCGAAAAGCGAGCTCACGCCCCTGCTGGGCGAGACGGACCACATCGGCATCAGGAAGTGTTCCCAGCTCGTCAAGGATCGGCATGCGCTCGGGCAAAGCTAGTCCCACGAGGGCGGTGCGACCAGCGGGGCCGCCGCATCCATCGCAGCAAACCGCCGCCATGCCTTGCTCGCCCTCTGTCGTGATTCGATGTTTCGGGATGCTCGGCACGCCACACTCCGCCGCGGCCTCCGCCGCTCAGGGCGAGGGGAAGCGGGACTATGTACAGCAGATGTTCTCGGACATCGCGCCACGCTATGACCTGCTCAATCACGTCCTCTCCCTCAACATCGATCGACGGTGGCGCCGCCGGGCGCTCGCGTTGCTCGGGTGGACTGGACGGCCGCAGGGCACATACCTCGATCTCTGTGCCGGCACGCTCGATGTCGGTGCCATGCTCACGCGTCAGGATGGCTTCGACGGACGGGTCATCGGTGCGGATTTCGCCGTGCCAATGCTGCGGCACGGTATCGGCAAAGCACCGGCCGATCGACTGGCACCCGTGGGCGCCGATGCGCTGCAGCTCCCATTTGCCGATGACACGTTCGACGGGGCCGTGGTGGCATTTGGCATCCGCAACGTGGCCGATCTCGATGCCTGTCTGAAAGAGGTGCGCCGGGTGCTCACGCCGGGCGCGCGCTTTGTGATCCTCGAATTCTCCACGCCGCGTATCGCGGTCGTGCGGATGGCGTACCAGTTCTATTTCCACCGCATCCTGCCGCTCATCGGCCGTCTCGTGAGTGGGCATGGATCGGCGTACACGTATCTGCCGCTGTCGGTCGCCCACTTCCCGACGGAAACCGCACTGGCCGATCGCATGCGGGCCGCTGGCTACAACGCCGTACAGTGGGAGCGCCTTAGCCTCGGCATCGCGGCGATCCACACCGGCACCGTCTGACTCCGTCCGCTCACCGGTTCATGTCACTCGATACCCTCGCGCAGTTCCTCGACGCCATTGATCGTGCCGGCGAGTTGCATCGCATCAGCACGCCGACGAATGTGCATCTCGAGATTACCGAAATCACCGATCGGGTTTCGAAGATGCACGGGGGCGGCAAGGCGCTGCTCTTCGAGAAGCCGATTCTGCGCGATGGTACGCTTTCGGCCTATCCGGTCGCGATCAATCTGTTCGGGTCCATGCGGCGCATGTCGATCGCACTGGGTGTCGATTCCCTCGACGAGATCGGGGCGCGCATCACCCAACTGATGGACATGAAAGTGCCCGATGGCCTGCTCGGCAAATTGTCGCTGCTGCCACGCTTGCTCGAGGTGTCCAAGTTCCCCCCGCGCGTGAGGGGTGGTACCCCGTCATGTCAGGACGTCGTGTGGCAGGGCGACGAGATCGATCTCGACAAGCTCCCTGTGCTGCACTGCTGGCCGGAAGACGGTGGCCCGTTCCTCACCATGACGGCCGTGGTGAGCAAGGATCCGGCGCGTGGCATCCGCAATGTGGGCATGTACCGCGTGCAGCAGCTCGGGAAGCGTCATGTGGCCATGCACTGGCAGCGGCACAAGACAGGCGCCGAACACATGCGACAGATGGCCGAACGTGGTGAAAAGATGCCAGTGTGCATCATCATCGGATCGGATCCGGCCAGCATGTACGCCGCCAGTGCACCGTTGCCGCCGAACATCGACGAATTCCTGTTTGCCGGCTTTCTCCGTCGGGATCCGGTGCGCCTCACCAAGGCCGTCACCAACGACCTCGAAGTGCCGGCCGATTCGGAAATCGTGATCGAAGGGTACATCGACCCTGCCGAAGCCCTGGTGGTGGAAGGGCCGTTTGGCGATCACACGGGATTCTATTCGGAAGCGGACCTCTATCCGCGCGTGCATGTCACCGCGGTGACGATGCGCAAGAATGCGGTGTACTCCACCACGATCGTGGGGCGTCCGCCGATGGAAGACTTCTATCTCGGGCATGCCACCGAGCGCATCTTCCTGCCGCTGCTCAAGCTCACCACACCGGAAGTGGTGGACTATCACATGCCGGCCGAGGGCGGGTTTCACAACCTCGTGTTCGTGAGCATCGACAAGAAGTATCCCGGCCATGCCGACAAGGTGATGCACGCGTTGTGGGGGCAGGGGCTCATGTCGCTTGCAAAGGTGTTGGTGGTGGTGGACAAGGAGGTGAACGTGCGCAATCCCGTGGAAGCCTGGTGGGTGGCACTCAACAACATGGACCCACAGCGTGATGTTCGGTTCACGATGGGGCCGGTGGACGTGCTCGATCACGCGAGCCGCGCGTTCACGTACGGCAGCAAGATGGGCATCGATGCCACGCGCAAATGGCCCGAAGAGGGATTCACCCGGGCCTGGCCCAAGGTGATCGAGATGGATGACGCGACCAAGCGCGCCGTGGACGCCAAGTGGGCGAGCCTGGGTATCGGCCCGTTGGGAGCAGGCTGATGTCGGCATCCGGCATCGTTCCGCCTCCGGGGGCACGCGACGGCCAGTTGATGCGCGGGCAGTCGCTGCCGGTGCGATTGGGCAACTTCGTGAAGCTGCCGCACACGGTGTTCGCCATGCCCTTCTCGTTGGTGGGCGTGCTGTTTGCCAGCGCGGTGGCGCCGGTGACGGGGGCCATGGTGTGGTGGGTGATCGTGGCTTTTACCAGCGCCCGCTTTGCGGCCATGGCGTTCAATCGCCTGGTCGATCGCGATGTCGACGCGCTGAATCCGCGCACCGCCATGCGCGAGCTGCCGGCCGGTACTCTCACGCTGCTGCAGGCGCGGGTCAGTATCGTGGTCACCAGCGCGCTGTTCGTGTACGCAGCCTATCGCCTCAATCCGCTCTGCTTCGCGCTCTCTCCCGTCGCGTTGCTGTGGGTGCTCGGCTACAGCTACACCAAACGATTCACCCGCTGGTCGCACCTGTGGTTGGGACTCGGGCTGTCGATCGCGCCGGTGGGCGGTTACCTCGCTGTCACCGGGCAGTGGAGTGATCCCTGGTGGCTGCTGTGTGTGCTCGCGCTGGCCGTGGTGTGCTGGAGCGGAGGCTTCGACATGATCTATGCCTTGCAGGACGCCGACTTCGATGCGCAGCACGGATTGCACAGTGTGCCGAGCACGTTTGGTGTGGTGAAGGCCATTCGCATCGCGCGCACATTGCATGTGCTGGCAGTGGCGTGTTTTGCCGGCGTGATGGCCGCGCACCCGCTCGGCATCACCCCGGCGTTCGTCACAGCGGTGCTGTGGATTGCCGTGGTGGGTATCGCACTGATGCTGCTATGGGAGCATCGACTGGTGAAGGCCAACGACCTGAGCCGGGTGGACGCGGCATTTTTCACCATGAACGGCATGATCTCACTGGGTTTCCTCACCGCCGTGTTTGCGGCGCGGATGCTGCTGGGGATTCGGCGATGAGCAGCGACCTGGATCGCTGGATGCCGCGCCATCCCGTTGTCCTCGCCATTACCGGCGCCTCTGGGGCGCCCTATGCCGTGCGGCTGTTGCAGGCATTGGTCGCGTTGCGGGTACCCACCTGGCTGATCGTGTCGGGGCATGGGTGGCGCCTGCTGCAGACGGAAAGTGAGATCGGCGACCTCGAGACCTTGCGGGTGCAGGTGGAATCGGGCGGCACGCCGGGCAGCTTTGCCAGCGTGGTCACGGTGTTCGATGACACGGATCGTGGCGCCCCGCCGGCCAGTGGGTCGGCGCGCACCAGCGGCATGGTGGTGTGCCCGTGCTCCATGGGCACGGTGAGCGCCATCGCCCACGGCACGTCACGTTCGCTGGTGGAGCGGGCGGCCGATGTTGCCCTCAAGGAGCGGCGGAAGCTCATCCTGGTGCCCCGGGAGACGCCGCTGTCGCTGATCCATCTGGAGAACCTCACAGCGGTCACCCGTGCGGGGGCGACGGTGATTCCGGCGGCTCCGGGGTTCTACCACAAACCCGCCGGGATTTCCGACCTGGTGGACTTCATGGTCGCGCGTATCCTCGATCATCTCGATATCGAACACGACGTGGGACGTCGCTGGGGCTCGATTCCCGGGGAGTGAGTGGGGCATGTGACGGCGGTGGCTCTGAGGCGTCGTCCTCCGATGTGGTGCGATGTGGCATCTTTTGGGGGAGTGGCAATGCTTGATCTCGACTTGTTCGAGAAATCCATTCAACGTGAACGCCGCCGACGCTTCTGGAGCGCCGTGTCGGTGGGAGTGGTGGTATCCGCCGCGCTGGTAGCTCCAGCGATCGTGGTGGTGATGCTGTATGGCGCCCAAGGGCGTTCACGGCTTCTGCTGGGACTGTTCATCGCCCCCGTGGCGGCAGGTCTGCTGTTCGCCGTGTTGTCCACCGTCACGCGACTGGGCGGAGCCGTGCTCCATCAGTTCCTGCATCCCTCAGGCGGTGGTGAGCAGCAGCCGCCCGTGGTGCCGGTGTCGCAGGCGGAAGCGATGGCGGCCCAGGGCCGGCTCGACGATGCGATCGATATTTTCGAGTCCATCCGGCTCGAGCACGGCGACTCGGCGGCCACCCTGCGAACAGAAGCCGAGCTCATGACCTCGAGTGGGCACCATGACCGGGCCCGTATTGCATTGCAGCGGCTGCGCCATGTGTCCGATGGGTCGCGCAGTGACGAGCTCTACGCCACCCACCGGCTGGTCGACCTCTATCTGGGTCCGCTCGAAGATTCCGGGCGCGCGGTGGTGGAACTTCGGCGGCTGGCCGACAGATTTCCGGGGACGCCGGATGCGGAAGGTGCGCTCGCTGAATTGCAGCGACGTCGTGCCCTCCGTGCGGCGACCTCGGACATGGGATGACACAGAGCACCACGATCATTGGATTGATTTCGGATACACATGGCCTGGTGCGCCCGGAGGTCTTTCAGGCGCTGCAGGGTGTGTCGCAGATTTTTCATGCCGGTGACGTCGGCCCCGCTGACGTGCTCACGGAACTGGCGACCATTGCTCCCGTGCGTGCCGTGTGGGGCAACACCGATGCACCGGGGCGGCACGATCTGGTGGAGCGCATCGAAGAGGTGATCGATGGCGTGCGCATCGTGGTGACCCATGGCCATGAAGTGGGCTCCACCACGCCGCCCCGTCTCGTCAGCGCCTACCCCACGGCGCAGGTGATCGTGTATGGCCATACACACCGGCAGTTGATCACCAAGGCCGCCCGGCGCATTGTGATCAACCCCGGCGCCGCCGGCCCACGTCGCTTCGATTTGCAGCCCAGCGTGGCCAAGCTGTACATCCGGAACGGTCAGGCCGACGTGGAGCTGATTCCGTTGCTGGTCGAGGAGCCGACCGAAGAGCCGACCGAGGAGTAAGAGCAGGCCAGCGCCTGCAGTGCGCCCACCACGGAGTCGGCCACCAGCGCACGCTCCCCCTGTCGCCCACGCAACCACGACTCCACCAGCAGGAGTTCGTCGAGCTGATCCACCATGGCGCCGGAGGGAGCCTGCGTGGCGCGTGATTCGAGCGCCTGCAGGTCATTCACCGAATCGGGGTCTGCACATCGAGCCTCGGCGACCACACGACCATGCCGGATGAGATACAGTCGGTCATCGCCCTGGCGGCCAGGCACCGCGTAGACACAACTCGGTCGCGACAGCGCCTCGCGCACACGCGCCAGTTGTGATTCGAGGTCCTGCAGCGCGGTGAGCCGGTCGCGCAACCAGCCGGCACGTTCGTACGACAGTGCCGCACTGGCTACCGCCATTTCGCGCACAAGGTGCTGCTGCGGAGAATCGTCGCGCCCCTCGAGCACCGCCTTGGCGCGTGTGAGTTGGGTACGATACTCATACTCACTGGTCGCGCCTACACAGGGGCCGAGGCAACGCCGCGTTTCATAGCGATGACATGCCGGCGTGCGCTGCATCGCCGGATGATGCTCCTCGAACAGCTCGGCCACATCGCGCACATGCATGCGGATGCGATCGGAACAATCCCGCAGACCCAGCGCGTCGTTCAAGACGCGCAGTGCGTCCACCAGTGGCCGGCGGGATGCAAAAGGACCGATGATCTGTGCGACGTCGCGAGAGCGTGCGGCCGCACTGGCCCGCTGCACCCGCAGGCGCGGCGTGAGTCCCTTGGCGATCGTGATCACCCACCATTTGTCGAGTGGGCGCGCTGATCGCACGTTGTAACGCGGCAAGTGCGCGCGAATGAGACGCACTTCGCGCAACAACGCCGCAAACTCGCTCGGATGTGGCTCCCATTCGATGTGTGCCGTCTCCCGCAACATCCGGGCATGACGATGTTCGGGCCACGGCAGGCGAAAGTAGGAGAGCAGTCGCGTTCGCACCTGCGTACTCTTGCCCACGTACAGCACGTCGCCGCGTCCGCCGCGCATGAGGTACACGCCCGGCTCGTTACGCGCCGTCGCGCGAACCTGATCCCGCAGCCGTTCGATATCGACTGCCGGTGTATCGACGGCCAGATCGAGCTGCTCTCCAGCAACCGGCTTTCCGCCCGCGAACGGACTAGAACTGGCAGCCCGGGCAGAAGACCGTGCTGCGGCCGTCCACGGCGTGGGTGACCACGAGCCGTCGACCGCAGCGAGGGCAGGGTTCCCCGCCGCGTCCGTAGGCGGCCAGTTGCTCAACGAAGGTGCCACGCTCACCTCGCGCATCCCGATAGTCGCGGAAACTGGTGCCACGGGCCGCGATGCTCGCCGTCAGCACGTCGCGCAACGCGGTGTGCAGCCGTTCTGCCTCGGCAAACGTCAACGAGGAAGCTTCTCGGGAAGGATCGATGCCGGCGCGCCACAGGGCCTCGTTCGCGTAGATGTTGCCAACGCCGGCCAATCGCCGCTGATCCATCAAAACGACTTTGATGGACTGATGCGATAACCGAACACAACCCGAAAATGCAGTTGCGTCGAATGTTTGGTCAAGGGGCTCGGGGCCCAGCCCCGACGAATATTCGAGAAATCGCGCCTCTGGCATCAGCGCCACCGTGCCCAGCCGGCGCACGTCGCGATAGTGGAGGGTGCGACCATCGCCGAGAGACATCGCCACACAACTGTAGGCAAACTCGCTGGTCGGCAACGTGCCGTCGTCCACCAGCAGCCCACCAGTGAAGCGCGGCTGCACCACGAGGTGGCTGTTCTGCCTATCGGCCAGCGTGAGGTCGAGCACGATCAGCTTGGCGCGGCGCCACACCCGGGTGATGCGCCCACCAGACAAGGCGCTGCACAAATCCGCTGCGGCAATCTCACGCAGCACATCGGGGCGGGGCACCGAAACATCCCGCACCACGCTGCCCACCACCATCGCGTGCAGATCGCGCGCGATGGTCTCCGTTTCCGGCAGTTCAGGCAATCCGCGCGGCTTCCCGCCAGCCGATGTCGGACCGGAAAATTGCGCCATCGAACTCGATACGGGCCGCGGCATCACGACTGGCCCGCTGTGCGGCCGCAAAGGTGTCAGCCAGCGCCGTCACACCAAAGACACGACCTCCACTGGTGCGCAGGACGCCAGAGGCATCCCGACTCGTGCCAGCGTGGAACACCCGCACGTCACTACCGAAATCCGGAAGGGAAATCTCCGCTCCCTTGCGCGGCGCATCCGGATAGCCGCGCGATGCCACCACCGTGGTGACACTCGCCCCCGGACGCCACGTGAATGCCGACATGCTGCCGATCCGCGCGCCACGTGCCACGGCGAGCATCGGATCGAGCAGGCTGCTCGTGAGCATCGGCAAAATGGCCTGCGTTTCGGGATCGCCAAAGCGACAGTTGAACTCCACCACCTTGGGGCCATCGGGGGTGAGCATCAACCCGGCATACAGCAGCCCGGTGAACGGTGTGCCGCGCTTGCGCAGAGCATGCAATGTGGGCAACAGCACGCGTTCGGTCACGTCGTCCACCAACGCGGGCGTGGAGAACGACACCGGCGTGTACGCACCCATACCCCCGGTGTTCGGCCCCTCATCACCATCGAGCAGGCGCTTGTGGTCCTGCGCGCCGATCATGGGCAGGACGTCATAACCATCAGTGACCGCAAAGAGCGACAGCTCTTCACCCGTCATGAACGATTCCACGAGGCACTCGCTGCCCGCATCACCGAATGCCCGATCATCGAGAATCCGGTCGATGGCGTCGAATGCTTCCTTCTCACTCTGGCACACGATCACGCCCTTGCCAGCGGCCAGACCACTGGCCTTGATCACCACCGGCGCACCAAAACGCGCCCGCACCGCGTCCTTGGCCGACGCGGCGTCACGATGGGTTTCTGCGTGCGCCGTGGGAATGCCCGCTGCCATCATCAGCGCCTTCGTGTCGGCCTTCGATGTTTCGACCGTGGCCGCTCCCGCCGTTGGGCCAAAGGCAGGAATACGACGTTCCTGCAGATAGTCCACCACACCGGCCGCCAGCGGGGCCTCCGGGCCCACCACCACGAGATCAACCTGCTCACGCTCGGCGGCGGCGGCCACGATACGCGGGTCGTTCACGTCGATATCGATCATGCGACCCAACTCGGCGATGCCGGGATTGCCGGGCGCCGCGATCAATTCGATCGACGTGTTTTCACGCAGGAGCGTATCGGCGAGCGCGTGTTCACGGCCGCCGGAGCCGAGGAGGAGGATTTTCACTGCGGTCGTGGGGTTCGGGGAACGAGTAACGGGGTGACCTGCCGGATCCCGCGTGACGGCCACACGAAACGCATGGCCCACAACGCATGACTCGGCTGATCACCCCGGAACACTAAACCCGCGACCCGGACCCGTCCTAGTTCGTTGGCGGTGGCGCCGGGGCTGGTGGGGGCGGTGGTGGAGGCGGCGGCGGTGGCGCATCCGGTCCTGGTCCATCGCCCGCCGCGGCCGATGTAGCGGTTGCCGCCGCACGGAAGGCATCACGGAACGCGTCGGCGGCGCGGTTGATCACATCGCCGACCGTCTCTGCGGCGGCCTTCGCCTTGTCGGCGTAGTAATCGCGCGCGTCCTTGATGTCGTCGTGCAGTGGACGTTCAGCCTCTGACCCGCGACGGATGTAGTCGCCCCCTACGATGGTGCCGTACGCGCCTGTCTGTTCCCAGCGGCGCAGTTCACCCGCGCGCACCGTGTGGAACGGGTGTTCCCGCAACGCCGTATTGAGCGCCTTGAGCACGCTGTCCCATGCCGTGCCACCCAGCTCGTAGTCGGCAGCCTGTGCGAGGTAGGCATCGAGATCGATGCTGTCACCGTCTGCCCGTCCGCCGGCGAGCTTGAGAAACGTCATGAGACTGGCCCGCGTGTCCTGCGTGCCGAGCATGCCGGCGCGATCGGCCGAAAGCTCCGACTTGCGGTACCACTCGAGCAGAGCCAGTTGGAACGGCAACAGTGCGATGGAGGCAAGCAGGGGCAGGGCGCTCATGCCGAAGAACAGCACGATCAGCGCAATGGTGCGATACGTCGTGCGCCCGGTCATGATGTGGCCGAGCTGCTGGGCGAGCACGAAGCGCTGCTCATCGGGTTCGAGCAGTTCCAACGTGCCCGAGCTGATCACGATGAACGGCTGGTCGAATCCAACGGCGCCGGCGTTGGCGATCGGGGTTTGTGCCACATAGAGCTGCGGCGCCGGCAGGCCGGCGTTAGGCCAGTCGAGCGTGGCCAGAACTTCCTGGTACAGCGCGTGAAGTCGGGGGCGTTGCGTCGGGCCAACAAGGACCGCGTCGCCGAGGAAGAGGTTTCGGACGCCGCGCTCGCCAAAGACGCTGGCGATCTTGCGGACGACTTCATCGAAACCGGGAAGGGCGCGCAGGGTCTGCAGCGCCGCGCGATCGGCCGGGTGCTCCCAGCTGACCGACGAAATCTGCGTAAGCGGGGTGGTGGGCATGGGAATCCCTACGGCGGGCGCGGGGATTGGTTCCAGCCAGCGGTTTGGGGGTCGGGCGCCGGTTTGCGGTGACCTCCCTGGCTACGGACCCGGGGCCCGAGTCTGGTGACTCGAGCCCCGGCAGTTCACTTCCCAATCCGTGCTTCGCGACTCACAGCCCTTCGAGCGCCTGCTCGAGATCCGCAATCAGGTCCTCGGTGTCCTCAATGCCGCAGCTCAGGCGTACCATCCCGTCCGTCAGCCCCATCGCTTGCTTCACATCGGCCGGGACTGAGCCGTGGGTCATCGAGTACGGGTGATTGGTGAGGCTCTCTACACCGCCCAGGGATTCCGCCAACGAGAAAACTCGGACCCGCTCGAGGAACCGGCGGGCGTTGTCGATGGAGCCCAGTTCGAGCGTCATCATGCCGCCAAACGCCGACATCTGCTGTTTGGCCAGTTCGTGGTGTGGATGATGGGCCAATCCCGGATAGATCACGCGCTCCTCACCCAGGCGACCGAGGAGGAAGTTGGCGACCGCGCGGCCATTGATGTCGTGCTGCTTCATGCGCAGGGGCAGCGTCTTGGTGCCACGCAGGGCCAGCCAGGCGTCGAAGGGGCCGGGCACGGCACCCGCGGCGTTCAGGATGAACTGCAGGCGATCCGCGAGGTCGTCCTCAAGAACCACTGCGAGGCCGCCGATCATATCAGAGTGACCGTTGATGTACTTCGTGGTCGAGTGCCAGACGATATCGGCACCGAGCTCCAACGGACGCTGGAAGACCGGCGTCGCGAAGGTGTTGTCCACGATCAGCAGGGCCTGGTGCCGCTTGGCGATGTCGCTCATGGCACGAAGATCGGTGAGCCGCATCAGCGGATTGGTCGGCGTCTCCACGAGGAGCGCCCGTGTGGCCGGAGTCATGGCCTCGGCCACCCGCTGTGGATCACTGGTGTCCACGTACGAGAAGGACAGTCCCAGATGGCGCAGGATTCGATCGAACAGCCGGAATGTGCCGCCGTAGACATTTTCGGCACACACAATGTGATCGCCGGCACGGAACAGTTTCATGATCGAATCGAGGCATCCCATGCCGCTGCTGAAGGCGAAGCCGTGCCGGCCGCCTTCAAGCGTCGCCACATTGCGCTCGAGCGCCTGGCGCGTGGGGTTCTTTCCGCGAGCGTACTCGTACCCCTTGTTGACGCCGATGCTCTCCTGCACGTAGGTGGACGTGAGGTAGAGCGGCGTCATGATGGCGCCCGAGACTTCGTCGGGGCGTTGGCCAGCGTGGATGGCGCGCGTGGCGAGGCCACCCGCAAGATCTTCGTCGTAAATGCGCGTCATGGGCTTCGTGTCGTTCGGGGAGAGTTGTCCGGGGAAGCTATCCGCCCGGCCGCTGCGGGGCGAGCAGCGAAGGGCCATCCCGGTCGGCGCGGGGCAGCTCGCCAAGGGGCGGGCGAACCACCGGTGGTGATCTGGCCGGATTGGCCGCGTGATCCCAAGCCGGCCGCGTGATGAACATGCATTACGCGCTCACGGGTGAGCTGCGCCGATGTCTCATTGTGGATGACGAACCCTCGATGCGTGGCATTCTCCGTCGTTTGATGACGGCGGAAGGGTTCGAATGTCTCGAGGCATCGTCGGGAAGCGAAGCACTGGAACGGCTCGCCGCCGAACCCGTGCCGTTGATGCTCTCCGATTTCCACATGCCGGGCATGGACGGTGCGGAACTGCTACGGCAGGTCCGGGAACGGTGGCCGCACACCGCCGTCGTCATGATCACCGCGATCTCCGATGTGAACCTCGCCGTGCGCTGTCTCGACAGTGGGGCGCTCGACTATCTCACGAAGCCGTTCTCGATCGAAGAAGTGCGCGCCCGTGTGGCACAGGCGCTCGAGAAACGTCGGTTGTTGCTGGAGAACCAGGCGTATCGGGATCATCTGGAAGAGCGGGTGTCGCTGCAGGCGCGCAAATACGAAGAGCTCTTCCTGGCGTCGTTGCAATCACTGGCCGATGCACTGGAAGTGAAAGACGCCTACACGTGGGGACACTCGACCCGAGTTTCGCGATATGCGGTGGCGATTGCCCGTGAACTGGGCGTGCCGTCGCCGCGACTGGAACAACTGGAGCTGGGCAGTCGTTTGCATGACATCGGCAAGATCGGGGTGCGCGAAGGCATCCTGAACAAGGAGGGGCCGCTGACCGATGAGGAATATCTCCATGTGATGGAGCATCCGGTCATCGGCTGGCGCCTGCTGTCGCCGCTGCTGCAGGAGATGCCGCATGCGCTGGCCGTCGTACGGTCTCATCATGAACGTTTCGACGGGTGTGGCAGCCCGGATGCACTGCGGGCCGGAGATATTCCGCTCGAAGCGCGCATCACCGCCGTGGCCGATTCGTTCGATGCCATGACCAGTGGCCGCCCGTATCGTGATGGCATGCCGGTGGACGAGGCGATCGCCGAACTACGTCAGTGCTCCGGCACGCAGTTCGATCCGCAATGTGTCGCGGCCTTCGAACAGGCCATCGCACGCCAGACCTTCCCGCTGCCGGATTGGTCAGTGCGGCGTCAGACGCGTCTGCAGATCGTCGCCTGACGTGACCAGGCGCGTCGGGGCCAGTGCCTCGATGCGTGTACGGTCTTCAGCGGGCAGGACAAAGACCTGTCCACCGTACAGCAGCGGCGCGGCCACACCGGCCACGAGCAGGTCGATATCGATATGCGGCATGATGGTGCAGGTGCGATCCACCGGCGTGAGCGCGGCGTTCCGGCCAAAATCGCGCGCGTGTTGCAGCAGTTGGCGATGCGTGTGCACCGTCTGCGCCGGGCCGGCAATGAGTAGGCAGGGTTCGTCGCGCCCCTCCGCTTCCCGATCGCCTTCGAGCGAAAGGCCGAAGTGTGATCCGAGGTCGACGGAGAGTTCCCGGTCGGCCACGCGCACCACGGCATGCGCTGGAGCCTGGTCGAGCAGGACCAGCGCGATCGTTCCGAGAAGATGCTGAGGCAGGCAATCCGCCAGGTCGGTGGTCGTGAACAGCGCACCGATGTGGTGTTGTGGCACATCGGTGACCAGTGTGTCCACCGGCGTCTTCGGATCGATCCAGACCAGCGCCCGACCATCCGACGCTGCCAGGGCCGTGAGTAGGCCGCTGCCAGCCGGCAGCAGGGCCGCTGCCGACTTGCCGGCCAGTGCCCGCACCAATGGGGCGCAGCGCTGTAGCAGCGTGATGCCGGCAGCGACCGAAGCGCTGACCTCGACCTGATCGAGGTGACCACCACCGGCGGCGAGCGCGAAGGGGAAGAGGGCGAGTGGATCAGACATGACGGACGATATCGGACTCGCGGTCAAAAGTGGGAGCGGATACCGAGACTGTAACGCGTGTCACAGCTGCGCGTCTTATTCCAGATAAGCTGTGCGCGGGGGCTTCAGAGGCGTTTCGCTCGACAGGCGCATCTTGGTATGGATGAGCTGGCTGAGTTGCAGATGACGACCCGTGGTTCCAGTCGTGTGACGTGCCTAGCTTGCACGCGTGCACGATCGCACAGCGCAGGCGTAGCATTCAGAATTGAGGAGCCTCATGGCGTTTGATGGGTTGATGGTGAGCGTGTCGGGTGTGCGCGGTCGGGTTGGTGACGCGCTCACACCGGAAGTCATCGCGACATTTGCTGCGGCGTTTGGTGCGTGGGCTTCACGCACGGGAAATCGCCGTGTGGTGGTGGGGCGCGACAGTCGTGTCTCCGGGCCGATGTTCACGCGTATCGTACACGGCGCGCTCGAATCGGTCGGATGCACGGTCATCGATATCGGCATGGTTCCGACGCCCACGATTCAGCTCGCGGTCGAACATCATCATGCCGCGGGTGGCCTTGGCATCACGGCGAGCCACAACCCGATCGAATGGAACGCGCTCAAGTTCATCGGACCGTCCGGTCTGTTCCTCTCTGCTGCCGAAGGCGCGGAGATGCGGTCTTTGTTGGAGCGGGGCATCCCGCGCGCCACGTGGGACCAACTGGGAAGCATCGAGCAGGACGATGATGCGATCAATCGTCATATCGCGCAGGTGTTGGCATTGCCCTGGCTCGATGTGCCTGGCATTCGCGCGCGACGTTTCCGGGTGGCGCTGGATTGCTGTCATGGGGCCGGCAGCGTGATCATGCCTGCGTTGCTCACCGAACTCGGTTGTGAAGTGTACGCCATCAACATGGAAGCGGATGGGCGTTTCCATCGTCCGCCGGAACCCGTGGCGGAAAACCTTGGCGAACTCGAAGCGCTCGTGCGTGGCTCCAACGCCGACATCGGATTCGCCACCGATCCCGATGTCGACCGCCTGGCACTGGTGCTCGACGATGGCAAGGCGCCGGGCGAGGACTACACGCTGGCGTTTGCGGCTCGTACGGTGCTGCGGCACCGGCCGGGCCCCGTGGTGACCAATCTGTCCACCAGCAAGGTGGTGTCCGATGTGGCGCATGAACTGGGCGTGCCGTTCCACTTCGCCAGTGTCGGTGAGGTGAACGTGGCCATCGCCATGCGTGATGCCGGCGCCACGATCGGTGGTGAAGGCAATGGGGGGGTCATCCTGCCCGAGTTGCATCTGGGACGTGATGCGCCGGTAGGCGCCGCGCTCATGTTGCAGGTGATGCTCGAAGAAGGCCGGCCGTTGTCGGCGTTGGTTGCCGATCGCCCGCGGTATGTGATTGTGAAAGACAAGCTCGATCGCCCGGATGCGCCGCTCGATACGGTGTATGCGGCGCTCCGGGCTGCATTTCCGGATGCCTCGGCAGACACGCAGGACGGCCTGCGTCTCGACTGGCCGGACCGTTGGGTGCACCTGCGCCCGTCGGGCACCGAGCCCATCGTGCGCGTGATTGCCGAAGCCCCCACCGACGCCGCGGCGCGTCATCTGATTTCGCAGGCCCGCGAGCCGCTCGACGCGCTCGTTTCCCTTTGACCTGACCGACCATGTGCGGAATTGTTGGCTACGTAGGTGACCGGATCGCGACGCCGATGCTGGTCGAAGGCCTCAAGCGGCTGGAGTATCGCGGCTATGATTCGGCCGGTGTGGCGATCATGAATGGCAAGGGGGTCGAGACGCGGCGTGCCGCCGGCAAGATCTCGCGCCTCGAGTCGGTCATCGCGGCCGATCCGCCGCTCGGCACCATGGGCATCGCGCACACGCGCTGGGCCACCCATGGTCCGCCAACGGAAACGAATGCGCACCCCCACGTCAGCCAGAACGGCAAGATCGCGGTGGTGCACAACGGCATCATTGAAAACGCCACCGTGCTCAAGGCGGGACTCGAATCACGTGGGTACGTGTTCAAGTCGGACACGGACACGGAGGTGTTGGCTCACCTCATCGAGGCGGCCTATGCGGGCAACCTCGAAGCGGCGGTGATCGAAGCACTGAGCCAGGTGGACGGCACGTACGGCATCGCCGTGATCTCCAGCGACGAGAAGGAGAAGATCGTGGCGGCCCGCAAGGGCAGTCCGCTGCTGCTCGGCATCGGCGAAGGGGAGTACTACATCGCGTCCGATGCGTCGGCCATCCTGTCGCACACGCGCCATGTGGTCTATCTCGATGACGGTGATATCGCGGTGCTCACGCGCGACGGCTACAAGGTGGTCGATCTCGACTCGACGTTGCAGGAAAAGCCGGTCACACGCATCGAGTGGGATCTGGCGCAGATCGAGCGCGGCGGATACCCGCACTTCATGCTCAAGGAGATTTTCGAGCAGCCGACCACGGTGGAAAACACCATGCGTGGCCGCCTCATTCTCGAAGAAGGGTTCTCCAAGCTGGGTGGCCTCAATATCCCGAAGGAAGAGCTGCTCGCCGTCGACAACATCATCATCACGGCGTGTGGCACCAGTTGGCACTCGGCGCTCATCGGCGAAATGATGATCGAAGAGCTCTGCCGCATCCCGGTGGAAGTGGAGTACGCCTCGGAGTTCCGCTACCGCAATCCGATTGTCACGCCGCGCACGTTGTGCATCGTGATTTCGCAGTCCGGCGAGACGGCGGATACACTCGCCGCCATGCGTGAAGCCAAGCGTCGTGGTGCACGTACGCTCGGTCTCGTGAACGTGGTGGGATCCACCATCGCCCGCGAAGACGATGGCGGCATCTACCTGCACGCCGGACCGGAAATCGGCGTGGCCTCCACCAAGGCGTTCACGAGTCAGGTGGTGGCGCTGGCCCTGTTCACGCTCAAGCTCGCGCGTCTGCGTGACATGAGCGTGGAGCGCGGCCGCGAACTCGCGCAGGCGCTCGCCAAGCTGCCCGAACAGATCCAGAGTATTCTCGATCGGGCGGGTGAGATCGAAGAGGTGGCCGAGGAATTCAAGCGCGCTTCGAATTTCCTGTACCTGGGCCGTGGCTACAATTTCCCGGCGGCACTCGAGGGTGCCCTCAAGCTCAAGGAAATCTCGTACATCCACGCCGAAGGGTATCCGGCGGCCGAAATGAAGCACGGCCCCATCGCCCTCATCGACGAGATGATGCCGGTGGTGTGCATCGCGCCACATGACTCGGTGTTCGACAAGATCACGTCGAACATCCAGGAAGTGAAAGCGCGTAAGGGCAAGATCATTGCCATCACCACCCGCGATGAACCGTCGCTGGCGGGCAAGCTCGACTACGAGTTCCGTGTGCCGGAGACGGTGGATCTGCTCACGCCGATCCTGGCGTCGATTCCGTTGCAGTTGCTGGCCTACTACATCGCCGTGAAGCGGGGGTGCAACGTGGACCAGCCGCGCAACCTGGCCAAGAGCGTCACGGTCGAATAACAACCGATCATGCACAACGCCCCGGTGTCGCACTGCGCGACACCGGGGCGTTTGTCATCGGGAGTGCCAGCGCTCAGCGCTCTGATGTGCCGCTCTGCATCAATCGGGATCTGAGCGTCGTTTCTCCGGCAAGGCGTTCATCCTGGGCCAGCGCCGCATCGGCCACCGCGCCCGCATCGAGCAATCGATGCACGATGGCACGGTATGCCTCGACCGGCGTGCGACCGTCTTCCAGCCATGCATGCAGGGCCCACACGAGGGGCGTCGTGCCGTATCGTGTGTCCATGCGATGCACGGACGCGCCGCGCTCGAGCAGCATCGCCACCAACGCTTCATGTCCCGCGTAGCAGGCGGTGTGCAGCGCCGTTTCCCCGCCGTTGGGATCGGGGGTGTCCACGGGGAGCCCATGATCCAGCATGGTCGCAATGGCCGCACCACGGCCGTACCAGGCGGCCATCTGCATGGCCTCACCGGCAGCCCTGTCGTCGGGCGTTTGCCGGCTCAGGTGGGCCTCCAGGGGCTCCACGAGCCCCATCCCGGCCAGTTCGTCGAGTCGCAGGGCAATGCCGCGGGCTACACAGAGTGCTCCCACGTGCGCGGCGGCCTCCGGACAGCCATTGGCCAGTGCGCTGCGCACCATGCCCGCCACCACGGGCGCACCGCGCGCCACCAACAGGTCTGTGAGCGCGAGTTGCACCCCAGCGGCCCTTGGATGGGCGCTCGTGACGACGAGCCCCAGCGTGTCCGCCCCACCGCCATAGACCTCGCAGGTGGCGTTCACATCAGCACCGGCGTCGAGCAGTGCGGTGGCGATCACGACAATGTTGGCGGGGGTACGTTGCCGGTAGTTCTCCACGCCGTTGGCCGACACGTAGTGCAGCAGTGTGGCTTCATGTTCTCGCGTGGATCGAGCACGGACCAACGCCGGATGGGCCCGGAGCAGCAACAACAGCGTCGACAGATCACCACGCACAATAGCGTCGGCGGCCTGTTCGAAGATCGCGCTGGTGGATTGGTCGTTGGCGGCGTCGGTGAGATGCCGGACGAATCGCGGCCAACTGGGAAACCCGTGCGCACGCGCAATGACGAACTGCGCCTGATGCAGCGCCGCATCATCCGTGGCCAGGCGTTGGCGGGCAAAGTGTGTCACCTGCTGCGCGGCCCGATCCCGATCTCTGGTGTCGGCCTGGTTGTCGGCGGTGGCCTGGCCCGGTGCCGACTGTGCACGCCAGAGCGCGTCCACCCACTGGCGAGCCCAGATCTCGACGGCCTCGCCGCCGGCGTGATATGCCCGTACCAGGTCCTTGGCCCGGGTGCGGTACTGCTGCGTGTCGGGACGCTGGGGGAGCGGCAGGACGTCCTGCGGATTGGGATACATGCGAATCTCCTTTCATCGCGCCCGGAGTCCGCACTGATCGGGCTGAAAGAAGGTTCGAATGACGGCCTTCTGTGTGGGTGGGCACGGCCCTTTTCGCGGACTGAATGCGCCCCTCGCGCCCCACAAGGTTATCGCCTTCACGCGCTGCCGGCCATCTCCTCGACAACCTTGGCGGGCTCCGCGTACCGGGCTGGTCGACGGCGGGGCTGGCGCGCAGCATTCAGGATGCCCGAGCTCCCCGATGTGATGATCTACGTGGAACGCCTCGAAGCGACCGTCGTGGGACAGGCTCCCAGTGCGGTACGGGTGCACAATCCGTTTGTCCTGCGATCCGTGACGCCGCCACTCTCCGCCTTCGAGCATCGGGAGATTCTCGGTGTGCGGCGCCTGGGCAAGCGCATCGTGTTGCAGTTCACCGAGGAGTTCGCGCTGGTGGTGCACTTGATGATCGCCGGCCGTTTGCGCTGGCGGCCGCCGGACAAACGCATCGCGGGCAAACTGGCTCTGGCCAGCCTCGAGTTTGCGCACGGCACGCTGTATCTCACGGAGGCGGGCACAAAACGCCGGGCCTCGTTGCATGCGGTGCAGGGCGTCCCATCGCTGCAGTCTTTCGATCGTGGTGGGCTCGAGCCGTTGACCTGCACCGTTGGCGAATTGGCCACCGTGTTGCGAGCCGAGAACCATACGATCAAACGATCCCTCACCGACCCTCGGCTGTTGAGCGGCATCGGCAACGCGTATTCGGACGAGATGCTGCATGCGGCGCAGCTCTCCCCGATGGTGCTCACGAGTCGGCTGGGAGACGAAGACATCGCGCGCTTGCATGCCGCCATGCAACACACGCTGCGGACCTGGACCGACCGGCTGCGGCAGGAGACGGGCAACGGGTTTCCCGAGACGGTGACCGCCTTTCATGACGAGATGGCGGTGCATGGGCGATTCGGGAAGGCCTGCCCCGTGTGTGCGGCACCGGTTCAGCGTATCCGGTATGCGGACAACGAGACCAACTACTGCGCTCGCTGCCAGACCGGCGGGCGCGTGCTGGCCGATCGGGCCCTGTCTCGCCTGCTGAAAGACGACTTCCCACGGACTCTCGACGAACTGGCGGACTGACCCGGGCTCCCCGCGCCCTGACGGAGCCCATCCCACAGCTAGCGTCCGGATTTCGTTATCTTTCGAGGCTATGACCGATGCTGTCACGCCCGAACTGCCGCCGGACCAGGCCAGCAGTGATGTCGACGAAACGCGACTGTCGCGGGAGATCTCCCGCCGCCGCACCTTCGCCATCATTTCACACCCTGACGCCGGTAAGACGACACTCACCGAAAAGCTGCTGTTGTACGGTGGCGCCATTCACCTGGCGGGCTCGGTCAAGGCGCGTCGCGCTACCCGACACGCCACGTCCGACTGGATGAAGCTGGAGCAGGAACGCGGTATCTCGGTCACGAGCTCGGTGCTGCAGTTCGAGTTCATGGGCTACCAGCTCAACCTGCTCGATACACCAGGTCACGAAGACTTTTCGGAAGACACGTATCGCACGCTGGTGGCGGCCGACAGCGCCATCATGCTGCTGGACAATCGGCGTGGCGTCGAAGAGCGCACCCGCCAGTTGTTCGATGTGTGCAAGATGCGGCGCACGCCGATCTTCACACTGGTCAACAAGTGCGATCGGCACGGAGAAGATCCGCTCAAGCTGATCCAGGACGTCGAAGCGGACCTGGGCATCGATTGTTATGCCGCGACCTGGCCGGTGTTCGAGAACGATGTGTTCGTGGGGGTCTACGACCGCCTCAAGCGCGAAGTGCACCTGTTCGAACGCAGCGGGGATCGTGGTGCCACGCGCGCCGACGACACCATCGTCAGCATCGACGATCCGCAGCTCATCGAAGCCATGGGGGAATCGGCGTTCGATCGCCTGATGACGGACATCGAGTTGCTGGATGCCGCGGGACACACCTATGAGCACGACCGTGTAATCGATGGGTCGCTGACGCCGGTGTTTTTTGGTTCGGCACTCACGAACTTCGGCATCGAGCCGTTTCTCCGCGAGTTCCTCGAACTCGCCCCTCCGCCAGGTCCGCGGGAATCCAACCTCGGCCCGGTGGCACCGGAGCGCTCCGACTTCACGGGCTTCGTGTTCAAGATCCAGGCGAACATGGATCCCAAGCACCGCGATCGTGTGGCCTTCCTGCGTATCGTGTCCGGCCATTTCGAAGCCGGCATGCAGGTGGTGCATCAGCGTACGGGAAAGCCGATGCGTCTCGCCTCACCGCAGCAGTTCATGGCCCGTGATCGGGTGGCCATCGAAGACGCCTGGCCCGGTGATGTGATCGGCGTGATGGATCGTGGCAACCTGCGCATCGGCGACACCCTGGGCGGCGATGGCAAGTTGGAGTTCCAGGGCATTCCGCGTTTTGCGCCTGAACACTTCGCACGGGCCACGCCGGCCGATCCGATGAAGCGCAAGCAGTTCGATATCGGCTTGCGGCAGCTCACCGAAGAGGGCGCTGCGCAGGTGTTCTTTGCGGAGACCAGTGCGGGGTCGCAGCCCATTGTGGGTGCGGTGGGGCAACTGCAGTTCGACGTGATGGCGTTCCGTCTGGAGTACGAGTACTCCGCACCCTGCAAGTTCGAGAAGATGAACCATCGCTGGCCGCGTTGGCTCACTGGCAAGCCGGCCGATGTGGAACGGGTGGCGACGGGTCTTGGTCGCATGAAGGTGTACGACCACAAGGGGCATGTGGTGGTGCTGTTTCAGGACCAGTGGGCGCTACGTCGTGCACTGCAGCACGAGACATCCGTGCAGTTCCACGAGACGGCTCCCTGACACGCTGAACAGATCCGCAGCAAACGAAACGGGGCGGCGAGCCAGATACTGTGCTCGCCGCCCCGTTTTACGTCACCCTTCGCGCACTCAGTCTTCGGCTGCCGCCGCGCGTGCGATCACGTCGATCTGACGGCCCACGTGACCGATGACAAAGCCACCATCTTCGGTGGACGCAAAGTAGATGCGCAGGCACGTCACCGGGTTGCTGCCCTTGCGCAACTGATCTGCGCATTCGACTTCACGATCGCTGTCACGGAAGACATACGGTGTCTTGCGCGCCGGGTCACTCGGGCCCGGAGAATAGTCGACGCCGAGATCGGCAAAGACTTCACCAAGCGGACGGCTCAGCGCGCGGTCCTGACGACGACGGCCGACTTCGCCGAGCGCCTTGAGGTACGACCACGCCGTGTCCGGATCGGGGAACTCCGATTCCCGTGACGAGGTGAATGCCGACGGCAGGATACGCAGCGCATCGGAATACAACGCCTGTGCACGTTCCACCGCTTCCAATACCGACTGCGGTGCATCGCTTGCCGGCTTGGAGATCGGCTGACGCTCCTTGAGTGCAGCCAACGTGGTGCGCAGCGAGCGCGCCGAGGAGCGCTCCGTTTCGAGCGACTGCCGTGATTCGTTCAGCCGTTCCCGCGTACGGGCCAGCTCACCTTCTGCAGCGCGCACCGCTTCTTCCAACTGGCGCACGATCGCGATGAGCTGCGTCTTGTCCATCTCCACGCCCGACTCGGCCGCGGCGAGGGCTTCCGTGGCATCTGGACGCTTGCTGTAGGACGCACTGCGCAGATCACGCAGCGTGTCGGCGACGACCGGATCGGAGAACGGACGCTGCACCGAGACTTCGGCCAGACGCTGCACGAGCCGACGACGCTCGCCCGGCAAGGCCAGGGCGCGTGCCAGCACCAGCGGATGCTGGAACGGGTCGGCTTCGAGCGTGAAGCCGGGCAGGTACGCGCGGGCCGAGCCGAGGAACACACTGCGCGCATGACCGCCAACGGCGTCGGAGAGCGCGAAGGTGTCAGCGTGGCGCAACTGGAAGCACAAGCCAAGACCGATCATCTCGGCGGCAAACTGCTCGGGCGGCAACACGTAGCCACCGTCGGGCAGTTCCGTGAGCAGCAGGACCGGCATGGTACGCGCCGGGTCACACAGCACGAAGCGCACGAACGCGTCGAGCGTTCCCGCTTCGAGCTGCGTCGGCGTGCGCTGCAATGGACCGTCGTTGGACACCAGCGTGAACGTGGCGTCGAGTTCCGACAGCAGGCGCGGAGGCCGCACTGGCGGCGGTGCGCCATTCGGCGCTCCACCTTCCGTGCCCACGCGAATGTTCACCTGGCGATGCACGACCCCGGCGGCATTCTGTGACGTGACATAGGTCACGTGTGTGGACCACTGCAAAGAGCGATCAAGCGGGTCCGGCGCATGCACCACGATGTCGGCCAGCGATGCGCCGTCATTCCGGAATGGCGCCCATCGCAGGATGCGGCCGCCATCGAGGGTGTGATTTGAGGGGGAATCCCAGGACAGTGGCTGTCCCTGATCCAACCCGAGCCACGCCACACACGCGGCGAGGAACGCAGCATCAGCATCTGTTGCCGCGAGACGCGGCGTCAGATCAAAATGGAGAGCAAGACGTGGTTGCACGGCGGTCGTTGATTGCAATGTCTCCGGTCTTTCGTGTTCACGGGACCGAAGCCAAACTCTATGCTATGCGAATACTACTCCAACGAGTGAAGTCTGCTGAAGTGCGAATTCGCGCGGAATCGCCCGAAAGCCCTACCCGGGTCTCCGGACGGATTCACGCCGGATATTTGCTGCTGGTCGGCTTCACCCATGGCGATACCGACACAGAACTCGAATGGATGACGGACAAGGTCATCTGCCTCCGTCTGTTCCCCGACGAAGAGCAGCGCATGAATCGCGACATCCAGGAACACGGCGGTGCACTGCTGGTCGTATCGCAGTTCACCCTCTATGCCGATGTCCGCAAGGGACGTCGCCCCAGCTTCATCGATGCAGCCAAACCCGAACCTGCTGAAGTGTTATATAACCGATTCGTGATGGGTTTGCGACAGCGGGGGCTGCAGGTGGAGACCGGCGAATTCGGCGCCATGATGGACGTGGAACTCGTCAATGATGGGCCCGTCACAATCCTGATCGAACGGGATGCCGGTCCTGAGTGACTACGCACCACGGATGTGACATGCTGTGTCACGGAGGGGCCGAGCGCCGATAGCCCTTGGCCCATCCGTCTACGCACCCAAGGCGCGTTCCAGATCTGCGATGATGTCGTCGGTATGCTCGAGCCCGACACTGACCCGAATGAGCCCGTCTGTGATAGCCACCGCAGCACGTTCGTCGGCAGTCAATTTGCTGTGTGTCGTGGAGGCCGGGTGCGTGACAATGGTCCGTGTGTCGCCAAGGTTCGCAGAGTGTGATACGAGCTGTACACCATCGAGGAATCGGCGTCCGGCATCGAGCCCGCCTTTGAGCACCAGCACCACAATGCCACCACCCTGCGACATCTGCTGACGCGCCAGGTCGTATTGCGGGTGCGACGGCAGGAAGGGATAGCGCACCGACTCCACTGCCGGATGGCCTTCAAAATGACGGGCCACGGTCAGGGCGTTGCTGCTGTGTCGATCCATCCGCACGGCGAGCGTTTCCAGCGATTTTGACAGCAGCCAGGCGTTGAAGGCGCTCATGGCTGGACCGGTGTGACGGGCAAAAAACCGGCAATCGCTCAGGTAGTCCCGCGCGCCGATGATGGCGCCGCCCAGGGCCCGACCCTGACCGTCGATGTACTTGGTGGCCGAATGCACCACCACACTCGCGCCGAGTGCGAGCGGCCGTTGCAGATACGGGGTGGCGAAGCAGTTGTCGACCACCAGCGGGATGCCGCGGGCACGTGCCAGCGCGCCCAGCCAAGCCAGGTCGATGAGTTCGAGCCCCGGATTGCTCGGCGTCTCCACGAACAACAGTCGTGTGTTCGGACGAATGAGCCGTTCCCATGAACCGGGATCTCCGACGTCGGCATAGTCCGAGGTGACACCCCACTTCGGCAGCACACGCGTCAGGATCTGGTGGGTCGAACCAAACAGGGCACGCGATGCCACGATATGATCACCGGCCGATACCTTCGCCGCCAGCGCGGTGAACACGGCCGACATGCCTGACGCGGTCGCGATGCCATCCTCGCCCCCTTCGAGCAGGCACAGTTTCCGGACGAATTCATCGGTGTTCGGATTGGCATACCGACTGTACACGTTGCCGCTCACTTCCTCGGTGAACAACGCCCGTGCGTGCTCGGCGTCGTCGAACCGGAAGCTCGACGTGAGGAAGAGCGGCACCGAGTGTTCGCGCTCCGGCGTGATCGGCGACTGCGTGCGGATCGCGAGCGTCTCGAAGTGCGGGGACTGTGGGTCGTCGGACATGTTGAGCGGAGCAGGACGTTGGCATTCCGTGGGATCGCCATAAACTTACCTGCATGCCTTCCCCGTCCGGTCCTACCGCCGCAGGTTCAGCCGTCCGCGTCATCCTGGCCTCGCAGTCCCCCCGCCGCCGCGAGTTGCTCACGCTCGTGGGCATTACCCACGAAGTACGGCCGGCGGACATCGACGAGACCGTGCTCCCCGGTGAGGCCCCGGTGCCGCACTGCGAACGCCTGGCTCGCGGCAAAGCGCAGGCCCTGGCCGCCGCAGAGCCCGGTTCACTGGTGATTGGCTCCGACACCATTGTCGTCGTGGACGGCGACATCCTGGGCAAGCCGCGGGACCGCGAAGAGGCCATTCACATGCTGACGCGGCTCGCCGGCCGTGAACACACGGTGTACACAGCCGTCGCCGTGGCTCATGCCGGCGAGATCCGTTCCGGCGTGGAGGCGGTGCAGGTGCAGTTCCGGCCGCTCAATCGGCCGCAGATCGAAGGCTACGTCGACACCAAGGAGCCCATGGACAAGGCCGGCGCCTACGGCATCCAGGGATACGGTGCCACCATCGTGGAGCGCATCGAAGGTGACTACTTCGCCGTGATGGGATTGCCACTCGGCCGGATGATCACCCTGATCCGCGATCTCGGTTTTCAGTACGCGTTCGGTTCGATCACCACGTGATCAACGGGCCTGCAGTTCCGCCAGGCGCGCTGCTTCGTAGTGTGTGCGCCAGTGCTGCAGCTTCGACACCACGTCGTCCACGGTAATGCGCTCGAGGCGTCCCTCGCGGTAGGTCATATCGAGTGGGTAGTCCTCTCCCGGATCTCCGTACGCATCGATCATGAGATCGTGCGCAAAATCGTATGGGCCGACTCGCTTCGGGTTCGTGTAGCCCAACAACGAAATCACGGGTGTACGCAGTGCGATGGCGAGATGCAGCGGACCGGTATCCGGTGAGAGCGCCACCGCCGCGCCATCGAGGATGGCGGACAGTTTGCGCAAACCGCTGCCCAGTGCCGAATGCGCCATCGGGGCATCACGCAGGATGATCTCCTCGGCGGCTCGCTCCCGCGGGGAGTTGCCGCCCACCAGCACGGGCTGCAATCCGAAGTCGTTCCACAGGACCTGGCAGATGCGGGCCCAGCGATCGGGCATCCAGTCCTTGGCGGGTTTGCTGGTGGCCACGACAATCGGCGCAATGGGACGATCGAACTGATCCAGGAATTCCCGCTGCCACTGTCGTTCTTCGTCGTTCCAAGGGCCCAGTGTCCAGGTCGGAGAACCATGGGGCACACCCAGCGCATCGAGAAACTCGAAGTACTGGTCCTGCACATGTTGCCCGGCGTGTGGGGCAATGCGATGTGTGGTGAACAGCCAGTTGGCATCACGCGCGCGTGCGCGATCGAAGCCCAGCTTCACGGGGGATCTGGTGAAACCCGTGATGAGCCCGGCCTTGAAGTACACCTGCAGTCCCAGCACCACATCGAACTGCCGCGAAGCGAGGGCACGACGCACGTCGAGAAATGCCTGCCATCCCCGTGCCCGATCAAAGAGCACGATGTCATCGACCAGCGGATGGCCGCGCACCAGCGTCGCCGGTCCTGGTTGCAGCACCCAGGTGATGTGTGCTTTGGGCACCTGGGCCTTGAGCGCGTGGATGATGGGCATGACGTGCACGGCATCGCCGACCGCACTCATCATGACGATGCCGATGCGGTCGAGTCGGATGGGGGGCAGCGGCGGCGTAGTGGGTGTGGCCGTCGTAGTCGGTGTAGCCATCAATGCTGTTCCAGCGCGAGCAGGTCCGTGTTGGTCGCGTCCACAAACGCCGCGATGCGACGATCCGCAAAGTCACAGCCGAAATGGGTACGCCACTTGGCCATGGATCGTGTCAGGCGCGAGACATTCCGGTGCATGGTTTCATGTGGGGCGCGGTGAGGATGCCATTGCACCACATCCACATCGATCATGAGCGCTTCGAGGGTAGCGTGTGCTCCCGGCTTGAGCAGCACGTTCTTGACGTTGAGATCCGGGTGTACCACACCATGGCGCGCGAGCGTGACGAGCAGCGCCCGCGTGGCGTGCAGGGCCTGGTCACACTCCATGTCGGGGGCGAGACCGGCCAGCACCATGCCGAGATCCGCTGTATCGGGCACGTACAAGGTGACGACGTCCACACGCACCAGTCCAGGTCCGGCGTCGTAGCGCACGAAACCCAGTACCTCCGTGGTGGGAACGCCGGCGGCTCGCAGCGCCATCGACTGCGACATCTCGACGGGGGCCCGCGACGGGCGTCGGAAACGATCGCCTGTGATGGGGGCCAGCAAGCCCCCATGCCAGGCATGACGCACCACCACGCGCATGGCGGATGTTGGCAGCGTGGCCACATACACCGGTGCTCGACCACGCAACGCACGAGCCTGCGGCTGCGCGGACGCCCAGTCATACAACGAGCCGTGTGCTTCGACCACCGAGACGAGATCCTCTCGCACCGATGACACGGCGGTCACGTCGGCGCCGCGTAGCGATACGCTGGGTGGGATGTCTGTGGCGGTGTGGGTCACGACGTCACGCCGTGGGTGGGCGATGCCACCTCCCACACCGGACTGTCTTCACTGGTATGCCGGAACACACGCAACTCCGTACGGGGCAGGCAGGCGACTCGTCCTTCGAGGGAGTGTACCATCGCTTCGCTGACCAGGACTTCGCCGCTCTTGGCGAGCGAGCACAGACGGCTGGCCAGGTTCACCGTATCGCCGATGAGCGTGAATTCGAGGCGACGCGGTGATCCGATATTGCCCACGAAGGCATCACCGGTGTGGATGCCAATCCCCACCCGCAATTCCGGGCGTCCTTCGCGGCGCCAGCGTTCATTCAGCAGCGCCAGCGCTTCCTGCATGTCACGGGCCGCGGCGACGGCGCGTTCGGCATCATCGTCACGCGCCTCCGGGGCACCCCAGTAGGCCATGATGGCATCGCCAATGAACTTGTCGAGTGCGCCTTCATGCCGAAACACGCAGTCCACCATCGCGCCGAAGTACTCGTTGAGCTGTTGCGCCATGGCGGTCGGCGGCAATGACTCGGCGATGGCCGTGAAGTGGCGGATATCGCTGAACAGCACCACCACGCGCTGACGCACGCCGCCCAGCGAAACCTGTGTCGGACTCCCGGCAATGCGCTCTGCGAGTTGCGGCGTGAAGTATCGTTCGAAGTTTTCCCGGACTCGCGCCGCTTGTAGCAACTGTTCGGCGGCCAGCTCCCGTTCAACCGCGGCGGATGCGATGCCGGCAAACGCCACGAGCAATGCGAGGTCGTCATCCTGGAACGCCTGATGTTCGCGCAGGTGATCGACGTACAACACACCCAGCGTGCCACGCCCTTCGCCAAGCAACGGCGCTGCCATGGCCGATTTTACGGCCTGCTGCAACACCGATTCGCCCGCGGTGCGAGTATCCCGCGCCGCATCGTTGGTGAGCAGCGCGACTTGCCGCTCCGCGACGCCATGTGCGATGGCTCGCGGCACGGGGCGGGGGATGGCGCCCTTCCGGTCGCGTGAAATCCGGGTGTCGAGAGTACCATCTGGCTCGGCCAGCAACACCGCCACCCGGTCAGCATCGAACGTCGCGAAGAGATCCGCCGCGATGGCGTCGAGCAAACCATCGAGATCGCCGAAGGTCCCCAGTCGCTGCGCAATGCGCACCAACTGCGTGAGACGTGCGGTGGCCCGATCGTTGTTGACGGCGATATCGGCGAGTGCCTGATCGCGCGATGGCACCAGGCGCTCACGCAGCATCGTGGCAGAGGCTTCCTGCCCTGCGAATGACGGCGTCGGACGCATGGCCACCGAATCCACCTCCAGCACCGTGAATGTCACGGTGCCGAAGGCGACAGTGTCTCCGGGGCGCGCCATGCCGCGCGTGACCCGCGATCCATTGATCCAGGTGCCATTTCGTGAACCCAGATCCACGATCTGCACGCCACGATCCCGGTCGTCCAGCGACAGTTCCGCATGACGCCGTGAGACCGCCGGATCGAGTACCGGCAGATCGCTGATCGGATCACGCCCCAGCACGAGCGTGGCGCGTCCCAGCAGGGAGAAGCGCCGATCGCCCGAAGCCGAGGTGAGCACGAGTGTCACGCGCGCGCCTCATGGCGTTCCGGCCGGTGTTCAACCACGCGCCCGTCCGATGGCGGTCAGCATGGCGCGCGCCTTGTTTTCGGTCTCTTCCCACTCGCGTTCGGGGACCGAGTCGTACACGATGCCCGCACCGGCCTGCACCGAGGCGACGCCATCCGCAATCACACAGGTACGGATGGTGATGGCAAGATCCATGCGGGTATCGCCCGCGCCGATCACGCCCAGCGCACCGGCGTACGCACCGCGGCGTTCAGGCTCGAGTTCGTCGATGATCTCCATGGCGCGCACCTTGGGAGCGCCGGTCATGGTGCCCGCCGGGAACACCGCGCGGAACGCATCGAGGGCACTCGACCCATCGGCCAACTCGCCTTCCACCTGACTGACGATGTGGAACACATGCGAGTAGCGCTCCACCACCATCAGGTCGGTGACCTCTACCGTACCGTACTTCGCGAGACGACCCACGTCATTGCGACCGAGGTCCACCAGCATGACGTGTTCCGCACGCTCCTTTTCGTCGGCGAGCAATTCGGCGGCCAGCGCGTCATCCTCTTCCTGCGTCTTGCCGCGCGGACGGGTGCCGGCGATGGGGCGCACGGTGAGACGACCATCGGCCACACGTACCAGGAGTTCCGGCGAACTGCCCACCAGTTCCAGGCCGTCGAGAAAGAGGTGATACATGTACGGCGACGGATTCAGCGCGCGCAGGGCACGGTACAGCGTCGTCGTATCGAAATCGAGCGGCACTTCCATGCGCCGCGCGAGCAGAGCCTGAAAAACATCGCCGGCAAGGATGTACTCCTTGATGCGATCGACATCGCGCAGGAAATCTTCGCGTGGATACTTCGAGACCGCCGTGGCCGGTGCTGCACGTTCGTTCAACGTGAGCGGTGGCAACGTCTCAGGTCCTTGCAGGCGTGCGATCGTCTCGTCGAGGGTGGCCACCGCCTTGTGGTATTGCGCCTCCAGCGTGGCCGCATCGCTGCCCGCCGCGACCGGTACCGACACAATCACACGGGCCTGCCCACGCCAATTGTCGATCACCACCAGCGCGTCGGTGAAGACAAAGCAGGCGTCGGGGTAACTCAACGCGCGGGGCGGGGCATGGGGCAGTCGCTCGATGTGACGCACCACGTCGTACGAGAAGAACCCAAACGCACCACTCCAGAGCGCACCCAACTCGGGGGCGTCCACGGGGTTCATGTCACGCACAATGCCGCGCAGATCGGCGATGGGATCCTCCGGCGTGCGTGCACCGTACCAACCCGATTCGGCCGTCCAGTCTTCCACCACACCATCGCGCAGTCGCCATGCGCCGCGCGGCTCGGTCCCCAGATACGTATAGCGCGACCACGCCTCGCCCCGCGTGACCGCGGATTCGAGCAGGAACGCAAAAGGGCCACGCCGCAGCTTCGCAAAGGCGGAGACAGGCGTGCAGAGGTCGAGCAGGCAGTCGCTCCAAACCGGCACGAGGCCGCCGGTGGACTGGCAGCCTGCAGCACGGGAGCGGAATTCGTCGAGCGTAGTCATCGGGTTGAAAGGTCGCCGCGCCGCTCGCTGAAGGGCAAGCGACTCCCTAGCATTCCCGTGACCTGGGGATGGTGATTTCACGCGAGGTGTCGAGATGGCTGGTGTACCGAACGGCGAGGCCGCACATGACGGAGCAACCCGTGCCGACTCGGCACACCCTCCTGTCACCGGGGACGTCTCCCGTGATGTGACGCGCATTGCGGCCCGGATTGTGGACGTGGTCGTGCTGGCCCCCGCCCCGGAGGGCGTGTTTCCGGCCCGCTGGCGGGTACTCACCCTGCGCCGCGCGGCCGGAACGCGATGCACCGGAGCCTGGGAGATTGTGCATGGGCGTATCGAGGCCGGGGAGCGGCCCGCTGCAGCGGCCTGTCGCGAGGTCTTCGAGGAGACCGGCTTCGCCGTGGATCGCCTGTACAATCTCGCGGTGAATCCGTTCTACATCCCGGTCACGGACACGGTGCAACTGGCGCTGGTGTTCGCCGCCATCGTGCACGCCGATGTATCGGATGACACCGTGGCGCTGAGCGAGGAGCACGATCTGGCCGGTTGGCGCACGGCCGATGAGGCGCTGCAGGAGCTGGCCTGGCCGCGCGAGCACGAGGCGGTACGCCATGCCATGTGGCTACTGCGGAGTGGTGATGCGGGGGCGGTGGAGGATGTACTGCGAGCCCCCGTTTCAGGTCCCCCGTAACTCAGAACCGCTTTTTGGCCCCTGCCCGCGACCGCACCGCGGCCCGTTCCCGTTCCACGCGTTGCAGCACCGAGGCCCAATCCGTCGCAGTGGGGACACTTTCCATCTTGGCGCTCACGGGCTGATTGAGGTCGAGCTGCCCATCGAAGACCAGCAACGCCGACTGGACCTCGCGCTGCCGGAGTCGGTATTCGCCGAAGCCTGGCGTCAGCGGCACCATATCGAGCGGGCGAAAGTCCCGGCCCGTGTTGGCGATGATGAACTCCTGCGGCGAGAATCGTGTCTCGCCCTGCTCGATCGCAAAGAAGCTGACGTACCAGACCGAGTAGTGCGGCAGGCGGTTGCGTTCACGAATGGCCTGCAGCTTGGGCTCGTTGCCATTCACCAGCTCACGCAATGCCCGATACGAATCGGGAGACAGTAGCCGGATGAATCGCTCGTCCACGGGAATGGCGCGTACCTGCAGCCCCGACGACGGCGATGTCTTGAGCGCGATGTCGTCCTGTCGCAGCGTGCCGAAGCCCACCGGGACCCAATTCGGATCGAGCGTATCGCCCGAGATGCCAGGCAGCCTGCTCGCTGACGCTGGCGTCTGTGCGGGTACCGATGATGCGCCCGCACACGCCAGCAAGGCGAAACAGGCCGGAAGCCACATGAGTCTGCGAATGCCCGGTGCGCGCCGCATCACTCCTCCTCCGTTGTTCTCCAGTCAGGCATCGCCAATAGCTGCATCAACGCCGAGGCCAGTTCATCGCGGCCAGCGCCGGTATGCGCCGAAAACGGCACGACCTGATCCGCGTCGAGCCCCAGGCGCTTGGACAGCTCCTCTACACGCGCCCGAGCTTGCGCTGGCTTGAGCTTGTCGATCTTGGTGATGGCCACGATGGTGGGTACCCCGACATCGGCCAGAAAGTCCATCATGACGTAGTCGTCATTGGTGGGGTCGTGGCGTACGTCGAGCAGTTGCACCACACCCTGCAGTCGTGGACTGGTGCCGAGGTACCCTTCGATCAGCGGGCGCCATTCGGCCTTTCGTTCTTTGCTGATGCGCGCGTACCCATACCCCGGAAGGTCGGCCAGCACGAACTGGTGGTTCACATCGAAGAAATGAATCTCGCGCGTACGGCCCGGCGTGGTGCTCACACGCGCGAACGACTTGCGACGCATCAGCTTGTTGAGCAGCGAGCTCTTGCCCACGTTCGAACGCCCGACAAACGCGATCTCCGGCAGAGTGATCTCGGGCCGCCAGCCATCGATGGTGGCCATGGGGCCGAGATATTCGAGATGACGGATGACCATCGGATCGGGTGTGCCGGTCGGCGTCCCCGATTCGGTCATGTGGGTGCTCCCTGGTCGGTATGCACCAACACGCCATCCTGCTGCGGTGCGCGGGGCCGCGATCGCGACGACCTCGAACGGGCCGTGGGTGCAACAGCGGCCGCCGCTTCCGAAAGACCCACCGGCTTCTGACGCAGTGCCAGCTCGAGCACTTCGTCCATCGTCTTCACGATGTGCCACTCGACGCCGTTGCGCACGTCTTCCGGCAGTTCACTCAGGTCCTTCGCGTTGCCCTGCGGAATGATCACGTGCTTCAGACGATGGCGGTGGGCGGCGACGCCCTTCTCACGCACACCACCAATGGGCAACACGCGTCCACGCAACGTGACCTCACCGGTCATGGCGATATCGCCGCGCACGGGAATGCCGGTCAGGGCACTGGTGAGCGCGGTGGCCAACGCGATACCGGCCGACGGACCATCCTTGGGGGTGGCGCCGGCGGGCAGGTGCACATGAATGTCCCGCTCCCGATAGAAGTCGGGGGAGAGGCCCAATGCCGATGCGCGCGCCCGCACATAGCTCAGCGCTGCTGCGGCCGACTCCTTGATCACGTCGCCGAGCGTGCCGGTGAGCTGCACGCGGCCACGACCAGGCACCACACTGACTTCGATCTCCAGCAGCTCGCCGCCGGTGCTCGTATAGGCCAGTCCCGATGCCACGCCCACCTGATCCTCGAGCGCGTGTTCGTCATCGAGATGCTGAATGGGACCGAGCAGGGCCGGCAGTTCATCCCGGACCACCGTCACCTGCGTGTGGTCCGCCCAACTGCGACGGGCGAGCTTGCGACTCAGGCGGGCAATCCGCCGCTCGAGATCGCGCACGCCACTCTCCCGGGTCCAGCCGCGAATCATGGCGGGCAGCACATCGTCGGCCAGCGTCACCTGCGCCACCGGCACGCCGTTCGCGCCGAGCTGCTTGGGTACGAGGTACCGACGCGCAATGGCCAGCTTTTCGCCTTCGAGGTACCCGGGCAGGCGGATGATCTCCATGCGATCGCGCAGGGCCTCAGGAATACCGCTCAGCGAATTGGCCGTGGTGACGAACAGGACCTGCGACAGGTCGTAGTCGACTTCGAGATAGTGATCGTTGAAAGCCTTGTTCTGCTCCGGATCGAGCACCTCGAGCAGCGCGGCGGCGGGGTCACCGCGCCAATCGCTGCCCAACTTGTCGATCTCGTCGAGCAGGATCACGGGATTCATCGATTCGGCGCGACGCATGGCCTGCAGAATGCGCCCCGGCATCGATCCGATATACGTTCGACGATGGCCGCGAATCTCGGCTTCATCGCGCACACCACCCAAGGCCATACGCACGAAGCGACGGCCCAGGGCTTTGGCGATCGAACGGCCGAGTGATGTCTTGCCGACGCCCGGTGGCCCCACCAGACAGAGAATCGATCCCTGCTGTGTGCCCACCCGGCCGAGCACTGCGATGTGATCGAGGATGCGCTCCTTCACCTCTTCGAGGCCAAAATGATCTTCCTCGAGTAACGTGCGCGCCGCGTCGACATCGGTCGTGTCTTCGGTGCGCACGTTCCAGGGCAGCGCGAGCACCCAGTCCAGCCATCCGCGGGACACTGCGGCGTCGGGAGACGTGGGCGAACTACGACGGATGCGGCGCAGTTCGCGGTTCGCACGTGTTTCCACGGCCTCCGGCAAACCGAGCGCGGCGATCTGTTTGGCCAAATCCTCGAACTCGTCACCATCGTCCTGGCCGAGCTCACGATGAATGACCCGCAGTTGTTCCTGCAGGAAAAACTCGCGCTGGTTCTGGAACAGTGAGCTGCGCACCTGATCATCGATCTTGCGCTCGAGCTTCAGCAGTTCGAGTTCGCTGCCCAACACCTGTGTGAGCTGTTCGGCCAGGCCACTCAGGGACTCGGCGGCCAGGAGCTGCTGGCGCTGGTCGATGGTGATCTGCAGATGGGCGGCGATGCCATAGGCAATGCGCTCCTCGTGTTCGAGGCTCTGCAGCATCCCCACCACTTCGGGCGCCAGCCGACGATGCAGTCCGGCGTACTCCTCGAACAGCGCCAGCGCGTGTCGTACCTGAGCCGACGTCTGTTCGGCGGTCTTCTTGGTTGGTCTGGTGAGCGGAAACGCATCCACCCGCGCTTCCAGGAGCGGAGTCGCCTTGGCGCTCTTCGGCTTGTGCACACCAAAGCGGCGCACGATGACGCGTTCGGTGGCATCCACGAGGATCTTCATGGTGCCACCGGACACCCGGCTGGCCTGCTGCAGTCGTGCGCGCACGCCAATGCGATACAGATCGTTCCCCGTCGGCAGAGCGACCTCGGGATCACGCTGCGTCACCAGCAGCAATTCGCGCGTGTCTTCGAGGGCCTCGGCCACTGCCGCGAGCGATCCGGCGCGGCCGATGAGCAGCGGCATGGCGACGTGGGGGAACAACACAACGTCGCGAAGCGGAAGGACCGGCAACCTGTGGCTGCCGGTCCTTGAAGAGCGTGGTGTGGTCAGGCTTCCTTCTTCTGCCGCTTGGGCGCGATCTCGAGGAGCGGAGGTCCGCCGTTTTGTACGGCCGCTTCGGTGACTCGCACCTCCACGACATCCTCTCGCGTCGGCAGTTCGAACATGGTGTCGAGCAGGGTCTCTTCGAGAATGGCGCGCAGACCTCGCGCACCGGTGCCGCGCCTGAGGGCCTTGGCGGCCACGGCGCGCAACGCCGACTCTTCGAAGGTGATCTTCACTTCCTCGAGATCGAAGAGGCGCTGGTACTGCTTGGTCAGCGCGTTCTTCGGTTCCTTGAGGATGGACATGAGCGCTTCTTCGTCGAGGGCCTCGAGGGGCACACAGACGGGGAGGCGACCCACGAGCTCGGGGATAATGCCAAAGCGGAGCAGGTCATCGGGCTCGACTTCGGCAAACGGAGTCTTGGGGGTGGTCTTGCCGATGGACACCACCTTCGTGTCCGGCTTTTCGTCGCCAAAGCCGATCATGCGACGGCCCGTGCGGGCCTCGATGATTTTCTCCAGACCGTCGAAGGCTCCACCACAAATGAAGAGGATGTCCTTCGTGTTGATCTGGATGTACTCCTGCTGCGGGTGCTTACGGCCACCCTGTGGTGGCACACTGGCCACCGTGCCTTCCAGGATCTTGAGCAGCGCCTGCTGCACACCTTCGCCCGACACGTCACGCGTGATGCTCGGGTTTTCCGACTTGCGCGCGATCTTGTCGATTTCGTCGATGTACACGATGCCACGCTCGCACTCGGCGACATTGAAGTCACCGGCCTGCAACAGGCGCACGAGGATGTTCTCCACGTCTTCGCCGACGTAGCCGGCTTCGGTGAGCGTGGTGGCATCGGCGATCGTGAACGGGACGTCCAGAATACGCGCCAACGTCTGTGCAAGCAGCGTCTTGCCGACGCCCGTGGGGCCGATCAGCAGGATGTTCGACTTGTCGAGTTCCACGTCGTCTTCACGGGCCGAACTGGACGCATTGATGCGCTTGTAGTGGTTGTACACCGCCACTGACAGCGCCTTCTTGGCCAGGTCCTGCCCGATGACGTACTGATCGAGCGTGTTCTTGATCTCGCGCGGCGTGGGGACCTGCGTGATCGATTCCGCGACCTCGCGCTCCTCGTCTTCCGCCAGGATCTCATTGCAGAGCGCGATGCACTCGTTGCAGATGTAGACCGACGGGCCGGAAATGAACTTCCGGACGGCGTCCTTGGACTTGCCGCAGAAAGAGCAGCGTAGATGCTTGTCGTGGGACATTGCGATCCGGTGCAGGGCAGCGGGGGAGGCCGGCTCCCCGATTGAGCGCACATGGCCGGCGCCACCATCCGTGGCGGCCCATGTTGCACATGCGTAGAGAGTTAACCCTGTTCGGCGTACAGGGTCAAGCGAAGATCACGCCGAGATGAGTGTCGGCAGGTGGGGCCGGAAACCGTAGCCGGCCCTGACCACCGCCGCAGTGCCCGGAAAGGCTCCGGGAGGCCCGAACGCACGAAGCCGGGGCGCAGGCCCCGGCTTCGTACTACCCCACAAATGTGCGGCGGATGCGCCCCAATCAGCGGGTCGCGGCCACCAGCTCGGCCTGGACCTGGATCACATTGTCGATCAGGCCGTATTCCTTGGCGTCATCGGCGCTCATGAACCGATCACGGTCGGTATCCCGCTCGACCTGCTCCACCTGACGGCCGGTGTGCTTGGCCATCAGTTCGTTCATCTTGGCGCGCAGGTACAGGATTTCGCGGGCCTGGATTTCGATATCGGACGCCGATCCGCCGCCGCCGTTCTGAGACGGCTGGTGGATCATGATGCGGCTGTGCGGCAGCGCTGCCCGGTGGCCCGGGGCACCGGCGCAGAGCAGGAACGCCCCCATCGACGCGGCCATACCCATGCAGGTGGTGTACACCGGCGCCTTGATGAACTGCATCGTGTCATACATCGCCAATCCGGCCGACACGGAGCCGCCCGGGGAGTTGATGTACAGGTGAATCGGCTTCTCGGGGTTGTCGGCATCGAGGAACAGCATCTGGGCAATGATGATGTTCGCGACGTCGTCGTTGATCGGCGACCCCAGGAAAATGATGCGGTCCATGAGGAGCCGCGAGAAGATGTCATACGTCCGCTCACCACGGCTCGAACGCTCGATGATGTACGGCATGTAGATCGACGCCATGCTGCGACTCTCCAGTATGGGATGCTGTGCGGACGGCAGCTCAGGCGGCCGTTACGGGGTTCTTTTCGAGCAGCCAGCCGAACACACGATCTTCCGTCAGTTCGCGCTCGACTTCCGTCAGGCGTCCCGCCTTCTGGAGCTGCGCGTACACCTGCCCGGGATCGGCGTTCCTGGCCTTCGCCAGCTCTTCGACACGTGCATCGACATCGGCCGCGCTGGCCGTCAGCGACTCACGTTCCGCCAACGTGTCGACGATCAGGTCCCGACGGACCTGGCGCTCGGCCATCGGCATGAATTCCTGCGTGAATGTCTGCTTCTGGTTTTCCGGCACGCCGTACATCTGCATGTAGCCATCAACCAACTGCATGACCCACGCCTTCGGTACATCGAACGGATTGGCCGTCACGATCTGCTCGATCAGTTGGCCACGCACGTCGGCATCGGCTTCACGCTTGCTGTGCTCACCCATGTCGGTACGGACGGCGTCACGCAGTACCTGCACGGTGTCGAAATCGCCGATCTCGCGGGCAAAGGCATCATCGAGCGCCGGCAGCGCCTTGCGCTTGACGTCCTTGAGCTGCACCCGCACGAGCTTCGTGGCGCCACGCTGCGATTCGTCCGGGAAATCTTCCGGCCAGCGTACCGACTTCTCGGAGGACGCACCAGGCGCCGTCTCCATGATCAGCTCTTCGATGCCCGGGATGGCCTGACCGCCGCCGAGCACGATACGGTATTCCTTGCCTTCGGGCAGGATACCGTCGGTCTCTTCGGTGGACAGGATCACCGTGACCATGTCACCCGGCGCCGGCTTTTCCTCGACCGGCGACCAGTCGGCCTTCTGCTCGCGCAGCCGCTCGATCTGCTCGTCGATCAGTTCTTCGGTGACCGTGGTGTCCCGACGCGTGATCGTGAAGCCATCGACCTTTTCGAGCGCCAGCTCGGGGCGCACTTCGCAGTGCAGCTCGAACTCGAGCGGCTGACCGGGCTCGGACTTGAGGTCGTGGATATGAGGCTGCGCGGCGAGCTTGAAGCCCTCGCGATCAATCGCCTCACGGAATGCGTCATTGATGACCAGTTCGATCGCTTCCTGGCGCACGGCCTCGGGGAAGCGCTTGCGCACCATCGATGGCGGCGCCTTGCCCGGACGGAAGCCCGGGAGACGCACCTGGGTCGCGTACTTGCGCGCCGCCTGGTCTTCGTACGATGCCACCGTGTCGGCCGGCACCGTGATCTGCAGGCGGCGTGAGACGCCTGCGGTTTCGGTCGGGGTAATGGAAATGTTCATCCCGAACAATCTAGTGGGGGGTGGGGAGGGGGGCGTAGGGGGGCGGGGGCCGCCTGGCGGCGACTTGGAACGGCGGGACCGCGTCACAGGTTGTAGGGGGCTCGGCTCTAAGTGTTAGGTGCTAGGTGTTAGGTCGGAGCTGGCATCCGTGCCGAAGTCGCCGGGAAGCAAGTTCCACTTAGCACCTACCACCTACAGCCTAAAACCAAGCTCCCCAGTACCTGTGACCAGTCCCGTGGTTATCGGCCATGGGGCCCAGCCATCAGCTCCTCCCAATCATCCCCGCAACGATCTTCCCACTCGATATCACCCCCGGCAGCCCCGCCCCCGGGTGGGTCCCCGCACCGCAAAAGTAGAGATTCCCAATATCCCGATCCCGGTTGTGCGGCCGGAACCAGGCAGACTGCGTGAGCACCGGCTCGGGTCCAAAGGCACTGCCCAGATAGCTGTTGAGCGTACCTTCGAAATACCGCGGATCGACACGGCGCTCCGTGACGAGGTGCTGAGACAACCCCGGCAGGTAGCGTTCTTCGAGATATCCCATGATGCGGTCGCGGTAGCGCTCACTCACACGCTCCCAGTCCGTGCCGCTGCCAAGGTGTGGCACCGGGGAGAGCACATACCACGCATCGCACCCTGGCGGGGCAAGCGACGGGTCCGTGGCGGTGGGACGGTGCAGGTACAGCGAAAAATCATCGGCGAGGATCTTCCGCTCGAAGATGTCTTCGAGCAACTCGCGATAGCGCGGTCCCATGAGAATCTCATGGTGCGCAATGTTGTCGTACTGTCGGTTGGTGCCGAAGTAGATCACGAACAACGACATCGAATGCCGCATCCGCTCGAGGCGCCGTGCTGGGGTGCGTGGATGGTGCTCCGGCTTGATCAGCGTACGATAGGCTTGGACCACGTCGCCGTTGCACACCACCGCATCAGCGTCGAGGTGCACGCCGTTCACGCAACGCACACCCGTGGCTCGGCCGTTCACCACCGGCACATCCGCCACTTCGTGTTCGTAGCGCATCGTACCGCCGAGCTCCTCGAAGGCGCGCACGAGGCCCTGTACCAATGCGCCGGTGCCGCCCATGCAAAACAGCACGCCCCACTGCTGTTCAAGCTTGTGAATGAGCGCGTACATGGATGACGCACGAAACGGATTGCCACCCACCAACAGCGGGTGGAAGGAAAACACCTGTCGCAGCCGTTCGTCGGCCAGGTAGGCGTTGGCCATTGCCGCAACCGAACGATCCGCCCGCGTGCGCAGTAGCGCCGGCACCGCTTTCACCATGGAGCCGATGGTGTCGAACGGCTGGTCGATGAGCGGCATGCCGGCGTCGAAAATCGCCGCGGCCTTCTCGCGGAAGGTCAGGTATCCGGCTTCATCACCTGGTGCGAACATTCGCACCTGCTCGCGCAACGCGTCCTTGTCGCCATTGTAGCGAAACACCGATCCATCTTCGAAGCGGATGTTGTAGAACGGATCGAGGCGGACGAGCGAAACAAAATCGGCGGTGTGGCGACCCGTGAGCGCGAAGAGTTCATCGAGCACCCAGGGAGCCGTGATGATTGTGGGGCCGGCGTCGAAGGTGAACCCATCCTGATGGAAGACACAGGCTCGTCCACCTGGCTGGTCGAGTTTTTCGACGATCGTGACGCTGTGCCCCTGTGCTTGCAGTCGAATGGCAGCGGCGAGGCCGCCGAAGCCGCTGCCGATGACGACAATGCGCATCAGCGCGCCGCCGTAAGCATATCGTGCGCCCGGTCCGGACTGCGCAGCGCCAGCGCCAGGGGGAGGCCCATGGCGAGTGTGCCCAGCACACCGGCCAGTACCATGTCCTGCGCAAAGCAGATGGCCAGTGGCAACAGGCCGTTGACCGCGTACAGCGCCAATGGCAGCGACGATGGTGACACCTGCCGCGCCCAGACCGTGGGCGGCACGATGGTCAGCATGGCCCGCGTCACCAGCACGCCGGTCAGGATCCACCCCAGCCAATTGGTGAGAGGCATGCCGAAAAAGAACGGTGTGCCAATGAACTGCTGGAATGACGAGGCGCCGGACAGATCCCCCACCAGCCAGAGCCAGTGCCGTGTCTTCACCATGGCCGGGTCCATCGACACATCCCATGCCGTGAGCACCAGGCCGGCCATCAGCGACCACCACCACTTGGTGGCGTTGTCATCGCGCGCCGTAATCGTGCGACCGCAAATGGCCAATGAGGCCACCAGCATGTAGAACCACGACGTGGGAATGTTGAACGGCACTAGTCCACCGATCTTGTAGCCGAGTTGATCGGTGTAACCGTATGCGCCGAAGGGAAACCCGGTTGCCGTGCCGGCGAGCTCGGAGCTGAGCGACAGCACGAACGCCACGGCAAAGGTGAGTAGGGCCGGGCGCCGACCAATGGCGTGGGCCAAGAATGCCAGCCCCGCAACGGCCCCCAGCACCACCGTGGTCTGTCCACCGAACGTGTAGCCCAGGGCCATGACCCGCTGGTTGGTGGGCGTCTGCAGCCAATCGGGATACGGCGGCACCAGAAACGTGGAAAATGCGAACGCCGAAAAGGCACTCATGGCGGCGTGCGCGATCAGCGCGACGACGGCCACGCGAAGCAGGGAGGGCGATGTATTCACGACGGGGTTACAGGGCGTTGGCTTCGCGCCATGGTGCGCTATTGCCCGACGGGCAGGCCGTGCCCGGGTGCTCAGGGCGATGGCGCCAGGCCTGCCAGAGCAGCCGCAGGCGGGCTGGTGTCTTCATGCGAGCGCGGCGTGTCACCGTGTCGTAGTGCTGGGCTTCGATGGCGTCGAGAATCCCGGCGTAGCCCCGCGCGCAGGCGACCGCGCAGCGCTGTGCGTCGGCGGCCAGCATGGCGATACCGGGCCTCGATTCGGCATACAGTTGGCGGGCACGCGTGATCTGGAACTGCATCAGCGGTTTCCAGCCTGGGTGGAGGGCGACCGCTGGGTCGTTCAGCACCCCGTCGACGGACAGGCCGTACTGCGCGAGTTCCTCCGAGGGCAAGTAACAACGTCCTCGGCGCGCGTCTTCACCCACATCACGCAGAATGTTGGTCAACTGCATCGCCCGGCCCAGTGTGCGGGCATGGCCGATCGCCACGGAAAACCGATCGTCACCATCGTGTCCCGTGGCCGGAACACCGAATACATGTGTGCACATCTCCCCGACCGAGCTGGCCACACCCTCACAATAGCGGGACACGTCGGTCCAGCGCTCGTAGCGCTGCGTCGTGAGGTCGCGGCCGACACCTTCGATCAGTTCATAGAGGGGACGTGACGGCACCTCATAGGTGCGCACCACCCACATCAGTTCCCGCAGAACGGCGCTGTCCGCAGTGCCCCGCAGCGCCTCGTCGAGACGCCCCCGATACCGCAAGAGGTCCTGGTGCAGATCGGTGGTGGACCGAGCGCTCTGCTGGTCCACGAGATCATCTGCCAACCGGCAGAACGCATACAGGGCGTTGGCAGCCCGCCGTTTCTCCCGGGGCAGCAAACGGCTGGCCAGCGAAAACGTACGCGCGTGCAACGCGGTGATACGCGCGCATTCGATGGCGTCAGGGCCGGCCGAGTGGAGCGAACTCATCGGTTCGAACGGCCGAAGAAACGATGACGGGTAAAAATGATGGAAGACGGCACTCTTGTAGGAATCGCCTCCGGTCGCAGGGATCGCAACCTCTTGTGCGCATGGGGAGGCCTGCGGTGGTTCCCCGGATCGCGCCCAAATGCAAACGGGCACCGGATTTCCCGGTGCCCGTTGCACTGCCATCAACCACAGCCCATCACCTGCTGATCAGGAACCCTTCTTCATGTTCGGGTTGTTGTCCCGTTCCGCGAACGGAAGCGGATAGCAGGTATTCGTACCGACATTCTGGTAGCCAGGCTTGAAGTACGGCTGGCCAGCGGCCGTAACGGTGCCGGCAACCGAAGCGGGCGAGCGGCGCATATCGGCCACACGCTTGCCTTCGAGGAAGAACTCGAGGGCGCGCTGGTTGAACAGTTCCGTCTTCACGCTGACCGCGTCCGTCGGCCCCGAATACGCCGGACGTCCGTTGGCGGAGCGACGAGCCGCGATCAGGGCGAGCTGCGTGGTCGGATTGGCCGAGGCTTCCGCCGCGATGTAATCCGCTTCCAGCTTGGATGCGAGACGGATCGACGCCGCAAAGGTCGGGAACTTGGTCTGCTGGTGGAAACCACCCGGCACCGCATCCTGAGCCACGGCCGTGGCCGGCGGGGTACCACCCGCGATGTTGTACGTCACGCGCGGGTCACCCTGACGGAACCACGGGGCCACGCTGATCGAACCACGGGTGAAGGAGAATGACCAGAGATCGTTGCTGAGTCGGCCACGATTACCGGCATCGTCCGTGTAACGCATGTTCGAGACAAATCCTGCCGGTACCAATGCGGCATCGGCAGCCGCGCCGGCGTTGTCCCCCTTCTGCAGCTTGGCCCGAGCGCGCCCCACGAGAGACGCATTGGCCAGTTCCACGGCCTCTGTGGACGCGTTGGCACGACCAACCGTATTGGCTCGGTCGAACCAGAAAATGGCCGAGTCGAGCATCTGCGCGGTGGTGAGCTCCGGGCCGCTGGAGAACGATCCGGTGCAGAAATCCGATGCCATCTGCAGAATCGAGAAGCCGCGGAACGTGGCAGCCCGAGCCACCGAGATGTTCCGGTCCTTGTCCGGCAGGTCGAGATCGAGCACCAGCTTCGCCGACGCAACCGCCCGTGACAACGGGGCCCACACTTCGCCGTTGAGCGACGTGTTGAGGTCGGTGATGTTGCGGAAGCCGAACTCGTTGCGGGTCGGGAACGTGTCCGCCACGTTGGCCTCTTCCGAGAACCAGCCGCCGTACATCGCCAGCGTGCCAATCATGTCCACGTAGTTCTGCTGCGCCGATGCCGCCAACATGGCACCACTGGCCGTCGGATCTACGGTGCCCGCATCGATGAGATCGGGATTGGTGACGGTGACGAATTTATCTCCGCAGGCTGCGGCTCCCACAGCGAGCAGCGTGCCGGCCGTTGTGCGCGCAACCGCGCGTGTGATCTTCTTCATGATCTCTCGCGGTCAGAAATTGAGATTGAAGCGCAGCACCGTCCGACGCGGAATCGGTGCCGTCAGGAAATCTTCTCGTCCGAACGCATTGCTTTGCGCGTTGAGTTCAGGATCGAAGCCGGAGTAGTTGGTCCAGAGCTTCACGTTCTGCATCGCGAACGTCACGGAGGCGTTCTGGATGCGGCCGGAGATCTTGGTCATGATCGACTGCGGCAACGTGTACGTGGCCGACAGCTCGCGGAAGCGAACGAAATCGCCTTCTTCGATGAAAGCGCCACGCGCGTCGTTGATGGGCACCGCCGCACCGGTCACTTCCGAAACGAACGGGCCATAGCGACGAATGCGCTCTTCCCGCGACAGCAGGGTGGTATCCAGGCGCACATTCGAGCGAATCAGTTGTGCTTCACGGAAGTTCCGCGTGTTGTTGTACACCACGAAGTCTTTCTTCGCATCGATCATGGCCGAGATGCGCAGGTTCTTCGCGATGGTGAACGTGTTGGTCAGATTCCACTCAAGAGTCGGGAACAGATTGCCGACGGGTGTGAGCGTGTCGGTCACGACCGCGCGACCGTTCTGCAGGTCCACACTCTTGACCACTTTGGCCGTCATCACACCGAGCTGCTGTCCCACCAGGGTGCGGCCGATGGAGCCGAGCACAAACGGCGCCTGTCCGCCAAGGCTGAGCAATTCGTTCCGCAGGGTGTTCGCGGCACCACGCACATCCCAGCGGAAGTTGCTGCTGTTCACCGCCTGGACGTTGACGCCGACTTCCACACCGGAATTCAGCACGGAGCCCAGGTTGGCCAGCGGGTTGAGACCGTAGCCGAGGGAGGGCGGAATCGGACGGGCGATGATCAGATCATCCGTCTGCTTCCGGAAGTAGGTCAATTCCATCGACACACGGTTGCTCAGGAAGCCGGCGTCGAGTCCCGCTTCGAACTCGGTGCCGCGCTCCGGCTTGAGCTCCGGGTTGCCCGGGCGGTTCAGGTTCGCGCCGGCGAACGTGGTGCCGGCGAGATTGTACGACGCAGACGTAAGGGTCTCGAGCGCCTGTCCCGGATTGGGCGAGCGGCCCGTGGTGCCCCACGCGGCGCGCAAGCGCAACGTGTTGATGACGTTCGTGAGCGGCTGGAAGAAGTCCTCTTCCCCGATCGCCCAGGAGCCGCCGATCTTGGGCAGCACGAAGGTCGGCGAATTGGTGCCGAAGGACGAGTTGCGGTCGACGCGGACACCAACCTGCAGGAAGCGCTTGTTGAGATGGCCGACCTGCAACTGGCCCAGGTAGCCATACTGGCGCTGCTCGGTGAATCCGCTGCTACCGGTGGTCGTGGCTGCCGAATTGTTGGAGCGATTGGAGTTCGTCACGAACCCAATGCCCGTCGACTGCACGAGCTGATTGCGCGAAGAGATCGTCTGGAGGCCGAAGGAGAGGTTGGTTTCCCAATCGGTTCCCAACTGCTTCTTCATGTTGCCCAGGTAGTCGAACGTGTAGCGTTCGGCGCCACGGCTGAACTGCTGGTTTTCACCACCGTCGCGCAGGCCACCGTACCAGGTGCTGTCGTTGCGCGGATAGAAACGCGTTTCGATGTCCGTCGCGTAGTCGAGGCCACCGGTGAACCGGTTGGTGAACCAGGAGGTCGGCGCGTAGTTGGCGGTGACGGAGGAGGTCACGCGCTTGCTGAGCAGATTCGCGTCGATCGAGTTGATCGCGTTGAAGTGACGGTTCGAGTACCAGCCGTCAAAGGTCGCGTCCCGGTTCGGGGCGTCACTGCGCGAACGCGGGTCACCGAGCATGCCGCCACCAAGCCACCCAAACACGTTGTTGTCGTTGTTCGGCAGGCGGGTGCTATTCTGAACCAGGCCCAATCCCAGGTCGAGATTGAGTTTCTGGTTGGCGACGTAGTTCACGTTGGTACGGACGTTGTACCGGTTGTTGCCCTCATTCGGCAGCGTGCCCGTCGAGTTGTCGGAACCGTACGACACGTTGAAGCCGTAGTTCTGGCCGCCGCCGCGCAGGGCATAGTTGAAGACCCGCTCGTCACCCTTGCGGAAGACATTGGCCCGCTCGAGGGGATTGTCGCTGACCAGGGTATTGAGCGCCTGGCCACGGCACAGCGGATTGGTGCTGGTGGGGGCGATCAACGCCGCCGTACACGTGTTGTAGTTGTCGGGGATCTTGATGTGATCCACGCTGGACGATCCCTGCTCGATACGCAGCGACTGCTGGAACGAGTTGGAGCCGGCCCGGCCCTTCTTGGTGATGATCTGAATCACGCCGGCCGATGCGTCGGCGCCGTAGAGCGTCGCGGCGGCAGGACCCTTCACGACCTCGATGCTCTCGATTTCTTCGGGATTGAGATCGTTGAACCGGTCATACGCCTGACCGCCCGTACCCGCGCCACCGTTACCGATGTTGATCGGCCCTTCATTGATCCGTACGCCGTCGACGAAGATCAGCGGCTGATTGGACAGATTGATGGAGGACGCGCCACGGATGCGGATCTGCGTGGACGTGCCCTTGGTGCCGGAGGAGGCGTTGAGCGAGACACCCGGCACGCGGGACTGCAGCAAGTTGGCCACGTTCGTGACGGGGGCATCCTTGATGATGTCCGCTGCGGTCACGGAGGCCACCAGCGCCGACTGCGCCTTGCGCTCCTGATTGCCGGCGGTGCCGGTCACAACCACTTCGGAGAGATTGATGACCGAGGCCGTCATCTCGAGGTTGAGCACCGCCGTCTCACCGGCAGCGACGCGGGCCGTGTCCTGCTTCAGGCGATAGCCGATGCGGAACGCGGACACCGTGACCGCGCCCGGACGGACGTTGATCAGGCGGAATTCGCCGTCACGGCCCGTCTGGGCTTCGAAGGTGGTGCCGGTGATGACGACACGGACGTCAGCAATGGGAAGTTTGGTGGCAGCGTCGGTGACCTTACCAGTGATCGTGCCCGACTGAGCCTGAACAGCGCGCAGCGGAGCAGCGAAGACCATGAGGGCGGCGACGGCCACCAAGCGACGGGTGATCGCTCGGTGGAACATCAATAGTCTCCTTCGGGAGGGTGATAATTCGACGACACAGTGACAACCACCACAGGCGTCGAGTCGTCACGGGGCGAGGGGGTGGGACCAATAGCTCAGGTGTTCGCCCACGTGATCTGGCGCATTGCGATGGGACCGGGTCCCATGTCATGCCCCGAAAATCTTAGTGGAGGGATCGGCGGCATGCCTACTGTTCAGCCCAAGTTTCGAGGTTTCTCGGGACGAGTCGCGCATGCCTTCCATATAGGTGTGCACGGTGATACAGGGGGGGCCGCGCGCGCGTACGCGGACCGCGCCGGCGGGGGCGATGCACGCCATCGGTGCCGCTTGAGGGGAAAACCCTGCTTGACGACGCCGGTACCCGGTCGCACGTTGCGCACGTCGAGAGGCCAGTTGCAAAGCTGAGGCTGGCCTTCCACTCTGCGAGGTGCGTTCGGTCTCCATCCTGCCGACGCACTCCACGGATCCCGCCCGCCTGTGATGACACCATACGTCACGTTCCTACTCTACTTCGGCGCCATCGTGGGGTTTGTCGGCCTCGCGCTCGCGCTGAACGCGATCCTGGGGCCCAAACCGGCCATGACGTCCACCAAACTCGAACCGTTCGAGTGCGGGGCGACGATCGTCGACGTCCTCAATGTGAAGGCGGTGCCGATCAAGTATTACGCGGTGGCCATCCTCTTCTTGTTGTTCGATCTCGAGACCATGTTCCTCTTCATCTGGGCGCTCGGTGCGCGTCCGCTGACGGGATTCATGGTCTTCACCTTTTTCCTGTTCACCGCGCTGCTGGTGTTGTGCCTGCTGTATGTGTATCGCGCGCGGGTGCTGGACGCCGTGACGGAGTAACCATGTACGGCAAGCAACTTCCGATCGTGGATGTGACGAGACCGGCGCCCGCCGGATCCGCCACCCCGGGTAAACATGCGACGTTCGAGTATCTGACGACGCGAAAAGACGAACTGGTGGGCTGGGCGCGGAAGTTTTCGCTCTTCCCGTATCCATTCGTCACCGCCTGCTGTGCCATGGAATTCATGGCCGTCAGCGCGTCGGCCTACGATACCGACCGCTTCGGCGCCGCGCTGCCGCGCTTTTCGCCCCGTCAGGCTGACCTGCTGATGGTGGTCGGCACGGTCACCCAGAAGCAGGCGCCCATTCTGCTCAAGGTGTACGAGCAGATGTGCGAGCCGAAATGGGTCATGGCATTCGGCGTCTGTGCCAGCACGGGCGGCTTCTATCAGAACTATGCCTCCCTGCCGGGCATCGATCGCATCATCCCGGTGGACATCTATGTCCCCGGCTGCCCGCCGCGCCCCGAGATGGTGATCGACGGGATCATGCGGCTGCAGGAAAAGATCGCCAACGGGCGACATCCCATCATCAACGACCGATTCTGATCGTGACCGTGCCGGTCTCCGCGCCGATTTTTGCGCAGCTCGAGCAGACGCTCATCGGGCAGGCGCTCCACGAGCAGATGGTTACCGCCACCACCGGTGAGGACGCGCAGGCGCAGGACGCGCAGGCGCCTCTCCCGCTGTCGGCCGCCCGTCCGATCCGGTCGCTGGGGGTGCAACACGGCATCCTCGTACTGGAACTGCTCCCCGAAGCCCTGCTCACCGTCGCGCACCGCCTCCGCGATACCTTCGGGTTCGATCTCTTTCTCGATGTCACGGCCGTGGATTGGCTGGGGCAGACGCCCCGCTTCGAAGTGGTCTACCACTTCTATGCCACGGCACACCATGTGCGCGTACGTCTCAAAGTACGGGTGGAGGAGTCTCTTCCCGAAGTGGAGACGCTGACGTCGTTGTACGGGTCCGCCGGATACATGGAGCGTGAATGCCATGACATGTATGGCATCGTGTTCCGTGGAAACGCCGATCTGCGCCCCATTCTGTTGTACGAGGGGTTTGTGGGCCATCCGCTGCGCAAGGACTACCCCAAGCAGCAGGAACAGCCGCTCGTGCCGTACCGTCCGCCGCAGAGTGCCCTTGTCCGCTAACCCCGTCATCCTCCCGCCGATCGCCAATCCGGTCAGGGCGGCCTTTGGGCCGTCGCGTGATGACACGGTGGTGGTGAACATCGGCCCCTCGCACCCGGCCACCCATGGTACGGTGCAGATCATCGCCGAACTCGATGGTGAGAAGGTGCTGCGTACCGATGTGCACTGCGGGTACCTGCATCGCGGATTCGAGAAGGAGTGCGAGGATCACACCTGGCACAATCTCATTCCATATGTCGACCGCCTGAACTATTGCTCGGCGCTGATCAACAACTTCGCGTACTGCGATGGGGTGGAGCAGCTCATGGGCATCGAGATCACGCCACGCACCAAGTACCTGCGCACGCTGCTCTCGGAGTACTCGCGGCTCGCCGACCACCTCACATGTGTGGCGGCCTCTCTCATGGAATTGGGCGCCATGACGGCGTTCCTGTACCTGGTGACGGTGCGTGATTCCATGTACGAGCACCTGGCCGCGCTCACCGGTGCCCGCGTGACGTATTCGTACGGTCGCATTGGTGGCCTGGCGGCGGATGTGCCCGATGGCTGGTTCAAGCGCCTGGGGGAGATCCTGCGTGACTACGAACAGTACGCGGAGCGGGTGCACGGCCTCGTGGATCGGAACCGGATCTTCATCGATCGTCTGCGGAACGTGGGCACGATCAACACCGCGGATGCGCTGCATTGGGGCTTCACGGGCCCGGTGCTGCGCTCCACCGGTGCCAAGCGTGACCTGCGCAAGGATACGCCGTATCTCGCGTACGCTGAACTCGATTTCGACGTGCCGGTGGGCATTTTCGGCGACAACTACGATCGCTACTACGTGCGCATGCGGGAGATGGACGAATCGGTGTACATGATTCGCCAGCTCATGGACATGATTCCCGATGGGCCGATCAATGTCGACGACCGCCGGTGCGTGTTTCCCGAGAAGCAGTTGGTGTACTCGGAAATCGAGTCACTGATCAATCACTTCAAGCTGGTGATGGAAGGCCCGGCCGTACCGGCTGGTGATGCCTACGTCGCCCATGAAGGCGCGAATGGAGAGCTGGGGTTCTACATCGTCAGCACCGGTGAAGGTGTGCCCTACAAGGTGCACGTGCGCTCGCCGAGTTTTGTGCACATGGGTGGTGCGCATCGCATGCTCGACGGATATCAGCTTGCCGACATCGTCACCTCGTTCGGATCGATCAACATGATCGGCGGCGAGTGTGACCGGTGACCGCGCCGACTTCGCACGAGACACCGATGCCGAAGCCGCCGATGCAGAATATCCAGCATCTCATCCCCGAGTTCGAGCGCTGGAAGCAGCGCTATCCGTCGGACTTTACCGGGTCGCTCACCATCCCGTGCCTGCGCCGCATCCAGGAGGAGCGCGGGTACATCGCCGACAGCGACATCGATGAGCTGGTGGCCTACCTGGGTGTGCCGCGTATGCAGGTGGACGAGGTCATCGCGTTCTACACGCAGTTCACGCGCGTGCCACTCGGCAATCATCACCTGCAGGTGTGTCACAACCTGTCCTGCTCGTTGCGTGGTGCAGAGGGGCTGGTGGGCTATCTGTGCGCCAAGCTGGGCATCCAGCCCGGTGAGACAACGGCCGATGGCAAGTTCACCCTGAGCACGGTGGAGTGCCTCGCGTCCTGCGGCACGGCTCCCATGATGATGGTGAACGACACCTACCACGAGAATCTGACGCCGGCTTCTGTGGATGCGCTGCTCGAGGATCTCTCGAAATGACGGCGCCCGACACGACCGAACCGACTTTCCCGACGTTGAGTGGCCGGAAGTACTTCATGAACTTCCCGGTCACCGATAGCTCGCATTCGCTGGCAGCGTACAAGGCGCGTGGTGGCTATCAGTCGTTGCAAAAGGCCCTCACCAGCATGCAGCCCACCGATGTCACGAAGGAAGTGGCCGCGTCAGGGTTGCTGGGGCATGGTGGCGCGGCGTTCCCGGCTGGCCGCAAGTGGGGTGTCATCAAGCTGACCGATGGCGAGCCTCACTACGTCTGCATGAACGCTGACGAAGGTGAGCCGGGCACGTTCAAGGATCGCTGGCTGTTGGAACATGTGCCGCACCTCTGCATCGAAGGACTCATCCTGGCGTCCTACGCCATCATGGGTCGGCATGCGTTCATCTACATCCGCGGCGAATTTGATCTGCCGTTCCGCCGACTGCGCGATGCGATCGAAGAGGCGTATGCCGCCGGTCTGCTGGGTGAGAACATCCTCGGCACCGGATACTCACTCGATATCGTGCTTTATCGTGGCGCGGGTTCCTACGTGTGTGGGGAAGCGTCGGCCATGCTGGCGTCGCTCGAGGGGAAAAAGGGCTGGCCGCGCAATCGTCCGCCGCGTCTCACCGTGAAGGGGCTCTATCAGCGCCCGACGGTGGTGAACAACGTGGAAACGCTGGCCAACATTCCCGCCATCATTGGCGAAGGCGGCGAGACCTTCCGCAAGGTGGGGCTGCCCAAGAGTCCCGGTACGCAGATGATTTCCATCTCCGGCCACCTGGTCCGTCCGGGCGTCTATGAGATCGAGTACGGCTACTCGTGGGAGAAGTTCATCTACGAAGACTGCGGCGGCATTCTCGGCGGACGTGCGCTCAAGTGCGTAATTCCCGGGGGCGTGTCCACCAAGATCCTCGACGCCAATGAGCTCAAGGGTCGCACGCTCGATCACAATTCGGCGCTGGCCGCCGGTTCGCAGATCGGTTCGGGGGGCATGATCGTGATCGCCGAAGGCACGTGCATGGTGCGGGTCGCGCGAGTGATTCAGCGGTTCTATCACCACGAATCGTGCGGGCAGTGCACACCGTGCCGCGAAGGCATGGGCTGGATGGAGCGGATTCTCGATCGCATCGTGCGCGGCGAAGGACGGCCGGAAGACATCGATCGTCTCTACCACATTTCCACGGCGAACGACGGGACCACCATCTGCAGTCTCGGTGACTCGGCCGGATATGCCTGCTCTGCCATTCTCGATCACTACCGGGATGAGTTCGAGCATTTCATCACGCACGGGCGCTCGATGTACGACGGCAGCTTGACGGTGGAAGATCCGTTTGCGGCCGTGGGGGCTACGACATGAGCGAGAAGATTCTCGACTTTTTCATCGACGGCCATCCGGTGACCGCCAAAGATGGCCAGACGGTCATTCAGGCAGCCCGTGAGCACGGGTTCGATGTGCCACACTTTTGCTGGCATCCGCAGTTGTCAGTGCCCGGCAACTGTCGCATTTGCATGGTGGAAGTGGAGCAGGACAACGGCGACCCGTGGTTCGATATCGGGTGCAACATGCCGGTAACGGCAGGTATGCGGGTGCTGCTCAACTCGGATACGGTGAAGAAGCTGCGCAAGGACACCATGCAGTTCATCACCTTGAACCATCCGGTGGATTGTGGCATCTGCAGCAAGTCGGGCGAATGCACGCTGCAGGACTACCACTACGAACACAACGGCGCGGCGTCCCTGTCGCGCGACAAGAAGAACGTCGCCACCAAGTTCTATCCGTTGTCCGATCGCATCATGCTGGACAACGAGCGCTGCATCATGTGCACGCGCTGTGTGCGGTTCACGAACGAAGTGTCGAAGACACGGGCGCTCGGTGCGGTGAACCGCGGTGATCATTCGCTGATTCGGCCCGCCGAGGACGCGAACTTCAACGATGATGTGTACTCGGATAATGTCATCGACATCTGTCCCGTCGGGGCGTTGCTGTCGCGCGAGAACATCGACAATTCGCGTGTGTGGTACACCGAGGCCACGGCGTCGGTGTGTCCGGGGTGTGAACGCGGCTGCACTATCGATGTGTGGCATCGTCGGAAGGCCTGGGCCTTCAAGGCGCTCGATCCGAAGCTGAACAGCCGCATCGAGCGGGTCACGCCCCGGGAGAATCCCGACGTGAACGGTCCGTGGGTGTGCAACAAGGCCCGCGATCTGGCGCGCATCTTCGAGCGCCCGCGTGCGGAGCAGCCGATGATTGCCGGACGCGCGGTGGATCGCGCGGAGGCGGTTGGTGAGGCGGCGCGTGCGCTGGCCGGCGCGAAGAAGGCCGTGGCGCTCGTCTCGAGCTGGGGATCGAATGAAGAACTGGCAGCATTCCAGCAGACGATCGCTGCGTCGCTTGGAGCGCGCCTGACGTCGTGGGTGAAGGCCGATCATCAGCCGGTGGCTGGTGAGGTGGTGGAGGATGACATCCTGATCAAGGCCGACAAGAATCCCAATCGACGGGGGGCACTGGCGTTGTTTCCCGCATTGCCCGAGCAAGGATTGGCGGCCATCCCCGGTGATACGGATGTCGTGCTGGTCTGGGGCGAGGGGGTTCCCTCGGCGCTGCTGCCATCAGGCGCCCAGGTGATCCGGCTGGATTCGTACGCCGACGACGACAATGGGTCGGCCCGGGTCTTTTTGCCTATCAGCGTGCAGACTGAACGCGCCGGCCACTATACGAACTTCGAAGGCAAGGTCAGTGCCTTTGCGCCGAGCTTTGCGGCCGCGCCGCTGGTGAGCGACGCCGAGGCATTGTTTGGCCTGTTGGTCTCGGCCGGTGTTTCGGCTGATGCTTCCCGTCAGAAGGTGCCGGCATGAGCAGCGTGCTGCCGGATCTCGTGATGGCGCTCATCTTCATCGCCTATTCCATGGTGATGTTGCTGAGCTTTGGTGGTTTGCTCACCTGGGTGGAGCGGAAGCAGTCGGCGGTGATGTCCGACCGTATCGGTGCGAACCGTGCGTACATCCGCATTCCGTTCACCAATATCAAATTGGTGTGGCTGGGTCTTTTTCACGGCATGGCGGACGGCGCCAAAATGCTGCTGAAGGAGAACTTCAAGCCCAATGCCCACGACAAGCTGGGATACTTCCTGGCGCCGTTTGTGGTGTTCACACCGGTGTTGCTGGTGTTTGCTGTCGTGCCGTTTGGCGGAACGATCGACCCCGGCGCGTTGTTTCCATCGCTGGCCGGATGGTTCGGTGGACGGACCTATCCCATGCAGATTGCGCAGCTCGATGCCGGTCTGTTGGTCGTTTTTGCCTTCAGCGGACTGACCATCATCGGCGCAATGCTGGCGGGATGGGCGTCGGAGAACAAGTTCTCGCTGCTCGGCGGGCTGCGTGCCGGTTCGCAGATGATTTCGTACGAACTGGTCATGGGGCTCACCGTGATGGGGCTCATCCTCATCTACGGCACCGTGGATCTTGGCTCCATCGTGCGGCAACAGTCGGGGACATTGCTGGGTGTGCTGCCGGCATGGGGGGTGTTTCAGCAGCCCTTGGCGGCGTTCCTGTTCCTGACGGCCGCGATTGCCGAAAACAAGCGCATTCCGTTCGATCTGCCGGAGGCCGAGTCGGAGCTGGTGGCTGGCTATTTCACGGAATACAGCGCCATGAAGCTCGGACTGTTCATGTTCTCCGAGTTCATCCAGATCGCGATCGTGGCCGCGCTGTTCTCCACGCTGTTCCTCGGTGGGTACAACCTGCCGTTCATGACCGACGCAGGGTTCCTGCTGCCGGGTGGGCGGGAGATTGCACTCAGTCAGGGTGTGCGGGTGCCCCTGCAGTTGCTCACGTTCCTGGGCAAGGTGGCCCTGTTGTGCGTGCTGCAGATCCAGATCCGGTGGACGTTGCCGCGCTTTCGGTATGATCAGATGCTTGGGCTATCGTGGAAGTTGCTGTTGCCGGTGTCGGTGGCGAATCTCATCGCGACGGTGCTGGTGCAGTGGTGGCGTGGAGGTGGGGCATGAGTACGCCTGATTCAGGCCAGCCGGCACCGCGTGTGAAGCCGGTGCGCTACGCCCGCAAGGAGTACTGGAACGAACCCACGATGACGTTGTGGGAGCGCGCCTACCTGCCAGAGGTGTTGCGTGGTCTGGCCATCACCACCGGTGTGTTTCTGCGCAACATGGGCAAGTGGATCACTGGCCGGCGCGGCGCTGTGACGACGTACTATCCCGAGGAGCGGCGCGCCGATTTTGCACCGCGCAATCGTGGCAAACACGTGCTCACGCAGCGGCCCGATGGGTCGGTGCAGTGTATCGCCTGCAACATGTGCGCGACGGTGTGTCCGGCGAAGGTCATCGAGATCGAGCCGGGCTTCGACATGAATGATCCGGCTCACCCCAAGTATCCGGTGCGCTTCGAGATCGACTACTCACGTTGCGTGTTCTGCGGCATGTGCGTGGAGGCGTGTCCGGAAGATGCCATTCGCATGGAACCGGATGTGCCGAACCTCGTGTCCGACGATCGCTACAACATGTGGATCACCATGGACGAGATGATGACGTGGCGTCCGCAGTCGGACGTGGCCAAGCCGTATCCGCCCAAGCCCGTCGCGCTCACGCGTGGCTCGCGGCCGGAGGGAGGTGCCCCATCGAAACATTGATTCTGGCCGTCTTCGGCCTGCTGGCGCTGGTCAGCGCCGCGTCGATGTTGGTCCTGAAAGAGCCGATGCGCGTGGCGTTGGCGCTGATCACGTCGATGATGTCGCTGGGCGCGATCTATGGATTGCTCGGCGTGCACTTCATCGCGGCATTTCAAGTGTTGATCTACGTGGGCGCCGTGATGGTGTTCATGGTCTACGTGATCATGCTGTTGCAGGTGCGGGAATCACCGAACAATCCGCGCTATTCCAGTCTGCTGGTGCCTGGACTGGTGGCGGGCGCGTTGCTGCTGGCGGCATTGGCGATTGGCATGTCGCGGCCGGGCGTGCCGCAGGCCGAGTTGCCGGCGTCGTCGCAATCGTTCGGGTTGACGGAGTTCTCCACCGCGTTCCTGCGCGAATACTGGCTGGCGTTTGAACTCACGTCGGTGTTTCTGGTCGCCGCGATCGTGGCCGCACTGGCCGTGATCGGTGTGAGCCGACGGGCAGGAGGGAGCGCCCGTGGATAAGGTCACGCTGTTGTTGTGTCTGTCCGGCGCCCTGTTTGTGTTTGGGCTGCTGGGGGTCGTGATCCGCCGCAATGCGCTCATCATGCTGATGTGCATGGAGCTGATGCTGAACGGAGTGAATCTCAGCCTCGTGACCTTTTCGCAGCAGCGTGGCGATGCGGCGGGAGCGGTCATGGTGTTCCTGGTGTTCGTGGTGGCCACGGCGGAGGTCGCGCTCGCGATCCCGATCGTGTTGCTGCTGGTCAAGCATGCGCGATCGTTGAATCTCGATCGTTTCTCCGAGCTCAAGGGCTGACCCGGCATGTCGCACACGCTGGCGCTCATTGCGCTGCTCCCGCTGGTCGGGTTCGTCCTCAACGGCACGTTTGCCACCGCCCTCGGCGGGCATCGATTTGGACATCGCGCGGCGGCGCTGATCGGCTGCGCCGCGCCGCTGGCCTCGTTTGCCCTGACCATCAGTGCCTTTCTGAGCCTCCAGGCGAATGGCTATGCGCCGGTGGTGGAACCGCTGTATCGGTGGGCCACCGTTGGGGGCAACAGCTTCGACATCGCGTTCTACTTCGATCGCCTCAGCGCGATCATGACGTTGATCGTGACCGGTGTCGGATCGGTGATCCACATCTATTCCACTGGCTACATGCACGATGACAAGAGCTTCGGGCGCTTCTTTGCGTACCTGAATCTCTTCCTGTTTTTCATGCTGCTGCTGGTGCTGGGTCGCTCCATGCTGGTGTTGTTCGTGGGCTGGGAGGGCGTGGGGTTGGCGTCCTACCTGCTCATTGGGTTCTGGTTCGATGATCTCGCGAACGCCGCTGCCGGTCGGAAGGCCTTCATCACCAACCGTATCGGTGATGCCGGGTTCCTGCTGGGGATGTTCCTGCTGTATCGCGCGTTTGGTACGCTGGACATGGACACGATCAACGGCGCGCTCGTGGCAGGGCAGGGCGCGATGATCTCGGCGAGTTTGGTGGCGTTGTTGTTGTTTGTCGGCGCCACCGGCAAGTCGGCGCAGATTCCGTTGTACGTGTGGCTGCCGGATGCCATGGCTGGTCCGACGCCCGTGTCCGCACTGATCCACGCCGCGACCATGGTTACTGCCGGTGTGTACCTGGTGGCGCGCATGTCAGCGGTGTATGTGCTGGCGCCCGATGCTTCGCAGGTCATGGCGGTGATCGGTGTGCTCACGGCGTTTTTCGCCGCGACCATCGCGCTCGTACAGACCGACATCAAGAAGGTGCTGGCCTACTCCACGGTATCGCAGCTCGGGTTCATGTTCCTGGCTCTGGGTGTGGGCGCATACGGCGTGGCCATCTTTCACGTGATGACCCATGCCTTCTTCAAGGCGTGTCTGTTCCTGGGCGCCGGCAGCGTGATTCATGCGCTGGGTGGTGAGCAGGACATCCGGAAGATGGGCGGACTGCGAAAGCGCATTCCCGTGACGTTCTGGACATTCGCCATCGCCACGGCCGCCATTGCCGGCATTCCGGGACTCGCCGGCTTCTTCTCGAAGGACGAGATCCTATGGTACGCCTTCTCCAGCGCCTCTGGTGGAGCCGCATGGATGTGGGGGCTCGCGGCGCTGACCGCGTTGATGACCGCCTTTTACATGACACGGTTGTTGTGGCTCACCTTCTTTGGCGCATCGCGCATGAGCCATGAAGTGGAGCACCATGTGCACGAGTCGCCCTTGTCGATGACGGGTGTGCTCGGCGTGCTGGCCGTACTCTCTGTCGTGGGCGGCTACATCGGCGTGCCACATTTCCTCGAGCCCCAACTGCCATTGCCGCAGGTCGTGCCAGCGCTCGAACACTATGAGCACACGCTGTTGTATGTCTCGGTGGCCCTGGCCTTTGGTGGTGTCGGATTGGCGGTGTTCCTCTACAGTGGCCCCGCGTCACGCCCGGAGAGCATTGCCCGGACCTTCGCGCCCCTGCATGCGCTGCTGAGCGGCAAGTACTTCGTCGACGAACTCTATGATCGGGCACTCGGACGTCCACTGGTGTGGATTTCGGAGAACGTGCTGCTCAAGGGCGGCGACCGCATGCTGCTGGACGGTACGCTGAATGGATTGGGCGCCATGGCCCATCGAACCGCGGCTTTGTTTGCCCGAGTCCAGACAGGCAGCCTGCATCTCTACGGCCTGATGGTGGTGGTCGGACTGGTCGGCGTTGTGCTCTGGAGCTGGCGCCATGTCTGATGCGATGCTCCTGAACTGGGTGCTGTTCCTGCCGTTACTTGGGGCCGGTGCACTACTGGCGTTGCCCCGTGGCAACGCACCGGCCGTGCGCATGGTCACGGTGGGTGTGATGACCGTGCAGTTCTTGATGACCGTGGCGCTGTATACCCATTTCGATAGCACGGTGAGCGGGTTGCAGTTCGCCACCACGGTGCCGTGGATCGCTGAGTGGGGGGTGTCATACGCCATCGGCATGGACGGACTCAACGTGCTGTTGGTGCTGCTGACGGGCTTTCTTGGTCCCTTGGTCGTGCTCGGCGCGTGGACGGCCATTGAGCGCGATGTCACGATGTTCCATGTCATGGTGCTGTTGCTGCAGTTCGCCATGATGGGCGCCTTTCTCGCCCAGGATCTCTTCCTGTTCTATGTGTTCTGGGAAGCGATGCTGATTCCGATGTTCCTCATCATCGGCATCTGGGGCGGCGCGCGGCGCAGCTACGCGACCATCAAGTTCGTGTTGTACACGGCGTTTGGCAGCATTCTCATGCTGGCGGCCCTGATCTACCTGGTGCAGTCACTGCAGAATGCGGGCGGTGTGGCTTCGTTTGCCTTCACCGACCTGATGCAGGCGCAGTTGCCGCTCGATGTGCAGATCACGTTGCTGGCGGCGTTTGCCCTGTCGTTTGCGATCAAGGTACCGATGGTGCCGCTGCACACCTGGTTGCCCGATGCGCACGTGGAAGCGCCCACGCCGGGGTCGGTGATTCTGGCTGGTGTGCTGCTCAAGATGGGTACCTACGGCTTCATCAAGCTGGGCTTTCCGCTGTTCCCCGATGCGACCCGTGTGTTCACGCCGATGCTGATGACGCTGTCGGTGGTGAGCATCGTGTACGGCGCATGTCTCGCGCTGGTGCAGACGGATATCAAGAAGATCATCGCCTACTCGTCGATCAGTCACCTGGGCTATGTCATGCTGGGGTTGCTGAGTCTCGATCTGGCAGGCATTCAGGGGGCCATCATCCAGATGGTGAGTCATGGCCTGGTGGCGGCTGGACTCTTCCTCCTGGTGGGCATGGTGTATGAGCGGTGCCACACGCGTGAGCTGTCGGCGTACGGCGGACTGGCGCGGCAGATCCCGGTGTATGCGATGTTCTTCATCGTTTTCACGCTGGCATCGGTAGGACTACCAACCACGAGTGGATTCACCGGCGAATTCATGGTGCTGCTGGGCGCGTTCAATGCAGCCTGGCCACAGCATCTCGATGGCAATCAGTTGCCGCTGATTCTGGCGGTGGTAGCCGTGACCGGCGTGGTGCTGGGTGCGCTCTACATGCTGCGATTTGCCCTGACGTTCCTCTTCGGACCTGCCAAGGCACCTCACGCGCCGCTCAACGATCTGTCGCTGCGTGAACGCAGCATCCTCGCCATTCTGATGGTGTCCATCTTTGCGCTCGGCCTGTTCCCCGACGGTGCGTTGCAAAAGACCGAATTGGCCGCCAAGGCGTTCCAGTCGCGCATGACCTCCACGCAGGTGGGTGCGCATGCCAACTAATGACGCGCTGCTGGGTATGTTGCCCGAGCATCTGCTGCTTGGCGGCATCGTGGCGGCCATCATCACGGTGTTGTTGCGGCAGGGGCGCACGCTTGCCCTGCCGGTGGCGGTGATGTCGGTGCTCGCCGCCGCTGCGGCGGCTTTCTGGCTGGGAGCCGGTGGCACCACGCTGGAACCGTTCCCCGGTCAGTTTGTCGTGACGCCACCGGTGCTCATGACCAAGGGCATGTTGCTGCTGTTGGCGGTGCCGGTGCTGCTCATGTCGCGCACGGAGTTCGAAGACGGGGAGTTCTCCATTCTGCTGCTGTCGTCGCTGTATGGCATGAGCCTGTTGCCGTCGGCGGCCAGTGCACTGGTGCTGTTCCTCGGGCTCGAACTGATGTCGATCCCCGTGTATGCACTGATCGTGCTGGCATTCCGTCGGCCGCAGTCGGCGGAGTCGGCGCTCAAGTATCTCGTGTTGAGCGGGGCCGCGTCGGCGATGTTCCTGATGGGTCTTTCCCTCATCTACGGGGAGACCGGCTCGCTGTCGATGACGGCGTTTGCACAATCGGTGACGGCAAGTGATCCGCTCACCCGCACCGCGGTCGTGCTCGTGGTGTCGGCCCTGTTTCTCAAGGGGGCCGTGGTGCCGTTCCATGCCTGGGCGCCGGATACCTACGAAGGGGCGAGCATTCCCGTCACGGCCTTTATGGCCACGCTGTCGAAGGGCGGTGTGATGTTGGTGGCGTGGCGGTTGTTCGACGGTGCCGAGTTGACCGGCCCGCTCGTGGGCATCGTGGCCGTACTGCCGCTGGTGTCGATCGTGTGGGGCAATATCGCGGCCATCCGTCAGCAAAACTTCCGACGGATGATTGCGTATTCATCGATCGCCCATGCCGGCTACCTGTTCTATGCGATGCTGGGATCGTCGGCCGGGCGTCTCGAGGCCATCACGTTTTATGTGGTGGTGTACGCGGCGGCCAATTTGCTGGCCTTTGCGATGATGCCCACGGCCGCGACCGACGAGGAGCGCGACCGGATGGACCGTCTGGACGGGCTGTTCCACCGGGATCCGCTGGCGGCTTCTCTCATTGCTGTGGCAATGTTGTCGCTCGCGGGGCTGCCGCCCCTTCCCGGATTCACGGCCAAGTTCCTTATCTTTCGATCGGTGGTTGCCGCCGGATACAGCGCCTACGCTGTGCTCGGCCTGATCGGCAGCTTCCTCGGACTGTATTTCTATCTGCGTGTCATCCAGCGGATGTTCATGAGCGCCGGCGAAGGGGCTCGAACGACTGGCAACGGACAGGCACTGGCCCGCGTGGCGGGTGTGCTCTGCCTGTTGGCCACGGCTGTGTTGACCATCGCGCCTGGGTGGGCCCTGGCGCGGCTCTGAGACATCTGGAGAGGTCGTGACTGCACCACTACAACCGAAACGCGGCGCCACGCTGCTGAACGATCCCGTCCTCAACAAGGGAACGGCGTTCTCGGCCGCGGAGCGCGATGCGTTCGGATTGCGCGGGCTGCTGCCGCCGCGCGTGATGACCCAGGATGAGCAGCTCGAGCGCATCCTGCCTGGCGTGAGAGCGCGCCCCACACCGATCGATCAGTACGCGTATCTGGTCGCGCTGCACGATCGCAACGTCACGCTGTTTTACCGCCTCGTGATGGACAATCTCGAGGAGTTCCTGCCGGTGTTGTACACCCCTACGGTGGGGCAGGCGTGTGAAGAGTTCGGTCGGATCTTCCGCCGGAGCCGCGGTCTGTATGTCACGTCGGAAGATCGTGGGCGGGTGCGCGATGTACTGGCCAACTGGCCACACGATGACGTGCGCATGATCGTGGTGACCGATGGGGAACGTATTCTCGGTCTGGGTGATCTGGGCGCCAACGGCATGGGCATCCCCATCGGCAAGCTCACGCTGTATACGGCGTGTGCTGGTGTGTCGCCGCATCAGTGTCTGCCCATCACCATCGATGTCGGCACGGACAACACGGCACTCCGTGAGAGCGCGGCCTACATGGGAGTGCGTGATCCGCGCATGCGTGGCGAAGAGTATGACGCGTTGCTCGACGAATTCGTGGAGGCCGTGAAGGAACGTTTCCCGCTTGCCTGCCTGCAGTTCGAAGACTTCGGCAATCACAACGCGTTCACATTGCTCGAGAAGTGGCGCGATCGGACCTGCACATTCAACGACGACATCCAGGGCACCGCATCGGTGACACTGGGGGGACTGCTGTCGGCGGCCAAACTCACGGGTGTGCCGCTACGCGACATGCGTCTGATGTTCCTTGGCGCAGGCGAAGCCGGTATCGGCATTGGTGATCTGGTCGTGCAGGAGATGATCGCCGAAGGACTGACCGAACTCGAAGCCCGTCAGCGGTGCTGGTTCATGGATTCGCGCGGGCTGGTCGTCGCGTCCCGTACAGATCTGGCAGAGCACAAACGTCGGTTCGCGCACGAGTATGATGCGGTGGCTTCGTTGCAGGAGGCCGTTGAACAGCTCAAGCCGCATGCACTCATCGGGGTGTCTGGTCAGCCCGGCACTTTCACGCCAGGGGTGCTCACGGCGATGGCGGCAAACCATCCGCGGCCGATCATCATGGCGTTGTCCAACCCCACGTCGAAGGCGGAGTGCACGGCACGTGAGGCGTACAGCGCAACAGATGGCCGAGCGGTGTTCGCCAGCGGCAGTCCCTTCGCGCCCGTGACGTACAAGGAGCGCACCCATGTGCCGGGACAGGGCAACAACGCCTACATCTTCCCGGGTGTCGGGCTCGGGGTCATCGTGAGTGAGTCCTCGCGCGTGACGGACGAGATGTTCGCGGCAGCGGCCCGTACGCTGGCCGGATTGGTGACACCGGAAGATCTGGCCATGGGCCGGATCTATCCGAGTCTCACGCGGATTCGCGAGGTGTCACGCGCGATTGCCATCGAAGTGGCGAAGATCGCGTTTGACCGTGGTCTTGCTCGCACGGCGCGCCCGGATGATCTCGCGGCTGCGGTTTCTGCGGCGATGTATGAGCCGGTGTATCAGTCGCTGATCTGACGGAGTCCTGCGTCGATGGAAAGAAGCCGTCTCCGATCAGGCCGGGGGCGGCTTCTGTGCTTCACCCCCGGCTGGCAGGAACCTGATTCGCTGCTGCGAGTTCGATACCTGTATTGATGTTCGTGAAACTCTCGGTGATGCCGGGCAGCGGCACGCACAATGCCTGGTGGGTGTCGATGAATCCGTGGACCGATCGTTGACCGCTGGCGAGATAGAGGTCCAGCGAAGCCGCCAAGGCTGTACGACCCAACAGAAAGAGATGCTGGTGGTGTTCGCCGTCGTAGGGGTAGACGATGGTGATGTCGGGCTGATCGACGTGGCGGGCCAGAGACTCGACGAGCTGTGGGTCGAGAAACGGCGCATCGCCCGGGCAGCAGAAAAACCAGGGCGTGTGCACATGTCGCAACGCAGACTGCAGGCCGCCCAAGGGACCTTGATCGTCCGCGAGATCCTGCACCACCGCCACCCGGTACGTCGCATAGGCTGGTGCCTCACGATTGGCGCTGATCACCACAGCAACGACCTGCGGTTGCAGTCGTTCGAGCACGTGGGCCACGAGTGGGCGTCCATGAAGCAGTTGCAGCGCCTTCTCCGCGCCGCCCATGCGCGTGCCTCGGCCACCACACAATACAATCCCCGTGATGTCGTCCCGCGTGATCACGGGAGTGGTGGCGGTGCGTCCAGTCGTTGGGCGGCCTGCAGCGCCAGCGGGTGCAGAGCTTCCGGTGTGTTGGCCGAGCCATGGACCAGCGCCGCCAGTTCTCGTCGCATGGCGGGCGGCCAGAATTTCACCATATGATCGTGAATCCCCTCGACCGCGTCAGTTTCCGGATAGGGGGCAAAGAACTGCGCGATTTGATTGACCATGCGGATCACGTCGTGGTCAGACATGGTGCATCACCGGTTCCTGTGCATGACTCATGTTTCCGCGTTCCCCGCTTTCGGGGAATCGGATGATCTCGAGGACGTCTCCACGTCCCATGGTGGACACCAGCGGCAGTCCCAGTTGCTCTGCCCATTGCAAGGCCATCGTGGTGGGCGCGCTGACGGTGGCCAGTAGTTGTGCATCGAGCGCGATGGCCTTGTACACGAGCTCATAACTGCACCGACTGCTCATCAGGACAAAGCCTGGTGTCACAGGTGTGCCTGACCGGCGCACCGCGCCCACGAGTTTGTCGAGGGCGTTGTGTCGGCCCACGTCCTCACGCGCCAGCACGATGTCACCTTGCATGGTGCACCAGGCCGCCGCGTGCACAGAGCGTGTGGTGGCATTGAGCGGCTGATGCGCGGCGAGCGTCCCAGCGGCCCGACGTATGGCCTCGTCATCGACGGGCTCCGTGATGTGTCGCTCCGTGTGCCGACTATGCAGCGCCGCCAGCGTCTCGATGCCGCACAGTCCACAGGCCGTGTTGCCGAGCAGCGAGCGAGCGCGGAGTGCGTTCGTGTCGACCAGAGCGGAATCGGCAGACAACTGCACGGTGTATTCACCCAGTGCTTCCGAGATCCGGACATCCGCGATGGCTGTAGCATGCGACACCACGCGCTCGGTGATCGCCAGCCCGATGGCCAGATCCTCGAGGTCCGCCGGTGTGGCCAGCATGACGGTCCAGGGCGTGTCGTTGATCGTGATGGCAACCGGAGCTTCCACGGCAATCGCCCACGCACCGGCAACCATGCTGCCTGATGGGCCGCTGCGCACAATGGCGCGAGACATCACTCCCGCCGTGGCGGCTTCGCTGTCAGTCAACCGGGCGCACCTCCACGGCAGTCACCTTGTACTCCGGGCAGTTGGTCGCCCAATCGGAGAACTCGGTGGTGACCACGTTGGCGGCGGCCTCGGGGTGATGGAACGTGGTGTAGACGATTCCCTCGGGGACTCGGTCGGTAACCCGGGCGTGTAATGTGATGGCGCCTTTGCGGCTGGAGAGCAGCACCCCATCCCCGGAGCTCACGCCACGCACCTCGGCGTCGTGCGGATGCATCTCCAACACATCCTCGTCGTGCCACATGGTGTTGGGGGTGCGCCGCGTGGCCGTGCCCACGTTGTACTGCGTCAACACGCGGCCGGTGGTGAGCAGCAGCGGGAACTTGCGTGTGGAGCGCTCGTCGGTGGGTACGTATTGCGTGACGAGGAACCGCCCCTTGCCGCGCACAAACGCCTGTTCGTGCATGACGCGTGTGCCGAGGGGGGTGTCCGTGGTGCAGGGCCACTGCACACTGCCCACCTGGTCGAGGTGGGAGAAGGAGACGCCGGCAAACGTGGGTGTCAGTGCCGCGATCTCGTCCATGATCTGCGACGCGTTGTCATAGCCCATGGGATATCCCATCGCCGTGGACAGCCGACAGACCACCTCCCATTCCGACATGCCGGTGCGCGACGGCGACACGGGACGCACCCGATTGATGCGTCGCTCGGCATTGGTGAAGGTGCCATCCTTTTCGAGGAAGGCCGTACCAGGCAGGAAAACGTGGGCATACTTGGCTGTTTCGTTGAGAAACAGATCCTGTACCACCACGCAGTCCATGGCACGCAACGCATCGGTCACGTGGATGGTGTTGGGGTCGGACTGCGCAATGTCTTCGCCCTGCACGAACATCCCGCGAAAGGCGCCCGCCACCGCCGCCGAGAGCATGTTGGGGATGCGCATCCCCGGTTCGTGATCGAGCGTGGTGTGCCACGCTTCTTCGAAGCGGCCACGCACCGCATTGTCGGAGATGTGCCGATAGCCGGGCAGTTCGTGCGGAAAGGACCCCATGTCGCAGGATCCCTGCACATTGTTCTGGCCACGAAGGGGGTTCACGCCAGTACCGTCACGACCGATCTGACCGGCCGCCATGGCGAGATTGGCGATGCCAAGCACCATGGTGCTGCCCTGACTGTGTTCGGTGACACCCAGACCGTAGTAGATGGCCGCGTTGCCGGCGCCAGCGTACAGGCGTGCCGCTGCACGGACCTCGGCCGCAGGCACCCCGGAGTGCGCCTCGGTGGCTTCGGGAGAATGCTCCGGCTGCGCGATGAAGTCGCGCCACTGTGTGAATGACACCGCGTCACAGCGTTCGCCGACAAACGTGTCATTCACCAGGCCTTCGGTCACGATCACATGGGCAAGCGCATTGATGACCGCCACGTTGGTGCCGGGGCGCAATTGCAGGTGATGCGCTGCCTGAATGTGCGGCGACCGTACCAGGTCGATGCGTCGGGGATCGATCACCACGAGTTTGGCGCCCTGCCGCAGTCGACGTTTCATGCGGGCGGCAAACACCGGATGCGCGTCGGTGGGGTTGGCGCCAATCACCAGAATCACATCGGCATGGGCCACCGATTTGAAGTCTTGGGTGCCGGCTGACGTGCCGAAGGTCTGCTTGAGCCCGTAGCCGGTGGGCGAATGGCACACCCGGGCGCAGGTGTCGATGTTGTTGTTGCGGAAGGCCGCGCGGACCATCTTCTGCACCACGTACACTTCTTCGTTGGTGCAGCGTGACGACGAAACACCGCCGATGGCTTCGCGGCCATGTTCGTCCTGAATGGCACGAAAGCGTGCCGCCGCAAACTGGATGGCCTCCTCCCAACTGACTTGGCGCCAGGGGTCATCGATATGCTCACGCACCATCGGGTGCAGCACTCGATCGCTGTGGGTGGCATAGCCCCATGCAAACCGGCCCTTCACGCAGGAGTGGCCTTCGTTGGCACCGCCCTCGGCCGAGGGCGTCATGCGCACGACATCGTTGCCCTTGAGCTCTGCGTCGAAAGAACAGCCCACGCCGCAGTAGGCGCAGGTGGTTTTCACCACGCGGTCCGGCTGGCCGGCGTCGATGATGCTCTTTTCGGTGAGCGTGGCGGTGGGGCAGGCCTGCACGCAGGCACCACACGAGACACACTCGGAGTTCAGGAACGCTTCACCCATGCCAGCGCTCACCTTGGACGCAAATCCACGATCGGTGATGCTCAGCGCAAAGGTGCCCTGGATTTCATCGCAGGCCCGCACACAACGCGAGCAGACGATGCACTTGGACGGGTCGAACGTGAAGTACGGATTCGACTCGTCTTTCTCGGCCTCGAGGTGATTTTCCCCACCGTATCCGTAGCGCACTTCCCGCAGCCCCACGGCGCCGGCCATGTCCTGCAATTCGCAGTCGCCATTGGCGGCGCAGGTGAGGCAGTCGAGCGGGTGATCGGAGATGTACAACTCCATCACGTTGCGTCGCACACGGGCGAGCTGCGGCGTTTGGGTGCGCACCACCATGCCATGGTCCACGGGCGTGGTGCAGGACGCGGGCAACCCCTTTCGCCCCGCGATATCCACCACGCACAAGCGACAGGAGCCAAAGGGCTTCAGGGTGTCGTTGGCGCACAGCCGCGCAATGTCCACGCCCACGGTCTTGGCCGCCTGCATCACTGTAGTGCCGGCGGGCACGGACGTGGTCATGCCGTCGATGGTGATGTCGATCAGAGGCGTCGCCGCAGCAGCGGACAAATCGAGGGCGGGTTTGATCATGGTGCCACCTGCGATGTGGAAGATGCACCGCCGGCCGGGGCCAGCAAATCGGCGGTGAAGTGCTTCATCACGCTGCGAACAGGCATCGGCGTGAGGCCACCCAACGCACACAACGAACCCAGCTCCATCGTTTCACACAGCTCTTCGAGCAGGTTCCACTGATCCCGCACCTGCTCACGACGTCGCAGGCGTTGAATCACTTCCACACCACGGGTGGAGCCAATACGGCAGGGGGTACACTTGCCGCACGACTCATGGGCGCAGAAGGCCATCGCGAACTCCGCCTGCGCGGCCATGTCCACCGTGTCGTCGAAGGCCACGATGCCACCATGCCCCAGCATTGCCCCGATGGCCGCGAAGTGCTCGTAGGTGAGTGGAGTGTCCCACTGCGATGCCGGCAGGTACGCCCCGAGCGGGCCGCCGACCTGAATGGCTCGTAGCGCACGTCCTGAATAGCTGCCACCGCCGAAGCGTTCGACCAGGTCACGCAACGTGATGCCAAAGGGGAGTTCCACCAGTCCGCCACGTTGGATGTTGCCACCCAACTGAAAGGGCATGGTGCCAGTGGATCGATCAAGGCCGTGCGATGCGTAGTGCTGTGCACCCCTAGCCAGCACGTCCGTGGCCGCAGCGAAGGTCAACACATTGTTGATGACGGTGGGCTGGCCGAACAGCCCCTGCAAGGCGGGCAGCGGCGGTTTGGCGCGTACCACACCGCGTTTGCCTTCCAGGCTTTCGAGCAAGGCCGTTTCTTCGCCGCAGATGTACGCCCCACCACCGATGCGCAGGGTGATATCGAAGGCGTGCGAACTGCCACACACCGATGCGCCCAACATGCCCGCACTGCGGGCGCGGGCGAGGGCTTCTCCGAAAATCTGCGCCGCGTACGGATACTCCGAGCGCAGATAGACGTAGCCCTGTGTTGCCCCCACCGCCAACGCGGCGATGGTCATGCCTTCGATGAGCTGGAACGGATCGGCTTCCATCAGCAGTCGGTCAGCAAACGTACCTGAATCCCCCTCGTCGGCGTTGCACACGACGTACTTCTGAGGGGCACGCGCGTTTCGCACGGTTTCCCATTTGATGCCGGCTGGAAATGCCGCGCCACCCCGGCCTCTGAGGCCGGACGCCGTGATTTCGCGGACAATGCCTGCGGAATCCATGCCGATGGCGCGTTCCAGGCCGAGCAAGCCGCCCGCCGTGCGGTAATCGTCGAGTGACAACGGGTCGATGCGCCCGATCCGCGCAAACGTGAGGCGCACCTGTTCGGCGAGCCACGGCAGCGCTTCCACCAGTCCGATGCACTTCGGGTGACGGCGATCGGGAAGACCGTCTGCAAAAAGCGCGGGCACCTCGGCGGCCGATACATTGGCGAAACCGACGCGCCCTTCTGGAGTCTCCAGCTCCAGCAGTGGCTCCAGCCAGTACGCTCCGCGCGACCCATTGCGCACCACGTGAGCGTGCCCGTCGCGCACCACCGGTACGCTGGCCAACGCACGCGCGACTTCGTCCGCGCCCACGGAACGGGCCGCCGTATCATTGGGCACATGAATGCGCATCAGGCGGCGCCTCGTTCGCTGCTGGCGGCCACCGGCAACTCCGCCAGCAGCTCATCGAATCGCGCCGGTGTCACGCCGCCCACGATGCGGTCATCGATGCGCATGGTGGGGCCCAACGCACAGTTGCCGAAGCAGTATGCGGCCTCAAGGTGTATGCGATGATCTGCCGTGGTCTGCCCGAGCGGTACCCCGAGCACATGCGTGGCGTGTGCGGCCAGCTCTCGGCACCCCACGGACTGACAGGCTTCAGCCATGCACAACTGCATGACGTATTGGCCGACCGGTGCCTCACGCAGGTCCGTGTAGAACGTCACCACGCCATAGACATCGGCGCGTGAAATGTTGAACGCCTGCGCGATCTGTCGCATGGCGTCCTGGGAAACAAAACCCACCGTGGCCTGCACCTGCTGCAATACAGGCAGCAGGTGTTCGGCGCCGGTGGGTGACTGCGCGAGCAGGTCGGCAATGACCGCCTGCTCGCGGATGGCATCACGTGACATCGCCTTGAGGAGTCCTCTAGCGGTAGCGCTCCATGAGCTTGTCCAGGGCACCCTTGCCCGGGCACAGCGCCTCGTAGGGCAGATCGACGAGCGGAGTTTCGGGTGTCTTCATGAAGTCATGCATGTCCCGGCCGCGCTCATCCACAAAGAGCAAGCCCGTGGCGATCTCTCGGCGTGCCTGGCAGGCGCGCACATGCGCGTACGCCGAATCACGGTTCGTCGGATCGTAGTCGGCAGATGTGGACCGCAGGCGCACCACGCTGCCGTCGTGCATCGTCACCGACTTCACGTCTTCGCCAGACTCCGGCATGGTGATTTCGCGGCGCAGTGGCACAAAATCCGCATGCACCGCTTCCACTTCGTGCTCACGCGTGAACGCATAACTCTTGGTGGACCCCTCGTGGTCGTTGAAGCTCACACACGGGGAGATCACGTCGACGATCGCAAAGCCTTTGTGCGAGAGGCCGGCCTTGAGAATGGGAACGAGCTGCTTCTTGTCGCCGGAGAACGACCGGGCCACAAAGGTCGCGCCCAGTGTCAGCGCCAGCAGCACGGGATCGATGGGTGACTGCTCATTGGCTTCCCCCTTCTTGGAGGTGGAGCCGATGTCGGCGGACGCCGAGAACTGTCCCTTGGTGAGCCCGTACACGCCGTTGTTCTCGAGCACATACAGCATGTTCACGTTACGGCGGATGGCATGCGACAACTGTCCGAGGCCGATGGACAGCGAATCGCCGTCACCGGACACGCCGATGTACGTGAGGCCACGGTTGGCCGCCGATGCACCGGAGGTCACCGACGGCATGCGTCCATGCACGGAGTTGAATCCGTGCGACTGCTTCATGAAGTAGGCAGTGGTCTTGGAAGAGCAGCCGATGCCACTCATCTTGCCCACGCGATGGGGTTCGAGGTCGAGTTCCCATCCCGCCTGCACAATCGCTGCGGTGACCGAGTCGTGCCCACAGCCGGCGCACAACGTGGACATGGCGCCTTCGTAGTCCCGGATGGTGAGTCCGAGGCCATTCGTGCGCGAGCTGGGATGCTTGACTGGGGGCTTCGCAATGGATGTCATGCGTGCACTCCGTTGGTGGCGCCCAACGTGGAGGGCACATGGCCCAGGGCGCCTAGCTTCTTGGACACCGCATCGACGACCACCTTGGCCGTCAGGGGCATGCCGCCGTAGTCGACGATGGACAGCATGGAATCGCGCGGGATGCCGAGTTCGATGGCGAGCAGCGACCGCAGTTGCGCATCGCGATTCTGCTCGATCACGAACACGCGTTCGTGGCGCGAGAAGAAGTCCTTCACTTCTGCTCCGAAGGGGAAGGCGCGCACGCGCATCACGTCTGCCACGATGCCCTGAGCTCGCAGCTTGTCTGCGGCCTCACGCACTGCCGCATCACAGCCACCCAGCGTGACCAGGCCCACGTCGGCGCCGTCCTGCAGCGTGAACACGGGCTTTGGCATCGCCGTCGCTGCGTGCTCGAACTTTCGCTTCAGGCGATCGACGAGCTCCTGATAGGCGTCGGAGTCTTCGGTGTAGGCGGCGTGTTTGTCGTGGCCGGAGCCGCGCACAAAATACGCACCCTTGCCACCCACGCCGGGCAGCGTGCGGGCCGCGATGCCGTCACCATCCACATCGAGGTACCGCGAGAACTTCTGAATCTTCTCCAGATCTTCCTTGTGCAGCACCTTACCGCGATCTGGCGTGTAGCTGTCGTCCCAGGTGAAGCGCTTGACCATCCAGTCGTTCATGCCGATGTCGAGATCGGTGGCCACGAACACCGGCGTCTGGAAACGTTCGGCGAGATCAAACGATTGCACCGACATCTCGAACGCCTCTCCCGGATTGGCCGGGAAAATCACGAGGTGTTTGGTGTCGCCATGGGACGCATAGGCCAGCGACAGGAGATCGGCCTGCTGCGTCCGCGTGGGCATGCCGGTGGCCGGCCCGCAGCGCTGGATATCGAAGAAGACGGCCGGAATGTCGGTGTAGTAGGCGAGCCCGATGAATTCCTGCATCAGCGAGATGCCGGGGCCTGACGTGTTGGTGAACGCGCGAGCACCGGCCCAGCCAGCACCAATGATGATACCGGCCGCCGACAGCTCATCTTCCGCCTGGAGAATGGCGTAGTTGTGTGCGCCCGTCTCCTTGTCCACACGGAACTTGTCGCAGAATGCCTTGAACTGTTCCATCAACGCGGTGGCCGGCGTGATGGGATACCATGCACCCACCGTGGCACCGGCGTACACCGCACCGAGCGCGCAGGCGGTGTTGCCATCGATGAGGATGGAATCACTGGTGTGATCCATCTTCTCGAGGCTGAACGGCAACGGGCAGGTGAAGTGCGCTTTGGCGTACTCGTAGCCGAGCTGGATGGCCTTGTGATTGGACGTCAGCAGCTTGGGCTTCTTGCCGTACTTCTCTTCCAGCATCTTGCTCACGACATCCATGTCGATGCCGAGCAGTGCCGCGAGTGAGCCGGCGTACACGATGTTGCGGAGCAGTGTGCGGTCGCGGTCGCCCTGGAAGTTTTCCACGCACAGCCGACCAAAGGGGATCCCCATGATGGTGATCCCTTCACGCACGAGGTCCGGGTCGAGCGGCCAGGACGAATCGTAGAGCAGGTAGCCGCCGGGGCGCACTGTCGCCACGTCCTTGGCGTACGTGGCCGGATTGAGGGCCACGACGAGATCCACCTCCGAAGGACGGGCCATGTAGCCGTCTTTCGAGACGCGGATCTCATACCAGGTCGGCAGGCCCTGGATGTTGGACGGGAAGATGTTCTTGCCCGATACCGGGATACCCATGCGGAAGATGGCCTGCATGAGCAGGCCGTTGGCGCTGGCGGATCCCGTTCCGTTGACAGTGCCGATCTTGAAAGCGAAGTCGTTGATCCCACTCATGCGTAGGCCATCCCGGCAACGGGCTTCTTGAGGTCGAATATCTGCATGTCCCAGGCTGCCGTGGGGCAGCGTTCCGCACAGAGTCCGCAGTGAAGGCAGACATCCTCGTCCTTCACCATGATACGCTTGGTCTGGGGCAGTTGTTCAGAGAGATAGATCGGCTGGGACGTGTTGAGTGCCGGCGCCGAGAGGCGCGTGCGCAGCTCATCGATGGGCGTGCCGTTGGTGGTGATGGTCAGGCAGCTCGTTGGGCAGATATCGACGCAGGCATCACACTCGATGCATGCCGACGCCGTAAAGCCGGTCTGAATATCACAATTCAGGCAGCGACCAACCTCAGCCGCCGTTTGCTCGGCCGAAAAGCCGAGTTCCACTTCGATGTCGAGATCGCTGAAGCGCTTCACGAGTTCTTCGTGCTGCATCTTCGCGCGCTTCTGTGACTCGTAGTCGTTGTCGAAGGCCCAACTGTGCATGCCGACCTTGGCACTGACGAGCGTCATGCCATAGGGCGGCCGCTCGTTCACATCCTGACCCTGACACTGCAGATCGATGGAGATCGCGGCCTGGTGTCCGTGCGCCACGGCCCAGATGATGTTCTCCGGGCCCCACGCCGCGTCGCCGCCGAAGAACACCTTGGGGTGTGTGCTCTGATGCGTGGCCTTGTCGACCTTGGGCATGCCGCGCGAATCGAATTCCACCCCGATGTCACGCTCGATCCAGGGGAACGAGTTGTCCTGACCAATCGCGAGAATGACCGCGTCACACGGAATGATGACGGTGTCCACCACCCGGCTCGACTGCTTGCCGTTGGCGTCTTCGGTCCACTCGAGCACTTCGAACTCCATGCCGACGAGCGTGCCGTTCTCCACCACCATGCGCTTGGGCGCGTGGTTCTCGATGATCTCGACCTGTTCTTCTTCGGCGTCTTCGAGTTCCCACGGCGACGCCTTGAAATGTTTGCGTCCGCGACGCGCGATCACCTTCACATCGGTGGCTCCCACGCGCTTGGCCGTGCGACAGCAATCCATGGCGGTATTGCCCACGCCGATGATCACCACACGCGGTTCGATCTTTTCGATATGCCCGAAGTGCACGTTGGCGAGCCACTCGATGCCGATGTGCACTTGTTCAGGTGCATCGGAGCGGCCGGGGATGTCGAGTTCCTTGCCCTTCGGCGCGCCGGTGCCGACATACACCGCATCGTAGCCATCATCGAGCAGGCCCTTGAGGCTCTGCACCTCGGTGCCGTACTGCATGTTGGCACCCATGTCGATGATGTACCCACACTCATCGTCGAGTACCTTGGCCGGCAGTCGGAACGACGGAATGTTGATGCGCATGAGCCCACCGGGCTGCGCATTGCGTTCGAAGATCGTGACGTCGTAGCCGAGGGGCAGCAGATCGTTGGCGACCGTCAGTGCCGACGGACCCGCGCCGACGAGGGCAACACGCTTCCCGTTTTTTGTCGAAGGTGCTTTCGGAAGAAACGCACGGATGTCGTCGCGATGATCGGCCGCGACGCGCTTGAGTCGACAAATGGCAACGGGTTTTTCTTCGACACGACCGCGACGGCATGCGGGCTCGCACGGACGGTCGCAGGTACGGCCGAGGATTCCGGGGAATACGTTCGATTCACGATTGAGCAGATACGATTCCGTGTATCGGCCCTGCGCGATGAGACGGATGTAGCCCGGAACATTGGTGTGAGCCGGACAGGCCCACTGACAGTCCACGACCCGATGATAGAATTGCGGGTCCGTGACGTCCGTTGCTGCCATGAGGTGGGGCTCCTGTAGGGAGAGAAGAGCAGACTCATGCTAGCTTGCTCCCCGGACCATCACTCGGCAAGAAGGGTTTGTCCGACATGTTCGCTCTCGCGCATCACAATTCAGGTGCTGTCAATAATCGGACAATTTCTATCGGAATACATTCATGCAGACCTCATGCACAGTTCCTGCATGATCAGTCATGAGAAGTTGCTATGCGAACGCCCGGACTCGAACCGGGATGGGTTGCCCCACCAGCTCCTAAGGCTGGCGCGTCTACCAATTTCGCCACGTCCGCAAACCACCGACATCCCGCGCGTCGGCGAGGGAGAAGTATAGCGAAGCCGGCCACGTGATGCGGATCGCAGCATTGATGAGACCCTTTCGCGGCGTCCGGGTAGCAGTTGCCGGTACGCCAGTGCGCGCGGTGCGCACCACGTCCTCCCGCCACCACGCCCCACCTCCACGGGGCCTGCCATAGACGCCTTCCCGGAGACACCATGTCACGCACTCGCTTTCGTTCGATGCCGCGCCTCGCGGCGGCCGCCGTCGCGCTGTTCGCCACGTTCTCCGCCACCCGCGTTGAAGCACAGGCCGATGCCGGCAGCACCAAGGGACTGTTCTTCGGACTGCAATACGCCGGCGCATCCGTATCCGTGAAGGACGCGGCCGAAGACCTCAAGTTTGGCAGTGGCTTCGGTTTGCACGCCGGTCTCGGCATCAGTGACAACGTCGCGGTGCTCGTGAACTTCGACCGCAGCGCGGTGACCCGTCGCGGGAATTCCGACGACCTGACGCTCAAGCAGTACGATGCGCTTCTGCGCATGTATCTGCTGCCGGGCGCGAGTTCGCCGGTGCGAGTGTTCGCCACGGCCGGTGCCACGGGCCGGGCCGCCGATCGCAGTACCAAGTTCGAGGGGATCGCCCCGACGGCCGGCGCGGGCGTCCATCTGGGCATCACACCGCATATCGCCATCACGGGCACGGCCCTCTGGACCTTCGGTAACCTGACCCGCCTGGATGACATCACCGGCGGATCCACGACCAAAGAAGACTTCAGGTCCACAGGCACCCGTGTGCAGGTGGGCGCGTCACTCTACCTTTTCCGGTAGCGCGCTCCCCGCTGTTGCTTGCAGTCGCTGGGGGGCGTGGTGATCTCACACCTCCCCCAGCCTGCGGAGTTCCGATGGTGCGTTCGCTGTCCCGCGTCCTGATTGCCAGCCTCCTCGCAGGCTCGGCCGCATTCCCTGTTGCCAGTGCCGCACAGGGCGCCCGCAAGATCTACATCTCCGTGGACATGGAGGGGATCAGCGGCATCAACAGCGACAACCAGACCTCGGCCACCGGCAATGAGTATGGTCGCGCACGGAGGCTGATGGTGGAGGACGCCAACGCCGCCATTCGTGGCGCATTCGAGGGCGGCGCGACCGAGGTCGTGGTGAACGATTCCCATGGCAGCCAGCGCAACATCCTGCCCGAAGACCTCGATCCGCGTGCTCGCCTGATCAGCCACAGCTTCAAGCGACATGGCATGATGGAGGGGCTCGACTCCACCTTCGACGCGGTGCTGTTCGTGGGCTATCACGCCAAGGCGGGCACGCCGCGTGGCGTGTTTGCCCACACGGGTTCTGGCGTGGTGCGTGATCTGGAAGTGAACGGCCTGTCGGTGGGGGAGGGCGGCATGAACGCCCTGCTGGCTCGCTGGTATGGTGTGCCGGTGCTGCTGGTGACCGGCGACGATGTGGCGGTCGAGGAGCAGAAGGCGACGGCTCCCAATGTGCGCGGCGTAGTCGTGAAGCGCGCTATCAACACCCGAGCCGTGGAGCTGCGGCCGCTGGCCGAGGCGCGCCATGAGATTCAGCAGGCCGCGAAGGACGTGGTGGCGGCCTCGCGAAAGGGGCGCCCGGAGCGGGCGGCGCAGTATACCGTGCGCATGACCTTCCCCAATCCCAACATCCCCGAAGTGGCCACGGCCTTTCGCGAGATCAAGCTGGTGTCGCCCACGACCGTGGAGTTTTCGCGCGAGTCGATGCCAGACGCCTATCGTCTGATCCGGGTGCTGTACCGGTTCATCAATCCGGATTGACGGTACTGCTGCATGAAAATGGGGCGCACGGTGATTGCACCGAGCGCCCCATTTTCATTGTGCTCCCTCAGCGGTATCAGCCGCCAACGCGAATGTTGACTACGCGACGCCCGACACGCGGGTCCATCGACTGCACCAGCAGGCTCACATAGTCACCGTCCTTCAGCCCGGACACGACCGTCTGCAGGTCGTTGACCGAGCGGATGGAGCGCCGCGGGGTCGGATACAGCACTTCGAGCAGAACATCGCTTCCGGCGGCGATCTTGTCGCGCGCGGGACCATTGGCCGCCACTTCGGAGACGCGCACACCAACCCCATTCGTCTGGAGCCGGCTTGCCATCTCTGCGGGCAGAGCCTCCACCGACATGCCCAGCTTGCCGGCCGTCGTGCTGGTGGTCGGGCTCGGTTCTGCGGTGTTCACGGCCAGCGTGCCACCGGCCTCCGCGTCGACCAGCCGTACGCGGAACGTCTTCTTGCTGCCAAAGCGCATCACTTCCACCGGGATCACATCTCCGATGCGCCGCATCCGCACGATGCGCTGCAGGGAGCTGACCCGTTCCACCGGCTTGCTGTCGACCGTGACAATGACGTCACCCACTTCGATGCCGGCCGCCTTGGCGGGGCCACCGTCGGGGGGATTGAAGCCCGCCACCTTCACACCGGCCACACGCGCGAGGCCATTGATGCCGGCGTCTTCCGGGTCGACACGCGTCACCGACACACCCATCACCGGCATGCGGACGCGTCCTTCCTTGATCAGCGCGTCGGTCACGTTCTTCACGAGCGTGATCGGGATGGCAAAGCCATAGCCGGAATAGAAGCCGGTCTGGCTGGCGATGGCGCTGTTCAAGCCGATGACCTCACCGCGCATGTTGATGAGCGGTCCGCCCGAGTTGCCGGGGTTGATGGCGGCGTCGGTCTGAATGAAATCCGAAATCGTGAAGTTTCCGGAATTCGGCAGATTGATCTCCGAGCCACGTCCCTTGGCCGAGATGATGCCGGCCGTCACGGTGAAATCGAGCCCGAGTGGATTTCCCACGGCGAGCACCCATTCGCCGATGCGGGTCGCTTCGTCGTTGCCGATGCTGAGCGTCGGCAGGCTGCGGGCTTCGATCTTCACCACCGCGACATCGGTGGTGGAGTCGGTGCCAATCACCCGGGCCCGGAATGAGCGGCCGTCACTGAGGGTGATCGAAACCTGGTCGGCGTCGGCCACCACGTGATTGTTGGTGACGATGTAGCCGTCGTTGGAAAGAATGAACCCCGAGCCTTCACCGCGCTGCTGGCGGGGCTGCTGCCCGCCGAACTGCTCGAGGAAGTCCTCCATCCCCTGCGGCGCCCGGCCTCGCACCTGCGGCCTGGGACGCGCCGTACGTGAGGTGTTCACGGCCACCACGGCCGGCGTGACACGCTCGGCGATATCGGCGAAGGATGCGCCTTCCGGTGCCATCGGACCGCGCACCAGAGGCGCGCGAGCTCCGGAAGAACTCTGGGCCCAACTGATCTTCGTCCAGTCCATGCCGGAGGCGAAGATGACACCGGCGCCGAAACTGACGACGGCGGCGGTGGCGAAGCGAAAACGTGAGAATCGTGCTGACATGGCTCGCTGCGTTGATGTCACGAGAACTGCCCTGTGCCACTCTGATACACCGAAGCCCCGTCGGCAGTTTCCGACGGGGCCAAAGTGTAATCTGTTATCCGGGCGACAGCTTCGCCCGGATAGCTGTTCAGATTCTGTTTACTTCTTGTTGTCGTCGACGATTTCGTAGTCGGCTTCGGCCACTTCTTCGGCCTTCGGCTGGGCCGGCTCGCCCGAGGGCGCGGCGCCCGCTTCGTCGGCCGGCGCCTGTGACGCCGCCTGCTGCTGGTAGAAGGCCTGTCCGGCTTCGCTGTAGGCCTTGCTGAGCTCTTCCTGCGCTGCACGGATCTCGTTGATGTCGTCACCGCGCAGGGCCTTGCGGGCCCGCTCGATGGCGGCATCGATCCGCTCCTTGAGAGGCGCGGCGACCTTGTCGCCCCACTCCTTCACGTTCTTCTCGACTTCGTACGTCTGCGAATCGAGACGATTGCGCGTGTCGATCTGCTCGCGGCGCTGCTTGTCCTCGGCGGCGTTCTTCTCCGCGTCCTTCACCATCTTGTCGATGTCGTTGTCGGACAGGCCGCTCGACGCTTCGATACGGATCTTCTGTTCCTTGGCCGTGGCCTTGTCGCGCGCCGTCACATGCAGGATGCCGTTGGCGTCGATATCGAACGTCACTTCGACCTGCGGCATGCCACGCTGAGCGGGCGGGATGCCCGTGAGCTGGAACTTGCCGATCGTGCGGTTGTACACGGCGAGCTCGCGCTCACCCTGCAGCACGTGGATCTCGACCGTCGTCTGGTTGTCGTCGGCGGTGGAGAACGTTTCCGCCTTCTTGGTCGGGATGGTCGTGTTGCGCGGGATGAGCACCGTCATCACGCCACCGAGCGTCTCGATGCCAAGCGACAGCGGCGTCACGTCGAGCAGCAGCACGTCTTTCTGCTCGCCGGTGAGCACCGCGCCCTGAATGGCCGCGCCGACAGCCACGACTTCGTCAGGATTCACGCCTTTGTTCGGTTCCTTGCCGAAGAACTCCTTCACGACCTGCTGGATCTTCGGAATGCGCGTCGATCCGCCCACGAGGATGACCTCATCGACTTCGTTCGGCTGCATGCCGGCATCCTTGAGCGCCTGCTTCATGGGCTCGAGCGTGCGCTGGATGAGGTCATCGACGAGCTGCTCGAACTTGGCGCGCGTGAGCGAGTAGTTGAGGTGCTTCGGGCCCGACTGATCGGCCGTGATGAACGGCAGGTTGATGTCGGTGCTGTTGGCGCTCGACAACTCCATCTTGGCCTTTTCGGCCGCTTCCTTGAGACGCTGGATCGCCATCGGATCCTTCGACAGGTCGATGGCCTGGTCGCGCTTGAACTCCGCGACGAGCCAATCCATGACGCGCTGGTCGAAGTCATCGCCGCCCAGGTGCGTGTCGCCGTTCGTGGACTTCACTTCGAACTGGCGGGTGCCGTCGACGTCGTACAGCTCGAGCACCGAGATGTCGTACGTACCGCCGCCGAGATCGAACACGGCGACCTTTTCGTCGGACTTCTTGTTCTTGTCGAGGCCGTAGGCGAGGGCGGCTGCCGTGGGCTCGTTGATGATGCGCAGCACTTCGAGGCCGGCGATCTTGCCGGCGTCCTTGGTGGCCTGGCGCTGGGCGTCGTTGAAGTAGGCGGGCACGGTGATGACGGCCTTGGACACGGTGTGTCCGAGGTAGTCTTCGGCCGTCTGCTTCATCTTCTGGAGCACCATCGCCGAGATCTCGGGCGGCGTGTAGCGCTTGCCGCCAACTTCGACGGCCGCCACATCATTGGGGCCGGCGACGAGCTTGTAGGGCACGCGCGACTGGTCGCTCAGCGCTTCGGCCGACCGACGGCCCATGAAACGCTTGATCGAGAAGATGGTGTTCTGCGGGTTGGTCACCGCCTGACGCTTGGCGATCTGGCCAACGAGGCGCTCGCCGTCCTTCGTGAAGCCGACCACCGAGGGGGTTGTGCGCCCACCTTCCGCATTGGGGATGACGACCGGGTCGCCACCTTCCAGCACGGAAACCACCGAATTGGTGGTGCCGAGGTCGATGCCGATAACTTTTTCAGCCATAAGAGATCTCGTGGTAGAATCCGGAATTGCGGGGCACACATAACGGCTGGCCCCTCGATTGCTCGGATTAGTGCTAGGCAAGCACCGGGCCGTCTTTCCCTGCCGACTCGGCGTATTTTTGCCCCAGTCGGCGGTGTTGGTGCCTGTCGTGTTGGCAGGCTGTCATATTGACCTGAAAAGGGGTGCCATGTTTCCCGTCGCTGACGACAATCCGACGCTGCGCACGCCGGTGATGACGCTGGGCGTCCTCGTGATCACCTGGGCCGTCTGGTTTTTTGTGCAGGGGGCGGGCAGCCCGTATCCGCTGGCCATCAGCGTGTGCAACCTCGGTTTTGTGCCGGGCGAAATCAGTGGGCAGGCGCCACTGGGATTGGGGGTGCCACTCGGGCGCTTTGGTGATCAGGCCTTGGCCTGCGTGGTGGACAACGAGCCCATCAACTGGCTGACGCCGATCCTGTCGATCTTTCTGCACGGCAGTTGGGGGCACATCATCGGCAACTCGCTCTATCTGTGGGTGTTCGGCAACAATGTCGAAGACAGCATGGGGCGGGGCCGTTTTCTGGTCTTCTATCTGCTGACGGGTGTGATCGCCGCGATGGCCCATCTCGCGATCGATCCTCTGTCTCCAGTGCCCACTGTTGGTGCCTCGGGGGCCATTTCGGGCATCATGGGCGCCTATCTGGTGATGTACCCGCGTGTGCGGGTGCGCACTTACATCCCGCCGATCTTTCTGATCCGTTTTCCCGCCTGGGCGGTGCTCATCCTGTGGTTCGGCAGTCAGGTGCTGGCCGGTCTGCCTGAGCTTTCACCACTGCGCCGTGAGATTTCCGGCGGCGTGGCAGTCTGGGCACATGTGGGCGGGTTCGTGGCCGGTGTGCTGCTGGCCAAGCTGTTCGAGAACACGGAGCTGGTACGCCGACGTCGCGCCGTCAGCGATGCGAAAGTCGTTTGGTCGTGAACCGTTCGGTGTGTGAAGCATTGTGCACGATTACGTCTCCGTCCTGTAACGAAGGAAGATTCCTCTGTGGTCCCGATGGCGTTCGGCTGGTGGTGACGCAATCGTTACAGCTACAGCGGTGCCCTGTGGCACACGTGCGTTTTCATTCGCGCGCGGAGCCAGGCCCGCGGCGTACTCATGACTTCAGCCCTCCGCTTTGTGAAGCTCTTCTCGAGAGACGAAACTTTCTTCGATCATTTTCGCCAGTTGGCGGTGCACATCGGCCAGGCGGCAGCGCTGTTGCGCACCCTGTTCGAGAACCCCGCCAACTCGGCGCAGCTCACGCCTCAGATCAAGAAGGTGGAAACCGATGGCGATGCCATCGTCCAGCTGATCAACCAGCGTATCGATACCAGCTTTGTTACACCGCTTGATCGCGAAGACATCCACCTGCTGTCCAAGCGACTCGACAATGTGATCGACCTGATCAACGGCACCTCGCGCCGTGTGGCGATGTTCCGCATTGTGGCCCCGCGCGATGGCGGAGTGCAGATGGCCGATGTGCTCGTGCGGGCCAGCAAGGAGATCCTGGCCGCGGTCGGCGACGTGACCAAGCGTCAGCGCATGATGGAGCACGGCAAGATCATCAAGCAGCTCGAGGAAGAAGGGGATGTCCTGTACGCCCAGGCCGTTGGCGCACTGTTCGAGCGCGATGAACCCGCCATCGAAGTGCTGAAGTGGAAGGAGATCTTCGATTCCCTCGAAGAGGCGATCGATGAGTGCGAGGACGTGTCGAACGTGCTCGAGAGCATCGCGCTCAAGAACAGCTGACGCGCCGACTGAGATCCTGTGGTCACCTTTGTCATCATCATCGTCGCCGTTGCCCTGGCGTTCGATTTCATCAACGGGTTTCACGATTCGGCCAATTCGATCGCGACGATCGTCGGCACCCGTGTTCTGAGTCCGCTGGCCGCTGTGATCTGGGCCGCGGTCTTCAACTTCTCCGCTCTGTTCTTCGTTGGCACCGCGGTTGCCAAGTCGGTGGCCGCCGGCTTCATCGACCTGAACATCGTCGATGCCAATGTCATCCTGGGTGGGCTGCTCGGGGCTATCACCTGGAACCTGATCACGTGGTGGTTCGGCATTCCCTCGAGCTCGTCGCACGCGCTCATCGGCGGGTATGCCGGTGCGGCGGTGGCCAAGGCTGGCTTCGAGGCGTTGCTGTGGGGCAAGAAGTGGATCGAAACGCTGTCGGCGATTGCCCTGTCACCGATGCTGGGCGCCCTGATGGGATTCCTGCTGATGGTGATCGTGTTCAACCTGTTCCGGCGGGTCGCGAATGCCCGCGCGGAAAAGGTCTTCCGGGTACTGCAGCTCACGAGTTCTGCGTTGCTGTCACTCGCACACGGTGGTAACGACGCCCAGAAGACGATGGGCATCATCGTCGGTCTGCTGGTCGCCACTCAGGCCACGTTTGCCAACGAAACGGGGCTGCTGGCTCACCTGCATGTGACCTCGCTGGATCACATCCCGGTGTGGGTGGAGCTCGGCGCGTACACGATGATCTCGTTGGGAACGCTTTTTGGTGGCTGGCGCATCGTGCATACGATGGGCACGCGCATCACGAAGCTGCGCCCGGTGGGGGGCTTCTGCGCTGAAACCGGCGGGGCGATGGTCATTCTGGTGGCGTCCAAGTTCGGTATCCCGGTCAGCACTACACACACCATTACCGGCGCGATCGTCGGTGTGGGTGCCACCAATCGCTTGTCGGCGGTGCGATGGGGGCTGGCCGGCCGCATCGTGTGGGCGTGGATCATCACGATCCCGGCGAGTGCGGCCATGGCTGCGCTGTCGTACAAGCTGCTCGCCGCCTTCATTCCGCTCTGATCCCGCTAAGGAGACGCCGGGGCCCTGCGCCCCGGCGTGCATGGATGGCTTCTGCAACATCGCTGGCACTGCCGTATCTGAACCGCGAACTATCGTGGCTCGAGTTCAATGCGCGTGTGCTGGAAGAGGCGCTGGACGATCGCGTGCCGCTGCTCGAGCGACTGAAGTTTCTCGCGATCTTCAGCACCAACCTGGACGAGTTCTACATGGTCCGGGTAGCCGGACTTCGGCGCAAAGTGGCTGCGGGCACCAAGCAGTACGCGCCGGAACCACTCACGCCGCCGGAGCAGCTCGAGGCGATCCGCGAGCGTGTCAATGAACTGCTCGGCCGCCGCCGACGTGCGCTGCGCCGCGAGCTGCTGCCTGCATTGGCCAAGCACAACGTCGAGATCGTGCCGATGGACGCGCTCGATGATGACGAGCGTGCGAGACTGGCGAGCTTCTTCGAGTCGCAGGTGTTTCCGGTCCTGACACCGCTGGCCGTCGATCCGGGCCATCCGTTCCCCTACATCTCCAGCTTGTCACTCTCGCTCGCGGTGGACATTCGCGATCCGGAGACCGGCAAGTCCCACTTCGCGCGGGTGAAGGTGCCACGCTCCCTGTCGCGCTGGGTGAGCACGGGGCGCTCGCATCGTTTTGTCGCACTGGAAGAGGTGATCGGCGCCAACCTCGGGGCGCTGTTTCCTGGAATGGATGTGGAACGCTGGTACACGTTCCGCATCACGCGCTATTCCGATCTCGAGCTGGGGCAGATGGATCAGCCCGAAGACCTGCTGGAGACCATCGAACAGCAGGTGTTCCAGCGCAAGTTCGGCGAGGTCGTGCGTCTGGAAGTGCAGCGCGAGATGCCGGAAAGTATTCGCCAACTGCTCATGGAAGAGTTGAGCGAAACGGAATCGCAGTACGTGGCGCCCATTGGGCCGCGTGATGTGCACGATCAGGACGACCTGCTGGAACTGGGCGATCTGATGCAGCTCGCGTCGCTGGATATTCCGGAGCTGCGTGACCCGCCGCATGTGCCGCTCGTGCCGACGGCGTTCCGTGAAGGCCGCAATATCTTCGACGCGATCCGTGAACGTGATGTGCTGGTGCATCATCCGTACGAATCGTTCAGCGCGTCGGTGGAGGCGTTCCTCGAAGCGGCTGCCAACGATCCGCAGGTGCTCGCGATCAAGGTGACGCTCTACCGCACGTCGGGCGACACGGCCATCGAGCGCGCGCTCACGGAGGCCGCCGAAGCAGGCAAGCAGGTGGCCGTGTTGATCGAGTTGCAGGCGCGCTTCGATGAAGCCAACAACATCAATTTTGCGCGCACCATGGAAAATTATGGCATCCATGTGGCGTACGGATTGCCAGGCCTCAAAACCCACGCGAAGACCGTGCTGGTGGTGCGTCGTGATTTCGACGGCATCCGTCGGTACGTGCATCTGGGCACCGGCAACTACAACTCCAAGACGGCGCGTCTCTACACCGACATCGGATTGTTCACCTGCAATCCGCAGATCGGGGCGGATCTGTCGGACTTGTTCAATTCCCTGACCGGTGTGTCGCGGCAGAAGCACTATCGGCGTCTGGCGATTGCCCCGGGCAATCTGCGCGCGCACACGCTGCAACTGATCCGACGGGAAGCCGAGCATGCGAAGGCCGGCCGCGGCGGGCGCATCATCGCCAAGATGAACGCGCTGGTCGACCCCGAAGTCATTGCCGCGCTGTACCAGGCATCGCAGGCCGGGGTGGAGATCGATCTGATCGTGCGCGGCATCTGCTGTCTGGTGCCGGGTATCAAGGACGTCAGCGAGCGTATTCGGGTGATCAGCATCATTGGGCGTTTCCTCGAGCACTCGCGCATCGTGCATTTCGCGAATGGCGGTACCCCCGAGTACTACATCGGCTCTGCCGACTGGATGCCGCGCAACTTCGACCGGCGCGTGGAGGCCATGACGCCGATCGACGATCCGTCGTTGCACCGTGGGGTGCAGTTGGTGCTGGAGACCTGTCTCGCCGACAACCGGCAGTCGTGGGAGCTTGGGGCGGACGGCACCTATCGTCGTCGTCAGCCGGGCAACGCGGCAGAGCGTTCCACACAGGCGGTGCTCACCCGGCACCCGTGGGGCGATGTGACGCCGCGCCCGGCGCGCAAGCGAACCCGGGCCAAGACGGTCTAGAGACGCAAAGGACAGAAACACGAACGCGCCGACATTCTCGGAATGTCGGCGCGTTTGTCTATTCCCCCTCGCCGTCGTCGCTGGCGTCAACTTCGATGCCGTCCGAGGTGAGCACGGCCACGCGGCGTCCCAACACATCTTCCAGCAACTGACGCTTGCGACTGGCCCCCCAGCATTCGAGGCGCACGTTGGTGGCACCCGCCGCTTCGTGGGCCGTGACGCGCAGCGCGTCCGATGTCCACTTCACGGTCATGGACCCCACGGCCCCGATGTGCCCACGATCCATACCGTCGGCAAATCGCAGGATCGCGGACAGTTTCACAATGCGTTCCCGCAGTGCGCGTTCCAGTTGTCCGAATCCCGAGTGCTTGAGCTTGGGGGGAGCACCGCGGTGATAGCGTGCCACATGCGCGATGGTGATCTGCTCGGCCGGTGTCATGCCGAGCAGGTCGGCGTGTGAGATGAGGTGGAAGGAGTGTTTGTGGTGCTTTTCATAGTTGATGTGGTATCCCACATCGTGCAGCAGGGCGGCGTCGGCCAGGATGCGACGATCATCGGTCGTGAGATCGAGCCGTTCGGCCAACGCGTCAAAGAGTTGCAACGACAGCATCTGCACCTGTCGCGCGTGGGGCTCCTCGTAGTGACAGCGCTCGGCGAACTCGCGCACGGACCGGTCGCGTGCCATGCCGGGATCGGCCACGACGGGGGTGATGCGTGCCGCCTCGAGCAGCAACCCTTCACGAATGCCGTAGCCTGAGGTGAGCAGGTCGCGCGGATCGAATCGTGCGAGGACTTCGGCCGCCACGGCCAGACCTGCCACGATGATATCGGAACGTGCGGGATTGAGACCGGCCACACGCTGCCGCTCCTCGCTGTCGAGGCGTTGCAGCCAGTCCAGCACATGTTCGAGTTCCACACGGGTCACACGGGTGCCGTGTGCGGAGCGCACCGCCACCCGCTGACGGGCGAGGACCATGCCCGCGAGGTTGGTGAACGTGCCGCCCGATCCGATGATCTGTGCGCCACGCCAGTCCTTCACGGGCAGTGCCTTCTTGAGGCCTTCCCGTACATGCGCGCGCAACGCGCGAACACGACGCGGGCGTACGGCCGGTGTGAGGAACTTTTCAGTCAGTCGGACGGCACCGAACGGCAACGACGCGACGCGTTCGATGAGGCCATCCTTGGAGAGCACGACTTCGAGCGAGCCGCCACCAATATCCATGATGACGGTGCGACCGGCGCCGAGTTCGAAGTGGGCGAGCGCACTCCGGAAACAGAGCAGGGCCTCTTCTTCGCCGCTGAGGACGCGCACCTGATGGCCTGCCGCCGCCGCGACACGAGCCGTGAAGTCGGCGGCGTTGGCGGCGTCACGTACGGCGCTGGTGGCCACAATCTCGATGCGGGCGGCGCCGAGCTGGCCGGCCAGGGTGACCATACGCTGAACGGCGGAGACGGCGGCTTCCATGGCCTCTTCCGAAAGCTGCGCCGTGGCCTCCAGTCCCTCTCCCAGGCGAGGCATGGCCTTCATTTCATCGATCACGCGGATCTGCCCGAGCGGCGACACATCCGCGATGATCTGCCGCACGGAATTCGAGCCGATGTCGATGGCGGCGATGCGTACATCACCGATGGGAAGTGGCGCGCCCGTCATGGCTGGTGGGGATTCTCGTGAGTCTCGTCGTACCGATGGCGGATCTGTTTGCCTTCTGCAAGATAGACCGCGTTTTCGCCGATGTTGGTGGCGAGGTCGGCGATGCGCTCGAGATTTCGGCTGACAAGCAACAATTCCAGCGCCATCGGGATGATGCGCGGGTCGTTCATCATACCGGACGAGAGGGTGCGGTAGATCTCCCCGTGCAGGGCATCCACCTCGTCATCGGCCTTGCCCACTGCGCGGCCCAGGGCGCCATCGCCGCGAATGAAGGCATCGAGGGCATTGCTCAACATGGCGCGCGCCCTGCGCGACATATCGGTGAGCGCCGGCAGCGTGGGCAGGGGGGCCTTGATCTCCGCCATGCGGACCGTGGCCTGTGCGATGTTGACGGCGTGATCACCCACGCGCTCGAGATCACTCGACACCTTGATCGCGCCAACCAGAAACCGCAGGTCGCGCGCCATGGGCTGCTGCAGTGCCAGCATGCCGATCGCGCGCTCCTCGGCCTCCACCTCGGTGCGGTCGAGTGCCTCGTCGGCATCGATCACGGCATCGGCCTTGTCGGCGTCCCGTTCCAGCACGGCTTCCATGGCCAGGGCCACCAACGATTCGGCCTGTTCGGACATGTCGAGCAGTTGCTGGGTCAACGCCGAGAGATCGTCGTGAAAGTGGCGATAGCCCGGGAGGCTCTGTGGGTTCATCCGAACCGCCCCGTGATGAAGGCTTCGGTGCGCGAATCTGCCGGGCGGGTGAAGAGGCGCGATGACGGCGCTTCTTCGACGAGGACGCCGTCCACGAGCAAAGCGGTCCGGTCGGCGACACGCGCCGCCTGATGCAGGTTGTGCGTCACGATGAGTATGGTGAGCTGCTGGCGGAGATCGTACACGAGTTCTTCAATGCGCTGTGTGCCGTGGGGGTCGAGAGCGCTGCTCGGTTCGTCGAGCAGGAGGACCTCCGGATCGTTGGCCAGCGCGCGTGCGATGCACAGACGTTGTTGCTGTCCACCAGACAGGGTGCGGGCATCCTGTCGCAGGCGGTCCTTCACTTCATCCCACAGCGCGGCGCGGCGCAGGGCGTATTCCACAACATCATCGAGTTCGCGCCCCCTGAGACGACGATTGAGCTGCGGGCCATAGGCGACATTGTCGCGCACGGACCGGGGGAACGGATTGGAGCGCTGGAACACCATGCCGACCCGTTGCCGCAGCACGCTGGGGTTCACCGTGGAGGCGTAGATGTCTTCGTCGCCCAGCAGGATGCTGCCCGCGTGGCGCACACCGGGGAGGCCGTCGTTCAGCCGGTTGATGGCCCGAAGCACGGTGCTCTTGCCAGAACCGGATGGACCGATGATCGCCATGACGGATTGTGATGGCACGTGCAGTTCGATGTTGTGCAACGCCGGCGTGGCACCGAACCAGGCAGAAAAGCGACTCAGCGTCACCGACTGGGCGGTGGCCGGAACCGGTGAGAGACTACCGCCGGCGGTCGATGGGCCTGCGACGGTATTGGTCGGTGTCGGGCGCAGGGCGCTCATCCGAACCGCCCCATCACGTAGGCTTCCGCGCGCGAGTCTCGCGGCGTCGTGAAGAGTTGCCGGGTCGGCGCACACTCCACAATGAGTCCATCCAACAGGACCGCCGTGGTGTCGGAGATACGTGCGGCCTGCTGCATGTTGTGCGTGACCAGCAACATGGTCACACTACCGCGCAGATCATACAGCAGCTCCTCGATACGCTGTGTGGCAATCGGATCGAGTGACGCCGTGGGTTCATCGAGCAGGAGTACGTCCGGGTGCACCGCCAGTGCCCGCGCAATGCACAGACGTTGCTGCTGTCCGCCCGACAGGGCCATCGCACTGCTGCGCAACCGATCGGCCACTTCACGCCACAGGCCCGCACGCACCAGCGCTTCTTCGACGGCCTGTTCGAGTCTGGCGCGGGCGATCCCGGGCTGCCCCACCCGCACGCCAGCGGCCACGTTGTCGAAAATCGACTGCGTGACAAACGGAGTGGGGTACTGGAACACCATGCCGATGCGTTGTCGGAGTGCGCTCACATCGGTGCCGGCGGCATACACGTCGCTCACGCGCGGGGCATCCACGAGTGACACCACCCCACGCACCCAGGCCGTCGCATCACGCTCGTGCAGCCGGTTGATGCACCGCAGTGCCGTGGACTTGCCACATCCGGACGGGCCGATGAGCGCCGTGACACGACCGGCTTCTGCAGTCAGTGACATGCCATACAGCACGTTGCGCGGACCAAATCCCGCGCTCAGGCGCTCGATCTGCACGGCCGGTGAACGCGGCACCGAGGACGATTCAGCCATCGGAGGCTCGTGTGCTGCGCACCGTGGCGAACAGGCGGGCACGGGCACGCAGTACAGCGCGTGAGCCAAGACCGATACCAGCGACCAGCACGAGCAACAGCAGCGCACCCGCCCAGGCGTGACCACGCCACTCCTCGTACGGACTCTGTGCGTAGGCGTAGATCTGCAGCGGCAACGCGGCGATGGGTCTGGAAGGATCAACCGACCAGAACGGATTGCCAAATGCGGTGAAGAGGAGCGGCGCCGTTTCACCGGCCACGCGTGCGAGCGCGATGAAGATGGAGGTGACCACGCCGGGCATGGCCGTGCGCAGAACAATCGTGAGCGCCGTGCGCCACTGTGGATAGCCCAGAGCCAACGCGGCTTCGGCGAGTGACGACGGCACCAGACGTACCATTTCTTCGGTGGCCCGCGTGACCAGGGGAATCACCAGTAGGCCAAGGGCCACACCACCGGCCCAGGCAGAAAAATGCCCGGCGGGACGCACGATGAGCTCCCAGGCCACGATACCCATCACGATGGAAGGCAGCCCACCCAGGACATCCGCCAACAATCGCACCAATCGTGCGAAGCGCGTGGCTCCGTGTTCAGCCAGATAGAGACCTGCACCGATGCCAACCGGCACGGCAATGCCAAGCGCAATGATCACCAGCAGCGCCGAACCGACGATGCCATTGGCGACACCACCTCCACGCACCCCAGGTGGAGCCGGCACACTTGTGAGGAACGTGGGGGTGATCTGCCCCAAACCGTGCACGATCAGATGCGTGAGGATGAGCACCAGCGGAAGCAGCGCCACGAGCCCCGCGGTCCAGGCCAGTGTGGTCATGAACACACCATGTCGCCGGCGCTGCGTGCCCAGGCGCATTTGTTCACGCATGCGGGGCTTCACGAGGTCTCACCCGGTCGACCGCGGCCCACACGCGTCACCAGCATGCGCGCCAGCAGATTGACCACCAGGGTGATCAGCAGCAGCAGCAGGGCAACCGCCATGAGCGCCGAGAGGTGCGCGGCGTCCGATGCCTCGGCGAACTCATTGGCCAGCATGGCCGCCATGGTGTAGGCGGGGGCGAACAGCGAATCCGGAATGGCGTGGCGATTGCCGATGACCATGGTGACCGCCATGGTTTCGCCCAACGCGCGTCCGAGGCCGAGAATGACGCCGCCAAACAGTCCGGTGCGGGCCGCAGGAAAGACGGCATCACGGATCATCTCCCATCGGGTGGCGCCGAGGGCCAGCGCGGCTTCGCGCTGTGCGCGTGGCACGGCACGGATCACGTCGCGACTCACGCTGGCGATGTACGGCAGCACCATGATGGCGAGGATCAACGATGCGGCCAGCAGACTCGGGCCGTACGCCGGCCCACTGAACCCCGGCAGCCATGACAGGTGAGCGATGGCCCAAGGCATCACACCGGCGCGCAGGAAGGGCACCAGAATGAAGATCCCCCAGAGGCCATACACCACTGATGGAACAGCGGCCAGCAGGTTCACGAGAAACGCGAGTGGCTCGCGCAGGGGTCGCGGAGCGATCTCCGTGGACAGCAGCGCCACGCCAATGCCCAGCGGTGCGGCAATAGCCAGTGCGATGGCCGATGACAGCAGTGTGCCGGCGATCAGGGGCGCTGCGCCAAACTGATGATTCGGCACATCCCACGTGGAGTCGGCGAAGAGCGAGCCGATGGCCGTCGTCATCGTGGGCCAGGCGCCGATCAGCAGCACGCTGGCGAGCAGGAGCAGCACCGCCGGAATCGCGGCCGCGCAGCTGGCGGTGACGGTTTTGTAGAGCCGGTCGGCGGAACGCGTGGGCATCACCTCAAAGCTAGGGGCGTGCCACCGATGGCGAGAGGAGTTCTTCCACCTTGTCCACCACGCGGGCGGCCGCATCCGAGGGCAGGGGCACATAGCCCAGTGTGGAGGCGATATCTCCATTTTCCAGCAACGCCCAGCGCAGAAAGGACGCCATTTGGTGGGACTTGACCGGGCCGATGGCGTCGGGAGCGATGAGCATCCAGGTGAACGACGCGATGGGATAGGACTGTGCACCGGGCGCGTCCACCAGCGACATGCGGAGGTCCGTTGCGGCCATGCGGTCAGTGGCCAGGCGATCGAGCACGCTGGTCGCCGCGGTGGCAATCTCAAACGGCATCGGCGATACAAATCGTCCGGCCTGATTGCGGATGTGCGCAACGGGCAGCCGGTTCTGACGGGCGTAGACCACTTCGAGATAGCCAATCGCACCGGGCATCTGTTTCACCTGTCCGGCCACGCCTTCGTTCCCTTTTCCACCGATGCCGACGGGCCAGGGGACTTCCTTGCCACGACCGGGACCTGAGGCCCAGGCCGGACTCACCACGGTGAGATAGTCACTGAAGATGTACGAGGTGCCGCTGCCATCGGCGCGATGGACCACGAGAATATCCGAAGCCGGCAGTGTGACCTTGGGGTTGAGCGCCGCGAGGCGTGTGTCATTCCACTTGGTCAGCTTGCCGAGAAAGATGTCGGCGATGACATCCGCGCTCAGATTGAGGGGGCGCGACAGCTCGGGCAGGTTGTACGTGATCGCCACGGCTCCGACCACGGTCGGGATGTGCAGGATGCGCATCTTCGACGCCGAGAGTTCGGAGTCGGTCATCGGCACATCGGTGGCACCAAAATCCACGGTGCGCGCGACCACCTGCCGAATGCCGGCGCCTGAGCCAATGGACTGATAGTTGATGCGGGTATTGGACGTCTTGGCGTATTCGTTGAACCAGCGCGCGTACAACGGATACGGGAAGGTGGCGCCGGCGCCCGTGATGTCGACCCGGGTGGACGTCATCACGCTGGCAGCACCCGCGGCATTCGTGGAATCGCTCCGGGCCGTGGAGGGCTGATCGCCCGCACATCCGATCAGTGCATTGCACAACAGCACCGCGCCAACAAAGGGCCGAATCACATCAGCGTATCGCCGCTGGGTGCACGCGGTGCGGGATGGTGCCACAGGAGACATGGTCAGATGCGGTTGGCGAAGCCCATGAACTTGAATCGTCCATCACGTTCGATCACGCTGCCGAACAGGTTGCCTTCGAGCATCGGCTTGCCCGGTGCCGAAAACTGCACTTCACAGCGTGCGTGCACGAGGTTGTGTCCCACGGTGTCAGCGGCCGCGGGGCAGCGCAACTTGCTGACCGTGATGGTGCTGCCACCCAATCGGTTCACGAGTTGGCGAGCGCCTTTGTCCGATGACGCCAGGATCTGTCCCCACAGCAGCTCGGGAGGCGCCTCGTAGGGCGGCTTGCTCATCGGCGAATCGGGATAATACAGATACGCAAATTCCTGTCGATTGAGCACCATCGCATTGAGATCCGTGGTGTCATTGGTGCTCACTGCACGGGCAAGGCGCGCCACCAGGGCCTCGAGCGACGGGCTGGCCTGCTGCAGGCTGTCCACCACTGGCAACTCAGCACGGAATCGCCGCAGATGTTCGGCAATGGGCAGGATGGAATCCACCACGCCACCAGCCGCGACGACATCCTGCACATGGGCGGCCTGGTCTTTGGCCGCCTGATCGGCCGGCGACTGTTCGGCCGAAGTGCAGGCCGTCGCCGTGAGCAATGCGAGGATCGCCGCCGTTGCCGCCGTTGCGGTGGCCGCGGTCATGGAGCGTGTGGTGCTGAACAGAAAGCGCATCGGAGTCTTCATCGTTGGTGGTACAGTACGAACGGCCGGCGCCCATAGTGGGGAACCGGCCGTTCGGACTTCAGAAAGTTACTGCAAGACCGTGCTGGCCGTGACGAGGGGACGGAGGCGCCACGTGTGACGCCTCTGTCCGCCTATGCCTTAGTTGCGGGCGTAGTTCGTCCAGTTGGCCCACCACTTCGCGCCACCCGGTGCCGCAGCGCCGCGGTAGGCGGTCGGGGCGATGAACGTGCCGGCGCGTGCGGCGATGCGCGGGTCATTCGCGAAGGTGCTCAGACCACCCGTGGCGATCGGCGAGCTGGCGGCCGGCGACCAATCGAAATTGGCACCCGTCGTCGTGGCCGAACCCGCCGGAAGGGCGGCGAAGAGGCTGGCGGCCGTCACCGACGTGGCTGCCACTTCGTTGGTCTGACCGCGGGCCGTGAAGGCCGACTGCTGACCGAAGTTCGTGCCGGTCGGATCGAACACCACACCACCGTTCTGCAGGCCGTTGTCGGCGAGGTAGTTGCTCTTGAAGATGAGCGAGTCGACGAGGAAGCGGTTGTTCGTCGTGGAGTCACGCATCGAAATCGCCTGACGCGGCCAGCGTGCGATGACGCCGTTCACGTAGTAACCACCCGTGCCGCGGCGGAGCACCACACCCACGCCACCGTTGGCCGGCGTGGTCTGCGTGCCACCAACACCGATCAGCGTGTAGTTGGCCATCACGTTCATGTTCCACAGGCCATCCGCCGCGCCAGAGCTCTGCGCGTTACCACCGGCCGGCGCCGTGCAGCCACCACCGTTGCAACCGTCCACTTCGAAGCCCTGCGGGTCAGCCGACACGGCACCAGCGCCAGCGCGCGGCGTGATGTACGTGGACTGGTAGGCGATCAGGAACTGGTTCCGGCCACGATAGCCTTCCGACGTATCGAAGTGATCGTCGCCCGACTCGTAGGAGATCAGGTACTTGCCATCGACCGTGCCGCCGAACCACTCGAACGAGTCGTCCAGGCCCGACACCGACTGCAGGTATTCGAATGTCGTGCCACTGCCCACGGCCGCGAACGTGAACGAGTTGAGTTCGGCGTCCGGCAGCGTCGCATAGCCGGCGAACTCCACACGCACGTAGCGCAGCGTGCCGCTGTTGTCGGCGTCGTTCGAACCACCGGTGTAGACCACGCCGGCCGGGTTCGCACCAACCACCGAGCCATCGGATCCTTCGACGATGATGTTGCCCGTACGGTTGTTGCGGGCGTTGCCGACGATGATCAGACCGCCCCAGTCACCGGGCGAGCGGTTGCCGGCGCTGCGCTGCGACGTGAACACGATCGGCGCCGCTTCCGTGCCGTTGGCCATGATACGGGCGCCACGGAGGATGAACAGGGCCGAGCCGAGTGCGGTGGAGTCACCGACGATCTTGGTGCCGGCGTTCACGGTCAACGTGGCGCCGCTGTTGACGTACACGAAACCGCGCAGCACGTAGTTCGTGTCGGCGGTGAGCGTGCGGTTGGCGGCGATCGAGCCGCTCAACGTCACCGTCGGGTTGGCGGCGACGGCGTAGGCCACCGACGCCGTGGTCGTGGCGCCGGCCGTGACTGTGGCCGGTGAACCGGTGACCGTGCCGGTGTAGCGCACGTTGTTGTTCGTCACCTGCGCGGCCGTCACGGTGTAGCTGCCCGACGCGACGGTGGCCGTGCTCGTGGCGGTGAGCGTCTGGTTGTAGTTGTTCGGGCCGGTCACCGTCACCGCGCCATTCACACCAGCCGGCAGGCCGGTCACGTTCACCGTCAGCGTGCCGGTCGTCGGCGCGGCGGCCGTGTACGTCACCGTCACCGTGGCAGAACCACCGCCCGTCACCGTGGCCGGCGAACCGGCCACCGTCGCGTTGTACGTGACGCTGCTGGCGGTCACCGAAGCGGCGGTCACGGTGTAGCTGCCAATCGCGGCGGTCGGCAGCGATGTCGAAGCCGTCGCGGTCTGTGAGAAGCCGTTCGGCCCCGCGATGGTCACGGCGGCGTTGGTGCCGGCGGGAAGGCCGCTCACGTTGACGGCCAGCGTGCCGGTCGTGGGCACCACCACCGGATCATCGTCGTCGCTGCAGGCCGCGAGGGCGCCCATGGCCAGAAAGGCCACTGCCATGGCGCGGAGGCGCACGAAAGAAGTCATCTGCATGTCGAGAGAGTGAGTGAAATGGCGCGGACAACGGGAGTCATCCGCTGCAAGCGAAAGAACGCGAGACATTGTGCCGTCAACGTCATGGCCCGGTCACGGTTGTGTCACCGTGCCGGGCCATGTGATCGATCGTGTGATGAGCCGCACCGTTTTCCGTGATCACGTCAGGGCGTGATCACGGCACGGCCTGACTTACTGACGCCAGGAGAAGCCCATCGAGAAGTTGCGGCCGGCGTTGTAGCCTTCGCGCTCGAGGTTGCCCTGCATGAAGCGGTAGCGCGCATCGAGGATGTTGCGGGCGTCCACCCGACCGGTCAGGCTGCCCCACACCGGGAAGCGCAACGACATGTCCACCACATGGCGTGGCATCTCGACAATGTTCGGCAGTGGCAACACACCGGCGGCGTAGATGCGCTCACCGACCACGTTGTACAACACGGTGGCATTGGTGCTGCCCGACAGGTTCGAATACGAGAGACCGGCGTTCACCACATACGGCGCCTGACCCACCAGGCGGCGCGTCTTGTCGGTGACGGTGAGGCCCTGCAGCGTGTCGAGGTCCACCGACGAACGCATCAGGGTCACGTTGCTGAAGGCGGTGAACGGTGCGGCCCATTCACCAAACATCGCCAGCGACTTCCGGGCTTCGAGTTCGACGCCGAGGTTCACGGCCTGCAGGGCGTTCTGGAAACGCGCCTGGTACGCGCCCGACGTGGCCGATTCCACGCGTTCGATCGGACGATCGAAGCGCTTCGCAAACACGCCGATGCTGAACACTTCGCCCGGTGTCGGGAAGGCTTCCCAACGCAGGTCGTAGTTGTCGATCAGCGAGCGCACGAGCTTGTCGTTGCCCGTCACCGACACGCCGCCCAGCACGTCGCGGAACGTCACCGGCGCGAGTTCACGGTATTCCGGGCGGGCCAGCGTGCGCGTGATACCGAAGCGCAGGTTCTGGTTGTCGGTCAGGCGGGTGTTGAGCAACAGGGACGGCAGCACGTCGGTGTTCTTGAGATCGGCCACTGCGGTGAAGCCACCCTGCGTGCTCGACTGCACGTTGATGTCGGCCTGCTCCACGCGTGCACCGGCGATGACACGCACTCGGCTACCGAGGCCCCAATCGGTCATCAGGTACCCCGCGGTGGTGCGATCGGAGGCGGTGTACGAACCCGCCTGGCCGATGGGTTGCACATTGATGAGCGAGCAGTTCGCGCACGCCTGGCCGGCACCGAAGATCACATCGGGGTTCTGCGTACGGATGCTTTCGTCGGCCCGCGAGAGGAAGGCGTAGATCGGCGCCTGCGCCGTGCGGTCGGTGGACCGCATGTACGCGCCGAACTTGACGACGTTCTGGTTTGCGATCGCTCCGATGTTCATCGTGTGATCGAACTGAGCGGTCGCGTTGTTTTCCTGCAGGTCGAAGTACAGGCGGCGCGCGCCGTCGAGCGACGAGAGCAGCGAGTACTTGCCGGTGCCGTCGCGCGAGTAGACGATGTCCGAGCGATCCGGTTCCTTGCGCGACGTGTTGGCATACGTGGCCGACCACGCCGTCTTGTTGCGTTCGCTGAGCTGATGTTCGCCCTGCAGGTTTGCCGTGGCGACGGAACGTTCGACATAACGCAGCGTGGTGCGGGCGATGCTGTCGGCGAGGTTCTCGTCGAAACCACGATCGATGCGGGCTTCGTTGTCGGCGCTGCGCGTGGCGGTGGTGTTGAGCGAGAAACGATTGCCCTTGCCCACGATGGTGGAGAAGTTCGCGATGCCGCCCCACTGGATGCTCGAGCGGCCCGTCTGGCCTTCCACCTGGGTCAGCGGTACGACGGTGTTGTTCGGACCCTGATTGCCTACGGCGAAGCGTTCATTGGCGCGCACTTCTTCCGAATAGCCGTAGTTGGCGCTCAGCACGTAGCCGACGCGGCGGCCGAGGATGGTGTTGCCGCCGGTGGAGGCACCGAAGGAACCATTCATCGCGCCCTTCCGCGGTGTGGCATTCCAGACATTGCGCTGTTCCAGCGCCATCTGGTTGTATACCGACTGCGGGATGTTGGACATGAAGTTGGCCTGCGAGATCGCATCGGGGATGCGACGTGAGCTCGACGCCATGCCGAACAGTTCTCCGCCTGCGCGCGGGGCGAAGGGCAGCGTCTGGCCACGCACCAGATTGTTCGCACCGACCGAGGTCGTGTAGTTGATCTGGCGACGTGCCGGGAATTCACGCGTGCGGATGTTCACGTTCGCGCCGGCAAAATCGCCGGGCTGGTCGGGGGTGAACGTCTTGCTGGTGGTTACGTCCTGCAGCAGACCGGCCGGGAACAGATCGAGCGGCACCACTTTGCGCTCGGGTTCCGGGCTCGGAATGCGGGCGCCATTGAGCGACGCGGTGGTGTAACGCTCACCAAGACCACGCACCTGCAGATACTTGCCGTCCTGCACGGTCACGCCGCTCACGCGCTGCGCGGCCTGCGCCGCATCGCTGTCCGGGCTGCGGGCGATCTGTTCGGCGGTGATGGCGTTCACCACATTCGTGGCGTTCTTCTGCTGGTTGAGGGCTTCCGAGACGGTGCCCTTTTCCTTGGTCGCTGTGACGCTGACGGCGGCCAGTTGTACATCGGCGCTGGAGAGCGACACATCCTGCTCGATGGTGCCGTTGGCGGGCACGATCAGGCCGGTAATCGTCTTCGGGCCGTACCCGATGCGCCGCACCTGTAGGGTCACTGTGCCTGCGGGCACACGTACGATGGTGTAGCGGCCGTCCACGCCGGACTGGATACCGAGTCCCGTGCCGACAATCTGGATCTGGGCCGCCGTGATGCCCTGACCTGTGGTCGCATCGACGATGCGACCGGTGAGGCGACCGGTCTGTGCATCGGCCGCGGGGGCGGCGGTGGCGGCTTGCGAGCGAAGCTGCGTGGGGACGACGGTGGTAACGACGGCCGCCGTGATCGCCAGCATCAGATGACGCGCAACACGGTGCAGTGCGTAAGCCTTGGTCCGCATGAGATACGTGGAGACAGAGGAGACAAACTGAGCGACGCGGTCGGTCGACCGACGCCGGATGTCCCAAAGCTCCGTGACCCAGGTTTCGAACAACTCACGGCTGTGCAACGAATGTGTCACAGCCTCGGGGGCCGGCCGGCGCGGCAAGGGCGTTCCGGTGCCAACCGGGCATTTCCGACGGACGGAACGGATGCGTCACATTTCTGGTGGTTTCCTTCTGGTGCAGGCGGGGCCCGTGTTGTATAGTCGGCGACCTTATGGTGCCCCCTGATCCGACCCCCCATCGCCGGCGTGTCGCGTCGCCGCCGCCGACCGATCCCCAGACCCGTGCTGAAGCCCTATCCGTGGCGGCCAAGGCGCTGCGGGCGGCGGAGCATGTCTGCGTCCTGACCGGTGCCGGGATCTCTGCGGAAAGCGGAATTCCGACCTTCCGTGAAGCCCAGACCGGGCTCTGGGCGAAGTTCTCGCCGCAGGAGCTGGCGACCCCGCAGGCCTTTGCGTCGCACCCCTCCCGCGTGTGGCAGTGGTATGCGATGCGCCGGGCCATGGTGCGGGCCGCACAGCCCAATCCCGGGCACGCCGCGCTTCTCAGCTTGGCGTTGCGGGTGGCCCATTGCACGATCGTCACGCAGAACGTGGACGATTTGCACGAACGTTCGGGAGTGCGGGAGCCGATTCGTCTGCACGGTTCGCTGATGCACATCCGTTGCAGCCAGGGGTGTGCCGGCAGTGTGCCGGCGCCGGAGGAGGCTACCGCCGAGGTGCCCAAGTGTCCGCAGTGCGGTGGGCTGATGCGTCCGGACGTGGTGTGGTTCGGGGAGGGTCTGCCCATGGGGCCCTTTGGCGCTGCCCGTGAGGCCGCGGTGGCCTGCGACGTATTTCTGTCGGTGGGCACCTCCAACATCGTGGAGCCGGCGGCATCGTTGCCGTGGATCTCGGCCACCCATGGCGCGACGGTGATCGTGGTGAACCCGACCATGGAAGGGCAGCGCAAAGGCCCGTCCATTCTGCCCATCGAGGGGCCGGCCGGTGTGATGCTGCCGCGGCTGATCGCCGAGGCGTTCGCGGGTCGACGACCGAGACGGCAGGCCGAGTAGCGCGCTGGTCGTGTAGTTGGGGGGCGGCTGGATGGAGGGGCCGCCTAGAGGGGCCGCCGCAGGCGGCCCTCCATAGCTGTCCGCCACTCCCATACCAGCCCATACCAGCCGCACGGATCCCCCTCAAGATCCTGCGACCGGCTCCGTCTCCGTGCCTGATTCCGCCTTGGGTAACCACGCCTGAATCGTGGTACCCACATGCAGCGTGCTGTCGGCCCGCACGCGTCCACCGTGTGCTTCGGTCAGGTGCCGCACGATGGAGAGCCCCAGCCCGGTGCCGCCGGCTTCCCGGGAGCGGGCCGGATCCGCGCGATAGAAGCGCTCGAAGATGCGCGGCAGGTGTTCTGCGCCAATTCCCACGCCGGTGTCTCGCACGCCAATCCATACACCACCCTCTGCGGGTGACGCCAGCAGCGTGACGCTCCCGGTGGGGGTGTGTCGCAACGCATTCTCCGCCAGGTTCGTGAGAATCTGGCGCGCGGCCGTGGGATCGGCGTATACACGCTCGGCGCCGGGCGCGATCTCGACGTGCAACGCGACGCCTTTGGCGGCCGCCGGGCGCTCGAGTGGTGCGATGATCTCGGCGGCGAGCACCGCTACGTCCAGTTCGATCGGGTTGGGCAACCAACCGCCCGATTCGATCCGTGACAGATCGAGCAGATCGTCGACGATGCGCTGCATGCGCCGCACGCTGGCGTCCACCATCTGCAGGAACTGCGTGCGAAGTTCTGGCGGTAGCTGTTCGTCCTGTAGCGTCTCCACGAAACCGCCGATCACCGTGAGCGGCGTACGCAGTTCATGCGAGACGTTGGCCACGAAGTCACGGCGCACCGCCTCGAGACGACGCACCGGCGTGAGATCGTACAGAGCGAGTACCGCTCCGCCGTCTGGGAGTGGACGCGCCGTAAGCGACAGGGTGCGGTCGTCGACGCGGATTTCACTGGGCGCCGCGATCGTGCCAGCCAGCGCCGCCGCCAGTGCCTCGCGCAGCATCCGCTCGCGTGGGAGATAGTCGGCCGGGAAGGGCACCGGCTCCTTGAGCCGCAATAGCTGCCGCCCCGTCTCGTTGATGCGCACGACCCGCTGCCGGGCATCCACCGCGGCCACACCCTCGTTGAGCGATTCGGTGAGCGCCACCAACAATGCCTCTTCCGCATGCAACAGTTGCAGACGCGCGTCGAGCTGCTCGGCCAGGAGACGCAGCGCGTCGGCGAGGTCGCCAACTTCACCACCGGCAATCTCGTGCGAGGGCCGTTGTGTGAGATCGCCGGCCGCGAGGCCGCGGGCGACATCACGCAATTCTTCGATGGGGCGCGCCACCGGCCGCGCCAGCACCTGCGCCAGCACAACCCCCACCAGCAGTGCCGCGAATCCGGCGATCACGATATCGCGGCGAATGGCGGCCAGCATTTCATCAGACGACTGCGCCGATGTTGCACCCGCAATCGGCCCTTCGGCGCGCACCCGCTCGGTCACGCGGCGTTCCACCGTCACCAGCACGATCGCCATCAACACCGTCGCGACCACGAAGGCGTTCAGGACGATCCGCTGGGTGAGTTTCACGTCGACGGGTTGGTGGTCAGACCAGGCGCGGTGCGGACGCGCGCAGGCGATAGCCAAATCCGCGCACCGTTTCGATCAGCTCACCCGCCGCGCCCAGCTTCGAGCGCAGGCGCTGCACGTGCATGTCCACCGTGCGCGTTTGAATATCCGGCGCGGCTTCCCACACCGTCTCGAGCAGGTGGCCACGTCCTTGCACACGACCCCGTCGTTCAGCGAGGGTGAGCAGCAGCTTGAACTCGGTGGGCGTGAGTTCCACATCCTGACCATCCACGCGCACCGTCATGGCGGCGCGATCGATGTGGAGCGGCCCGATGACCAGCGTGTCGGCGCTGACCGGCGTCGCCGATCCGGTCCGCCGCAGAATGGCGCCCACCCGCAGCACCAGTTCCGCCGGGGAGAACGGCTTGGTGAGATAGTCGTCAGCCCCCAGCGACAGACCGCGAATGCGATCGGGTTCTTCGCGGCGTGCCGTGAGCATCAGCACGGCCACTTCGCGCGTGCTTTCATCGGCCCGAAGCTGTTCCAGCACATCGAACCCGGACATGCCGGGGAGCATCAGATCGAGCACAATCAGCGACGGGCGTTCACGGCGCGCCACTTCGAGCGCGTCGGAGCCCGAGGCGGCGGTAGCCACCCGGTATCCGGCCTTGGCCAGGTGATAGGCGACGAGGGCGACGATTTCCGGTTCGTCGTCGACGACGAGAATGCGATCGGCAGCTGGCGGTGCGGGGTTCATGCAGGGGTCAGGTCAAACCGGCCACGGCCGGAGATGCCACGAGGGACTCTTGCACGGCGGCACGTTGCAGCAATCGTCGTTGAATCTTGGCGACGATCATTTCCACGGCCACCGTGTTGCTCCCCCCGCGGGGGACGATCACGTCGGCGTAGCGTTTGCTGGGCTCCACAAACTGGAGATGCATCGGCTGCACCGTCGTGAGATACTGGTCGAGCACCGACTCCAGCGACCGTCCCCTGACCGCCGTATCGCGGCGAATGCGCCGGATCAGACGGATATCAGGATCGGCATCCACAAACACCTTCACTTCACACTGGCCACGGATGTTGGCATCGACGAGCAGCAAAATGCCGTCGATCACCACCACGTCCGCCGGTTCGATCCGCCGCGTCTGTTCGCTGCGGGAATGGGTGGCGAACTCATACAGGGGCATCTCGACGGCCTCGCCGCGAGCGAGCGTCGCGATATGAGCCGACATCAGCTCCACATCGAAGGCATCGGGGTGATCCCAATTGACCTGATGCAACTGCTCCAGCGTGAGGTGCCGGTAATCGCGGTAGTACGCATCCATCTCGAGGAATGCGACCGACGCCCCGGGGAGGGCCTCAGCCACCTTGCGCGCTACCGTGGACTTGCCGGAACCGGTTCCACCCGCGATGCCGATGATGAGCGGTTTCATGAACGGAATTGCGGGTGCGTGCGTGACACAGCAACCAACCTGCCCGGGCGTCGTGACCGGATCGCCACGACCGTGTAACAAGCCTGTATCGGCGATCCGGAGCCGACGTGTGGTCCCCCGCAAGTTCGCGGGACAACCGGGGAGGGGGCAAGGCAACGGGGCCGCAGACCGGTCAGCAATTGGCAATTGGCCATTGGACCGCAAGTCCCCCTCCGACGCGGGCCGGAACCCGCTGGCAGAAGGTCGCCCCTCCAAAGGGCCCCCGGGAGCGACTAGCATTCCCCCATGGAACAACTGTCTGCTGACCGTCATTGTCCCTCCCGTCGCGCGCGTGTCCTAGCCGCCGCCCTGCTGCTGGGCGCCGCGGCCCCCACTCTGGCTGAAGGCCAATCGGCCAAGCTGGATCTGGTCATCGCCACCACGACCGATGTTCACGGTCGACTGCGAGCCTGGGACTACTACGCGAACGCGCCCGATCCAGCGCATTCGCTGGCCGCTGCGGCCACCATTGTCGACTCGGTGCGCGCCGCGCATCCGGGTCGGGTCGTCTTGGTGGAAGCGGGGGACATTCTGCAGGGCAATCCACTCACCTACGTGGCGGCGCGTGTCTCGCCGCCGCCGGTGCACCCGGTCATCGCGTCGATGAACGTCATGCGTTACGACGCGGCGGTGCTCGGCAATCACGAATTCAATTACGGGGTGCCGCTGCTCAGGCGCGCCATCGCGCAGGCGAGTTTTCCCTTCCTCGCCGCGAACGTGCAGAACGCCAACGGCAGCAACTTCGTGGCGCCCTGGAACATGGTCACGCGGGCCGGTGTCAAAGTCGCGATCGTGGGTGGTACGACGCCGGGGTCGATGGTGTGGGACCGGGACAACCTCAAACAAGCCGGGGTGACGGTATCCGACATCGTGCCGGCGGTGAAGTCGTCCGTGGCGGCGGCACGACGCGCCAAGGCCGACGTGGTGATTGTCCTGCTGCACTCCGGGCTCGCCGAGCGCGCGACATACGACACCCTGGCCACCGGATTGCCGTCCGAGAACGTTTCGGCGCGCATCCCAAAGGAGATTCCGGGCGTCGATGTAGTGGTGTTCGGGCATTCGCATCGCGAGGTGGTGGACACGACCATCGGCGGGGCGCTGGTGATGCAAGCTCGCAACTGGGCCGGCTCGGTGGGGCTGGGCACCCTCTCCCTGGAAAAGGTGAAAGGGAAGTGGACCGTGGCGGCCCGCCGTGGCGAGCGGGTGCTGGTCACCAATCACAAGGAATCCCCCGCCGTGTTGGCGGCGTCGGTGCGTACGCACGAGACCACACGGGCCTGGGTGCAGGGCACGGTGGGGCAGACCAGCGTGGCGTGGCGCGCGGATAGTGCGCGCGTGGCCGACGTGCCCCTCATGGACCTCGTGGCTGAGGTGATGCTTCGTGAGACGAAGGCGGACCTCGCGGCCGTGTCGGCGTTTTCGCTGGACGCGTCCTTGCCCGCGGGAGGCATCACACGGGCGATGATCTCGCGTCTGTATCCGTACGACAATACACTGCGTGCCGTGCGCATCACGGGAGCGCAGCTACGGGCGTACCTCGAGCATTCCGCGAAGTACTACCGCACGCTCACGCCGTCAGGTGATGCGCCGTCCAACGGCATCATCGATCCGGCAGTGGCAGGCTACAACTTCGACATGATTGCGGGCGCGGACTACGTGCTCGACCTGCGGCAGCCGGTTGGGCAGCGTGTCACCAAGCTGCAGATCCGTGGCCGCGATGTGGTCGCGACGGATTCGTTCACGTTGGCCGTGAACAACTATCGCCAGTCGGGCGGCGGCGCCTACGCGATGCTGGCGACGGCGCCCGTGGTGTATGCGCGGGACACCGAGATCCGGCAGATCATCATCGACGAAATCGAACGCGCGAAGACCATCGAGCCATCGGGCTACTTCACGCCCAACTGGTCCATCGAACCAGCCGCCGCCCGCGAGCTCATTCTGCGTGAATTGCTGCGTGGACGTCGCGCTGAGACCGATGGTCGTTCTTCTGCATCGACGATGGTTGGCACCCCCGGACAGCGCATGTTGCGCGTGATCGCCATGAGCGACTTCCACGCGCAACTCAAGCCACGTTTCGATGGGGCCAATCCGATGGGTGGTGCGGTGGCACTCTCGGCAGCACTTCGGAAGGCACAGGGCGAGTGTGTGTCGCCGGCCTGTGAGAGCGTGATCATCGATGCCGGCGATCTGTTCACCGGCACACCGGCTTCAGATTGGGATTCCGGCCGCCCCACGGTCGGTGTGGTCAACCGGTTCGACATCGCCGCCGGAGCGCTGGGCAATCACGAATTCGACTTTTCGCAGGATACGCTGCGAGTCCGTATGCGCGAACTGCGACATGCGGTGCTGGGCGCCAATGTGCGTGGCCCCGACGGCAAGCTGCCGGCGTGGATCAAGGCTGACACCATCGTGCAGCGCGGAAACCTGCGCATTGGCATTGTAGGCGCTGCCGGTACGCACACGTCGTCTTCGGCGGCGCGCCGCAAGGTGGCGGGCCTCACCTTCATCGATCCGTTGCCGGTCTATCAGGAGCGCGCGAAGGCGCTGCGCGCGGCAGGTGCACAGGTCGTCCTTTTTGTGGTGCACGACGGTGGTCGCTGTGAGCGGGACCGGCCGACGGTGTGCGAAGGTGAAGGTATCGCACTCGGGAAGCGTGTCGCGGCACTCGGCGCGGAGCGTCCCGATGCGTACATCATGGGCCATGCCCATGTGAATCTGACCTTCGATTTCGAAGGCATGCCCGCCGTGGAGCCCACTTCGAGTGGCCGCGGCATCGTGATCATCGACCTGCCGATTGGCGGCGGTGCGGCGCGCACGGAGATTCGCCCGGTGCGTGGCGATGCCATCGAAGGCGCGGAAGCGTCGGTGGATTCCATCGTGCGTGTGGCGACAGCCCGGTCGGAGGCCAAGGAACAGCAGCCTGTGGCCACGATCGCGAGCGATCTGCGGCGACGCGGCAACCAGTATCCGTTGGGCAACCTGATCGCCGACGCCGCGCGCACGATGGGCGCGGGTGATGTGGGGATGATCAACAATGGTGGTATCCGCATCGATGTGCGGGCCGGTCCGTTGCTGTTCGGCGGTGTGCATCTCATCAGCCCGTTCGGCAATGTGTTGACGCGGATGCGGGTGCGCGGGCGCGATCTCAAGCCGATGATGGAGCGCACCTTCGAGAACGGAGCTCCCCACGCACACGTGAGCGGCTTGCTGATCGAGTACGACTCGTCACGTGCCGATGGGGATCGGATCGTACGCATCACCATGGCCAATGGTGCGGCCATTCAGCCCGATCGCATCTACGGCGTGGTGATGAATGATTTCATGATCGACGACCTGTACACCGACCTGCAGAAGACGGCGGTGTCTACGGAGTATCTGCCGTTGCGCGACAGCGATGTGTTGGCCGAGTATCTCCGTCGCCAGCCACAGCCCATTCAGGCCGACACCACGGTGCGTATTCGCCCGGTTACCGCGGGAGCACGATGATGGCTCAAGTCGAGGTTCGTGCGTTCGTGAATGAACGCGGAGTGAGTGTACCCGCCGGGTCGACGGCGCTCGACGCGGTGCGCGCGCTGTTGCCCGCATCGGCCGATCAGATCGACGGGGGGACGGCGCGCCTGACGGATAGCCGCGGGTTGCCGGTCGATGCGCACGAGCCCCTGGTGAATGGCGCCATCTACCGCGTGGTGCCGGTACGCGAGCGGCTCGCCGACACGGCGGTGGACGGCGACGCATGAGTGCCGACGCTGCCGTGCTCGCCGAGTTGATCCGTCGGCTCCCCAAGGCGGAGTTGCACTGCCATCTCGATGGCTCGCTGCGGCCCGCCACGCTGATGGAGTTGTCCACCGCGCGTGGTATCGGATTGCCGGCCGCCACGCCGGACGCGCTGGCGACCTGGATGCGGGTGGATGATGCCCGCAATCTCGAGGAGTATCTCGCGCGCTTTGGTGTGACCTTGGCGGTGATGCAGTCGGCCGCTGAGCTGGAGCGGGTGGCCTACGAGTTCGTCATCGATGCCGCCCTCGATGGGGTGCGGTACATCGAAGCGCGGTTCTGTCCGGCGCTCAATGTGCGTGATGGCTTGTCGCTAGCCGACGTGATGGACGCCGTGTTTCGTGGTCTCGCACGGGGCGAGCAGGAATCGGGTACGGTGGCGCGTGTGATCGTGTGCGCGTTGCGCAGTTTCCCGTGGCCGCATGCCATGGAGATGGCGGAATTGGCCGTGGCGTATCGAAATCGTGGTGTGGTGGCATTCGACCTCGCCGGTGGCGAAATCGGCAACCCGGCGGAAGCGCACGCGCTGGCCTTCGACTATGCGCGTGCCGCGAATCTGGCCGTCACGGTGCACGCCGGCGAAGGCGATGGAGCAGGGTCCATTGCCCAGGCCGTGCATCGCTGCGCCGCCGATCGCATCGGTCATGGCACACGGCTGTTCGAAGACCCAACGCTCGAAGCCTATGTGGTGGATCGCCGCATTGCGTTGGAAGTGTGCCCGACGAGCAACGTGCAGACCCGCGTGGCCCACACCTTCGCCGAACACCCACTGGGGCGCTACGTGTCGCTGGGGGCGCTTGCCACTGTCAACACCGACAACCGGCTCATGAGTGGTGTGTCGCTGAGCGACGAGTTTCGGCACTGTGCCACACAACTGCGTTTCAGTGCGGATACGCTGGCCACACTCGCGCTCAATGCCTTCGACGCAGCGTTCATTCCGTGGCCCGAGCGTCAGGGTCTTCGCGCCACCGCGGCGCGCGATATCGAGACCTGGCTGACCGATGCACGCCAGATCATGGGGATGACTGTATGAGCAGTCGGGTATTCGAGACCTCCATGCACGAAGCCCGTCCCCCGGCCATGGGGGCCGGAGCCGCACGCGTGGCCGCCGACTACATCAGGCAGCGTGTCGGTCCTGCGGCGCCCGCACCGGTGTGTGGCATCGTGCTGGGATCTGGTCTGGGCGGACTGGCGGATCGTCTCGTCGATGCGGTGCGCATCCCCTTTTCTCACGTGCCGGGATTTCCCACGGCCACGGTGGCAGGCCATGCCGGACAGTTGCTGGTCGGCACGCTCGCCGATCGTCCGGTGGTTGCCCTTGCTGGCCGGTTCCACATGTACGAAGGGCACGAGGCCGCATTGGCGGCCTTTCCAGTGCGTGTCCTGCATGCACTCGGCGCACCGGTGTATATCGCCTCCAATGCCGCCGGTGGCGTGCGTCGCACGTTTTCCGCTGGTGATCTGATGCTGATTGCCGATCACATGAATCTCATGTTCCGCAATCCGCTGATCGGCAGTACGGAGCCCGGCGACGAGCGCTTTCCCGATATGTCCGATCCGTACGACCGGGACCTGCGTGCCCGCATGCGTGCCGCGGCGCAGGTGGTCGGTGTGCCGCTGCACGAAGGGGTGTATTGTGGCCTGCTCGGTCCGACCTACGAAACGCCGTCCGAAGTCCGCATGCTCGAGCGTATGGGCGTCGACGCGGTGGGCATGTCCACGGTGCCAGAAGTGATCGTGGCGCGAGCGTTGGGCATGCGGGCCGTGGCCGTTTCCTGCATCACCAACAAGGCGGCTGGGCTGTCCGCCGAAAAGCTGTCGCACGCCGAGGTGATGGAAGCGGGAAAGGCCGTCGCCGGCCACTTCGAAGCGCTGATCACCGAGTTCGTGCGACAGCTCCCTGCTGCGTCCTGACCAGACGCGTCAGCGTCTGGCGGGTGTGCGCGGCAGACTGGCCAGGCGGCGCTTGAAGGCCTGAAAGGCGGGCGAGTCGCGAGACAGGGAACTGAGCACGATCTTGTCGAGCTTCGCGATTTCCTCCTCGGTTGTCTCGATGCGGCTTTCTTCGATGGGGTGTGACGCGAAGAAGCCCTCCACGCCGGACGGATTGGTCTGTCGCTCCGCCAACAGGATGCGGAACATGCTGGGCATGCCACGCGGATCGATTCCCGAGCGAGTGACGTACTTCACCCCAAAGCGGTCCGCTTCGGTTTCGTCGTCGCGACTGAACTTGGCAAATCCCGCCTGTGCCAGTACCTGCACACCAGCCCCTGCCGCGCCCTGACACACCGACGGCGCGAGGATGCAGCCAATGCTGAGTCCCGCATTGGCACGCTGGGCGGCCGCCATCTGCTTCATGCTGTGGCGCTGGGTGACGTGTGCGATCTCATGACCGATCACGCCGGCCAGCTCGGACATGTTGGTGGACTTCTCGATGAGGCCGCGGTTCACGTAGATGTGGCCACCGGGCACCGCGAAGGCGTTGATATCGCCCTGATCGACCACGTTGAAATGCCACGTCAGGCTGCGGTCATCGACCACGCGAGCGATGGAGTCGCCCAGCACGTTGATGTAGCGCACGATTTCCGGGTCCCGCACGATGGGCAACTCACGCTCGATCTGCTGCGCGTAGTCGTTACCCATGGCCACTTCCTGGCTCGTATTTGGCACACACGCCGCAAACAGGACACCAGCGCCAAGCAGCAGCACGGTCCGCATGGCGGACTGTCCTGTGGTCGTCGCGGTTGCCCCCCACGTCGCGGGATGCGGTCGATCGGTGGTTGTCACGGTTGTTGTCATGGTCTCCTCACTCTTGTCCTGCTATCGTTGCAGGCGACACCCTGCAGGGTGATGGGTTCTACCCATATCGCCCCCAATTTGCGCCACCCGGCCCCTGACCACTGCCTGACGCTGCCGTGAAGCTACTGACCCTCGCCAGAGACCTGCAGCGCCGAAAAGGCCGTGAGCGGCAGCACCGCTTCGTGGCGGAAGGCACGCGCACGGTGGAGGGGCTGCTGGCATCGGGGCTGCCCGTGACGGGGGTGCTGGTGAGTGCCAGCGGGCTGGAGGATGGCCGCACCGCCGCACTGGTGGCTCAGGCCCGCGATCGGGGCGTGCAGGTCCTGGAGGTCGGTGACGCTGAGCTGATGGGCGCAGCCGATACCGAATCACCGCAGGGAATTCTGGCTGTCGCGCCCATCCCCGACCACCGGTTGCCGACGCCCATGCCGCCTTGTGCGCGGATCCTGGTGCTGGATGCCCTCCAGGATCCGGGCAATGTGGGTACCGTCATCCGGACCGCTGCGGCCCTCGGGGTCTCGGCAACCATCGCGCTGCCTGGAACGGTGGACCTCTGGAACGCCAAGGTGGTCCGTGGGTCCATGGGGGCGCTCTTCCATCACCCGGTGCTGGCCATGTCGTGGGAGGACTGTGCCGCCCAGCTCGGACTGGCGGCCTTCGTGATCATGGCGGCCGATACCGATGGCGTGAACATCGCCGACCTGCGCCCCGGGCAGGTGCCAGACCGGGTGGCCCTGGTGGCCAGCAACGAGGGGGCCGGGCTGTCGGCTCACTTGGCGTCGGCGGTCACCCAACGGGTGGCCATCGCGATGGAGCCGACCGTGGAGTCTCTGAATGTGGGCGTGGCGACGGGGATCCTGTTGCACGCCCTGCGTGAGGGGCAGTACCGCGACGTGTCTGCGGTCTCCTCCTGATCGTGGCGCTGGCCCCATCTGGTTCGTCTTGAGCGCATGGCTGCCGACTTCGAATTCAATGGACCGCTGACCGCGGGCCTGCTGCACGCTCTCCCGGTGCTGGACCAGATCCTGGTGCTGCTTCCGTTTTTCGTGCTGGGCGCGGCGATCGGTTCGTTCCTGAACGTGTGCATCTCGCGCTGGCCGCATGAGCTGAGCGTGATCAAGCCGCGCTCGCGATGCCCGCGTTGCGAGCGCCCGATTGCCTGGCACGAGAACATCCCGCTCGTTAGCTGGTTGATGCTGCGTGGCAAGTGTCGAGGCTGCGCGTTGCCGATTTCCGTCCAGTATCCGCTCGTGGAATTGCTGGTGGCCCTGGGGTGGGTGGTCAGCGTGTATGCGTATGGCGTGACGCTGGAAGCGCTGCGGGTGGCGCTGTTTGGCACAGTGTTGCTTGGCATCGCCATCACTGATGCGAAACACTATCTCATTCCCGACGGATTCACGATCACCGGACTGGTGCTGGTTCTCGTGCTGGCCATCGTGAACCTGTTCGTACAGGACACCTCGCATTTTGTGTCGGCATGGCCGGCCATTCTCGGGGCCTGTGTCGGCGCGGGGGCGATCACGCTCATCGGCTGGATCGCCGAAGTGATCATGAAGCGTGAAGCCATGGGGTTTGGTGACACCACACTCATGGCGGTGGTCGGTGCTGCGGTGGGGGCGGAGCGTGCCTTGCTCACCATCATCGCCGGCGCGTTTGTCGGGGCGGTGGTGTTCCTGCTCATTGTCGGTCCGATCGTGAAAGTGCGCACGGCGCGCCGCGGTGAACCCTTCGCGTTCCCGGATGTTCCATTCGGGGTGTTCCTTGCGCCTGCCGCGATGCTGGTCTTGCTTTGGGGAGAGGCGCTGATCACCTGGTACGTGCAGCGCGCCTTCCCAGCCTGAGTCGTCGACATGTCCGAGCCTGTATCGCCGGTGCGCACCCCGCTGCGCGCCCCGTTTCGTCGTTTCCGTCGTGGTCCGATCGCGATATCCGCGCTGCTGCTCGCCCTGACGGCGTGTGGCGACAAAAAAGCCGTGGGGGATGGCCCCCACGCGGATCTCGTCGCGAAGTACGTACCACGTATCGAGAAAGAGCTGGGGTTGCCGTTCAAAACGCCGCCCAAGCTCGAAACGCGCTCCCGCGACGAGGTGGCCAAGTTTGTGCGCCATCAGCTCGACAGCGAACGGGGCAAGCAGCAGATCGCCGGACAGGAGGGTGTGTACCGCATCCTCGGACTCATCCCCGACACCCTGCAACTCGCAGGGCTGTTGCAGCGCCTGCTCGAGGAGCAGATCGTGGGTTACTACGATCCGGCCACGAAAGTGCTGTATGTGGTCGATGGTGCCCCCACCGCACTGCTCGATCAGACGGTGGCCCATGAGCTCGTGCATGCGCTGCAGGATCAATACGTCAACATCGACTCCATTCAGTCAGCCACGGGCGACGCCGATCGCCAGGTCGCTGCGCAGGCGGTGCTCGAAGGGCAGGCCGTGTTCATGCAGCTACGGGTCGATCCCAACGCCAGCCCGATGCTCAGGATGCCGGGCGGATGGGACCGCATCCGCGATCTCATTCGCGATGGCTCGGTCGGCATGCCGGTATTCGGGTCCTCACCGCGGGCCATCCGTGAGGGATTGTTGTTTCCCTATCTCGGTGGCGCGGATTTTGTCCGACGGTTCATCACTCAGCGCCCGGAAAAGGAACTGCTCACCGATCTGCCCATCAGCACCAAGCAGATCCTGAGCGACGCCGCCTACTTCACGGCCACGCCGGCCGAACGTGATGCCCCGACGTTGGTGACGCTGCCGGCGCCGCGCCGTGGTACGGTGGTGTTCACTAACACATTCGGTGAATTCGAGACGCGGCTGGCATTGTCGCAGCACCTCAAGAACGACGAACTCGCGCTTCGTGCGGCGAGTGGTTGGGATGGTGATCGCTTCGCGCTCGTGCGCACACCGGAAGGTGATGCATTGGTGTGGGCGACCACGTGGGACTCCCCCGTCGATGCGGCCGATTTCCTTGATCTCATGGGCGATGCTGCGCGTCGTCGCTACGAACGGGGAAAGCCCACCATCGAACCCGGCGCGACCGCACGTCGTATCGATATCCCAGCCACACCGAAGCGGGCCGCACGCACCGTCACCGTGCAGTTGGAACAGTTGGGCGGGACTCCCGTAGTGATCTACATGGACTTCCCCGCTGGTACCTCAGCGCCGATCGATCCGGCCCGCATCACCGTCACACGCTGACGTCCCGCGTCACGTGACCATACCGACGGTCTCCAACCAGGAGCTCCCGGCCGCGCTGCGCATCACGCCCGATGACGAGGTGCGGCGCGTCCGCCTCGTGCAGATGAAACGGGTGGCCACCATCATGCTGGTGGTGGTCGCACTCATCTTCGTGGCCGCGCGGGTGTTCGAAAGTCAGTACCACTGGCTGGGTTTTGTGCGTGCTTTCGCGGAAGCTGCCATGGTGGGCGGTATCGCCGACTGGTTCGCCGTCACGGCGCTGTTCCGCCATCCCCTCGGCATTCCCATTCCGCACACGGCCATCGTGCCGTCGCGCAAAGATCGCATTGGCACCGCGCTCGGCAATTTTGTGCAGCGCAATTTTCTCACCCGCGAAGTGGTGGCCGACAAGCTGGCCGCCATGCGGTTGGGGGAGCGCGCGGCCGAGTGGTTGACGCGACCTGAGAACAGCCGCCGTCTGGCACGCGCGGCCGCACACGGACTGTCCGGTGCGGCGAACGTCCTGCGCGACGAGGAAGTACAATCACTCGTGGATCGCGGGATTGTCGCACGTCTGCGCAAGATGGAAGCGGCTCCACTCGCGGCCAAAGCCTTCGAGCTCCTCACAGCCGACGGTCGCCATCAGACGTTACTCGACGACGCACTCCGCCTGGCCGCGCGTTTCCTCGACGAAAACGAGGCGATGATCCGCGAGCGCATCAAGCAGGAAAGCCCCTGGTGGGTGCCTGGTGCGGTGGAAAGCCGCCTCGGCGACAAGATCGTCACCGGAGTGGAGAAGACTCTGGTGGCGGTCGCTGCCGACCCCACGCATCCGCTGCGCAAGCGCTACGACGAGGCGGTCGATCGCTTTGTGGTGAATCTGCGGGAAAATCCGGACACCATCGCGCGCGCCGAACAGATCAAGCTCGACCTGCTCAACCACCCCAGCGTGGCGGAGTTTTCACGCGAAGTGTGGACCGATGTGAAGGAGCGCATTGCCACGTATGCGGAACGCCTCGCCGACGAAGCCGAGCAGGAACCGGACCAGCTCGAACGCTGGCTCACGAGTCTTGGCCACAAGGTGCTGCAGGATCCCACCCTTGCCGCCAAAGTGAACGGCTGGATCGTGGAGCTGGTGACCTATTCGGTGGAGCAGGCACGCGAGGAAGTCGCGCGCCTGATTGCTTCCACTGTGGCGGCGTGGGACGCCAACGCCACGTCCCGCAAGATCGAGCTACAGATCGGCCGTGATCTGCAGTTCATTCGTATCAACGGCACGCTTGTTGGGGGCCTGGTCGGCCTCCTGCTGTACTCGATCGGACTGCTGTTGTAGTCCGTCGTCGTGCATTGGCGGTGCGTCCGCCGAATGCGCGTCCGCATGGGGCAGCAGGGCGAGGTGCAACACTTCGTCCATCGAATTGGCGAACGTGAAGGCCATCTTTGCCCGAACTTCCTGGGGCACGTCGCGGACGTCCTTCTCGTTCCCCTTCGGCAGAATCACTTCGCGCAGGCCCGCTCGATAGGCGGCGAGCACTTTCTCCTTCACACCGCCGATTTCGAGCACGCGGCCCCGCAGCGTCACTTCGCCCGTCAGCGCGAGATCGCGACGCACGGGGCGGCGCGACAGAGCGCTGGCCAACGCGAGTGTGACAGCGATGCCCGCCGAAGGACCATCCTTCGGAATGGAACCGGCGGGGAAGTGCAGGTGCAGATCCGCTTCGCGGAATTCGGTTTCTTCGATGCCGAGCGCCTGCGCCCGAGAGCGCACGAACGAATACGCCGCGTCGACCGATTCGCGCATCACGTCCCCGAGTTGACCGGTGACCGTGAGCTTGCCGTTGCCCGGCATGCGCAGCGCCTCGATGGTCATCAGTTCACCGCCGGTACTGGTCCAGGCCAGTCCCGTCACCGCCCCGATTTCCGGTTCCTTCTCTGCCTCTTCCATGGGGAAACGCGGAGCACCCAGAATATCTTCGGTGCGCACCGCGTTGATCTCCCATGCGGTATCATCGCCGTCGGCCTTGGCGCGCGCGCGCTTGCGCATGATCGACGCGATGGAACGTTCGAAGGTGCGCAGTCCGGCTTCCCGGGAGTAACGGCTGGTGATGAAACCCAGCACACTCTCGGGAATGTGCAAATCCGATTCCGTAAGCCCGTGATCTTCCAGCAGGCGCGGAATGAGGTACCGCTGTGCGATCTCGACCTTCTCTTCGATCGTATAGCCGGCGATGCGGATCACTTCCATGCGATCCCGCAGTGGTCCCGGAATATCAAAGAGATTGTTGGCCGTGCAGATGAACAGCGTGCTGGACAGATCGAACGGCAGGTTCAGATAGTGATCGACAAACGTGGTGTTCTGCGACGGGTCGAGCACTTCCAGCATCGCCGCGGTGGGGTCACCACCCGATCCGCCCGATGACATCTTGTCGATCTCGTCGATCATGATGACGGGATCGCGCACTTCCACACGACGCAGCGCCTGAATCAGCATGCCTGGCATGGCGCCTACGTAGGTGCGACGATGTCCGCGGATTTCCGCTTCGTCGCGCACACCGCCGACGGAAATGCGATAGAACGCGCGATCGATGCTCTTGGCGATGGCTTCACCCAGCGACGTCTTGCCAGTGCCCGGCGGTCCCACGAAGCAGAGGATGGGGCCCGTTGGATCGCCACCACGCAGCTTGCGCACGGCCAGATACTCGATGATGCGCTCCTTGGCTTCATCGAGACCATAGTGCCGCTCGCCGAGGGCGTCTTCGACCTTGCTCAGCAGGATCTGCTGATCGTTGGCGCTGCGTGTGTGCCATGGCAGGGCCAGCACCCAATCGAGGTAGGTGCGCAGTACCTGATATTCGCTCGATGCCGGCGACAGCATGCGCAGGCGCTCGGTTTCACGGCGCGCCTCGGCGCCCACTTTTTCGGGCAGCTTGGCTTCGTCGATGCGGCGCAGCAGGTCGATCGATTCCTTTTCGTTGGGGTCGGCTTCACCCAACTCCGACTGGATGGCGCGCAACTGCTGGCGAAGATAGAACTCGCGCTGGTGCTGCTCGATCTTGATTTCCGTCTGCTTCTTCACGTCCTCCATGACACGGGCGCGTGCCACTTCACGCTCGAGGCGCGAGAGGATGAATCGGATGCGCTGACCGATGTCGAGGCGCTGGAGCACCTCTTCCTTGTCGGCGATGCGCAGATTCATGTTCGTGGCCGCGAGGTCCGCAAAACGTCCCGGATCGGAGACGTTCATCTTGAGGATCTGCGGCACCTCGTTCGGAATGCGATCGACCAGCTCGGCCAGCGTTTCGGCGGCGGCCACGGTGCGGGCGACCAGTTCGTCCAGCTCAGCCGGCTCCGGTGGCGTTTCCTTGGCCCCCTGAATGCGGGCGATGGAAAACGGCGTCACCTGATCGATGGCGTCGATCGTGATGCGGCGCAGCCCCTGCAGTGTGATTTGTACGGTGTCACCGGGCAGGTTGATGCGTTCATGCACCCGGGCCGCGACGCCTACACGCCCCACGAACCGTTCGGGTTCGATAGCGTCGTCATTGTCGCCCGATGCCACCACCAGCGCGACCACCAGCCCCGATTCTTCGTGGGCCCGCAGCAGGGCCAGGTTTTCGGGGGCGCCCATCTGGACGGCAATCGTACCCAGGGGGTAGACGATCGTGGAGCGCAGCGCCATCAGGGGCAGCGTCGGCGGAAGCTCAGCGCGGAGGATTTCTTCCTTACGCTGACCGCGGGGCATCTGAATGGAGGGGAAGCGCGACGATGGTCTGGACACGGCAGGCTGACCGGAGGAGTGACACTGCGAACCAGCAAGGCCAATCTAGGCCGCAGGCTGGGAGCGGCAACGCGTGATTCCGACGCAAGATGCGTATGGGGCGGCCCATTCCGTCACCCCCACGGCCCATGTGCTGTGACGCGCGTAGTACAAGCCTGCCCGTCCGGGTGGTAGCTTTCCGGCATGTTCGACGAGCTCACAGACAAACTCGGTAACGTCTTCGCCAAGCTTCGCGGCCGTGGCGTCCTGACCGAATCCGACATCAAGGACGGGATGCGCGAGGTTCGCCGCGTCCTGCTCGAAGCCGACGTCAACTTTGCCCTGACCCGCGAGTTCCTCGAGCGGGTGGAAAAGCAGGCGATCGGTGTGCTGCAACTCAAGCAGGTGCAGCCAGCCCAGCAGCTCGTCAAGATCGTGCACGACGAGCTCACTGCCATGTTGGGCGAACGGCGCGAGGGGCTCAAGATGAGCTCTGTGCCGCCCACGGTGGTCATGATGGTTGGCCTGCAGGGCTCGGGTAAAACCACGACGGCCGGCAAGCTGGCCCGTAAGCTCAAGCTCGAGGCCAAGACCACGCGCCTGGTGGCGGCTGACGTGTACCGTCCCGCCGCGATCGATCAGCTCGAGACGCTCGGCAAGGCGCTCGATGTGCCGGTGTATGCCGACCGCACCACCCAGGATGTGGTGAAGATCGCCAAGGCCGGCATCGATCAGGGGGTGCGCAATCGGGATCGGGTGGTCATTGTCGATACGGCGGGTCGCCTGCAGATCGACGCTGACATGATGGACGAGCTCAAGCGGCTCAAGGCTGCCATCAAGCCCGACGAAATCCTGTTCGTGGCCGACGGCATGACCGGCCAGGAAGCGGTGAAGATCGCTCAGGGGTTCAATGAAGCCCTCGATATCACCGGCGTGATTCTGACGAAGCTCGACGGTGATGCGCGTGGTGGTGCGGCGCTGTCGATCTACGGTGTGCTGAAGAAGCCCATCAAGTACATCGGTGTGGGCGAAAAGCCGGATGCGCTCGAAGAGTTCCACCCTGAGCGTATGGCTGGTCGGATCCTGCAGATGGGCGACGTGGTGTCGCTCGTCGAGAAGGCGCAGGAAGCCTTCGACGCCACCGAAGCGAAGAAACTCGAGAAGAAGGTCCGCAAGGAAGGCATGGATCTCGAGGACTTCCTGTCGGCCATGCGTCAGATGCAGAAACTCGGACCCTTCGAGAACCTCCTCAAGCTGCTGCCGGGTGTGAACCCGAAGATGCTGAAGGACGTGAAGATGGATCCGAAGCGCATGAAACACATCGAAGCCATTGTGCTGTCGATGACGCCCCAGGAGCGCAAGAAGCCGGAGTTGATCAACGGTTCACGGCGTGCGCGTATCGCCAAGGGGTGCGGTCGTTCGGTGAGCGAAGTGAATCGCTTGCTCGAACAGTTCCGCGAAATGCAGAAGATGATGAAAAAGATGAGCGGTGGCGCCGGCGGAAAGGGCGGCGGCATGCCGCGCATGCCCTTTGGCGGTGGCGGGATGTTCGGGCCCCGCTGACCGCGGAGCCCGCACTCACCGTTGTCGCGTCTCAGCCTTCGGCTGAGACCACCGTGTCGAGGCCCGGCCAGGCCGGGAGGTTGTACACCACGAGCGTGCGCAGGTAGTGTCGGCCCTCATCACCATGGGCCGACAACACCGCCTCTGCTCCGCGCACCACCGCATCGGCGGGCGCGTACGGTGCTTCGAGGTCTTCCGGGATCACGCCGTTGTCGTGGGCCACGCCCAGCGTATCGAGAAACGTGATCTGATACTTCGGCTCCAGATCCACATAGAGTAGCTGCAGGAGTTCCAACTCATCCTGTGGGGTGAGCGCGCCGAGTCGCAGGGACTCCTTGGCGATGCGCTCTGCGGGCCACGACACCAGTGTGGCGGCGCGGAAGCCGCCACCTTTGGCGGCGATGCGCTGTGCGTAGAGGGTCTTGGCGCCTTTGTGCTTCGCGAGCGCTTCCAGCACGAGTGCCAGCCGGCGTTCGGCGGGCAGTGATTTGAACGGAGAAGGGATCTTGGCCATGCAACAAAACTAACGGCCGATCCCCCGTATGGAGGACCGGCCGTTGCTGGCAAACAGGGCAAACGGGGAGCGCCCGTTCGCCAGGTCCGTCAGGTCTTCCCGCCAGGCATCTCCCATCCCGCTGCTGCCAGGCGTTCGGCGACACGATGCGCGATGGAGTCGGCCAGATCGTCGCTGGACAGCGGCGGAGTGGCATTGCGCGTCATCGGCGGCGGGCCGGCCGGCACGCCAGACAGACGGCGAGCAGCCAGCAGGTCTGCCGCTTCCTGCGAATCGATGCTGGTGGCGACTTCCTTGAGGATGCCGATGTTCAGATCGTAGACCAGGCCGTGCAGCAGGGGACGGCGTCCCTTGGCCCAGGCGTTCTGGATGACCGGCGTTTCGGACAGGTGGTAGAGCTGCTCGAGCACATTGAGTTCCACCACACGATCGAAGCGCGCCTGATCGTCGATAATGGCATCGAGTTCCGGGCGGTTCCAGCGCACCACGTTGCGAATGGGCTGCAACCAGTGATCGACCAGGCCGTGCTGTTCGGTGCTCATGGCGGCCTTCACGCCACCACATCCGTAGTGTCCGGTGACGATGATGTGCTTCACGTCGAGCACTTCCACGGCGTACTGCAGCACGCTCATGGCGTTCAGATCACTGGGCACCACGAGGTTGGCGATGTTGCGGTGCACGAACAAATCGCCCGGCACGGTGCCGGTTACGACATTCGCCGGCACGCGGCTGTCGGAGCAGCCGATGTAGAGGAACAACGGTTCCTGTTTCTTCGCATGGCGCGCGAAGTAGTCTGGGTCGGCTGCCACCACAGCAGCGGCCCACTCACGGTTGTTCTGGATGATCTTGCGGAAGTTATCCATGGGCGGGACTCGTGAAATGTCAGTGCGCGGGAGTCAGGCCGACTTCGGGAATGCCCACGAGCCGGTAATCGATGTTGCGGGAACGCGCGGTTTCGCGGAAGGCGAGAATCACTTCGAGCGCGTCGTAGTCGAAACGTGCCGTACGCCGTCCATCGATTTCCACACGACAGGAGTCCGGCAGCGCCTCGAGTTCCCGGGCGATGCTGGCCTTGCTGAGGAAGGTCACCTGGTCGGGCAGCACGTAGCGGGTGAGGATGGCACCGGCCGGGCTCACCAGAATGAGGCCCGGGCGCCGCATGTGCTCCGCGATGATGAAGGCGATACCGACGACCAATCCAATACCGATACCACGCAGCAGATCGGTGAAGAGAATGGCCACGATCGTCACCGCGAACGGAATGAAATGCGACAGACCGAGACGCCAGGCGGACTTCCACAACGCCGGTGTCGTCAGCTTGAAGCCGGTCACCAGCAGCACGGCCGCCAGCGCGGAGAGCGGGATCAGGTTCAGCACGCGGGCCAGCAACAACACGGCCACGATGAGCAGGATACCGTGCACCACTGCGGAGAGGCGTGTGCGCGCGCCGGCATCGACATTGGCCGAACTCCGCACGATCACACCGGTCACCGGCAGACCACCAAAGAAACCGGAGACCACATTGCCCATGCCCTGGGCGAGCAATTCCCGATTGGCCGGGGCATCGCGCTTCTCGGGATCGAGCTTGTTGGTGGCTTCGAGGCTCAGCAGCGACTCGAGACTGGCCACGATGCCAATGGTCGCCGCAAGAATCCACACCTGCTGGTTCGCCAACGCGCCCCAGTCAGGACGGGTCAGTTGCCCCCACACGCCTTCGGCACCAGTGGTCGGCAAGGTCACCAGATGGGTGTCGCGAATGGCGTACTCTGGTGCCACGGCCAACAACAACTGATTGAGTCCAACACCGAGCACCACGGCCGCGAGCGGGGCGGGGAACAGCTTCATACGCGCCATCGGTGTCTTCGGCCACACCACCATCAAACCCACACCGATCAATGCGGCCGCGATGGCACCAGGCTGCACCTGCTGCAAGGCGTGCCCGATGGCCCCGAAGGTGTTTTCGCCTGACGGACTCACGAAGGAAAAGTCGCCTTCGTAGCCAGCGTCATAGCCCATCGCGTGGGGGATCTGCTTGAGGATCAGCGTGAGGCCGATCGCTGCCAACATTCCCTTGATCACTGACGAGGGGAAGTAGTACCCGATCACACCTGCGCGTGCGACACCCAGTCCGATCTGCAACGCACCACCCAGAATCACGGCGGGCAGGAACTGGGCAAAGCCCCCCACCTGCGCGATGCCAGTGACCACGATGGCCGTCAGACCGGCGGCGGGCCCACTCACCATCAATTGGGAGCCGGACGCCATGCCCACGACGATGCCGCCCACAATGCCGGCCACCACACCGGACAGCAGCGGGGCACCCGACGCGAGGGCGACCCCTAGACAGAGTGGTAGGGCGACAAGGAAGACCACCACGGATGCCGGGACATCATTCCGCCACTCGTCGAAAAATCCTCGAGGTGAGACGGGGCCTGGACTATCGGGTCCTACAGACGACTCGGGTACGCCGTCAGGTGCGCGGGAAAGGGCCGGCATGCGGGAATGGGCCTGAGGAGGGGAACATTCGATGAGAGGGGAGAAAATATATCCCCTTCGAGGAATGGCGCTGCGTCGAACCTATCAAAACGCCAAAGCGGGAACCAAGTTCCGCGAAAGCCCACCCCAATCCCGATAAGATGCCAAGACTTCTCGCTCTGCTGCCGGCGATGGCGTTGTTCGTGGCCTGTCAGTCCGAACCGGCCTACGATGTGGTAATACGTAATGGTACGGTATACGACGGCTCCGGCGATGCGCCCATCGTCGGCGATGTGGCCATCATCGGAGATTCCATCGTCGCGGTTGGCGTTGTTACCGGGTCGGGGCGCACCGAAGTTGACGCCAAAGGCATGGCAGTCTCTCCTGGCTTCATCAACATGCTCAGTTGGGCCACCGAGTCGCTCATCGAGGATGGCCGAAGCCAGAGCGATATTCGGCAAGGGGTCACGCTCGAAGTCATGGGAGAGGGCGAGTCGATGGGCCCACTCTCTGACACATTGCGCACCGCGATGCTGGCCGAGCAGGGGGATCTCAAGTTCCCGATCACCTGGCGCACATTGCGTGGCTATCAGGACTCACTGGTGAGAAAAGGGATCAGCACCAACATCGCATCATTTGTTGGGGCGACCACGGTGCGCATCAATCACGTGGGCTGGGCCGATCGTGCCCCCACACCGTCGGAACTCGAGGCGATGCAGGCCGAGGTGCGCACGGCGATGGAAGAAGGCGCGCTCGGTGTTGGCTCTTCATTGATCTATGCGCCGGCCTTCTATGCGCGCACGCCCGAACTGGTGGCACTGATGAAGGCGGCGGCACCGTACGGTGGCATGTACATCTCGCACATGCGCAGTGAAGGCGTGAAGCTCGAGGAAGCCGTCGATGAGCTGTTGACGATCGCCAAGGAATCCGGCGCGCGCGCGGAGATCTATCACCTGAAGGCCGCCGGCGAGGCCAACTGGCCCAAGATGGCCCGCGTGCTGGACCGCATCGATTCGGCGCGCGCCTCGGGACTCGAGATCACGGCAGACATCTATCCCTATACGGCGGGTGCCACGGGTCTCGATGCGGCGATGCCGCCCTGGGTGCAGGAGGGTGGATACACCGAGTGGGCGCGGCGTCTGCGCGACCCGGCCATTCGCAAGCGCGTGGCGGAAGAGATGCGCACGCCAACCGACCAGTGGGAGAGTCTCTTGCTCGCTGCCGGTACCCCGGATCATGTGATGTTCTCGGGCTTCAAGGCGGATTCGCTCAAGCAGTACACCGGCAAGACGCTCGCCGACGTGGCCAAGCTGCGTGGCACCAGTATCGAAGAAACGGCCATGGATCTCGTGGTGAAGGACGGATCACGTGTCGGCACGATCTATTTCATCATCAATGAAGACAACATTGCCAAGCAACTGCAGCGGCCGTGGGTGAGTGTTGGATCGGACGCGGGTTCGTTGGCTACCGAAGGTGTGTTTCTGAAAAGCAATCCCCACCCACGCGCCTACGGCACGTTTGCGCGGGTGCTCGGCAAATACGTGCGTGAGGATTCCGTGCTCACGCTGCAGGAAGCGGTTCGTCGGTTGACTGCATTGCCGGCCGGCAACCTGCGCATCAAGCGACGGGGCAGTCTCAAGCCCGGCTACTTCGCCGACGTCGTGGTGTTCGACCCGGCCACCATCCGCGACAACGCCACATTCGAGCAGCCGCACCAGTATGCAAGTGGTGTGCGTGAGGTGTTCGTGAACGGCGTGATGGTGCTTTCGAAAGGTGAGCACACCGGTGCCAAGCCGGGGCGTGTGGTGCTCGGACCCGGCGCCAAACAGTAAGACCATACCATGACTTCACGACGCGATTTTCTGCGCACCACGGGGCTGTTGTCCATTGTGCCTGCCGTGGCTCCGATGCTGCCTGGCGATGCGATGAGCATGTCCGATCCTGCGACTGCGCGACGCCGTGTGCAGGCCACGGTCGATCTTGTTGTGCGTGGCGGTACCGTGTTCGATGGCACGGGCGCAAATGGGCGCGAGATGGATGTGGCCATCCATCAGGGTCGTGTGGTGCAGATCGCCGCCCGCATCACGGATCGCGGAACCGAAGAGATCGATGCACGGGGGTTGGCGGTCGCACCAGGGTTCATCGACATCCATTCGCACGGAGACAGTTCGCTGCGGGAAGATCCGCGCGCTGAATCGGCGATCCGGCAGGGGGTGACCACGATCGTGGTGGGCGCCGATGGAAGTTCGCGTTTCACTGGAGACGCTGGCGACTCGTATGCCGAGTGGGCAACGCGCACGGCGGGATACAAGGCGTCGGTGAACGTGGCCTCCATGATTGGTCTCGGCACCGTGCGCGGAAAAGTCATTGGTGAAGTGGATCGCAAGGCGACGGCGGCAGAGCTCACACGCATGACGGCCATGGTGGCGCGCGCGGTGGAGCAGGGGGCGTGCGGTGCGTCGACCGGCCTCGAGTACACACCGGGAGCGTTTGCCTCACGCGACGAACTCATCGCCCTCTGCAAACCCTTGGCCGCACCCCGTCTGCCGTATGCCACGCACATGCGCAACGAAGACGATGAGTTGCTCGAGGCCATCGACGAATCGATTGCGGTGGCCCGTGGAGCGGGATGTCCGTTGCAGATCTCGCATCTCAAGATGCAGGGCACGCGCAACTGGCCGAAATTCGAGAGCTCCATCGCGCGCATCGGCGCCGCACGGGCGGCGGGTATGGATGCGTGGTTCGACGTCTATCCGTATGTCGCGTATGCGACCGGTCTCACCAATCTCTTTCCGGTCTGGGCGCGCGATGGTGGCACGCCGGCGTTTCTGGCGAGGCTCGACAGTGCGGCCACGGCGCAGCGTATCCGCACCGAAGCGTTGGGCAAGGTCGAACTCATCGGCGGATGGGACAACGTCCAGATCTCCCGCGTGAGTGCGGCGGAAGATCGCGACGCCGAAGGCAAGCGCCTCGGGGCCTGGGCGAAGGCGAGAGGCGTGGATCCGTACGAAGGCGCCGTCGGCTTGCTCAAGCGCAACCGCGCCGATGTGGGCATGCTGGGGTTTGCGATGAGCGAGGAGAATCTGGACCGCTTGCTCGCCCACGAGTTTGGTATGGTCTGCTCCGATGGCGGCGCCTTTGCGATTGATGGACCCACCCGGCGCGGCAGTCCCCATCCGCGTGGCGCCGGCACCTTTCCGCGGGTGCTCGGCCGCTATGTGCGGGAACGCAAAGCGCTCAGCCTGGCCAGCGCGATCAATCGCATGACGGCTCGCCCGGCGTCTCGTGTGCACCTGAAGGATCGTGGGGTGCTGGCGCCACGCATGGCGGGGGATGTGGTGGTGTTTGATCCCGCCACAGTGGCCGATACGGCCACGTTCGCCAATCCCTTCCAATATCCGGTGGGCATCCGGGCGGTCGTGGTGAATGGTCGGGTGACGATACGCGATGGACAGCATCTGGCGGCCGCAGGGCAGGTCTTGCGGGCGACCTGAGGGCGGACCCGAGGGGGAATGGTGCAATCGAGGTCCCGGTCGGTGGCGGGGCCTCACCGTGGCACGAACCGCGGGACCAAACGCAGCGCGGGCCGGGTCGATGACCTAAGTTGAGGCGTGGCACATCCCGACGTGCCCTGTTTCCCTCAACCCGATTTCTGACATGTTGCGCCATCCCGCCCTGGCCACCCTGTCGGTTTGCGCGCTGCTTGCTCCGGTACTGGCCGGAGCACAGGCAGCGGCCACTGGCTCGTCGCCCACCCGCCCCGCCGCCGCTCGCGCAGCGGCGCCCGTGGCGAGACTCCGTGTACCGATGATGGCATCGGTCGACCCGGCTCTGTTCCGCGGTCTCTCTTACCGGCTCGTGGGGCATTCCCGCGGTGGCCGAGTCACCACGGTCGCCGGCGTCGCATCGCAGCCGCGCACCTTCTACATGGGCGTGGCCAGCGGTGGCCTGTGGCGCACCACCGATGCCGGCGAAAGTTGGGAGCCCATCACCGACGGCAAGGTGCCGGTCGCGTCCATGGGCTCGGTGATCGTCGCCGACAACGATCCCAATATCATCTGGCTGGGAACCGGTTCCGATGGTGTGCGCTCCAATGTCTCCACCGGTCGTGGCGTGTATCGCTCGAACGATGCCGGTAAGACCTGGGACTTCCGCGGTCTTTACAACGCCGGGCAGATCGGCTCGATTCGCGCGCATCCCACCAACCCGGATATGGCGTGGGTGGCGGCGTACGGTGACATCTTCAAGCCCAACACCGAACGCGGCATCTTCAAGACCGTCGATGGTGGCAAGACCTGGAAGAAGACGCTGTACGTGAGCGACAGCACGGGTGGCATGGACGTGGAGTTGCAGCCCGGCAACCCGAATGTCGTCTTCGCGTGGATGAACCGCATCGAGCGCAAGCCGTGGACGATCATCTCCGGCTCGCGCGAAGGGGGCTTCTACAAGAGCACCGATGGCGGCGAGACCTGGAAGAACATTCGCAACGGCCTGCCCACGCAACTGATCGGCAAGGGCAACATTGCCGTGACGGCGGCGAATCCGAATCGCCTGTATGCGCTCGTGGAAGCACTGCCGGGTGGCGGTCTGTATCGCAGTGATGACGCGGGCGAAAACTGGCAACTGGTGAACAGCACACCCGGTCTCATCACGCGCCCGTTCTACTACACCACGCTCAACGCCGACCCGACCAACGCCGATGTGGTGTACGGTGGCGCGGAGACGCTGTACAAGAGTTCGGACGCCGGAAAGACCGTGACGCCGCTGCGCACGCCGCACGGGGACAACCACGACATGTGGATCAACCCCACCAACGGCAACACCATGGTGCAGGCCAACGACGGCGGCGCGAATGTGTCGTTCGACGGTGGCAAGACGTGGAGCTCGCAGGACGTGCAGCCGACGGCCGAGTTCTATGGCGTATGGCTGGACAACGCGTTCCCGTACAACCTGTACATGGCGCAGCAGGACAACAGCACGTACATCGTGCCGAGTCAGAATAATCCGTTCAACATGTCGGCGGTGCGCACGGGACCCGGCTGTGAGACGGGTCCGATCATTCCGCACCCCACCGATCGCAACATCATCTACGGTAACTGCAAGGGCCAGTTCGCGGTGCAGAACGTGGCCGCGGGCATCACCAAGAACTACTGGATCGGCGCGCAGTCGCTGTACGGCAATGATGGTGGAGATCTGATCTATCGCATGCAGCGCACCACGCCGATGGCGATGTCGCCGCATGATCCGAAGGTCGTGTACTACGGCTCGCAGTACCTGCATCGCACGCGCGATGCCGGTGTGACGTGGCAGCGCATCTCGCCCGACCTCACGGCATTCCCGGAATGCTGCCAGGGCGGTAGCGGATCGCCGATCACCCGTGACGTGACGGGCGAGGAGTTCTACAGCACGCTCTACGCCATCACGGAGTCGTCGCTCGAGAAGGGCGTGATCTGGACGGGTGCGAACGACGGCCCGTACTCGGTCACGCGTGACGATGGCAAGACGTGGAAGCGCGTCACGCCGAAGGACCTGCCCGAAGGGGGCCGTGTGGCGTGGATCGATGCGTCGCCGCATCGCCGGGGTTCGGCGTACTTCGCCACCTACCGCTACCTGCTCGGCGACTACAAGCCGTACATCTATCGCACCGACGACTACGGCCAGAGCTGGAAGCTGCTCACCGATGGCACGAACGGTATTCCGGTGGATGCGCCCACGCGTGTCGTGCGCGAAGATCCGGTGCGTGAAGGCCTGTTGTATGCGGGCACCGAGTTCGGGCTGTACGTGTCGTTCGACAATGGCGCCCACTGGCAGCCGTTCAACCTGAACATGCCCGTTGTGCCGATCAACGACATCCGTGTGCACAACGACGATATCGTGATCGCCACGCAGGGTCGCGCCGCCTGGATTCTCGACAACATCAGCGCACTGCGTCAGATCACGCCGACGACGGCTACTGCGGCGGTGACGGTGTTCCGTCCGCGCGATGGCTATCGGACGAATGTGGGGCAGTCCATCCTTGGCCCCACGATCGACTACTATCTGCCGTCGGCCGCGGCGGACACCGTGCGTATCGAGATTCTGGATGCCGCGGGCAAGGTCGTGAACAGCTTCAAGAGCGGCGTGGTGCCGCCGGCACCGCCGCGTCGTCGTGCGGCCGATGATGATGATCCGGAAGCGGCCATGGCCGTTGGTCGCCCGGGTGGCGCAGCCGCAGGTCCGATGCTCAACCTGGTACCCAACCAGGCGGGCATGAACCGGTTTGTGTGGAACGTGCAGCACCAGAACACCCTGGGGGCGCCGCCGGCGCAGTACACCGCGCGCGTGACGGCTGGTGGCACCACCACCACCGTGCCGCTGCGCGTGCGCATCGATCCGCGTCTGGCGTCTGATGGCACCACCGAAGCCGATCTGCAGGCGCAGTTCGCGCACAACACCCGCATGCGCGAGATGACGGCGGAGATCAATGCCGTGACCACCCGTATCCGGGGCGCCGAACAGCGCTTCCGCAATGCGACGGGCGCGGCGGCGGATACACTGGCCAAAGTGCGCAAGGTGGCCGACGTGGTGAACACGCAGCCCATCCGTTACGGCAAGCCGGGCCTGCAGGCGCACATCACGTACCTGGCTGGCATGACCGTGCGCGCCGACCAGAAGATCGGCCGGGACGCGACGGATCGGTACACGGTACTGCTCAAGGAGCTTCAGACGGTGAAGCGCGATCTGGACGCGGCGCTGGGGCCGGAAATTCGTCCCTGATTTCCGCCGGAAGCCGCAGGATGGTGGGGTGAAACGTCCCGCCGTGCCGATTGGCGGAACTCGATCAGGGCGGTATGGTACACACCGGGCGGCGACCACGTGGTCGCCGCCCGTATGTTTTCCTCCCTCTCCTGAGTCCCGCCATGAATGTTTCCCGTCTGATGACGCGCGGCGCTGGTGCACTGGTTGCCATGTCGCTGCTTTCGGTTCCCGCTTCCGCGCAGGGTGCGGCCAGTCACGCGGCTCCGGCCGGTGCCCAGGCGCCGGCTTCGCCACGTGACTCGCTCAGCGCCAAGATCGGCACCGCCGATATCAAGGTGAACTACGGCCGCCCGTCGAAGCGTGGCCGTGTCATCTTCAACGGCCTGTCCGACATGAAGTGGGGCATGGTGTGGCGCACGGGTGCCAACGAAGCCACGCACCTCACCACCAGCAAGACGCTGTCGTTCGGTGGCAAGGACGTGCCGGCCGGTACCTACACGCTGTTCACGCTGATCCAGGAGAACCTCAAGTGGGAACTCATCGTGAACAAGCAGACGAAGCAGTGGGGCACGGCCTATGACGCCAAGCAGGATCTGGTCCGCATCCCGATGACGGTCACCAGCAACAACGCCGTGGTCGAGAAGATGGAGATCCAGGTCAAGCCGGCCGGCAACGGTGGCGAGATCATCGTGTCGTGGGACAACTACAAGGCCGTGGCGCCGTTCACGGTCAAGTAATTTGCGGGTCTGCTGCACCAACGGGGGCGACGTCATCACGACGTCGCCCCCGTTTGGCATTCATCCCCGAGAGCGGCCCATGCTTTCGCGTAGCTGTCGGGTGCCGGTGCGACTGGCCAGGACGCGCTCACCGCTCTGCATCACCACAGCCCATCGCCCCGAGTCGGCGGGCAACATGGCCCGCACATGATCGAGGTTCACCGCATGCGACCGGTGTATGCGCACGAACCGTCCGGCGTCGAGTCGCCCCAGGAGTTCACTGAGCGGCACCGTCAACAGGTGGCGACGACCACCCACCACCAGCACCACGTAGTCATCATCGGCTTCCAGGCGCTCGATGGTATCCACTGCGATGGGCAGCACGCGACCACGTTCGCGTACGTATACATGCCGCAATCGCGCGTCACCCGATGACTGATGGTGCAGACTGCGCACGCGCTCCATCAACGCCGGACCTTCGGGCGGCGCATCGTCACCCGCTCCGGCGTCATCGTGTTGTGCGACCCGTGCGAGCAGGCGCACCACCGCCCGCTCGAATCGCTCTCGCGTGAACGGTTTGACGAGATAATCGGCCGCGCCGAGTTCAAAGGCATGCACGGCGTAGCCGTCGTACGCCGTGGTGAACACCACATGGGGCGGTTGCAGCGACTGCTCGAGAACCGCCAGGCCATCGAGTTCGGGCAGGTGAATGTCGAGGAACAGCACGTCCGGCTTGAGCTGCGCAATCGACTGCACCGCATCGCGCCCATTGGCGGCCTCGCCGACGAGTTCCAGTGCCATGCTGCCCTGCACGAGGTCGCGCAGGTGAATGCGCGCCAGCGGCTCGTCTTCCACGATGAGAGTGCGCAGCGTGCGCGCACCTGCGTCAGGCCGGGACATGTACCGTCACCGTGAAGCCACTGGTGCCATGTATCGCGTCCACCCGGGCCCGTGTGCCGTACAACAAACGCAAGCGCCGGTGCAGGGCGTCGAGGCCGATACCCGTGCCGCCGGATGGCGCCGCCGAAGCCGGGCCGTCGTCGGCCACGGTGAGGATCAGCGATTCGGCATCGAACCGTGCGGATAGTGCGATATGACCACCGTCGGCACGCGGTGCGACGGCGTGGCGGATGGCATTCTCCACGATGGGCTGCACGGTCAGGCTCGGTACCACAAAGTCCAGCGTGTCGTCTTCGATATCGATGGACACGCGAAGGCGTTCCCCGTATCGCAGCGCCTCCAATGCAAGGTAGGTGCGTACGAAATGCAGCTCGTCGGCCAACTGCACCTGTTCACGGGCACCCCGTTTGCTGTCGAGCACATATCGCAGCAAGTCGGACAGTTGCCCCAGGGCCTGCTCGGTGCGGGCCGGATCGAGTCGCGACAGCGCCATGAGGGAATGCAGCGTGTTGAAGAGGAAATGTGGATCGAGGCGGCCACGCAGGGCTTCGAGCTCGGCACGCACACGCAGTGCGTCGGCCTCGTGTCGTTGCGACTCCATTTCCTGTGACTGTTTCGATGCCACACCCATCCACGTCAGGCCAGCGATCACGACATACCCCACGATGCCGTTGAAGCCCTGCCAGCCGATCCAGTCCGACGATACGAACGCCACCCGTTCCCAACTGCCCAGGTCGAGCCACATCGTCACCAGAATGAGCCCCGCCCAGGCGCCGGCATAGAGAACGGCCCCCACGGCCTGACGCACGATGAATCCCGCCGAGAGGGGCGCAGGCCACGGGGAACGCTGCGCGTGGGCGCGGACCAGCAGACCAAGCAATGCTCCCAGTCCCACCGTGCGCACACTGGCCACGATGGCTACTGTCGTGGGCAACTGAGCCGTGTGTGCCACCAGGACCGCGTAGAGCAACACAAAGGGGCACCACGCCGCGAAGTACAGCAGCGTACTGCGAATGTGGTGCATGGGCACATTCCAGGCGGGCATCATGACGCCTCGAGCTTCAGGTTTTCAGCAGTGTTCCGCGGTGTTCCGCGGTGTTCTACCGGTATCAGCGCACTGCCGGCAGCAGCACGTACTTCACCCAGCCGTACTCGGGTTCCAGCTCCAGGGCCCGTTCGTAGGCGGCACGCGCCGCCGCGCCGCGCCCCGCCTCCTGCTCCCACTGCCCATGCCAGGCCAGGGCTTCGGCATACCCCCACGACGGATACGCGGGCGCCGGAGTGTCAGCGGCGAACGCAGCGAGTGCGCGCTGCATGGCCGCCCGGGCCTTGTCCTTGCCACCGCCGAACATGGACGGCTTGTACCACGCGCCAATCGCGTCGAGCAACAGCATGCGTGGATTGTCCTTGTCCAGCAGGCGCGCCTTGTCCACCGCGTCATTGGCTTGGGGCCCCAGTCGCATGCCCCTGATCATGCTGCCGCCGATCAACTGGCCCAGGCAGCTCGCGCGCAGTGCATGCGACTCGGCGATGGGTTGGGCGGCAATCGAACGGTCGAGCCACTTCACGGCGTCTTCGTAGTGGGCCCGCGCCACGTTGGCCTGCTTGCGCACGCCAGCCATTTGCCCGAGGCGATAGGCGGCGTATCCGCGATAGTGCGTCAGCAGGAAGTGCTCGGGGAAGGCCGTCAGTGCCCGATCAACGATGGCAATGCCCTGCAGGACCGCGGTCGTATCGTTGCGAATCACACCACGATCGATCACGCGACTCGCCGAGTCGGCCCAACGCAGCGCGCCGGTCAACGCCGCACCTCCCGTCTGTGCTGACGGGGCGGTCGATGCACCGGATGGTTTGGACTGTGCCGATGCCGGAACTGGGGACGTCGCACTGAGCGCCAGCATGACAAACGCGACCCAAAGCGGGCGATGGTTCGACATGGAATCACTCACAGCAGAAGGGTGGTGCCGATGAAGATCGAACGATTGAAGGGCGCATGCACGGGGAATCGCACGGAGTAGTCCTCCGACCAGCGGTACCGCATCACGTTTTCACGGCCAAGTACATTGGACAGACTACCCCAGAGCACGAGGCCGCGACGTTCGCCGAGCGCGCGATACCAGCTCAGAGACACATCGCTGCGCAGATAGGCGGGCATACGGGCCGCAAACGGATCGTCATACACCGGTGCGGCGAGACCTTCGTCCGGTCTTGCGCCGACGATATCAGTGAAGGGCTTTCCCGTCGCATACCGCACCGAGGTGCCCATCGTGAGACTGCGATGCACATGTTCCCCGATCCATGTCACGGAGTGTGTGATGTCGGCCAGGGAGCGCGCCATCAGGCCGCTGTGCGGATCAGTGCGACGGGAGCGCACATGGCTGTAGGTGACCCGTGTGGACGTGGCCTGGGCCAACCGCCATCGCCACATGATGTCCACGCCATTCGCCCGACCCGTCCCATTGCCCACCGGCTCCTGACGGTCGGCAAACTGCCAGAGATCTGCATACCGTTTGTCGAAGTACTCGATGCGGAGCCCCAGTGTATCGGCGCCCCATTGCACGCCGCCGATGAACTGGTGCACGCGCATGGGGGAGAAGGCACTGGCCGGCAATGCGCGACGGTAGGTGGGCTCCGCCACCTGATGGTACACGCCCCAGGCCGAGGTCAGCGCCAACGCACCGCGCTGCCAGGCCAACGATACACGCGGGTCGTAGGTGCGCCGCCCGGTCAGTGAACTCTGATCGGTGCGCAGTCCCAGCGTGGCGTGAAATCCGGAGGCGAACCGACGACTGCCTTCGACAAACGCGCCAATGCGGGTGCTCGGTGTGCGCTCTGTGAACACGGGAGACCATTCGCCGGTTGTCGTGCGCATGTGTCCAGCGTATGCCGCCGACAGAGCCTCGCGTTCGGCGCCCACACGCCACCGCGTGCCATCGGTTGTGACGTAGCCGAGTGATGCCAATAGCTGTGGCGCCGACAACCGTGTGCGCAGTTGGAAGGTGCCGAATGTCTCATTGCGGTCGAAGGACGCGTATGCGACGGTCACGGCGGGACGCCATGTCGTGCTGCTGTCGCGCCACGAGAGCACAGCCAGTCCATCGGCGGATCGTGCACCGTAGTGGGATGTGCTTCCCACGCCGGCCTGGCCCACGCCAAAGACACCACCTTGCCGCACCGCGAACAGCCGCACACGTCCTGCAGCGCCTGATTGCCACTCGAGCGAGCCACTGACGTCACCACTGCGTGGTGGTGGTTCGTAGGGCTGGGCCTCACCGAACGTGGCGGTCAGGGCCGCGAGGGAGTTGAGTCCGGCCGATGCCCGCATTCCCACACGGGGATGCAGTCGTGTTCCGTAGGCCGCACTGACGCCACCGATGGAGGCCGACAACGATGCCGTCTGTCGCGCGGGCGCTGCTGCACTTTCCATGCGCACCAATCCCGAGAGCGCGTTGCCGTGCGGCACACCAAACCCGCCCGATGAAAACACGGTGCGATCGAGCAGGAACGGATTGACCGTGACGGTCGTGTGGCCGGTGGGATTGTCGAAGCGCACGGGAGACAGCATCCAGGCGTCGTCAACCAGCACGCGCGTCTCGGTGACATCGCCGCCGCGCACAAAGAGCCCCGTGCCTTCGTCCACGTTCTGCGCTCCAGGCAATGTCTGGATGGCGCGGGCGATATTGGCCGCAGCGCCTGGGGTCTGCGCGACTTCGAGTGGCTTGAGTGAGGCGGTCTGACCGCTGCCGATGGTGTATTCCCCGGCAGCCACCACCACGAACTGCGTGAGCGTGGGAGGACGTGGCACCAGCCGGAACACGAACATCGAGTCGCTCGGCACCACCATATCGATCGTCGATGGAACGAAGCCCACCGCGCGTGCAACGAGGGTGGCCACACCGCGGTGGGTGGACGTGAGCACGAAGTGGCCATCGCTGCCGGTGTGTGTCTCCTCGAGTGTTTCGAGAATGGCGACCACCGCACCCGCGAGCCCACGTCCGTCGGCGGTATGCACACGACCCGTCACCGTGGTTGCCGTCGGAGAGGAGGGCTGCTGGGCGTGCAGCATGTTCAGTGGCATGGTTCCCCAAAGCAGGAAGACCATGGGTAGCAAATGCGAGAGGCGCATGACTCATCATGCGCCTCTCGGTGTTTGTCATGCAGCGGCCAATCGGTGAACTGACAGGTCCGGTCGGCGGGTGGCAGGAGAACGAAGATCGCGAGGGTTCGTGCCGCTGCCGACGTGCTCCGTCAGTGGCCCGACGCGCCGGCGTCGCGATCGCGCGGGTCCGCCGCCCCGAGGCGTTTGCCGGTCTTGGGGTCGATGGCGATGGAGTGTGCCGTGCCCTGTTGGCCACCCACACGGACGACATGACCCTTCGCCCGCAGCGCGTCGAGCGTGGCTTCGGAGAAGCCCACCCGTTCGACCGTCACCGTATTGGGCAGCCACTGGTGATGCAGACGCGGCGCATTCACCGCGTCCTGCACGGGCATGTCGAACGCGGTGAGGTTGAGCACCACTTCGAGTACGGTGTTGATGATCGTGCGTCCGCCCGGGCTGCCCACGACGGCGACCAACTTGCCATCACGCGCCACAATGGTCGGCGTCATGCTCGACAGCATGCGTTTGCCGGGCTGCGCGATGTTTGGTGTGGTGCCGATGAGTCCCGTGGAGTCGGTGAGTCCGGGCTTGCCGTTGAAATCACCCATCTCGTTGTTCAGCAGGAAGCCCGCGCCATCCACAACGGCGCCGAGGCCGTAGCCCGCTTCAAGGGTGTAGGTCACCGACACGGCCATGCCATCCTTGTCCACGACTGAATAGTGCGTGGTTTCATCGCTCTCATACCCCTGCGCCACGTCGGCGGGCGATGAGGGAGATGCCTTGTTCGGGTCGATGGTGGCGCGGAGTTCTTTGGCGTACGTCTTGCTGGTGAGCTTGGCGATGGGCGGTTGCGTGAAGTCGGGATCGCCCAGATACAGCGCCCGATCACGGAAGGCGCGACGCATGCTCTCCACCAACGAATGCACATACTGCGGCGAGTTGTGCCCCATCGCCTTGAGGTCCATCCCTTCGAGGATGTTGAGCATCTCGATCATCGCCACGCCGCCGGAGCTTGGCGGGGGCATGGAGATGATGTCGTATCCGTTGAAGGTGCCACGCACCGCTGCCCGTTCGGCGGCCTGGTAGGCCACCAGATCCGCTTCAGTGATCAGCCCACCACCGCGACGCATTTCAGCGGCGATGAGCTGCGCGGTGGTGCCTTTGTAGAAGCCGTCGCGGCCCTGATCGCGGATGCGGCCGAGCGTCTTGCCCAGGTCACCGAGTACCAGCCGATCGCCGGCAGAATATGGCTGGCCTGCTTTGTAGTAGGCGGCCAGCGATCCGGAATCGGTGGACAACTTGGTGCGTACGCCGGCCAGGGAAGCGGCGAGCCCAGTCGGCACGATGAAGCCGGTGTCGGCCAGGGTGGCCGATGGACCAACCAGCCCGTTCCATTTGGCCTTTCCGTACTTCTGGTGGGCCAGTGCAAATCCGGCCACGGTGCCCGGCACCCCGACACTCTTGTGCGAGTTGTGGTGAATGCGCGAGGAGTAGTTGCCGGTCGAATCGGTGAACATGGTCGGCGACGAGGCGGCCGGTGCCTTTTCGCGGAAGTCGATCGTGGTGGCGCGTCCATCCGGGAAGCGGATCACCATGAATCCGCCGCCGCCGATATTGCCGGCCGTGGGGTAGGTGACCGCCAGGGCAAAGCCGGTGGCAATGGCGGCATCTACCGCATTGCCGCCGGCGGCCAGCACGTTGCGCCCGACGTCACTGGCGATGGCACTGGCCGACACCACCATGCCTCGCGGGGCTTCGACGGCCGCCTTGGGTTGGGCAGGCGGAGGGCTTTGGGCGGGCGCGACAGCCGGGACGGCCAACAGGGCCGCCGCGGCGATCCCGGGGAGGGAGCACTGGCGCATGGGACGGGTGAGCGGGAAGGGAAGGGATGGGAAGGGCAACCGCGTGGGCGCCGCCGGGCGGCGCGACCAACCGCATGACGGGAAGGGAAAGCCGCAGGAATGGTGGGGCCGGGCAACCAGACCACCACAATCTAGGCCGATTGGTCAATTTTTTCGTAGAAGAGCGGAAGCGCCAGCGTCCCGGCCATTCCCTTCACAGTCCTGCCGTCTTCCCATAGGCAGGCAACCCTTCCATTCCCAACTAGTCTTCAGGGCTTCACGGAAGCCCGTTCCAGCGCCAGTTGTATCCGGCCAGCAGGGTGAATAGCTTCCAAGGCTCCCCGATAGCGGGGGCCGGGTGCGAGCCGGGAGTACCGGCGTCGCGATGAGCCCGGAAGTGGGTGCCAGCAGCTCAGCGGCTTGGAGCCCACGCAGTACCACACCACTCGTCCGAGAATCAGATGGCCGTCAAGATCCGTCTCCGCCGCGAAGGCCGGAAGAAGACCCCGATGTACCGTATTGTCGTTGCCGATTCCAAGGCCCCGCGTGACGGCCGTTTCATTGAAATCCTCGGACAGTACCAGCCGCGTGGCGGCGAGAACGCGATCGCGCTCAAGGCCGATCGTGTGAACCATTGGCTGAACGTGGGCGCGCTCCCGACCGATACGGTCCGCTCGCTCCTCCGTCGTGCCGGTATCCTCAAGGCGCGTCACGAAGCCCGTCTCGCGGCCAAGCTCCAGGCTGCGGCCGTCGCACTGCCCTCGGGCGAGGCCTGAGCTGGCTGAGTACATCGTCGCCGGTCGAGTGCGCCGCGCACATGGTGTGCGCGGTGCCTGGGCTGTCGAATCGCTGAACGATGCGCCGGACGTGCTCTTTGCGTCCGGCGCTGTGCTTTTTGCGGGCGATCGCGAGGGCAACCTGCTGCCGGGTGCCGACGGCGCGCCGCAGCCCCTGCACATCGAAGACGGCCGTCCGATGAATCGGGAATGGCTGGTCCGCGTCACCGAGGTGACCGACCGCGATGTCTCCGATGCCTGGCGCGGGCGCTACCTGCTGGCCGATGCGGCCAGTCTGCCGGAAGCCGATGAAGACGAAGTGTATGTCGGCGATCTGATCGGCATGCGCGTGGAAGTGGACGGGCAGGGCCTGGTGGGCCATGTTCGTGATGTGTACGACGCGCCGCAGGGCTTCATCCTGGAAGTCGAAACCAGCACCGGACGTCCGCTCGTGCCGTGGCATGACGAGATCGTGCGCTCGATCGACGAAGAGACCCGTACGATCGTGCTGGCGCCGCTCGCCGGCCTGCTCGACTGATTCGTCGCAGGCCCTGCACGCACTCGCGCCCATGCTGCGCATCAACATCATCACCATCTTCCCCGAGTTTTTTGCGGGGCCGCTGTCCCTGAGCATCCCTGCCAAGGCCGCGGCAGCCGGTGGTGTGCAGTACTCGCTCATCGATCTGCGTGACTTCACGCATGACAAACATCGCACGGTCGATGACTACCCCTTCGGTGGTGGCCCCGGCATGGTGATGAAGCCTGGCCCGTTCTTCGAGGCCGTGGCGTCGGTGCAGGCGACCTCGCCGATCGTGTTGCTCTCACCGCGCGGACGGCGTTTCTCGCATGCCGATGCGGTGCGCTTTGCGGCGGGCACTGAGCTCACGCTGCTGTGTGGTCACTACAAGGACATCGACGAGCGGGTTGCCCAGCATCTGGCCACCGAAGAACTCTCACTGGGCGATTTTGTGCTCAGTGGTGGGGAACCGGCGGCGCTGGCCATTGTCGATGCCACTGTGCGACTCCTGCCTGGTGCGATGAGTGACCTCGAGAGCGCCCGCACCGATTCGTTCTTCGATCGGGGCATCAGTGCGCCGAGCTATACACGGCCTGCTTCGTACGAAGGGCACACTGTACCCGACGTGCTGATGGGCGGTGATCACGCCAAGGTGGCGGCGTGGCGTGATGCGGAGAGCTTGCGACGTACACGAGAGGCCGAGGGGCGTGATCGGGCCGATTGGACACGGCGCGAAGCCGAGAGTGCCGCGCGTGATGCGGCCATCGCGGATCTGGAGCGTCGGGCCGCGGACAAGGCGGCCAAGAAAGCGCGTGAGAAGGCGCGGCGTGGCCGCGCGGCGAAACACCGCGCCAATACATCGGCCAATACATCGGCCAATACACCGACCGATGCATCGGACGCTTCGGGCGAGTCCAGCGGAGAGTCGGCATGAGCCTGCGCGTGTTTGTCACCGGCGGCACGTTCGACAAGGAGTACGACGAACTCACCGGGACGCTGCGGTTCCGCGAGACGCATCTGCCCGAAATGCTGCGACGTGGACGCAGCATGCTCGATGTGCAAGTCGAAGTGCTGATGATGATCGACTCACTGGAGATGCTGGGCAGTCATCGGCAGCAGATTGCCGAGGCCTGTGCCCGCGCCCCCGAGTCGCGGCTGGTGATCACGCATGGTACCGACACCATGCCGGAAACCGCACAGCATCTGGCGGCGACCATCACCGGCAAGACCATCGTGCTCACCGGTGCCATGGTGCCATACGCCTTTGGCAGCTCCGACGGATTGTTCAATCTGGGCAGTGCGCTGAGTTTCGCGCAGACGTTGCCGGAAGGGGTGTACATCGCCATGAATGGTCGGTATTTCGCGGCGGGGCACGTCATGAAAAACCGCGAGGTCGGTGTGTTCGAGGAGTCCCCGAATCCACCGACCTCGCAGGACTGACGGCACGCGCCGGTTACTTCTTCACGGCGCGTACGATGGGCAGGGTGATGCTGGACGGCGTGTCCTTGCCGCCGTGGAACACGATGTTGTGCGCGACCACGCCAGTCGTCTCGCTGAAGTTGTCGCCACCCGTGTTCAGGTTGCGGTCGAAGCGCGGGAAGTTGCTGCTCGACACTTCAACGCGTACACGGTGACCGGCCTTGAAGAAGTTGCTCGTGTTGAGCGGCCCAAGCGTGACCTTGTACTTCTTGCCGACTTCCATGCGCGTTTCCGGCTTGTCGTAGCCCGTGTGGTACCGCATGCGCTGGATGGTTTCATCGAGATTCCAGGCGCGCCCTTCGGTGTCCACGTCGATGAGTTTCACCGTGAAGTCGGTGTCCTTGGCGTCACTGCCCACGTACAACGTGACCGAGATCGGGCCACTCACCTCGATGCCTTCCTTGAGCGGCTCGGAGGTGTACACGAGGATCGCGGGGTTGGTCTCGCGCACTCGCTGGTCGAACGACCCCGCCTGGATGGCCGTGCCCGTGCAGCAGACGTTGCCGCCATAGCTGGTCACTGGCTTCATCGGGTCGTACGTGAACGTGTCGCGCTGGGCCTTGGGCAGCTTGGCGACCAGCGCCCCGTTGCCGTTCATCGTGTTCGCCGAACCACCGCTCGTGAGGTACCACGTGGTGGGCGTCGCACCCTTTGGCGGCCACACGTCGCTCGACTGCCAAGTGTTGGAGCCCATCGTGAAGTAGCGGATGCGCGGCAGCGTATCCAACAGGCCGGTCTTGGTGCTGGTCTTGAGGAACGTATCGAACCAGCCGTAGGTGAGCGCGTCATAGTCCAGACGTGCATCGCCCATGCTGCGTTCGCCCACCACCGTGTTCTCGGTGGCACGCGTGTACGAGCAGTGCGCCACCGGCGCGATCACCGCGTACTGCTGCTTGGCTACCTCGGGCGACGCCACCTTCATGGCGTGCTGCCACATCGCGATGTTCGGGCCCACCGATACGTCGTACCACGACATGAACCACAGCGCCGGCGTGTCGAACGGCATGCTGTCGTTGTACAAGCCACCCTTGTCCCAGCGCGGATCGTTGGGGGTGCGCTTGATCATTTCCCCACCGGTGGCCACGGGCATCTTGTCGGCGAACACGCCCGGCGGACCGTCCACCGCCTTCAGGATGTCCTGCACCGGCAGATGCCACAGCGCCTTCGACCAATCGATGCTGGGGCCCTGCCACGCCAGATCAAATGACTTGCGCAGACGGGTCAGGTCGGACTGACTGAGGTTCGGAGCGAACATCGGGCGCTGCGCGTTCTGCTGCGAATTGATCCAGGTGATGAACAACATCTGCACCGCACCACCGCGATACCAGTTGCCCTGCTCATACCAGCCACCGACGCGGCCCACGCCGGCGCCGTAGCCCTGCGGTACCAGTGCGGCGAGCCCCTTGGGTTTTGTGCCGGCCACGGCCATCTGGTATTCGGCCGTGCTCGAGCAGCCGATCATCCCCACACGGCCGTTGCTCCATGACTGCTTGGTGAACCAATCCACCGCGTCATGCCCGTCGGTTGCCGGCGGGCCGAGGATGTCGTACTGACCTTCGCTGTAGAAGTGACCGCGTTCGTTCTGCAATGCGTAGGCGTAGCCACGCTTGATGGCACCGAGCACAGCGGAGACGTCGCGTGGCGCCCCATTGCGCACATCCCACCAGTTCATGTTGTACGGCGTCTTGCTCAGAATGAGCGGCACACCACCCGAGCGACCTTTGGGCACATAAATGTCCGTCATGAGGCGGACACCATCGCGCATCGGCATCATGACGGAGCGGTGCACGTCGGCCAACTGCTGCAACTCCGCCTCCTGCGCATGGCGGGTGGCAATGAGCTCAGCATTGGGGGCAGGCGCCTGAGCCTGCAGTGATGGAGAGAGCCCGGCGAGGGCCAGGGCGAGAGTAGCCGCCACACGGCCCACTCTGGGCGATGCACAGCGGCGGAATAGGACGGACATATCGCGGACGGCGAAAGGGGAGTCTGGAAAGGATGCGCGGGCGTAGGCATACAGATGCCGATGCGCACTCCATCACTGGTTCAACGCACGCCACGGCGCAATCGTGGAATCCCCTATAGGACCCTCCTATGGCCGCAGCTCGCGAGACCGGGCCCCACTACTGGCTCCATCGCGGTTCCGGGCGCATCTTGCGGTGTTCCCCATGTTGCGAGGCTCGCAATACCGCTTTGGCCGGCATGGAGAACGTCGACGTTTTCCTCGTGGCCGCCTCGGTGGCGGTGCACGGTCCCTCTTCAGCCCCACCCGGCATTCTGCGTATGGCGAAGATCAAGGTCGTGAATCCTGTCGTCGAGATGGACGGCGACGAGATGACCCGCATCATCTGGCAGTTCATCAAAGACAAGCTCATCCTGCCGTATCTCGACGTCGAACTCGACTACTACGACCTCGGCATCGAGCACCGCGACGCGACGGGCGATCAGGTCACGATCGACTCCGCCGAAGCCACCAAGAAACACGGTGTGGCGGTGAAGTGTGCGACCATCACGCCCGATGAAGCGCGTGTGAAGGAGTTCGGGCTCAAGAAGATGTGGAAGAGCCCCAACGGCACCATCCGCAACATCCTCGGCGGCGTGATCTTCCGCGAGCCGATCATCATTTCAAACATTCCGCGCCTCGTGCCGCACTGGACCAAGCCCATTGTCGTGGGCCGTCATGCGCATGGTGATCAGTACAAGGCGACGGACTTCAAGGTGCCGGGTCCTGGCACGGTGACCATCACCTACCAGCCGGCCGACGGCAGCGCGCCGATGCAATTCGACGTGGCCAAGTTCGGCCAGGACGGCGGCGTGGCGATGGGCATGTACAACTACAACGACTCCATCAAGGACTTTGCGCGCGCATCGTTCCGTTACGGTCTGCAGCGCAACTTCCCGGTGTACCTCTCCACGAAGAACACCATCCTCAAGGCCTATGATGGCCAATTCAAGGACCTCTTCGAGGACGTGTTCGACGCCGAGTTCAAGGCGGAGTTCGAGAAGGCCGGCATCACGTATGAGCACCGCCTGATCGACGACATGGTCGCCTCGGCGCTCAAGTGGGAAGGCGGCTACGTGTGGGCGTGCAAGAACTACGATGGCGACGTGCAGTCGGACATCGTGGCGCAGGGCTTCGGTTCACTCGGTCTCATGACGTCGGTGCTGCTCACCCCTGACGGCAAGACGATGGAAGCCGAGGCGGCGCACGGCACGGTGACGCGTCACTACCGTGAGCACCAGAAGGGCAACAAGACGTCGACCAACCCCATCGCGAGCATCTTCGCGTGGACGCGTGGTCTCATGCACCGCGGCAAGGTGGACGGCACGCCTGATGTGGTGCGCTTCGCGGAGACGCTGGAGCAGGTGTGCATTGAAGCGGTGGAAGCCGGCGAGATGACCAAGGATCTGGCGATCCTCATTTCCAAGGACACGCCGTATCTGCACACGGAGAATTTCCTCGACGCGATCGATCGCCGGTTGCAGGCGAAGATGGCGTAAGGCGCTCGGCGCAGATGGAAGAACGGCCTCGGTGCGATGTGCATCGGGGCCGTCTTTTTCAGCGGGACCAGCGGGAGAATGTGGTCCAGATGATGATCAGGCCACACGAAGGTGGGGTACCCATCACGTCGCGGGCAAACCCATAGAGGCCAAGCAAGTCGAGTGTCGGCGACGAAAAGGTCAACTGTTGCGCCCCGAGCGGCACGGAGTCGATCGTGAAGCGACCCTGTGCATCGCTGTAGGTGATCTGCGCGGTCTCCCGCACCTCGATCACGGCTCTCGTAGCGGTCGACGCGTAAGACTGTCATATACGATGCCTCGCACGGTTCCGACCGATCACTGCGGCTGCGCGGCCGCCAACGTGGGAACCAGTAGCAAGGGCATGGTGAGCCAAGCGTGAATGCGCATCACTTGTCCCAGTTCGAAGCCACCGTCCAAATGAGCAGCAGGCCGCACTGTGGCGGTGGGCCTGGCCAATACTCCATGGGAACAGAAGCCGGTCCAGGATGGAACTCGATCGCCAGGACATCGTTGACCATCAACTGGTCAACACGCGCGTTATTGGCGGCTGAAACGACGCTGCTTTGCGCAGCTCGGGACGGGGCAGGGGTGGTTGTTGCGCGCGGGATCGCTGTCGTCCCGGACAATGCCTGCGGGACGCTGAAGGTGGTGGTGTTTCGTGGATTTGGTATGAGGGCGCCATCAATCACGATGGGTACCTGCCCGACGCACATCGGTCGCGTGGCCTCAATCACCGTGCCCCCCAGTTTTTGTGCCACGCGCAGGCCCGGCAGACGCTTCAGCGCCGAACCGATATCACTGCGCTTCAGGATTTCCTCGCGTTCGACGACCCTGACCATGCCGTCCTGCTTGCGTCGGAGAAACCCGGCCTGATCCGCGCCGACCTTCCCACGCACGTTCATGGTGGCGAGCACCGTGGTGCCCCGCAGCACGAAATCGTGTGTGCCATCGTCACGCGCCGTGACGTCGATGGCGCGGCTGACTCCGCCGCGTCCGATCTGCTGAACGTTCAGTTCCTGCGTACCCAGCGGCACACCCGTCAAACGGAATTGCCCCTCAGCGTCGGTCTCGGTCGAACGATTGCCGGCGATTAGCGAAACGAGTGCACCCGGCAATGCTTTGCCCCGTTCGTAGCGCACGGTTCCACGGACGATACCTGATCCCGATGAGGGCGTGGCGTTGGTCCGGACGTCGGCCGCCTGCCCCAGTTCGCGACTGATGTAGAAGTCACGCCGCAGCATTCGGCTCGGTCCAACGACCGTGTTGAACGCACCACTGACGATCGCGTCGTGTTGGGCCGTCGTGGTGAGCGCGACATCCGCGGGAAGCCCGCAGATGCCGTACACGCCATCGTCTCCGGTGGCGGTGGTACGTTCCGGGTTGCTCAACTCCTTTCCGCCTTCACTGGACTGAAGCCACCGCAATGAAACCTGCGCTTTGCTCAACGGGGTGCGACTGGCGGCGTCGTAGACCGTGCCGAAGACGATAGCACTGTCTCTGGACGGACTCCCTGCGGTCGCGCAGAGACGGCCGTACATCGTGCCGAACGACGGAGTGGTCAGTAACACACCGCGTGTATCGCTGGTGACATCCACTTCGCGCGCAAACCCATAGAGGCCAAGGGAGTCGAGCGTCGCCGACGAGAAAGTCAGTTGCTGGACCCCAAGCGGTACCGAGTCGAGCGTGAAGCGACCTTGCGCATCGGAATAGGTGATCTGTGCGGTCGCTTGCACTTCGATCACGGCATCGACAATCGGCTTGCGTGTGAGACTGTCGTACACGGTGCCGCGCACACTACCGACGGGTCCACGCGGTTGGGCTGGCAGGGCACAGGGGGCGAGCAATACGGCGGACAGCAGCAGTCTGAACGGGATTGGCTGTATGGTGCGCATAAAACTCCTCATTGTTGCCGGCGGGAGAAGACGGTCCATATGAGAATAAGTCCACATGTCGGGGGCATGCCCTGCCAATACTCCATCGGGATGGTGGCGCCCCCCGGATGATACTCGATGGCTACCACATCGCTGACAGCCAATGCGTCGAGTCGTGAGCCGTTGGTCGGCATCTGAGGCACCGCAGAGTTGGCTTCACGCGAGATGGTGGAGTTGTTCCCGTACATACGCATGGGCACCCCGTCCAGGACGATCGGAATCGGAGAATTGCAGACCGCGCGGGAACCCACGACCTCCGTTCCCCCCATCGAACGATTCACGCGAAGTCCCGGTATCCGTGCCAGCGCCGAACCAATGTCGTAGCGCTTCTGGATTTCCTCATGTTCGATGATCCTCGCAAACCCCTGGCGCTTGCGTCGCAGGAAGCCGGCCTGGTCCACGCCCATCCGCGCTGTGCCGCGCACATTCATCGTGGCCAGTACCGTGGCCACCGGCAACACGAAGTCATGCGTGCTGCCCTCCACCCTTGTGACATCAATGACGCGATACAGTGCGCCACGTCCCAGCTGCCGCACACTGAGTTCCTGCGTGCCAAGCGGTACGTTGCCAAAGCGGTAGCGACCCAGTGAATCGGTGTGCGTAGTGCGATCCACCGTGGTGAGCACAACCAAAGCCCCCACCAGCGCATTGCCACTTTCATCCCGCACGGTCCCGCGCACCACACCTGTTCCCTGCGGCGCACGAGTGCCCGTGTCTGCCGCTACCGCACTGGTGAGTTCGCGGCTGACATACAGATCGCGGCGCAGCAGGCGACTGGCTCCGACGACCGTGCTGAATGTGCCGCTGGTCGCGGAATCGTGAGCCGCCGATGTGCTCAGCGCGAGATCGGAGGGTACACCGCAGATGCCATACACACCGTCGTCTGCGGTGAACGTGCTGCGTTCCGGCGTGAGGATCAGGAAATCGCGACCGTCGCCCCCGGTTTCATACCAGCGCAGCGTGACGCTCGCCTTGCTGATGGGGGCGCGAGTCGCGGCATCATACACGGTGCCAAACACGATGGCGCTGTCCCGTGGCGCGTTGCCGGCCGCGGGGCACAGGCGATCGTACACAGTGCGGAACGACGGCGTCGACAACGCCACCCCCCGGGTGTCGGACGTGACGTCGATCTCCCGCGCAAACCCGTAGACCCCGAGCGAATCGAGCGTCGGCGAGGAGAACGACAGTTGCTGCGCCCCGATCGGTACCGAGTCCAGCGTGAACCGACCTTGTTTATCGGTATAGGCGAGTCGTGCGGTCTCCCGTACTTCCACGACCGCGTCTGTCAGCGGTTTCCGTGTGAGACTGTCGAATACAATACCTCGCACCGTTCCCAGCGCGCGCATGGGCTGCGCCGCGACGGGGGTCGACCAGAAGACCGTCGACCCGATCAGGGAAAGCGCGAATCGCGTTAGGGCTTTGTGCATAAGTGTTTCAATACCACATCGGCGAGAGATCCTTTGAGGGCTGGCCCGAATCCGGGCACCTTGACCGTGCGGTGCATGCCTTCCTTGCGTCCGGCATCATCCGTGAAGTACCAGCTTTCTTTGGTCGCCACGGTTTGTTTGACGCAGTCGTACATGCCGATCGCCCGCGAACTACGCAACTCCTGTGCGCCGTTCTTGATCGGCGGCTGCAATTTCACGCGCACGGTGGCGGTGACCACATCCCCCGCCCGGGATACCGACTTCGTTTCAAGAAAAACCGGCGTGCCTACCGAGGTCTTACCGATTTCCTTGAGGGCGCTGGCCGACTGTCCATGCGCGATTCGTGTACCACCGAGGAGTGCGGTCATTGCCAACACTCCTCGTCCCCATCGTGTTGCACAAACCACTCAGCGTCTCCGTCTGGCCGTGGAGTCAGGAACAAAAAGGAACGGTAGCTGCATCACTTGCTGCACCACCTTTCCTCGGCGGCTGGCAGGATAGAACTCCTGCTGTTGCACCGCGCGTCGTACGGGTTCCACCAATTGTCGGTGTGTGGTGGTGACCGCACTGAAGGTCTCCATCATGGCCCGCCCCTTGAGGTCCACCACGAATTCCACGAGCACCGCTCCTGGAATCTGCGCCTCGAACAGGGAGTCCGGATAGAGAGGTTTCACCAGCGATGACGAATCGGGATAGGCTGCGCCATCCACGTCGTTGGCGACAAATGCTTCACCCTTTTCCACCAACTGGGCGATCAATGCCGATGGTGTGGGGTCGTCCTTCTTGCGTCGCTTCGGGCGCAGCTCACCGCGCTTGGACCACAGCACGATGGTGCCGCAGGCACTGCTCATGCGCTGATTGCCCTGGAACTCCACCGGCACGGAGGCCGGACCACTGTAGATCTCGATCCCCTCGAAGGTGCGGGGATCAAAACCGTCGAGGTCCACTTCTCCGGCGAACAGAGGCTGTCCATCGAGCCACACCAATGGCGCGCAGCGGCTGTTGCGCATGCGGACCCGATTGATCGGTCCATTCGATTCGATGCGCATGCCGGGAATGTGCCGGAACACGTCGGTCATGTTCGACGGATTACGGCGTTCGAGTTCTGCGGCCGAAAAAAAGTGCCCGCCACCGTTCTGCTGCATGCGACGGAAGAATCCGCCCATGGGACCGGGGATCTCACGACGGCCGAGCACACGCACGGCGCTCAGTTCCACCGCCACGCGCGTCATGCTCAGTGTGGCCAGTGGAGGTTGATCGCCGGAGATGGTCACTGGAATCGAATCCGGACGGAAGCCGATGCGACGCGCATGCATCCACCCGCGCCCTTCGGGCACCTTGGTGAAGATCACATTGCCGTTGTCATCAGACTCCGACACGATCGTCAGGACGGCGCGCTCACTGACCAGGCGTACCGTCGCACCACCCACTGGCACGCCATCCAGCGTGGTGATGGCACCACGCACAGTGCCCGTGCCAGGCGGGTTGGCGCTGGCGGAACCGGATTGCGCACTCGCAGAGGCAGGGGCGAGGCACAAGATGCCACCCAAGAAGGCGGCGCTGACATACAGGGGGCGGGAACGCATTGGCGACGCGGGCTTGTGTGGTCGCTTCGACATGCTACGATGATGAATCATGCGGGTCATTCTCAATCGGGGCAAGCTCATCGTCGGTCGCATTCTGCTCTGGAGTGCCTTGTGTGTTGTGTCCGGTTGTCTCCCGATCAGACGCCCTGCGCCCACACCGGCTCCTGAAGAGTTGCCCCGACGCCTCGTCCTAGCGCTGGATGGCCTGGATTTCCGGGATGTGCAGGACGCCCGCGCTCGTGGACAGTTCGCTGCGTTTCGTCCCCCGGGACGGCTGATCTCCACCTTTCCATCGATCAGTGACATCGCGTGGCACGCCATCTTTGGGGTGCAACCGCCGGCGGGCTATCAGCGTGTGTACTACAGCACGCGACACAATGCGGTCATTGGTGATGCGCTCGACGCGATTCGTCCCATCGAATACGAAGAGCGGATGGACTTTGCCTTCGATGCCAAGTTCCACCATCTCGGCGCCTACCTCATGTCCTGGCCGACGGCGCGGCGGGAGGTCGATACGGATGTCAAAGCCGTGCTGCGCAGTCGTGGCCGGCATACCGTGTACATCTACAACGTGGGACCGGACGCGCTGCAGCACATGCGTGGCAATGTGGCGCAGTATCTCACACACCTCGATCGCTCACTGACAGAACTGAATCGCCGGTATCGTGAACAGACCGGCCGTGATCTCGAGATCGTGTTGCTGTCCGACCATGGGCACAATCGCGCTTCCGATGCCACGTTCCTCCCGATCGCCGATGTGTTGCGCGCGCATGGCTTTCGTCTCGCGCGCACGCTGACATCCCCCACTGATGTGGCGTTCAGTGTGGATGGTGTCACGACCGGTTTCGGTGTGTTCTGTCTGCCGGATTCGGAAGCTCGTGTGATGGAGCTGCTGGTGGCCACGCCTGGCGTCGATGTGGTCACCCGTCGCCTTGGCGGCGAGCGCTACCTCGTGGCCTCCGACAGCGGACGCGCAGAGATTGTGTGGCGACACGAAGACAATCAGGATCTCTATCGGTATTCGTCGATTGCTGGCGATCCCTTGCGATTGACGACGGTCATGCAGGCGATGCGGGAGAGTGGAGCCATGCGCGCCGATGGGTTTGCACCGACCGCGGCATGGGTGCGTGCCACGGCCGATGCGTGGTACCCCGCCGCCGTCGTGCGCATTGTGCACGGGCATCGTGACGCCACCCGCAATCCGGCACCCATTCTCGTGTCACTCCGCGACGATCATCGGGTGGGGCTCGGCATGGTTTCGGTGGCCAACCGCATGCGCCCGCTGGGAGGCACGCATGGAGCGCTGAGTGCGAGCAGTGCGGTGGGCATGGTGATGTCGAATTTCCAGGACACACCGGACGATCTCGCCATGACCGTGCGCCGGCAGTTCGGAGGATTCGACGACTTGCGCGTGCCACCCGCACGCCGCGCCACGTTTGCCCTGGCCACCGCCACGGTGGTACGCGCCAATCGCTTTGCCCTCACCCGCTGGCACGGGCCGCTCGCTAATCTCAGTGATACCACGCCGATCGCCCAGCTCGTGCTGTCGGACAAAGAACGCCGCTGGGCCGGTGACTCCGCGCATGTGAACCTCCAGGTGTCCAGGCGTAGCACCGCCGGCCGGAAAGATGTCGTGGTCGGTGAGCACCGCATTGCCTTGTCCGACTGGAGTGTCTCGGACAATGGACAGGAACTGGCGCTGCCGGGAGCCGCGTTGCACCTCACGGGACTCGAGCCCGGTGCACAATATCTGGTGCGGATCTGGCTGGACCGTCGCGTGCTGCGTGACGGACAATGGCAACCTGGCGGGTCCAGAACGGTGCTCACGTTGCCGCTCCGTGCCGCCAACGATGGTGTTCTCTGGCGATATTAGGCCGGTCTGCGGCCTCTTCTGTTTCTCCCACCCCTCGAGTGCCATGGTACGACTTTCTGTCCCCATCGCGCGCACGCTGCGTCTCGCTGTGCTGGCGACGCCCTTCACGCTGGCTACATCGGCATCCGCACAGTCGGGTACGCGCATGCTGCGTTCGCCGAGTGTGAGTGCGCAGTCCATTGCTTTTGCGTATGCCAACAACATCTGGGTGGTGGAGCGCGCCGGTGGTGCCGCCCGGCGTCTCACTTCCTTTCAGGGGGTGACGCAAAACCCCAAGCTCTCGCCGGACGGACGTCAGGTGGCGTTCAGTGCGGAGTATGCGGGCAACACCGATGTGTACGTGGTGCCGGTGGAAGGAGGCCAGCCGACGCGGCTCACCTGGCATCCCTCCGCGGATGTGGTGCAAGGATGGACGCCGGACGGCAAGAGCGTGGTGTTTGCCTCGCCGCGCGCGACCTGGGCGCCCAGTGGTGCACCACGATTCTGGACTGTGCCCGTCGGAGGAGGTGTGGAAACGGCCATGCCCATGCCACGCGCCTTCCAGGGCAAGATCTCCACAGATGGCAAGCGTGTGGCGTACCGCATGCCGTCGTCATGGGACGAAGAACGCCGCAACTATCGCGGTGGGCAGAACAAGCCGATCTGGATTCTCGACCTCGCATCGTTTGCGCTCGACACCACGCCCTTTTCCGGCAGCAAGGAAATGGATCCGGTGTGGGTCGGGGATGCGGTGTATTTCCTGTCCGATCGCGACGGCGTGTCGAATGTGTGGTCGTACGACACCAAAGGGCGGGCGCTCAAGCAGATCACCACGTTCAAGGATTTCGACGTCAAGACACTCGACGCGTCCGGCAACAGTGTGGTGTTCGAGCAGGCCGGCTACGTGCATGAACTCGATGCGCGTGCTGGCACACACAAGATTGTGAACATCTCGGCTGCGGGCGATTTCCCGTGGATGATGCCGCAGTGGAAGGATGTCACCGCGCGCGCCACGGGTCTCACACTCTCGGCCACGGGCAAGCGCGCGGCGGTGGAAGCGCGTGGCGAAGTGTTCACCATCCCGGCAGAAAAGGGGGATGTGCGCAATCTGACCAACAGCAGTGCCTCTGCCGAAATCGCGCCGATCTGGTCGCCGGATGGCAAATCGATCGCGTGGTTCAGTGATCGCAGTGGTGAGTACCAGTTGGTGATCGCGCCGCAGGAGGGTGTTGGGGCGACGCGCGAGATCGTGTTGCCGGAACCGAGCCGCCCGTACTCGCCGAGCTGGTCGCCGGACGGGAAAACGATTGCGTTCCAGGACACGCATTTCCGCATCTGGTTGGTGGATGTGGCGAGTGGCAAGGCCAAGGTGGCCGACACCGATCCGTACTTCATGATGGATCGGTCCATCGTGCCGGTCTGGAGTCCGGATTCGCGGTGCCTGGCGTATCCCAAGCGACTCAAGTCGTTGTTGCGGGCGATTTTTGTCTATGAAGTGGAGACTGGCGCGGTGAAGCAGCTCACCGATGGTATGGCCGACGCGAGCAATCCGGCGTGGGATGCCAGTGGCAAGTATCTCTGGTTCCTGGCCTCCACCAACTTCGGGCTCAACTCGTCGTTGCTCGATATGTCCAAGTTCGATCGTCCGGAAACGCGGGCGCTCTACCTGGCCGTACTGAGCAAAGCCGAGCCGTCGCCGCTGCTACCCGAGAGCGACGATGAGAGTGCGCGCGATGCCATGCGCGATTCCACACGCAGCGCGCCGCGTGCGGCCGATACGACCCGTGTCGCGTCGGCACCGGTGCGTCCGGTGCGCATCGACTATGACGGTATTGCCCAGCGCATCCTGACGGTGCAGGGCGTCATCGAGCGCGACTACGATGCCCTGCGTGCCGGTCCTGCAGGCACGGTGTTTTTCCTGGAGCCCATTCCCACCACCGGGACAGGCACCGGCGCGGCGGGAGGAGGGCAGGGTGGTGGCAACACGCTGCATCGCTACCAGCTCGGCGCGCGTCGTGCGGCCGTGTTTGCGCAGGGCGTGTCGCAGTTCACGACCAGTGGCGATGGCCGCAAGGTGTTGTATCGCACCACCGGCGCGAACGGTGCGCTGTTCCTTGTCGATGGCGATCGTGCGATTCCTGCGGCAGGCACCGGGCGTCTCAACGCCACGCTGCGCACCTTCGTCGATCCCAAAGCCGAGTTCCGGCAGATCTTCGACGAAGGTTGGCGCAATCAGCGCAACAACCTGTACGTGAAGAACATGCAGGGCAGCGACTGGCCGGCCATGAAGAAGATGTACGAGCCGTTGCTGGCGCATGTGAATCACCGGGCCGATCTCAACTACCTGCTCGACAACATGGGCGCCGAGATCGCGATCGGGCACTCGTATGTGCGTGGTGGTGATCTGCCCGAAGTGCCGGATGCGAATGGCGGGTTGCTCGGTGCGGACTTCTCGATCGAGAACGGCCGCTATCGTTTGTCGCGTATCTACGACGCCGAGAGCTGGAACCCGGAGTTGCGGGCGCCGCTGGTGATGCCGGGGGTGAACGTGTCCCGCGGCGACTACATCCTGGCCATCAACGGGCAGGAGCTGCGAGCACCGGAGAATATCTATCGCCTGCTCGATGGCACGGCGAACCGGCAGACGGTGCTCACGGTGAATTCGCGTCCCGATCTGCAGGGCGCGCGGCAGATCACCGTTGTGCCGGTGGCCAACGAGCAGGGGCTGCGCACGCGTGCCTGGGTGGAGCACAATCGACGCATGGTCGATTCACTCTCCGGTGGCAAGATCGCGTACGTGTACGTGCCCAACACCGGTGCGCCGGGTTATGTGAGCTTCAATCGCTACTACTTCGCGCAGCAGGATCGTGTGGGGGTGGTCGTTGATGAACGGTACAATGGTGGTGGATCGGCGGCGGACTACATCGTCGATATGCTGGGGCGCGATTACGACGGCTACTTCAACAATCCCGTCGGTGATCGCTATCCGTACACGAGCCCGGCCAACGGTATCTGGGGGCCGAAGGTGATGATCATCAATGAGATGGCCGGCTCGGGCGGTGATCTCATGCCGTTCATGTTCAAGCGCCGCAAGCTGGGGCCGTTGGTGGGCTCCCGCACGTGGGGCGGCCTCGTGGCCACCACCGACACACCGCCGTTCGTGGACGGCGGTTCGATGATCGCCCCCCGCTTTGGATTCTTCTCACGCGATCCCAAGTTCGCCGTGGAGAATGAAGGTGTCGCCCCGGACATCGACGTGGAGAACTTTCCACGAGAGGTGATTTCCGGCCGTGACCCGCAGCTCGAGCGGGCCGTGCAGGAAGCGATGCGTCTGCTCGGCACCTACAAGAACGAGCGCGCCAATCAGGAGCCGGATGCTCCGGTATGGGGACGCCGCGGTCGATAGATCGCGCGCATTGGTTGGCTGACCATGGAGCGCGGGGGTAGAATGCAAAATGACCAACCCCCGCCTCCTGAACCGCAAGCTGCATCGTTGGGGATCGATTGCCGTATCGATCCCCTTCCTCATCGTGATCGTGACGGGGCTGCTACTGCAGCTCAAGAAGCAGATCGAATGGGTGCAGCCTCCTGAACAGAAGACCAAGAACACGACGCCCACGGTCAGCATGCAGCAGATCTTCGATGCGGCGAAGTCGGTGCCGGAAGCGAAGATCGTTGACTGGACGAGCATCGACCGGATCGACGTGCGACCGGGGAAGGGACTGGCCAAGGTCGCCACGGTCGATCATTGGGAGATCCAGGTCGACATCGGCACCGGCGCGGTGCTGCAGAGCGCCTATCGTCGTTCGGATCTCATCGAGACCATGCACGACGGGTCGTGGTTTGCCGACGCGGCGAAGCTCTGGGTCTTCCTGCCGTCGGGCATCATCGTGCTGGGGCTCTGGATCACCGGCATCTATCTGTTCCTGTTGCCATACCGGGCCAAAGCCAACAAGCGCCGCCGGGAAGCCGGCGACGCTTGAGGGATACCACGGGCGGAACACACCGGAGATCAGCCCGGTGTGTACTCCGTCGTCGGTAGCTTGAACGCCTTCACCAGCTCAGGGTCACCATTGATGCCGAGCACACGCTGGGCGACATAGTCGCCCACGACCGGGCCGAATTTGAAGCCTTCGGCCTGGCCCACGCCGGCAATCCAGGCGTTGGTCGTGCCGGGTACGTTGTCGATGATGAAATTCCCGTTGATGCTCGATTCGTAGTGGCAGGCCCGTGTTTCGAGCAACGGCGCGTTGGCGAGCAATGGGAAACGCGCCGCCAGGAAACGCCGCGCCCCGTCGACACGATCCTGATTGGTCCACCGTGAACTCAGATCCGGATCCTGCTGCGCCGGATCGGCCGGCGGTGTTGCGGTGGCAGCCGGGGAATTGGCTGGTGCGCCGCCAGCCGGTGCGGCCGACGCCGACGCCGACGCTGGTGCGGCGATGGCGCCACGCACGCGGAACCCGCGGCTGTCCACCGGCAGCATGGGCCACCCGGTGACACCCGGAAAGTTGTAGCTCGGCAGGTTCGGGAAACTGAAGCGCGAATCGGCCACCGGCACCCCGAAATACAGGGCGTGTCCGATTGGCACCCGCATCCGATTCTCGAGGTACGGGAAGAGTTTGCGCAGCCAGGGGCCACAGGCGAACACATAGGAGTCGCCGCGGATCACGGTGCCATCTTCGAGGGTGACACCGTCCATCATGTTGTTGCGGATGTCACCCGGCTTGACGCGGCCGATGACCAACTTGACACCCATCTTCTGGCCGATCGCCGCCACCGCCTGTGTCGCGGCGCGGCAGCGTACCACACCGGCGTCGGGCTCGGTGATGGCCACGGTGATATCGTCGGCCTTGATGACCGGCCAGCGCTTCCGTGCTTCATCGCCGCTCAGGACCTCGTGCGGGACCTTGTTGGCGGTCCACAGATCGATGGTCTTGGTGATGAAGGGCTCGCGGGTGGGACGCATGATCACATCCCCCGTCTGGTGAAAGAACTTCGTGCGGAAGACCGGGCCCCATTCCTGTTCGAACAGATTCCAGCGCTGAATGGCCGTGCGGGCCCATGGCGTCCAGAGTTCACCGACGGCGCGGTCGCCGTAGGACGAACGGATACCGCGGGTCTCGTCGCCGCTGGTGGAGCGGGAGTTCCCCGGACCATAGGCGTCGATGAGCGTGACCTGGACACCGCGGGACCGCAGGTGATAGGCCGTCCAGCCACCCCAGGCGCCGGCGCCGATCACCACCACATGGCTGCTGGAACTCGTCGCGCCTCGCCCCCGCTCGATGCCCTTGGCCGGGGCATTGGCAAACGCGATCGGCGGGGCACAGCCGCCGGCGAGCAGCAGGCCGGCACTGCCAGCGACCCGCAGAAAGTCGCGGCGGGGCAGGTCGTCGACCACAGGCCGCGGGAAGCCGGCTTCAGGTCGGTCAGCCTCTGGCAGGCCGGCGTCGTTGGACGTGGTGGCGGAATCCGTGGAGTCCATGAAGCGGGATCGGGGGAGGGGGCTTTGTGTGCGCACGGTCACGTTCCTGATTGCCGCGTGCGGCCGCCAAGCGCGTGCACGCCAAGATGTTCGGGGCTTCCGGGCTCCGCAATCTTTCCGAAATCTTTCCACGAGACTTCGGGGTATGGATCAGCCAGCAAAAGCTCCCCGGACCAGCGAAACCCCCACCTTGCACGTTGAATCGCCATGCACAAGCACACACATCTCCCGAGTGCCTTTCTTCTTGCCGTGGTTGCGGCAAGTGTCTTTGCGGGTAGCCGCATGACCGCCCAGCAGCCGGGTGCCCGGCTGGCGGCGCAGAACCGCCCTATCGTGGTCCGAGATACCGGCGACAGCGTGGCGGTCTATTCCGAAGAACAGGCCACCGAAGGGCAGGCCGTGTACAAAAAGTCCTGCGCCGAGTGCCACGAACTCGACGAATTCACCAACAGTGACTTCAAGGGGAAGTGGGTTGGCCGTCCGTTGTTCGAATTGTTCGAACAGATTCGCACGACCATGCCGGACGGAGATCCGGGCACGTTGCCGCGGGAAGAGTACGGCGCGACGGTGGCCTATATCCTCAAGTTGAACGGCTTGCCCGCCGGAACAACACGTCTCGCCACCGATTCGGTCGCATTGTCGGCCATCACGTTCAAGCTGCCGGCCTCCGCTCCCTGAGGCATCGAGTGAATGTGCATCGCGTAACTCACCGATCCGGATGACGATACGCTATTGACAGTTGTGCTCGTATTCCGTACCCTCTGCCGCGGCTAAGATTTGTCAGCAGTGAGGTTCCGGGATGCTCCGCGCGGCAACGCGCGCATCAGGGCCGATCCGCGTGACGCGAATCGGCCCTTTGTTGTTCCCCTCTGCGATACCGCTGTCCCCCTCCACCACCCGGCGCTTCCCCAGCGCCTCCCGCCGTCACAGGTGTGCGCGAGTACCGCGATACCCTGTTCTCCTCTGAGCTTTCCGGAGATACCCGTCTCCGTGTAGCAATGGCCCGTTCACTCCACCGCGCACCAACGACGCGATGGGGTGATGTGGCCATCGACCGACCACATCTGGGTGGTCGGCGTGTGATCCTGATCTGGGGAGTCACGAGATGCGATTGTTCGTACCCGCTGCGTTCACCCGTGGAGAGCGCGGCTGCTCGCCACCGGTCGCCACACGTCCGCAAGTGCTGCGGCGTCGGTTGACCACTTCTTTGCTGGCCCTCGCGGCGAGCCTCAGCCTGTTCGCGCCGCCAACGGCGGCCGCGCAAGGCGGCGGCACTGTCACCGGTACGGTTACCGATGGTGGCACCGGTCAGCCCATCCAGCAGGCTCGCGTCCTTGTTGCCGGCACGCAGATCGGCACGCTGACGGGCGAGAATGGGCGCTATACGCTGCGTGTTCCCAACACGGGCTCCGTGACGCTCGAAGTGAGCCGCATCGGTTTTGAAGCGCAGCGTGTCACGGTGAACGTGACCGAAGGCGCCCCGGTGGTGGCTGATGTGAAGCTGGGCCAGGCGGCATTTTCGCTCGCCGCCGTCGTGACCACGGTGACCGGTCAGCAGCGTAAGGTCGAACTGGCCAACGCCACCACGCAGGTGAACGTCGCCGAGAAGATCGCCGAACTGCCCGTGAGCAACATGGGCGCCCTGCTGTCCGGCCGTTCGTCGGGTGTGCAGGTCGTGCAGACCGGCGCCACCGGCACCGGCTCACGCGTGCGTATCCGCGGCCAGAACTCCTTCTCGCTCTCCAACGATCCGATCATCGTGATCGACGGTGTGCGTGCCTCCGGCGCCACGGGCGACGGTCTGGGCGTTGGTGGTTCGGGCCCGTCGCGTCTCGATGATATCAATCCGAACGAGATCGAAAGCCTCGAGATCATCAAGGGCCCCTCGGCCGCCACGCTGTACGGCACGGAAGCGGCCAACGGCGTTATCGTGATCACCACGAAGCGCGGTAAGTCGGGTCGCACCACGTGGAACCTGTCGGCGGAAAACGGCCGTATCAACAACACGGCAGAGTATCCGGACCTGTGGTCGCTGTGGGGTCGCCGTGCCACGGCACCGAACGTTTCCGCCATCTGCACACTGCAGGAAATGGTTGACGGCCGCTGCGTTGCAGGCGTGACCGACTCGTTGTCGCGCGGCAACGTGCTCAACCAGTCGGACCTGACGCCGATCGGCACGGGTAATCGCCAGCAGTACAACCTCCAGTCGTCGGGCGGTAACGACAAGGTGCAGTTCTTCGTCTCCGGCCAGACGGAGAGCGAGACGGGCATCTACAAGATGCCGAGCTCCGAAGTCACGCGCCTCGAAACACAGCGCGGCGTCACGTCGCTCCCGAGCGACATCATGCGTCCGAATGCACTGGCGCGTAACAGCTTCCGCGCCAACGTGAGCGCGGAGCTGCGTCCCAATCTGTTCCTGCAGGTGTCGTCGGGTTTCATCAATTCCGACTTGCGTCTGCCGCAGAACGAAGACAACGGCAACGGTCTGATGGTGGCGGCACTGGGCGGTAACTGGCGCGGCGATCTGAAGGATTCGCAGGGCAACAATCTGCGCGGCTACCGCTCGTTCATGATGGGTGACGTGCTGGCGCAGACCACCTCGCAGAACATCAATCGTTTCATCAACACGGCGACGGCGCAGTGGAACCCGGTGTCGTGGCTGGCGACGCGCGCGGCCCTTGGCTCGGACATCACGTTCCGCAACGACCTGTTCATCTCGAAGGTCGGCGAAGGCCCGAATACGGGTACGGTGCGGTCGGGTAACATCACGGCCAACCGTGTGGAAACCAACCAGCAGACGGCTGACTACGGCGCCACCGGCACGTTCCAGCTGCTCGATTGGCTCAACTCCAAGACGTCAGTCGGTATGCAGTACGTGCGCAACTTCCGCACGCTGCAGCAGAGCACCGGCATCGGTCTCCCGCCGGGTGGTGTGACGGTGACGGCTGCGGCCACGCGTAGCAGCACGCAGAACATCACCGATCGTCGTACGCTCGGTTACTACGTTGAGCAGCAGTTTGGTATCCGGGACAAGCTGTTCCTCACCGGCGGTCTGCGTCGTGACGCCGCCAGCGCGTTCGGTGCCAACACCCGCGCGGTGTACTACCCGAAGGTCGGCGCGTCGTGGCTCATCTCCGACGAAGCGTTCTTCCCGAAGGGCGACTGGCTGAACAGCCTGCGTCTGCGTGGTACCTACGGCGCCTCTGGTCAGATTCCGGCCGATACCGCGTCCATCAAGGCGTACTCGCCGGGTGCGCTCACGCTGGCCTCCGGCGAAACGCCGGGCGCTACGCTCAGCTCGTTGGGCAACGCGAATCTCAAGCCGGAATACTCGGCGGAAACCGAGTTCGGTTTCGACCTGCAGATGTTCTCGGGTCGTACCAACATCGAACTGACGTCGTACAACAAGTCCACCACGGACGCGCTCATCCTGCGTGACATCGCCCCGTCGCTGTCGGGTCTGCAGTCGCAGATCGTGAACATCGGCAACATCAAGAACTCGGGTGTTGAACTCACCTGGAACCAGCGCATCATCGAAAGCGACGCCGTGGGCCTGTCTTTCGCGCTGACGGGTTCGACGCTGAAGAACCGCATGACGAAGCTGGCCGAGGGTGTGGCCACGATCCCGTCAGGCAATCGCAACACGCAGCAGAACCGCCCGGGCTACCCGATCTACGGTCTGTGGGACCGCACGGTCACGCCGCGCGACGTGAACAACGACGGGATCATCGCGGGTCGCAGCGAAGTGGTCTACAGCGATACGGCTATCTATCAGGGCTCGTCGTTCCCGACGAAGGAAATGGCGTTCACGCCGACGCTGGAACTGCTCAACAAGAAGCTCCGCATCACCTCGCAGTTCGATGGCAAGTGGGGCATCACCAAGTTCAACAACACGCTCCGCCACCAGTGCCAGAACGGTGTCACCTGCCGTGGTCGTTACGACAAGTCGGTGTCGCTGCAGGAGCAGGCGTATGCCTACGCCACGGCTGACGCCATCTACACGGGTCAGATGGAAAACGGTGATTTCATCCGTTGGCGCGAACTGTCGGTGTCGTACGAGATGCCGACCGCCTGGGCGAACAAGCTTCGCACGACGCGGTGGAACATCGTGCTTACGGGCCGCAATCTCGGCGTGATGACCGACTACAAGGGTGTGGATCCGGAGGCCTCCGCGGCGAACTCCGATCAGCGTGGTGGTGAGGAGTACTTCTCGACGCCGCCGCTTCGCATCCTGATGCTCCGTATGAACTTCTCCTTCTGAGACGAGACTCCATGCGATTTTTCAACACACGACGTGTGGTTCGTCCAGTGAGTGCGCTCGCGGCTGCAGTGGCCGTGAGCGGATGCACCACGGACATCCTCAATGTCGAGACGCCCAACGTCATCGCCGAGAGCGCGCTCGGTGGCTCCTTGGGAGCCACCACCTTGCGCAACGGCTCGGTGATGGATTTCATCGTTGCCTACTCGGGCACCCAGGACGGTTATGTGGTGTCGAGCGGCAATCTGGCTGATGAGATTCAGACGACTGATACTTTTGCCGATCGGTACGCCACCGATCAACGTACGGCTGTGGAGGCTCTGGGTGGCGCACTGAACACCAACTATGAGGGTCTTCAGCGCGCACGTGCCGGCATGACGACGTCCATCGTTCGGTGGAAGGCCGCGAAGACCGCGTCCGCCGCCACCAACGATTCGCTGGGTGAGATGTACGCGATCCGCGCATACTCCGAACTCGCCTTCGGCGAAGGGTTCTGCTCGGGTGTGCCGTTCAGCCGTGTGGGTGATAACGGGGAGTTCGAGTACGGCCAGCCGCTCACCAATGCCCAGATGTTCACCACGGCAGCTGCTACGGCGGATTCCGCGCTCGCCAGTGCAACGGCGGCAAACATCCGCAGCCTCGCCTCCATCGCGAAGGGCCGCATCCTTCTCAACCAGGGGCAGTATGCCCAGGCGGCGGCAGCGGTTACCGGTGTGGCCACGAACTACCGGTACGTTCTTAGCCACTCCATCGCTACTCCCCGCCAGAACAACGGCATATGGGCCGGGACGTTTGTGAGCGGCTCCCGCTACACGGCCGGCACGCTGGAAGGCACGAATGGTCTCGACTATCTCGTGACCCCGGCTGATCCGCGTGTGCCTTGGGTTCCTTCGGCACGTCAGGGCTTCGACGGTACCAGCCTCAACCTGCCGACGCAGCAGAAGTACACCTCGCAAGCCGCACCCTTCACGCTGGCTGATGGCATCGAAGCGCGCCTGATCGAAGCCGAAGCGCGTCTGGGTGGTGCCACGGGTGGCACGCAGGCTGATCGTGATGCGATGGTTGCGATCCTCAACACGCTGCGCGCAACGGGCTTGTCGACGGCCATTGCGCCGCTCACTTCGCCCACGACGCACGCCGCTGCGGTGGACATGCTGTTCAAGGAGCGCGCGTACTGGCTGTGGCTGACCGGGCATCGCCTTGGCGACATGCGCCGCCTGATCACGCAGTACAACCGGACGGCGGCGACGGTGTTCCCCGTCGGTACGATGCGCTATCGTAGCGTGCAGTATGGCACACGTACGAGCCTGATGGTGCCGGTGCGTGAGCGGAACAACCCGAACTTCAAGGGTTGCGCGGACTAAGCTCGCGGCTGAAGAGTCGTAGCTGATGACGAAGGGCCGCCGGACATGTGTCCGGCGGCCCTTTTGCCTTTTGGAGAGCTCTTGCCGCTTTCCCTTGCGCTCATGCTGTATTCGCGCCGCGCAGCGGCGCCACGGCTGGCAACCCTTCTCATCCCTTTGGACTACTGAGCGCCGGAAGCGGGTGCGGCTAACACAAAAAAGGGAGGCCGCCCCCTATCGGTCGGCTTCCCTCGATTGTGTTGTTATCCAAGACCGCTAAAAACTCAGCGCCCGCCGGCAGCCCGTCCAAGATCAACCGCCTTGAAGCCCGGCTCACCCCAGCCGATCACAAACACGCTGAAGCCTTGCTTCATGCGCATCTCGATGTCCGCTGCGCCTGCCGGATACCCACACGGCACCTTGAACTCCTTGCACGCCGCGAGGACCGACTGAATGGCCGCTTCCCACGCCGGTTCGTCGAACTTGCGCTGACCGCTCGCGTCGGTGGTGCTGAATACGCCACGCAGCGTTCCGGCACCCGGGAACAGCACACCCACACCTGGCACGGCGGCGATCTCGCGCACCTTGGCCAGTCCTTCCTTGCTTTCCACGATGGTGAACGTCACCAGTTCACCCTTCGGGTTGAGCGGCCACAGGTCGGCGCGTTCCTTGTACTCCTTCTCGGTCATGCCCCAGCGCGCAGGCGCACCGCCGACATCGTCAGACCGCGTGCCACCCTTGCTCTTGAAGCGCAGGGCCGCGACGCCCTTCTTGAGTTCGTCGGCACTCTGCACGTCCACGAACATGATACCGCTCACGCCTTCATTGAGCTGCTTGCCGATACGGGCCGAGGCCACCGCCGGGTCGGGCGCGATTTCCGGGGTCTTCACGAACACGGGATGCGTGAAGCGGGGCGCCTTACCCTTTTGCAGCGATCCGCCCGTGTCCAGCGCTTTCGCAAATTCCTGAAAGAGCGGAAAGGACTGGTCGAAGTTGTACTCCATCGTGCCTTCGAAGATGTAGTCCAGCTTCTTGTAGGCCAGCGCTTCCTGACCCAGTTCGGCCATGCTCTTGACCGGTCCGGTCGGGGCGGGCTGTCCGGGGCGCGCCCGCGGATTGGCCGGCGCGTAGAGCCCGAAGACGGGCTTGTTGGCCGCCAGCAGGTCGATGACCGGGTTGAGGCGGGTCTGGGCCTGCGCCGTGTCGGGCAGGGCACTCAGCGAAACAGCGGCAGCGGCTGCCAGCATCCAGCAGGGTCGCACGAGGTCCTCCAGGTGGGGAAAGTGCGTTCCGCGGGACGAGACGCCCGTTGGACGACGCGGAAAGGTGGGATGGATAGTGCAGCGGAAGGGACAGCCGCGTTCAACACACCGCGAAACCGATGTACCCACCACTATCCATATGGCTCCCAAACGGATGAGGGAGTCAGATCGCTGGATGATATTTGTTTCAGAGGTTGAACGAAATTGTTGCTTGCTACGTAGATTCCGGTCAGCACTAAAGTTGTTCTCCCGCCGTGTTGTGGCGCGCCTCCTGCCTGCGCCGCTTCGCCAACCCGCCTGAGCCTGGAGGTTCGGGGATGAAGTCGTTGGTTGCCGCTGGTTCCGGTTGTCTGGTATTGCTCGCCATCGCGTCGCTCGATCGGTCGTCCGATCCGCGCGTGGATCGCGCGCCTGCCGATGCCGCAACTGCGCCCACTGTGTCTGGCACACCTACTGTGCCCGTCGCATATGATGGTTCTTATGATCGTTTCGTGGATGCCGTGACGGCGCCCACGACTGCTGCTCCTGCGCGCGCGACGGGTCATCCGGTGCTGCGCCCAGGTGCCACCGTCATGAACAGCGCGGCGCTCGACGCCGTCGTGAAGAAGAGCTGTGCGGGTTGTCACAGTGACTCGCGCAAGCAGGGCAACCTCTCGTTGTCCAACTTCGATCTGGCCACCATCGGTCAGACGGCGCCCGATGTGGCCGAGAAGATGATCAACAAGCTGCGCACCGGGATGATGCCTCCCCCGGGACGGGCCAAGCCTGCCGGCGATACGCTGCAGGTGTTGATGGAAACGCTCGAGCGCAGCATGGATGCCCGGTACGCGGCGAATCCGAATCCGGGTTCGCGCGCGTTTCAGCGTCTGAATCGTGCCGAATACGAGCGCGCGGTGCGCGACGTGCTCGGGCTCGAAATCAAGGCCAGCTCCTGGCTGCCGCTCGACACCAAGAGCGCGAACTTCGACAACATCGCGGACGTGCAGATGCCGTCGGCGACGCTGCTCGATTCCTACCTCGATGCGGCCAGCGAAATCAGCCGTCTCGCCGTGGGTGATCCGAAGGCGAACGTCTCCACCAGCACCTACAAGATTGCACGCCTCGCGTCGCAGCTTGTGGAAGTGGACGGCGCCCCAGCGGGCACACGTGGTGGCACCTCGGTGACACACAACTTCCCGGCCGACGGTGAGTACGTGTTCACGGTGGCGCTGCACGCGATTCCGACGGGTCAGTTGTTTGCGTCCACGGCGCCGTTCGATGAGAAGATCGAAATCGCGGTGAACGGCGAGCGCGTAGCCATTCTCGATATCGATCGTGGCATGTCGCAGGCCGATCCGCAGGGCATGGACATCCGCACCAAGCCGGTGCTGGTGCGTGCCGGCCCGCAGCGGATCTCCGCCACCTTCCTTCGCACGTTCGAAGGACCGGTGAACGACAACATCACGCCGCTCGGTCACAGCATCGCCGACACCCAGATCGGTGCGCAGTCCGGCATCACGGTGCAGGCGCACATCCAGAACTTCGCGGTCACCGGCCCGTACAATCCGACCGGTGTGTCCGACACGCCGACGCGCCGCAGGATCTTCAGTTGCCGCCCGCTGGCCGCGACGGAAGCCCGTCCGTGCGCTGAGCGCATTGTGCAGCGCCTTGGCGCGCAGGCTTACCGTCGTCCGCTGTCGGCGAACGACGTGAAGGGACTGATGGCGTTCTATGACGAAGGCGCGAAGGACGGCGGCTTCGAGCTCGGTGTGCGTCAGGCGCTGGAAGCGATGCTGTCGAGCCCGCACTTCATCTTCCGTATCGAAGAAGTGCCGGCCACCGCGAAGGGTTCGGTGGCCGTGGCCGGCCTCGATCTCGCCTCACGTCTGTCGTTCTTCCTCTGGGGCGCGCCGCCCGATTCACAGCTCGTGGCTCTGGGCCGCAGCGGCCGTCTGCAGGATACGACGGTGTTGCTGGCGCAGACCAAGCGTCTGCTCAAGGACCCGCGCTCGATCGCGCTGTCCACGCGGTTTGCCTCGCAGTGGCTGCGTCTGCAGGACGTGGAGCTCGTGCACCCGGATGCCAACCAGTATCCGGACTTCCGCGAGCAGTTGGCTGATGAAATGGTGGAGGAGACCGAACTCTTCTTCAATCACATCGTGCGCGAGAACCGCAGTGTCCTCGATGTGTTCTCGGCCGACTACACGTTCCTGAACGAATCGCTGGCCAAGCACTACGAGATCCCCGGCGTGGTTGGGGCGAATTTCCGGAAGGTCACGTACCCGAAGGAATCGCATCGTGCCGGTATCCTCGGTCATGGCAGTGTGCTCACGCTGACGTCGGTGGCCAACCGCACGTCGCCCGTGCTGCGCGGCAAGTGGGTCATGGAAGTGCTCATGGGTTCACCGCCGCCACCGCCGCCGCCGAACGTGCCTGACCTCGAAAAGACGGGCGAAGCCAAGGACGGCCGGATGCTCACCACGCGTGAGCGCATGGAAATGCACCGCGAGAACGTGTCGTGCAATTCCTGCCACCAGTTCATCGACCCGATCGGTCTGGCGCTCGACAACTTCGACGTGATGGGTCGCTGGCGCATCCGCGAAAACGGCACGCCGCTCGATACGCGTGGTGATTTCTACGATGGCACGAAGGTGTCGAGCCCCGGTGAGCTCCAGGCCGCGCTGCTCAAGCGCCCGGTGCCGCTGATGCGCTCGTTCACGCAGAACCTGATGGCGTACGCACTGGGTCGTCGCGTCGAGTACGCGGACGCACCGGCCGTGCGCAAGATCGAGGTGGCGGCCCGCGCCTCGAACTACAAGATGCACGACTTCATTTACGGTGTGGTGAAGAGCGACGCGTTCCGCAAGCGGAGCCTGGTCGCCCACGCCACGCCGGCGACGCACGAAACCATCCCCACGCCGGCTGACAGCCGGACTCGCTGATTCGCTCGACTTTCAACTGACTCGGAGACACAGCTATGTACTTCTTGAGCGGAAAGGCGATGCCCCGCCGCCAGTTCCTGCAGGGGATGAGTGCCACGATTGCGCTGCCGTACCTCGACGCGATGATCCCGGTGGGTCGTCGTGGTCTGTTCGATGCCAAGGCCGCTCCGCGTCTCGTGGCGATCGAAATGGTGCACGGCGCCGCCGGTTGCAACGAATGGGGTGCCAAGCAGAACCTGTGGTCGCCGGCCGCGGCGGGCAGCAAGTACGATCTGTCGCCGACGGCGCTGACGTCGCTGGAGAACTACCGCGACTACCTCACGATCATCAGCAACACGGATGTGCGTGAAGCGGAACCCACGTCGCCGAATGAAATCGGTGGCGATCACTTCCGTTCCAGCGCCGTGTACCTGACGCACATGCATCCGAAGCAGACGGAAGGTTCGGATGTGAAGGTGGGCACGTCGCTCGATCAGATGTACGCCAAGCGGTATGGCCAGAGCACGCCGATCCCGTCGATGCAGCTCTGCATCGAGAACGTCGATCAGGCCGGTGGTTGCGCGTACGGTTATGCCTGCGTGTACACCGACTCCATCTCGTGGGCGTCGCCGAACGAGCCGCTGCCGGTGATTCGCGATCCGCGCGTGGCGTTCGAAAAGCTGTTCGGCGTCGGCGGCACGTCGGCCGAACGCGCGGAGCGTCGTCGTACGCGCCGCAGCATTCTCGATTTCATCTCGGGCGAAATGTCGGGCCTCAAGGCCACGCTCGGACCGGAAGACAAGCACCGTCTCGATCGCTACCTCACGGACATCCGTGAAGTCGAGCGTCGCATTCAGGCGGTGGAAGCGCGCAACTCCAGCGGTGAAGTGCGCGAACTGCCCGAAGCACCGGCCGGCGTGCCCGATTCGTTCGCGGATCACGTCAAGCTGATGTTCGACATCCAGGCCCTGGCATTCGCGGCCGACATCACGCGCGTGTTCTCGTTCAAGATGGGTCGCGACGGCTCCAGCCGTACCTACCCGGAAAGCGGCACGGACAAGCCGTTCCACCCGGCCTCGCACCATGGCGGCACGGAGCGCGGCGTGCGCGACTTCAACACGATCAACAAGTATCACGTGTCGATGCTGCCGTATTTCCTGGACAAGCTGAAGAGCATTCAGGAAGGCGAGTCGAACATGCTCGACAAGACGATGATCCTCTACGGCTCGCCGATGGGTGACTCGAACCTGCACAACCACCGCCGTTGCCCGCTCCTCGTGCTGGGCAAGGCGGAGAACCGCCTGAATGGCAACCTGCATATCAAGGCGGCGGATGGCACGCCGATGGCGAACGCGATGCTCAGCATGATGCACACGCTCGGCATGGACGACCTGACGTCATTCGGCGACAGCAACGGTGTCCTCAACCTCAACAGCGCCAATGCCTGATTCCCTTCAGCAGTCGCAGCGCGCGCCATTGTGGCGCGCGTCGCGGGTTGCGGTTGGCGCGGCGGCTTGCATCGCTACGCTGACTCTTGGAGCGGCTCGCGAGAACCCGGTCGAGGCCCCCGTGGCCGACGCCGTCATGCGCGGCGACAGCGCACGTGTACGTGCGTTGATCAAGCAGGGCATGGATGTGAACGCCTCGCAGCCCGACGGCATGTCGGCGCTGCACTGGGCGGCCCAGCGTGGTGATCTGAACGCTGCGCAGATGCTCGTGTATGCGGGCGCCCGCGTGGATGCGGTCACGCGCAACGGCAACTACACCCCGCTGCATCTGGCGGCGCGTGGTGGACGGGCGAGTGTGATCAAGGTGCTGCTGCAGAACGGTGCCAGCACCACCGCCTCGACCACGTCCGGTGGGGCCACAGCGCTGCATTTCGCAGCCGGTCACGGTGATTCCGCCAGTGTCGCGGCGCTGCTCGACAAGGGCGCCGTGGTGGATGTTCGGGAAGCGGCCTGGGGGCAGACGCCACTGATGTGGGCGGCTGCCTACAACCGCGTGGCCGCGCTCGACATGCTGATCAAGCGTGGCGCCGGTATCGAAGCGGCTTCCAAGATCGAAGATGTGCCGAAGCAGGAACGCGAGCTTCGTACGGAGATGGCCGCTCGCAATCGTCGCGTGGCGGCGCTCAAGGCGGCAGAATCGCCGCTCGCGCCCACCACGGTGACGCCGAACATCACGCCCGTCGCTGCAGCTCCCGCTGCGCCGGCGGCGGCTCCAGTATCAGCGGCTCCGGCTCCGGCTCCTGCCGCGCCGGCTCGTGGCGCTCAGGTTGCGGCCAACGCGCCGGCAGCACCGGCGGCGAGTGGCACGGCGCCGGTGGGTCGTGGTACACCGCCGGCCGCCGGTACCCGCGCTGCAGGTGACTCGGCTGCTACACGCCCCGCCACGGGCTTCCAGCAGCGTGGTCCGTCGTACGGTGATCTGATCGGCAACAAGGGTGGTCTGACGCCGCTCCTGTTCGCGGTGCGCGAAGGCAATGATGAAGCGGTGGCCCATCTGCTGGCCGCCGGTGCGCAGATCAATCATGTGAGCGAAGGCGATCATACCAGCCCGCTGCTCATGGCCATCGTCAACGGACGCTTCGACATGGCCAAGATGCTGATGTCGAAGGGTGCCGATGTGAAGCTGCAGAGTGATGCCGGCGCCGCGCCGCTGTACGCGGTGATCAACACGCAGTGGGCGCCGAAGTCACTGTATCCGCAGCCCACGGCGCAGTTGCAGCAGAAGGTGTCGCACCTCGAGCTGATGGAGAGCATGCTCAAGGCGGGCGCCGATCCGAACGTGCGCCTTAAGAAGCACCTGTGGTTCATGTCGTACAACTTCGATCTGCTCGGCGTGAACACCGTTGGCGCGACGGCCTTCTGGCGTGCCGCGTACGGCCTCGACGTGCCGGCCATGAAGTTGCTCATGCAGTATGGTGCTGATCCGAACATTCCGACGATCAAGCCGACGGGTCGCCTGCCCGGTGATGATTCACCGGAAGAAGGTGGCGCTGGTGCGGATCCGTCAGGTCTGGCGCCGATCCCGGATGGCGGACCTGGTGTGTACGCGCTGCACGCGGCGTCGGGCGTGGGCTATGGCGAAGGGTTTGCGGCCAACGCGCATCGCCATGCACCGGAAGCCTGGATGTCGTCGGTGAAGTACCTGATCGAGGAGCTCAAGATGGATCCCAATCAGCGCGACTTCAACGGCTACAATCCGCTGCACCACGCGGCTGCGCGTGGCGACAACGAGTTGATCCAGTACCTCGTGTCGAAGGGCACCGATATCACCGCGGTCAGCCGTCGCGGTCAGACCACAGCCGACATGGCCAACGGCCCGGTGCAGCGCATCACACCGTTCCTCGAGAGCGTGGACCTGCTGGTGAAGCTCGGCTCGAAGAACAGCAACAAGTGCAAGTCCTGCTGATCCTGATCAGCGCAGTGTGATACGAAAAACGCCCGATGCGCATGCATCGGGCGTTTGCGTTTCTCCGCTGTTTCAGTCGTCGTGACTCAGCTCGTACTGGTGCTGTGCATGCATGCGTTCGGCGCCCTGCGCCTTGTCGCGGCGCTTGGCGGCGGCGAGCGCCTTGCCATGCGTGCCGGACGTCTTGATCGCTGGCACCGACAGCAGCTTTTCGATCGTGACCGCACCACAGGCCGGGCAGGCGGGTAACACGTCATTACGCACGAGCGCATCAAAGGTGTGCTCGCAGGAGGTGCAGACGAAGTCGAACATGGGCATATTGACGTCTCCCGTAGAAGTACCTGAATCCCGGATCGAAATCGGAGGATAGTGATGCTGCGCACGCGACGTTCCACCCTGACCCTGATGTCACTCGCACTGTCGCTGGTGGGTGCCTCCACCCTCACCGCGCAGGCGAACCCAGCGCGTCAGGTGGTGGTCGGTGAGGGCCAGCGTGTGAGTGCTACGCTCTCCCCCGGTATCCGCGTTGGCAACATGATCTTCGCGTCGGGGCAGTTGGGCACCTCCCCGAATGATACCACGATTGCCGGTCAGACGACCCGGTCGCTCGAGAATACCGAGAAGGTCTTCAAGGCCGCCGGCACGACGCTGGCCAACGCGGTGAAGTGCACGGTCTTCCTGACCGACGTGAAGGACTTTCAGGGCATGAACGGTGCCTACACGAAGTTCTTCCCGAGCAACCCGCCCGCTCGCTCCACGGTGGTCGTGGCGGCTCTGGTCGTGCCCAGCGCCAAGGTCGAGATCGAGTGCCAAGGCATGATTCCGTAATACCCGCTGTCCTATTGATCTTCGGCCTCTCCAACTGCCGACTGCTCCCTCTAGAAACCAATGACGCCGTGGAACCGAGACCTGGTTCCACGGCGTCATTGGTTTCTAGAGGAAACAGGGAGCAGTTGGAGAGGCCGAAGGGAGCAGGACAGCCGATTTCACAGGCTGTCCTGCAACCTCTTACTGCCTACTCAACGGGCGGGCCATACGGGGCCCTGGCTGCCCCGCTTCACCGCGCCAATGCCCTTGTAGCTGAACTTCTGAAGGCGCTTGCCTTCGTAGGTCTCGGTTGTGTAGATGTTGCCCTTCGAGTCGGTGGCAATGCTGTGCACGGCAAAGAACTGGCCCGGCTGGCGGCCGCCGTCGCCGAACCACGTGAGGATCTCGAGCGACTGCCGATCCATCACATACACCCGCTCGTTTTTCCCGTCGGCCAGATAGAGGTACTTCTGCGCCGCGTCGCGTGAAAACGCGATGTCCCACACCGAGCCATCGCCACGGGTGTTGGGGGCCACGCGCACTTCTTTCACGAAGCTGCCGTCCTTGCGGAACACCTGGATGCGATCGTTGGGCCGGTCGCACACGTACACCAAACCATCAGACGTGGGCTCGGCGCAGTGTACCGGATTGCGGAACTGCTGAATGAGCGGCGCTGACGGATCGTACGGCGGCGTCCGGGCGTCATCGGGCTTGTTGCCGTAGGCCCCCCAGTACCGCTTGAGCTTTCCGGTGCCCATATCGAGCACGGCCACACGCCGGTTGCCGTAACCGTCCGATACGAACGCCTCGCCCGCCTTGGTATCGAACGAGATCTTGGCGACGCGCCCGAAGTGGGTGCTGTCGTTGCTGTTGGCCGCCTTGCCGGGCGTGCCGATCTGCGCCAGGAACTTGCCGTCGCGGGTGAACTTGAGGATGTGTGAATCGTTGGCGCCATTGCCGCCGATCCAGACGTTGTCCTTGTCGTCGAGCGTGATGCCGTGGTTGGACGACGGCCATTCATAGCCCGCGCCAGGACCGCCCCAGGCACGCACGAAGTTGCCTTGCGGATCGAATTCCACGATCGGTGGCGCTGACGAGCAGCACTCATCCACAGCGCCCTTGGCGGTGGATTCCGTACGCTGGTTGAGCGTGGAATCGCCGCGGTGGATGATGAACACATGATCGCGGCTGTCCACGCCCACACCGATCACCGAGCCGAGGATCCAGTGGTTGGGCATGGGCCGCGGCCACAGCGGGTCGACTTCGAATCGTGGGGCTTGTACCGTCTGTCGACTATCGGCCTGCAGCGTGGTGTGCAGACCGCCAAGCGCCGCGAGGGCCACGAGCAGCGCGGTCCAGCGCGCTGAGAGGCGGACCTTCCGCATCGGGTGCTCCGTGAGGTGGGGCCCCGTGTTCAATTCCGGGGCGGGGAGGTAAGTTCTTGCGGAAGTTACCCGCCCGTCCCCACCTGTCCAGCAACGTGCAGTTGCGCGTGTCGTCTCCCTCCCGAATCACAATCGCGTTGCTCGTTGCGTTCGTGGTGAGTGTCTTCCCACGATCGACGGCTTCGGCGCATGAAATCCCCAGACACGTGGCGGTGCGGGCCTATGTGGCGCCGCTCCCGGACCGCGTGCGTCTGCTGGTGCGCATTCCCATGGACGCCGTGCGCGACGTGGAGTTCCCGTTGCGCACGGATGGACCGCGCGATGGGGCCGTGGATGTCGTGCGCCTCGCGCCCTTTCTACATGATGCCGCGCGGCTCTGGGTCGCCGATGGGATTCGACTGCGCGATGGATCCACCGCACTGCCCACGCCCGAAATCGTGGCCGTGCGGGCTGTGCTGCCGGCGGACCGGGCCTTCGACAACTGGAGCACCGCGCTGACGGCTGTGCAGACGCAGGCGCTGGCCGATTCGGTACGCATTCCGCCCCTGCAGCTTTCACTCGACGTGCTGCTCGACGTGCCGATCACGAAGCCGGTGACGGATCTGGTACTGGAGCCGCAGTGGGCGCATCTCGGCGTACAGACCACCACCGTGATGCGTCTCGTGTTGCCGAATGGGGTGAAACGCTATTTCACATGGGATGGCGATCCGGGAGACGTGCGGCTCGATCCGTCGTGGTGGCATGCCGCCTCCCGGTTTGTAGGGCAGGGCGCGCTGCACATGTTCGGTGGTATCGATCATGTGCTGTTCGTGTTGTGCCTGGTGCTGCCGTTTCGACGGGTGCGTCCATTGATCGGTATCATCACGGCGTTCACGCTCGCGCACTCCATGACGCTGGCGGCCGCGGCGCTGGGCTACGCGCCGGACGCACAATGGTTTTCGCCGCTCGTTGAAGTGGTGATCGCCGCATCGATCGTGGTGCTGGCGCTCGAGAACATCGTGGGGGCCAAACTCGAGCGTCGATGGATGATGGCGTTCGTATTCGGCCTCGTGCACGGATTCGGGTTTTCGTCTGTGCTGCAGGAAGAACTGCAGTTTGCCGGCGGTCATCTGCTCACGGCGCTGGCGGCGTTCAATGTGGGCGTGGAGCTGGCGCAGGTGGCGTTGTTGCTCGTGGCCGTGCCGGTGCTCGACTATGTCTTTGCCAAAATGATCCCCGAACGTCCCGGTGTGATCGTGGCGTCGGCCTTGATCGCCCATGAAGCCTGGCACTGGATGGGTGATCGCAGCGCTGCGCTGCAAGGGATGACGCTGGCCTGGCCGGCGTTTGATATCGACTTCTGGCTCGTGGTGATTCGTGTGGTGATGATCCTGCTCGTGCTCGTGGGTTTGATGTGGGCGTTGTCCGGAGTGATGTCACGATTGCAGCAACCCAAAGGGGCGGTGCAGAAGATGCCGGTGCTGCTCATGCTGTTGCTCCTCGGCACCGCGTTGTCAGGTCGTGCTTCGGACGTGCAGGCGCAGGCCGCGCCACGCTCCACCATGGCCGGTGTGTACACCGCCGCGCAGGCGACCAAGGGCAAGGAGGTTTTTGCCAGTTCGTGTCTGGGGTGCCATACGACGGCGTCGCATATGGGCACCGCGTTCGAACTCAAGTGGTTCGGTCGGCCACTGTTCGATCTGTACGACTACCTGAGCCAACTGATGCCGAAGACCGCACCGGGCACGCTCACGGAAGACGAGTATGTGTGGGTGACGGCGTACATCCTGCGGCTGAATGGCATGCCGGCAGGCAAGACGGAGTTGTCGGCCGAACCGGCATGGCTCAAGGCGGTACGCGTGGATACGGCGAAAGCGCCGACTGCGCGCGGTGGGGAACACACTGAACGCAACAGGGAGTGACGATGACGCGTCGTGGGACCGCGAAGCTCGTGGCACTGGCAACGGTTGCCGCAACAGTGGGAGCTGCTCTCCTCGTGCAGGCGGGCACGTCGACGGCGCAGCCGGGCAAGCCGATTGCGCGCGGCAATGCGTACGGCGAATGGCGGCACTGGGGCGCTGATCAATGGAGCACCCGCTACTCGCCGCTCGAGCAGATCACCGCTCAGAACTTTGATTCCCTGCAGGTGGCGTGGGAGTGGAAGGGGGGTGCGTTCGGCAAGGACGAGTACTACCGCACCACGCCGTTGTATGCCAACGGTCGCCTGTTCACGGTGGCGAGCACGCGCCGCGTGGCCACGGCGCTCGATCCGTCCACGGGCGAGACGTTGTGGATGTATCGCCTGGATGAAGGCATCCGGTGGCAGAAGGCACCGCGCCAGTTTGCGGGGCGCGGCGTGTCATACTGGACCGATGGCACCCGTGAACGGGTGCTGCTCGTGACGCCGGGATATCACCTCGTGTCGCTCGATGCGAAGACGGGCAAGCCCGATGCCGCGTTCGGCAAGAGTGGTGTTGTCGATCTGATGGAAGGGCTGGGCTACCCCATGGTGCCGCTGGCCGTTGACGACTCAGGGCCGCTGATCATCTCGGATGCGGCGCCGTATCGCAAAGCCAAGCCGGGCGAAACATGGGACCCGGTGAAGAAGATCGGCGCCGATGGCACGGTGGGCATCGAAAGCCAGATCGCGGCGAGTTCTCCGGCGATGGTGGTGGGCAATGTCCTGATCGTCGGCAACTCGTCGATTCACGGTTATTACCCGATCAAGGCGAGCAATCCGATCGGCACGGTGCGCGCGTTCGACATTCCGACAGGCCGCTTGCTGTGGAAGTTCAATCTCATTCCGCAGCCGGGTGAGTATGGCGCCGACAGTTGGAAGAACGGCTCCAAGCAGGGCACGAAGGGCGTGGGCAAGGTGGATGCGTGGGCACCGTATGCAGCCGATGAGCAGCTTGGTCTTGTGTACATCCCGGTGGGCATGCCGCTCATGGACGAATACGGTGGTCATCGTCCGGGCGACAATCTGTTCGGCAACAGCCTCGTCGCTCTCGACGTGAAGACGGGCAAGCGGAAGTGGCACTTCCAGATGGTGCACCATGACATCTGGGACTACGACGCGCCGATGGCACCCAACATCATGGATGTCACGGTGGACGGTCGTGCCCGTAAGGTGGTGGCGCAGCCGACGAAGCAGGGTTGGCTCTATGTGTTTGATCGTGCCACGGGTGAACCCATTTGGCCGATCGAGGAGAAGCCGGTGCTGCAGAGCGGCGTGCCGGGTGAAAAGTCGGCACCGACGCAGCCCATTCCCTCCAAGCCGGCGCCGTATTCGCAGCAGGGGTTGGTGGAGGCCGATCTGATCGACTACACGCCCGCCATCAAGGACTCCGCGCTGGCACTGGCCCGGAAGTGCCGTATGGGACCGTACTACATCCCACCGGCGGCCAACGATGGCAAGGACAGCACCGGCTTCCGCTGCGCGTGGTATGCACCGGGTGCGAGTGGTGGCGTGAACATCGATGGTGGTGCGACGGTGGACCCGGAGACGGGGCTGTTGTATCTCGCGTCGATCACCGGATTGAGCACCACCGCCTTGGCCAACGATCCGTGCTCGGAATTTGCCTACAGCTCACCGGCTGCCAACTGTGGACTGATTGGTGCGTTGCCTGCGCCGGCCGGCTACAAGCGGCCGGAGAATGTCGGTTTTGCAGGACGCGCCTCGGGCTCGATGATCGGCGGCATCTCCATCGTGAAGCCGAAGGAGTACGGCGGCATCACGGCGTACGACATGAAGTCCGGTGACAAGGCCTGGTGGATGCCAAACGCGGGCTTCATCAAGCAGACCAGCCGCGATCCGATCTGGAGTGGTGTCACCATCCCGCCCCTTCCGGGACGTGGGCAGGCACAGGCCATCACCACCAAGACTTTGGTCATCTACGGCACAGGGCGCAGCGGTGGCTTGCCAGGTGAACCGGCCAAACTCTTCGCGCTCGACAAGAAGACCGGCAAGCAGGTGGGCGCGCTGGAAATTCCGGCCAAGACCACGGCCGTGCCGATGACATTCCTGCACAAGGGCGATCAGTACATCGTCTTCGCGACCGGCGCCGAGGAGAACACCAGCCTCGTGGCGCTGAAGTTGCCGCGCAAGCGCTAGGCAGAGATCGGGAATAACAAAAAAAAACAGCGGGGGGAACACAGAGCACACAAAAACAGGCGAGATGGCACAGATACAACCAAGAAGTTTTGTATCTGTGCTGATCTGTTTGTTTTTGTGTGCTCTGTGTTCCCCCCGCTGTTTCTCGAGACTACTTTTTGCGTTCGTAGCGCTTGAGTGCCTTCTGACCGACCTCTGCACCATAAATGTTGCCGGCCGCATCAACAGCCACGCCTTCTGCACTGGAGGTGCTGGGCGGCTTGGCTTCCGGGTCGGGAATGAACGCGGTGACCACGCCGGTGCGTGCACTGCCGATGCGGATACCGCGCACCCAGGCGGCGTGTGGCGGGTTCACCGAGCCCGATTCTGAATCGGCCACATAGATCGAATCGCGTGCGTCGATCCAGATACCGCTCGGGCGGCTGAACTGGTACCAGGTGTCGAGCACCTTGAACTGTTCGTCGACGATCAGGATGCGGTCATTGCCACGATCACCGATGAACAGACGGCCACGCGAATCGATGGCGAGTGCATGTGGCTGGTCGAGCTGCCCCTCGCCTTTGCCGAAGGTGCCCCAGGTTCGCTTGAGCTTGCCCTGCTTGTCGAACACCAGCACACGGGCGTTCGCACCGGCGCGCGACGAATGGCCCTCAGCGACATAGATGTCGCCGTTGCGCGCCGTGATCACCGCATTCGGCTGCCAGAAGAACGCGCTGTCCCGGCCGCCGCCCGGCGCGCCGAGCGTCATCAGTAGATCGCCCTTCGGTGAGAACTTGTAGATCTGGTGCCCCTTGCCCTGCGGAGCCGGTGCGCCACCGCCACCCGTGCAGGCACAGTCGACCACCCAGATGTTGCCGTCACGGTCCACATGAATGCCGTGCGGTGAGAGAATCATGCCCGCGCCGAACGACGTCACGAGCGTGCCCCGTTCGTCGAACTTGAGCACCGATGGCAGCGTCGAATTGGCGCAGGAATTCACGCCACAGCGTTCGGCGACCCAGATGCTCTTGCCATCCTTGTCGATCGCGACGGCGCTGGTGGAACCCCAGGTGCGACCACTGGGAAGCTTCGCCCACCCCTCGACCGTCTGGAACGGATTGGGGCGGTCGTTGACGGCAGGCATGGAGGGGCTGGACTGCCCCATCGCCGGGGAGGCGAATGCGGCGAGGGCCGCGGCCACAGTAAGACGACGCATGGAAGGCGGGAGGGAGGGACGGGCGTCGGTGCGAACGGCAACAGAATCAGGAACATGGATGACCGGCCGGCACTCGGCAATGTACGAATCGACGGCAGTGATATTGCGCGACCTGTCCCGACACGCCAGCCTTCCCACACGCTCGCGGCCGCATCGACGTGTCGACCGGGCAACCACCTTGTCTACCGTTCTCGTGCGCGATCTCACACAGGGCTCCATCCCGAAACACATCGTGCGCCTCGCGCTGCCGATGGCGGCCGGGATGATCTTCCAGACCCTCTATTTCCTGGTCGACCTCTGGTTTGTCGCCAGACTCGGGGATGCGGCCGTCGCTGGGGTGGGCGCGGCGGGCAATGTGCAGTACATCGTCATGGCGCTCACGCAGGTGCTTGGGGTCGGCACCATGGCACTCATTTCACACGCCGTCGGTCGGAAAGATCGGGACGACGCCAACCTGATCTTCAATCAGAGTGTGGTATGGGCCGCCGTGTGCGCCGTCGTCACAGTCATCGGTGGGTATCTGCTGTGTGAGTACTACATGAGTACTGTCGGCGCCGATGCGGCCACGCACGATGCCGGTGTGACCTATCTGCGCTGGTTCATCCCCGGACTCGGACTGCAGTTCGCGCTCGTGTCGATGGGCGCCGCGCTGCGGGGCACCGGCATCGTGAAGCCGATGATGCTCGTGCAGATTCTCACCGTCATCCTGAACATCGTGCTCGCACCGGTGCTCATCGCCGGTTGGGGTACGGGACGGGCCCTGGGAGTGGCAGGCGCCGGCCTGGCCAGCACGATTGCCATCGCCGCCGGTGTATTGCTCATGCTGGGCTATTTTTTTCGGCTCGAGCACTATGTGTATTTCCAGCGGGCGCTGCTCACGGTGCGCATGGATGTGCTGCGGCGGATGCTCAAGATCGGTGTGCCGCCGGGGGCGGAGTTTGCGTTGATGTTCGTGTTCACCGCCGTCAACTACTATGTCATCCGTGACTTTGGCGCGGCGGCGCAGGCGGGCTATGGTATCGGCGCGCGCGTCATGCAGTCGATCTTCCTGCCCGCGATGGCGATCGCGTTTTCCGCTGCGCCACTCGCCGGCCAGAACATGGGGGCTGGGCATCTCGATCGGGTGCGCGAGACGTTCCGATGGGCGGCGATCTTGGGCAGTGCACTCATGGTGGTCCTGACGCTGGTGTGTCAGTGGCACCCGGAGCTCTTCGTGCAGGGTTTCACCAACGAAGCGGCGGTCGTGATCGTGGCGGCGGAGTTCCTGCACATCATCTCGTGGAACTTCGTCACCACCGGTATCAACTTCACGTGCAGTGGCATGTTTCAGGCACTTGGCAACACCTTGCCATCCTTGCTCAGCAGCGCGTCCCGTCTGCTGACCTTCGCCCTGCCGGCCCTGTGGCTGTCCCGTCAGGCGTCTTTCAAGCTGCGCCACCTTTGGTGGCTCTCGGTGGTCACGACCATGGTGCAGGCGGTGTTTGCGGTCTGGCTGCTGCGCAACGAACTCGCGCGGCGTGAAGCCGTGAAACGCGAAACGGTGCCCGCGTGATGGCACAACATCCGACGACGGCCGTTGGCGCGAGACTGCGCCGATTCGCTGGAGGGGCTGCCGCAGCCCTGATGTTCACCGCCGGCTGCGCACCCAAGGGATCGACCACCCCGTCGCAGACCGCGATGCAACTGTACGCCATGCTCGATGCTCTCGGCGTGCGTGGGGTGCCCGATGAAGACGCGTTGCGTGCGTTGCGTCCGTTTCTCACCGACTCGCTCGCCGATGCCCTCGCTCATGCCGATGCAGAACGGCGGGTGGCGGTGCAGGAGGCGCCCGACGACAAGCCACCGTTTGCCGACGGAGATCCCTTCAGCAGTCTGTTCGAAGGACGCACCGAGGCGCGCCCCGACACGGTGGTGATGCGCGGTGACACCGCACTGGTGGTCATGGCATTCTCCAACAAAACACAGCGTCCGGCGGTGAATTGGCGCGACACGATTGTGGTGACCCCGTTCAATGGTCGTCTGGTGGTAGCCGATATTCGCTACGGCGCTGGATGGGAGTTCGGGTTCACGGGACGGCTGCTCGAGGTGTTGTACAGCGTGCCATGATGCACAACGGGGCGAGCCGATAGCGGCACGCCCCGTTGGTCATTCGCACACTGCGTTTCCGCGTGCGACTGGCGTTCAATTGCCCCGCAACAGTCGCACGCCGCCCGAGCCGGTTTCCACGCGCAGCCGACCACGACCATCGCCGATGGTTCCGTGCAACTCGCGCCGCGCGAAGCGGTTGGTGGTGATCGGGAAGTCCGTGGTGATGCCACCGCTGCCGGTTTCGATATCGACCGTGGCGCCGAAGTTGGATGGCACGGTGATGGTCACCGATCCGGAGCCCGATTCCACCGAGACGGAACGCGGCGACTGCCGGAGATCGAGCGTGACACCGCCACTGCCGGCGTCCACACTGATCGATCCGGCGGACGTTTCGGCGAGTCGCACGCCGCCCGAGCCGATATCGATGTCGAGCCGCTCGCAGGCCGCACCGATCCCGGTCACACTGCCAGAGCCTGTATCGATGGAGCAGTCATCGGCTTTCACGCGATCGAAGGTCACACCGCCCGAGCCGGTGTCCAGTCGCAGCGATGTACCGCGCGTATCACGCACCACGATGCTGCCGGAGCCGTTGTCGATATCCAGGTTACCCTGCACACGCTCGGCCGTGATGCGCGCCGATGCCGCATCGAGTGAGAGGTCGGCATCCACATCGTAGGCCTTGAGTTCGCCCACGAGGAGATTCGCGTCGAATTTCTGACCGTCCGGCACGAGCACACGAATATCGGCCCAGGCTTCGAGACCATTGCCCCGCGAACTGATGCGCACCCGACGACCATCACGCCATCCGTTGTCACCGCCCCAGGTGCCGTCGGAACGAATGCGTGAATCCGTCGACCCCCAGGACCGTTCACCACCACGATCATACACGATCTGATCGTCGGGATAGATCACGCGCAATGTGGGGATACCACGCACGTCGCCGGTTTCGATGCGCAGTTGGCGTGCATCCGCACCACGGCGCGTGATCTCGAACTCCACGCTGCGTCCTCGACCTCGTTCAATACGGACCTCACCCACGAGATTGTAGAGGGCCACGCGACTCCCACTCAATGTCTGACGCTCGGTTTGTGCGGCCAGCGGACTGAAGACGGGGAACACCGCCACCAGCAGTGCACTCGCGACGGTGCCGGCGATGACCATGGCCGTGGAATGCGGGGACCGCGTGGCCGAGCTGCCGATGTCGGCGCGGGGGCTGGGGCGGGTGGGCAGGATTCGGGGCATGAGACCGGGAGTGGCAGTGGATTGCACCCTGACAGGACCGCGTCGGCCGTGGCAGGTTTCAGTTGAGGAAGGGCAGGGCGCTGCGGTCCTGCCAACGTTTCGACAGAGCCTTCCGTCAGCAGGGTTTGAACGGACCGCCGATTCCGTTCATGCGTTGCCCCAGGCGTGTTTCCCTCCCCACGACGCTTCCCTCCTCCCCGACCATGCTCTCTCGCCGCTTCTGTGCTTCCATCGCGCCGGTCGCCGCCGTATGGCTGGCGCCCCTGTTGCCTTCATCGGCGGGCGCGCAAGGCGTGGTGTTGCCGGCCACGCCAGCCGTCATCGACTCCACGGATCCCGTGGCGCTGATGGTGTCGCAGCTCGAACTCGGGCGCTACAAGGCCACCATCAAGGGACTCACGCAATTCGGTGACCGCCGCCAGGGCACCAAGCGCAACCGCGACGCCGTGGATTGGATCGAGGCACAGCTCAAGAGCTACGGCTGCACCAACACCGAGCGTATCACCTACGAGTACAATCCACCCGCGCCGACCCCGCGACCGGCTGCTGCGGCCGGCGCACCGGCCAATCGGCCACCGGCCAATCCTGTCGCGGCTGGTGGTGGTCGCGCTCGCGGCATCCGCACTCGGACGGGCGTGAACAACGACTCGCTTCGTCAGACCGATCCACGTCTACGCGCCCTGAATGCCGAGCCGAGCACGCCGGGGATGCGTCAGGAAGTGTATTGCACGAAGGTGGGCACCACCCGTCCCGACGAGATGTACATCGTCGGCGGACACATGGATGGTATCGGTTGGGGCGAAGCCGCCAACGATGATGCGTCGGGCTCGGCGATTGTCATGGAGCTTGCGCGCATCTTTGCCGATCCCCGAGTGCAGACCGAACGCTCCGTGCGTTTTGTCCTGTGGAACAATGAAGAGACCGGACTCAATGGTGCGCGCGCATACGTGGACCAACGGGCCAAGCTGCAGGGCATCGAAGAACCAAAGGGATCCGGCAAGTACCCGGAACCGAAGTGGCTTGGCATGATCCAGCACGACATGATGATGTTCGATCATGGCATGCCCAAGGCCGATGGCAGCATCCCGAAGGATCAGCGTCCCGAAGCGGATGTGAACATCGAGTTCCAGTCCAACTCGAAGATGGCCGCGAAGTCGGCAGAGCTCGCGTGGTTGCTGCACGGCGCCAATGCGAAGTATGCGACCGATCACCCCGCGCAGGTGGGGCCGCACATGACGAACACCGATTCTGGACCGTTCCAGGATCTCATCGCGTCGGTGAGCCTGCGAGAGAACGAACGCGGAACGCAGGTGGGCAGTGGGTGGGATCCGCACTGGCATCAGCCCACGGACCTGTTCATCACCTTTAGTGACGCCGATTTCCGTCTTGGTCTCAATGCGGCGCAGACGACACTGGGTGCGGTGGCGAAGCTCGTTGGTGCGACGGTGAAGAAGTAGAACGCAATCGGGTCAGCGCGTGTCCGTCACCATCGGCGGCACGCGCGTGGCCCACGGGCGTGCCTGTTCCAGTTGTCCGGCCACGCGGAAGAGTGTGGCCTCCTCACCAAAACGACCCACCACCTGCGTGCCGATGGGCAGTCCCTCGGCATTCCAGTACAGTGGCACGGACATGGCCGGTTGCCCCGTCACGTTGAACAACGGCGTGTACGGCATGAAGGCGAACACCTTCTTCGCCGTTTCGTCGAGCAGGCCGGCCATGCGCAGGGCACCACCGAGTCGCATACGGCCAAACAGCGCCAGCGCAAATCGTTCGGCCCCGCTGGGCTGCAGCGCTCCGATCGGGAACGGCGGCATCGCCACGGTGGGCGTGATCAGCAGATCGTAGCGCGTGAAGAATGCGCCCACGATGCGCCCGGCGTGCTGCAGGCGTCGCACGCTGACGGCGTAGTCGGAGGCACTGAAGCTGCGTCCGACCAGCCCCAACGCCCACGTCGCCACTTCCACATCGTCCGATCGCGGAGCACGGCGCAGTTGGTCGCCAAGCCATTCGATATCGGCTCGCGCTTCCGCGGCCACGATCGTGAGAAAGTCGCGGGCGAGTGTGCGGCCGTCCAGAACAGGAGCGGCGCGCTCAACGTCATGACCGAGTCCCGACAGCAACGATTCGGCATCGGTGAGTGCGGCATCACAATCCGGATGCACCACGTCGCCAAAGAATGGCGTGGACGTGACCGCGATGCTCAGCGGGCCGGGATCCCGCGAGACTTCGTCGAGATAGCGGCCGTTGAATGTGGGCATGGCTACCGGTGTGCCCACGTCTTCACCCATGGTGGCATCGAGCATGGCCGCACTGTCACGCACCGACCGGGTGATGACATGCTCCTGCACGAACCCACGCCACGAGTCACCGATGTCGGGGCCCATGGGTAGTCGGCCGCGCGAGGGTTTGATCGAGAACACGCCATTGCACGAGGCGGGAATGCGCAGCGAACCGCCGCCGTCACCACCATGGGCAATGGGCACCATGCGGGCGGCGACCGCCGCACCGGACCCGCCACTCGATCCACCTGGCGTACGCTCCACATTCCAAGGACTCCGTGCGGGGCCGAGGGCTTCACTTTCCGTGAACGGTGTGAGGCCAAACTCCGGCGTGTTGGTCTTTCCCACGAACACCGCGCCAGCACGACGGTAGCGCGCCACGAGTTCGGTATCGGATGGTGGGATGACCTGCTGCAGTACGCGCGTGCCGGAGCTTGTTGGCACCCCGGCAATCGTCGCCAGCAGGTCTTTGATCAACATCGGGACGCCCGCGAACGGCGCATCGCTGGGCACGTTGGCGACCATCTGCCGAGCCAGCGTATCCAGCGGTCGCACTACGGCATTCAGTGCCGGATTTCGCAACGCGATGCGGGCCAGTGCGGCCTCCGTCACCTCCGCTGCAGAGAGTTCACGGCGGGCAATGAGATCGGCGAGCGCCAGACCGTCGAGCGCATCGTATTCGGGAATCGGCAGGGCCATGCGGAATGCTGCTCCGTCAATCGAGAAATCGCGAGGGGCCGACAACGAAGGGCAGCAGGCAACGCGGCGCACGCAGTCCGAGACGTCGGCGCGCCACGGCGTCGTAGAGGGCATCGCGCCAGCGGCGAGGCAGACCACGGCCCAGGACACCGAGGACAGACCAGACACCGCCGAGGTAGTGCAGCACCGCCAGCACGGCATCGCTCTTCACCAACATGTGTGCCGGGCCTGAACGCTGCGGTTGCACCCACACCACGGAGTCGACACCCTGCAGCGCGGTCACTGCGGCCTGTGTGGTCCGTCCGAACGTGCCCTGCAACGGCGCAAAGTGCAGCGGCGGGCGACCGGCCCTGCCCGAGGGGCGTTCATGCGCCAGCACAAACTGCACCGATTCGGCGCAGACACCACATTCCCCGTCGTAGAGCAGCACCGGCGCGAGCGCCGCCTGCGGGGCGACCGCTGGGTCGGGGAAGGGGACAATGCCGGCCATTGGAGAAGTATAGGGGCTGGACCCGGGCGTCCGGTCAAGGCGTTGCGTGGAGCGATGGCACGGGCGAGCTTGCGCCCCATGATGAGATGGACAGGGGACGGATGGCGCTGATTTCGCTGCAAGAGGTGACCGTCGCATTCGGCGGGCCGGCAGTGCTCGATGGGGCGAATTTTGCCATCGAGCGTGGAGAGCGTGTCTGTCTGTTGGGCCGCAACGGCGCGGGAAAGAGCACGTTCATGCAGGTGCTCGATGGTACCCTCACGGCCGATCAGGGCATCGTCGTACGACAGGGTGGGGTCACGGTGGCGCGCCTCGAGCAGGATGTGCCACGCACGCTGACGGGCTCCATCTTCGACATCGTGGCGTCCGGCCTCGGCGAACGCGGGCGACTGCTGACGGCGTACCACGAGGCGTCGCAGCGCCTGAGCACTGATCACTCGGAGGCGGCGCTGGCGGAGCTCGATCGGCGTCACCGCCAGATCGATGCGGCCGATGGGTGGCAGTTGCACCGTCGCGTGGAGACCGTGCTGCAGCACCTGGCGCTCGATGCCGATGCGTTGATCGAGCAGGCATCGGGTGGACGCACACGTCAGACCCTGCTGGCGCGTGCCCTGGTCAGTGCGCCCGATGTGCTGCTGCTGGATGAGCCCACCAACCACCTCGATATCGATGCGATCGAGTGGATGGAGGAGTTCCTCATTGCCCAGGGTATCACGCTCGTTTTTGTCACGCACGATCGCGCGTTTTTGCGGCGGGTGGCCACGCGCGTGGTGGAACTCGACCGCGGCCAGCTCGTGGACTTCGGCAACAGCTACGAGACCTATCTCGAGCGCAAGGACGCGATGCTGCACGCGGAGTCGAAAGCCTGGGAGGATTTCGACCGTCGGTTGGCACAGGAGGAGGTGTGGATTCGCACCGGCATCCAGGCTCGTCGGACGCGCAATGAAGGTCGCGTGCGTTCGCTGGAAGCAATGCGGGTCGAACGTGGTGTGCGCCGGGAGCGTCTGGGCACCACGCGGGCGCAGGTGCAGGAGGCTGAACGCTCCGGGCGTCTGGTCATCGAAACGCAGGGCCTCACCTTCGCGCACGGTGATCGGACCATCGTCGATGATCTGAGCACCACCATCATGCGTGGAGATCGCGTGGGGCTCGTCGGTCCCAATGGCTCCGGCAAGACCACGCTCATTCGTTTGCTGTTGGGTGAACTGGCGCCACAATCGGGTTCGGTGCGACACGGCACCAATCTCGAGATTGCCTACTTCGATCAGTTGCGCGAGCAGCTCGATCCCGAACAGTCGGTGTTCGACAGCATCGGTGATGGCAGTGAATGGGTGCTCATCGGCAACGAACGCCGGCATGTGCACGGATATCTGCAGGACTTCCTGTTCTCCACCGAGCGAGCCCGCACCCCGGTGCGAGCTCTCAGCGGTGGTGAGCGCAATCGTTTGTTGCTCGCGCGGCTGTTCACGCGCCGTTTCAATGTGCTGGTACTCGACGAACCCACCAACGATCTCGACATGGAGACGCTCGATGTGCTCGAGTCGCTCCTGCTTGGCTTCGGGGGCACGGTGTTGCTGGTCTCACACGATCGTGAGTTTCTCGACGCGGTGGTGACCAGCACGCTGGTGTTCGATGCACCAGGGGCCGTGAACGAATATGTCGGTGGCTACTCAGACTGGCTTCGGCAGCGTCCTGCGCCGATCGAGGCCGTGCCCGCGCCGACGCGCGTGGCGAGCACGCCGGTGCAGCCGGCCACTGCGCCGTCGGCGAAGGAGAAAAAGCGCAAGCTGTCGTTCAAGGAGGCGGCGGAACTCGATGCGCTGCCGGATCGCATCACGGCTGCGGAAGTGGAGCGCGATCAGTGTTACCGTGACCTCGCGGATCCCACAGTATTGCGAGACGGCGCCCGCGTGGTGGCGCTGCAGTCGCGAGTGGCGGAGCTCGAAGCGTCGGTGTTGGCCATGATGGAGCGGTGGGAGGCCCTGGAGTCGTTGCGCTGACTCTTCGGGCGAGGCAAGTTCTGCGGCGGTCCGTCGGGTTTCCTGATGGACCGCCTTCACGTTGATGGTCCCTCACGTGCCCGGAGCTTGCCACGATGCGTGGTCGCACTGCCGTTTCTCATTCGATGATTGTTGCTGCGGCTTCAGCATTGACGCTGTGGTCGCATGTCGGTTCGGCACAAAGCGCAGGAATTCCCGCCACAACGCGGCAGGTGTTCCCCGCTGATCCGAAGGCCAGCGTGCCCGCCCTGACCTCGATCATGACGAGCACGTCGGGCGAGATGGCCGATATCATTTCCCGCTACTCGGCAGATGCGGGTGCCCTACAGCGTCGCTACGATACGCCGGACTCGCCGTCTCGCCGCAATCGGTTGCGCGTGTTTTACACAACATGGCGCCAGCGACTCACCGAGCTCGATTTCGGGAAGTTGTCGCAGGAGGGGAAGGTCGACTACGTGTTGCTCGACAATCACCTGCGATACCAGCTCGACCTCATGGGACGGGAGGACAAGGACCTCGCGGAGACGGCCGCGTTGCTGCCCTTTGCCTCGGCGCTGCTGAAGCTGCAGGAAGACCGCCGTGAGTTGCTGACCATGGACGGCCAGAAGGCGGCACGTTTGCTGGCCGATATCACCAAGCAGGTGGACAGCCTGAGGACGTTGCTCGAGCCGGTGCCCGCGCGACCAGCAGGAGACACCACCACCCGCGCAGCGCGGCCTGCGCCGCCACGGGTGTCGCGTACGGTGGCAAATCGGGCGGCCGAAGAGGTGGATCAGGTGCGCAATGTGGTGACCACCTGGTATCGCTACTACAACGGCTACGATCCACTGTTCTCGTGGTGGGTGAGCAACCCGTGGCAGCGCCTCGATGAGTCCCTGCGACGTTATGCGCAAACGGTGCGGCAGCGGCTGGTGGGGATTCAGGTCGCCACGGCGGCTCCAGCGGTCGCGACTGCGGCACCGGGTGGGGCAGGGGCCGCTGCGCAGGCGGCTGGGGCACGTAACGCGGCGGGTGCCAACGAGCCGATCATTGGTGACCCGATTGGCACCGAAGGGCTGGCCATGGATCTGCGCCATGCCATGATCCCCTATTCGGCGGAGGAACTGATTGCGATCGCCGAAAAAGAGTATGCCTTCAGTGAGGCGGAGGCCAAGAAGGCCGCACGCCAGATGGGGTTTGGTGACAACTGGAAGGCGGCGATGGAGAAGATCAAGGACTCCTATGTGGAGCCGGGCAAACAACCCGATCTCATTCGCGATCTGGCCAACGAAGCCGAGGCCTTCTTCGAACGGCACGACTGGGTGACCATCCCGGCGCTCGCGCGCGAGGACTGGCGCATGGAGATGTTGTCGCCGGAGCGGCAGCGCGTGAGCCCTTTCTTCCTTGGTGGCGAGAACATCCTCGTGTCGTATCCCACGAACGACATGACGGAAGAAGAGAAGTTGATGAGCCTCAAGGGAAACAATCCGCATTTCTCACGTGCGGTGGTGTTCCACGAGCTCAACCCGGGGCATCACCTCCAGGGGTTCATGACGGCGCGCTACAACGCACATCGTCGCATGTTCTCCACGCCGTTCTGGAACGAAGGCAACGCGCTGTACTGGGAGATGTTCCTGTGGGATCACGATTTCCATGTGCGCCCGGAAGACCGGCTCGGCGCATTGGCGTGGCGCATGCATCGCAGTGCCCGCATCGTGTTCTCACTCAGCTTCCATCTCGGCAAGATGACGCCGGAGCAGTGCATCGAGTATCTCGTCGACAAGGTCCCGTTCGAGCGGGCCAACTCCGAGGCGGAAGTGCGACGCTCGTTCAATGGCAGCTATTCGCCGATCTATCAGGCGGCCTATATGCTCGGGGGGCTGCAGTTCCGTGCGCTGTACAAGGAGCTGGTGATGTCCAAGAAGATGACCGATCGTCAGTTCCATGATGCGATTCTGCAAGGTGGTCCGATGCCCATTTCCATGGTACGTGCGCGCCTGGCCAAAACACCGCTCACCCGCGACGGCGCGGCACCATGGCGTTTCGCCGAGGAGTTGCCAGCGCCTCGGCCATTTCCGGTGAAATGATGACGATGGCGTTGAAGTGGTGAGAGTCAGCGGGGACAGCGTGCCAATGATATGGCACCTGTCCCCGGAGCATTTCATGGCCCTGCCACATGACGACATCACCAGTCTCGTCATCAATGCGTACTACGTCGTGTACAACACCCTGCCGCGCGGCCTCACCGAAGTGCTCTATCAAAGAGCATTGGCGATCGAACTCGAAGGTTTCCCACTGACCGTGCAGCGAGAGTGCGCGTTCGATGTCTGGTACCGAGCTCGGTGCATTGGCCGATATCGAGCCGATCTGGTCGTCAACGATGTGGTGTTGGTGGAGACCAAGTGCGCAGATCGGCTGGTTCAGGTGCATCGAGAACAACTGACGCGGTATCTGAAGATCTCAAATTTGCCGGTTGGGCTGTTGCTGAACTTCGGCGATCGGGCGGAGGTGCGGCGGATCGTGCTCTGAGGGAGCGGTTGCGGACAGGTGGGGGAACGTGACTGGCCTGGCGTGGCCGCCTTCGGCGGCGATACCTGCAGGATCAACCGCGGGATAAAAGCAGGATGCCCTCGGCGCCGGTCAGAAACCGCTGTTCAACAACAAAGAACATTTTGAGTTGAACAGCGGTGAACTTGTGGCAATCACCAATGCAATCTTGCAGGTATCCGGCCGTTGATCCTGCAGGTATCGCGCCCCGTAGGGGCGCCCCTGAACCTCGCCTCCGCCACCAATCCGACTCGAAGCGTGCCTTCCCGGCTCAGCGGAACACCGGCGTCACTCCCATCTGATCGAACACGAACGCATACACGTCGGCCGTCTCCTCGATCTGCTTGCCGAGCGACGAGCTGCCGTGGCCAGACTGGGTCTCGATGCGGATGAGCACCGGCGCATCACCTCGGTGGGCCTCCTGCAGACGTGCCGCAAACTTGAAGGAGTGTGCGGGTACCACGCGGTCGTCGTGATCGGCCGTTGTGATCAATGTGGCCGGATACCGCACGCCATCGCGCAAATTGTGTAGGGGCGAGTAGGCGTACAGGTAGCGGAACGCATCAGGGTCTGCACTCGAGCCGTAGTCGGCAATCCAGTTCCAGCCGATCGTGAACGTATGGAAGCGCAGCATGTCCATCACGCCCACCGCCGGCAGCGCCACGGCCGCGAGCTCCGGACGCTGTGTCATCACCGCGCCGACAAGCAACCCGCCGTTCGAACCGCCCTGTATCGCCAGGCGCTCGCTGCGCGTGTATCGGTTGGCGATCAGCCACTCCGCCACGGCGACAAAGTCATCGAACACGTTCTGCTTGTGTTCCTTCATGCCCGCCTGGTGCCAGGCCTCGCCATACTCGCCACCACCACGCAGGTTGGCCTGTACGAACACGCCACCCTGCTCGAGAAACGCCACCCGCAGCGCGCTGAAGGCCGGGGGCAGCGAGACGTTGAAGCCACCGTATCCGTACATCAGCGTCGGGTTGTTCCCGTCGAGCACCAACCCCTTTCGCGCCACGATGAACGCGGGAACCCGCGTGCCATCCTTGCTCGTGACAAAGACCTGACGGGTTTCGAATTGCGAAGGGTCGAACGGCAGGGTCACAGCGCGGTAGACCGAACTCACCCCGCTCGCGAGATCGTACTTGTATACGGTCGCCGGCGCGGTGAACGAGGTGAAGGTGTAGAACACCGTCTGCGTCTCGCGTTCGCCATCGAAGCCGATGGCCGTTCCCAATCCGGGCAGGTCGACGTCGCGGATGTGGGTGCCACTGTAGGTGTGCATCGCCACGCGTGACGTGACATCACGCAGGTGCAGCGTGAACAGGCGTCCACCGGCCGTGTGCACCGACTCCAGCGGCTCGTCTCGCTCCGCGATGATCACCTGCCACTGGTCTTCCGACGGATGATGCGGATCCACGCGCACCACCCGCTGGTTGGGGGCTCCACGATTGGTGAGGATCAACAACGCATCCCCATCGTTGTCGAGCACCCGGAGCTGATCGTCGAAATCCGTCCAGATCGGCAGCCATCCCAACTCAGGGTGCCGCGCGTCCTGCACCAGCACCGCATTGCCATCCTTGCCCTGGCCGCGGTCACTGATCTCGAGCACGGCAAACCGTTCGTCCTCGGTGGTCCCCAGTACGTGAAAACGCTGCGGGTGTTCGGCGTCGTGATAGATCAGCCGGTCGTCCGCCTGGCTCGTGCCCAGGGCATGGTAGTAGACCTGGTGATCCTCGTTCTTGGACGAAAAGACCCCGTCTTCCGCAGCCGGCTCCGGGTATCGGCTGTAATAAAAACCGTCGCCCTGCCAGGCGATCGCCGACACTTTCACCCAGTCGATGGTATCAGGAAGTGCGGTGCGGGTGGCGAGATCGAGCACCTGGATCTGCTGCCAATCCGAGCCGGCATGACTGATCATGTAGGCGATGTAGCGAGCCTGACCATCGAACGTGAGGCCCGCCACGCGGGTGGTCCCGTCGTCCGACAGGGTATTCGGGTCGATCAGGACCTCGGCCGTCCCTTCCTCACCGGCCTGCAGGTAGTAGACGGGCTGGTTCTGAAGTCCCTCATTACGGGCGAACAGCAGCCATGGACCGCGTCGTTCGGGGGCCGAACTGCGAGGGTAGTCCACCAAGGAGGTCATCCGGTCCCGCAACGCATTGCGGAACGGGATCCCCTGCAGGTAGGAGGACGTGACCGCATTCTGTGCACCCACCCAGGCCGCCGTTTCGGCCGACCGATCGTCCTCCAGCCAGCGGAACGGATCCGCGACGGAGGTGCCATGATAGACATCGACAGAATCGTCTTTTCGCGTGGCGGGGTATTCTGGGCGGATTGACATAGGTCGGAAGCATAAATGGGGGCCATTGAAAACCGGGCGTAGGACCTTGGGCTACCGCCCCCTAGCGCGTGGGCGTCAATCACTTTTAAGTTCCAAAGCTCTCCCGGAAACGGGGGCGTTCCAGTCCCGGGTTGACCGTGGTCACGAGGGTTCGTGAGGCGGATCGGTCCGGAGGCGATGCCACGATTGTTCGGTTCGGAAGAATTCGCTTCCGGGCGCCGCGTCGACGGCCTCTCGCGACGAAGTCCTCCCAGGTGCGCGTGGTGCGTGCCCGGGACACCTCGAATCCGAAGGACCTGAACGGGCCGCTGTGTTGGCGCCCTGGAGTGTACGATGCATCCGTTTATCGAGACCCAGAAGGAGTGGATGAAGGAAGTGGCGCCGTTCCGGCCCGGCGACACGGTGCGTGTCAGTGTTCGCGTGAAGGAAGGCGACAAGGAACGCGTCCAGGCCTTCGAAGGTGTCTGCATCGCGCGCCGTGGCGCCGGTGTGAGCGAGTCGTTCACGGTGCGTAAGGTGTCGAATGGTATCGGCGTGGAGCGCATCTTCCCGGTGCACAGCCCGATGCTGGCCGATATCGTGGTGGTGCGTCGTGGTGCCGTGCGCCGCGCGAAGCTGTACTACCTGCGTGACGTGACGGGCAAGGCGGCCCGCATCAAGGAACGCAAGGTCATTCGCCCCGCGAAGTAAGACGCCGTCGCGTTTCGTCGAGTCAACGGCTGCGCCATGGCGCGCTGGAGCCCGATCGAGCGCACGCTGCGTGCACAATACGGTTCACTCCTTGTCGGGGTGGATGAAGTCGGACGGGGCCCGCTCGCGGGCCCCGTCGTCGCATGTGCCATTGTCATGCCGGCCGATCGGCGGGCCATCGCCGGGGTGGACGATTCCAAGCGCCTCGATCATCGCACGCGGGTGACGCTCGCCGCGCGGATCCGCGACCACGCCCTGGCGCTGTCACTGGGCGCCGCCAGCGCACGGGAAGTGGATCGCCTCAACATCTACCACGCCACCGTGCTGGCTATGCAGCGGGCGCTGGCGCGCATTCCGCAGCGACTCGGCGCGGAGCCTCATCATGTGGTGGTGGACGGCAAGCCGCTGCGCACCCTGGGCGTTGTGCATACGGCGGTCGTGAAGGGCGATGCCAAGTGTTATGGCATTGCCTGCGCATCGATCGTGGCCAAAGTGACCCGCGATCGGCTGATGACGGCCCTCGCGCAGCGCCATGGGCACTATGCCTGGGAACGCAACGCGGGGTATGGCACCACGCAGCATCGTGATGGCATCAGTCAGCATGGTTTGACGGCACACCATCGCCGGAGCTTCTGTCTCAACGTGCAGACATCGCTGGCCCTCGACCCAGTTGCGCCGCACGGCGATGAACTCCTCCTCCTTCCGGAACTGTCCGATGATTGAGTCGCTCGCGTCCGTGTTTCGTCCCGGCCTGCTCAATGGCCAGGTTGCACTCGTGACCGGAGGTGGGACCGGGATCGGACTCGGAATCTCCGAACTGTTGGCCGAGCTCGGAGCGCATGTGGTCATTGCGAGCCGCAAAGCCGACAACGTGGAGCGTGCGGTGCAGGGCATCGTGGCGCGCGGCCAGTCGGCCAGCGCCGTGACGCTCGATGTGCGGAATGCCGACCAGGTGAAGCAGGTGGTGCAGGACATCGCGCAGCGACTCGGTCGCATCGATGTGCTGGTGAACAACGCCGCCGGCAATTTTTATGCGCCCAGTGCGACGCTCTCGCCGAATGCCTGGAAGAGCGTGGTGGAGATCGACCTGTACGGCACCTTTCACTGCTCGCAGGCCGTGTATCCCGTCATGGCCGGGCAGGGCGGCGGTCGCATCATCAGCACGTCGATGACGCTGCATTACCGCGGCTGGCCACTGATGGCCCATGCGACGGCTGCCAAAGCCGGTGTGGATGCGCTGACCCGCACGCTGGCCGTGGAGTGGGCGCCGGAGCGCATTCGGATGAATGCCATTGCCCCGGGCCCCATTCCCACCGAGGGCGTCAAGAAGGCGTTCACGCCACCCGCCGAGAGTGGCGTGCCGGATCTGTTTGCGGCGGCCGAAGAGAAGATGGCGGAGTATGCGCGGACCGGGATTCCCCTCGGGCGATGGGGCACGCCACGCGATATCGCCAATATGGTGGCCTTCCTGGCGTCACCCGCCGGCGACTGGATCACGGGCGCGATCTTTGTGGTGGACGGCGGCGAATGGCTCTCCAAAGGCGGCCGTCAGGGCCCCTGAAAAGCCCCGAACACGGCCCATGACGCGACGCGTGCGTCATGTTTTCGCCCAAAAACGAAAAAATCCCCCCTTTCCGGGTGATTGTTATCACGGACGATGGAAAATGGGACGGAATTCGTGATATGAAGCACTTCGCTGCCCTCTGTTCGTGAGCACTTTCAGCCTGTGGTTGGCACCCAACGCAGCGCGCACGTCGGCGCGCTCAACGCCGGACGCCAACCCCGATCACACCGAGTAAAGCTGGTGTGCAGGCCTACACGAAACAGAGGAGATCACCCATGCGATACGTCAAGTTTGCAGCCACAGCGGTGCTCGCGGCCACCACGTTGAGCGCCTGTGCCACGAAGGGCTTCGTCCGTCGTGGTCTCGAAGAGCAGCGGGTGGCGCTCTCCACGGAGCGCACGGAGCGGACGACCGCCGACAACGCACTGCAGAACGATGTGCGTGGTGTGCGCGGCAGCGTGGACAGCCTCCGCACCGACCTGAACGCTCTGCGTACGGACCTCCAGACGCTGCGCACGGAATACGGCGCCAAGATCACGGCCCTCGAAGGCGCGGTGAAGTTTGCGATGCCGGTGCACTTCGGTTTTGACGACGCAGCGGTGCGTCAGGAAGATCAGGCCGCGCTCGAGAAGTTCGCCCAGGTGGCCCAGTCGCACTATCCGGGCGCGACGATCACCGTGGAAGGGTTCTCGGATCCGGCCGGTAGTGCGGCGTACAACCTGCGCCTCTCGCGCGAACGGGCCGATGCGGTGCGCGACTTCCTCGTGACCAAGGGCATGGATGGCGCGGCCCTCCGCACGGTGGGATATGGCAAGGCGCGTCTGGTGCGGCCGGGTGCCAAGGGTGACGAGTCGGGCGCGGAGCTGAATCGCCGGGTGACGTTTGTCATCGAATCGTCGGGCGGCACGACGGCCACGGTCGCGGCGATCACGTCGCCGGAGTAACCCGTCGTCCATCGACCGGCACCACCGCGCATGGCGCACCGGTGCTGGTCGAGACGGTGGGTGAGGCGAACGGCGCGGGAGCTTTGCTCTCGCGCCGTTCGTGTTGTCTGCCCCCAGTTGACCCCCACTCGTAAACCGGTGATCCTTCCACGGCGCATGTGAGCAGATTCCGCTTGCCGTACGACCGGGTAGCTCAGTCGGTAGAGCAGCGGACTTTTAATCCGTAGGTCGTGGGTTCGATCCCCACCCCGGTCACGGTGAAGCGGAGCCTCCTCACTGACGCGAAATTGACACCCCACTGCATGGAGCCTCATGCGGATTCCTTGTTGTTGCGGGCCGTTGCGGCCTTGGTGAGTGCCCGTCCCACGGCCTCTGAAACCGCACCGGTTTCTTGGCTCGCGGTGTAGCGGCGTGTCATGCGGGGATTGGTGTGGCGCAGGCCGCGTTGGATACGGGCTTCTGGGACGTTCCCGTCTGCCGCCCATTGCCCGTAGCAGTGACGCAGGCTGTGGAGCGTGACGTCCGGTTTTTTGATGGCGTTTGCGGCGCGCATGAACTGAATGCGCAGCCACTTGTAGCGGAGGCGCGATGGGACGCCCGCTTCGATCCATGCCCAGTATTCGGCCGGGACCTGCACGATGCCGCTGGCGTCGTCGGTTTTGGTGCCTGGGATGCGAACACTGTACGTGGCGGGCAACAGATTGCTTTCGTCGCACGCGAGGTACTCTTTCGCGCGCATGCCTGTGAGCACGATCGTCCAGGCTGCTGGCCGTAGGTCCTCCCGTAGCTCTTCGACGAGGGCCAGAAACTGGTCGGGACTCAGATCCGGTACGCGCTCATTTTCTTTGGCGTAGGGCACGCGCGCCATGATCTCCAAGCGCATCGGGTGCGTCTTGCCACCGAGCAGGATGGTCAGGAACCGACTGAGGAAACGCCGCATGTGCATCCAGTCAGACGGCGAGCGCTCGTCGAGCCATGCCGCCTTGAGATCTTCCCAGTCGACGGTGCGCAGGCTGGCCACCTGCAAGGCCTCGGGATCCTCGCACTGCTCCAGCAGCGCGTTCAACAAGGCGTGTGCAGAGACCCCGTACCGCTTCTGGGTGAAGCCTTTGCCCATCAACGGCAAGGTGTTGTCGATGGTGGCATCGAGCGGTGCCACCAAGCGGACGTAACCGAGGAGTGCGCGCTGTCCGAGCTCGGGGTTTTCCCGCGCGTAGTGATCGAGCTGCTCGATGGTGATGATGCGCTCCTGGAGCGCGCGCAGGACATCCGTCTGCGATTCCGCGATCAAGCTGCCGATGAGGGCCACGCGCCGATCATGCACCCGCTTGGTGCTGGCGTGGGATTCGATCTGCAGCAGCCCGAGGCCGAGGCGCTTGAGGTTATGGCGAATGCGCGGCACTACCGTTCCTCGCGTCGCGTCGCGATGAACGACTCGACATCGGCGTCGTAGAAGATCACGCAGGTGCGCCCGAGCTTGTGGCGCGGCCGCACGTTGCGCAGCACCCATTCGCGCGTGCGAAACGGCGCGCCATCCTCCGTCGTGAAATGGCGCTGCACGATTTCCTCGGCGGTCCGTGGCCGCCCTTTGGGTGGTCGCATGGACGCCACTTCGGTGGAGGGATTCAGCACCAGAGCCCGTGCCATCAGTGAATCCTCGGTGGGCTGATGCTGATCAGGCGCGCGCAGCCGGGGCACCACGTCTCCGGGCGGCAGGCCAACGTCTCGCCCTCCTGCACGCGGGTGGCAATCCAGAGCTGATGGTCGATGCCCTGGGTGATGGGCTCGCCGCACAGCCCGCAGTCGCGGGGACTGTGCTGGATGTACGCGTCAAACGCCGCCGCTACACGCGCCGAGGAATACTCGGAGCCGTGCTTGGCGCGCATGACCTCCACCAACGCGGCCCAATTCGCATCGAGTCGGCACTCCTCGAGCTCGCGTTCGATCTCGTCAGGCGTGGCCACGATGGCCTCCCGTGGGCATGCCACAGCAGCGCAGGATCAGGCGCGCGCACGCACGCCCCACCGCAATGGCGATGAGAAACGCGATGGTCCACTCGGACAACCTCATGCGACCTCCGGCGCCCGCGTCGGGCGTAGTGTGAGAATGACCGCACGTCGGGTGCGGCTGTCGGGACGGCGCATGCGGCGCTCCACATCCGGCATCTCGCGGGCGCGCAGCATGACCAGGTCTTTCGTGCAGCCCAACGCCGAGGCGATTGTGGCGGGATCCGTGACGCCGGCGCGCAATTGCTCGCGGATCTGCTCTTCGCGTTCTTCCTTCGGCGTCCACTGGCCGGTGCGATAGCTGCGCCGTGCCATTTAGGCCACCGCCGCCACGGTGTCGTCCTCACTCGACGCCGGCTGCGCCTTCCGCTTCGGCTTCTTCGCCGCTGCCTTGGTGGCTTGCTTCTCGGCCTTGGCCGCAGCCACCAGTTGTTCCTTTGTCTCCCGCTCCGTGGCGGCCATGATGTCGACAATGTTCACGCCCATCACCTCGGCCAACTGCAGCAGGGCCGGATACTGACGGTCGGCGAAGTAGTCGCTCACCCGGACATCTCCCGACGTGGCGAGCACCATCAGCACCAGCGCGCGCACCAGATGCCGTTCCGTACGCGTGGGGTCATCCACCCACGTCCGCACTTCCTCGGCCTGCCAATGCCAATTGGCCGTCAGTGGCGCGGGCAGTGCCAGGCCCAGCACCTCGAGCAACACGATGTCCTTGGGCCCTTCGAACACCTTGGTGCAGTCGATGATGAGGTGGAGCAGCGCGCGCAGGAGCGGGACGCTGTGAAGACCGGCCGGTGTCACTTCCGCCAGCACGGCCCGCACGCCGGCGATCCGCGCCCGAGACTTGATCTGATAGCGCTGCTCGCGCTGAGCCTGGGCCTTCGCGGATTCCTGCTCGCTACGGGCCTTCTCAGCGGCGCGCGCTTCTGCTTCCCTCGCCTTGAGTTCCTTCTTGCTCGGCATTGGCGCCCCTTCCGGTAGCGTCGCCGCGAGCTGCTGCTGTTCGATGCGCCGGGCGAATGCTTTCTCTTTGGCCCGGAAGCAGGCGACGTCGAGGCACGCTTCCCCACGCGCGTTCACGAGCTCGGGGAACAGCGTCGGCGCATGGCCACTGCGCTTTTCACAGGTCGTGCACGCGCCGGCGCCCTTCAGCAGCGTGCTGTCATCGAGCGGCCAGGACACCACCGACAAGCGGCGGTAAAACCGCGCCTTGAGATCGGCGCGCAGGTCCTCGAGCGTCGGCACGCGCACGGGCTTCCACGTTTCTTCCGCGAGATAGCCGTGCGGATTGTCCTCCGTGAAGACCGCAGCGAGGTCCTCGTCCGGCGGGAGGTCTTCTTCGATCTCAGGCGCCGCATCCACGTCGGTGAGTTTGACCGGCGACAGGTTGAACACCTCCCGCAGCACGTCATCCTGGACCGCGCTGGGCAGCTTGGCCAGCTCCTGGGCGTGCGTCACCGGCAGCAGACCGACGTGCATGGACTGCTGGGCGGCCGGCGACAACTGCAGCAGGGCGAGCCGCCCGCGCACGTAGGCCTCGGGGCGTCCGATTTCTGCGGCGATGGCCGCGAGATCCCAGCCCGCCGCCTGCAAGTCGCGGATCCCGATTGCCTCATCCATCGGGGGGACATCGGCACGCTGGAGGTTCTCGGCCCACAACACCATCAAGAACGAGTGGTCGTCCATCTCCCGAACATCGGCATCGATGTCGGTCCAGCCCAGATGCAATGCGGCCAACGAGCGCCGATGGCCTGCGGCGAGCTCGTAGTGCTGCACCGACGGATCCGCGCCCTTGGGCGTCGCCATCGGCCGCAGCAACACGCGGGTCAACTGGCCGTGCTGCTGCAGGCTCGCCCCCAGCGCCTCGATCTCGTCGAGCGTGATGATCTTGCGGGGGTTCGAAGGGGAGGCGTGCACTTGTCTGAGCGCGACACGCATCGGCACCGCCGCCCGGCGCACGGTGGCTTCTGGGGCCGCTTCGGGAGCGTACGGCTCGACGGTGCCAGCGACGTTGTCCGGGGCGATGTCCACGCCTTCAGTGACCACGACAGGGCTCATGATTCGATCTCGGTTGAGGCTTCGGTGGGGGCTGGAGCGGGGGCCGTGGCCGCCGCACGGCGGGCGGCGATGATGCAGGTGATGGCGGCATCGAGCCGCTGGTGTGCGATCTGGCGCGCGGGGGACAGGGCAATCCACTGCCGCATGCGGCGCAGGATCGGCGTGGGCACGAGGCCAATGGCTTGGCCGCCATAGCCCTCGAAGTCGGCCGCATTGCCCGGTAGGAGCTCGCTGGCGGCCCGCGCGACGTCCGTGAAAGCCACAGGCTTCGCCGCATGGATTTGGCTCTCCACTTGGCTCATGGCTCTCGCCAGCAGGTGTTGCGACGCGTGGTCCCGCCACGTGCGATGCCATGCATGGGGGCGCGTGGCGATCCGTTGGCGCCAGGCGACCATCTCTTCGACCTGTCCGAGGTACCGGCCGTGCGCGAACACGGACACAAACGCTTTGATGGGCAGCCCACGCCGTCCACCGGACGCCATCTGGTGGGAGACGGTGCGCTGATGCGACTCGACGTCACACCGAAACCGATCCCCGGCGTGCACGATGCCGTACTTGATCGCGGTGGCGCCCAGGCCCTGCAGGCGCGCCAGGCGATAGCGGGTGGTCGGCACGAACTGCACCCGCGGAATGCGGAGCGGCGGTTCGTAGTCCACCGACGGCCGGATATCGCTCCCGAGCGTCGCGGTGGTCGTGGCCGGCACCCAGAGGCACCGGAACAGCTCTTCGTCACCCAACGTGGTGAGCTCGCGCGTGCGCAGCACTTCCTGCAGCACGGGTGCCACGAGCATGGGGATCGTGAGTGCCCGGCCCGTCGAGCCCTCCTGCGCTTTGAGCAGCTTCCACGACCGCTCGGCCAGCGCATTCACGCGTCGTTTGAATAGCACCAGGTCGTGATGGTCGATCGCGCGCAGCGGCCGGTCTGGCACTTCCGGTACCGGCATCGCGCTCGGCCCGAGGATATCGCGCACGGCGGTGGGTTCACTCATCGCGCCACCTCGACCGGTCCTGCGACAAACGCAGCGCCGAGGCCATCCAGATACGCTTCGCCCGCGAGCTCGGCCCGCAGACGCGTCACCGGCCCATGAATGCCGAGTTGTGCCAGGTGTGCGGCGTTGGGATCGCGACGCCGAATTCCATCCAGCACGCGCCGCAGCAGCTCGATGGGGACCGCGCGCGCCGTGCCCACCAGACACACACACTGCAGTGCGTTGCGGGCGAGTTCGAGGTTTTCGTCATCAGTCGCGGCTTCATCCCACGCCAGCACTTTGCGTAGCGCGATCGATGCATCGGACCCGAGACGGCCGACCCATTCCATTGGCGCGACGGTGCCACGGTCCCACGTGTATGACGAGGAGCGACCCGAGCCGAGGCTGACATAGGTGAGGCGACGGGCAGCGCTCATTGTCCGCAGATCCAGATGGCGGCCACGATGCCCCACACGATGGCGGCCAATGCCATCACCAGGGCGATCGTCAACAGGCCACCGATGGACTGGGCGCGCAGCGGCGCGGCTTTGGGGTCAGGGTGACGGTGCATGATGATGCCGAGCCACAGGCGGGACACGAGCACCGTGAGTCCCGCCGTGAGCAGCACGCGAAACGCATACGAGCAGTCGCTCATGCTGGTACTCCCGGCAACACCCGTGGCTGCATCTGCCGGCGCAGGATCCGTTCCGCACAGGGATTGATCTCGCCGGCGTACGTGTTGCCGTCGCACTCGCGCACCAGTGCCGCCAGCTCTTGGGTGAGCTGCGCCCACGCCTCATCGCGTGGCACCTCAATGTCCCGGAACGGGTGGTGCAGCAACTCCTTCACCGCCGCGACGCTATTGTCGTCGGGCTGCAATCCCCACAGCGCGACAAAGGACTCGGCGCCGCCGAATCGACTGCGATACCACGGCCGGGGCGCACCGGGCACGTAGCACGCCAAGAAGGTCTCGCCCTCGGAAGTTTGATACTCCACGGTGCGCCGCTCCTGACCGTCGGGCACAGGCGGCAAAGCCTCAACGTCGAACGGGACGACAACACCCGGGCCCAGTGGGAGCGGCGCTGGCTGATCGCCATGCACGTATGCCGTGAGCGAACGGTCGGTCTGCCCGGCCACATCGAGCTTCTTGGCCGTCTTCGCATCCGCGATTTCGGCATCGAGTTGGCGAACCTGCTGCCTCAGCGATTGGTTCGTCTCGCTCATGTTCTCATCCCTCGAAGCGCCACGACTTCTCGGCGCATCACGTGGAGGCGGGCCGACATGCGACGCAGGGACGCGCCCTGCTCGGCGTTCTCAGCCAGTGCGGCATCGATCCCCGGCAGGTCCAGTAACTCCAACGCGCGCAGTGCCCGAGCTTGGGCGACATCCGTCTCTGCGCCCTGGCGCGTCTCGCGCTGCCATTCGGTGGCGTAGCAGTCCGGCGTGTCCGGGCGATACGACTCCGCCCAGGCGAGCCACTTGAAAAACAGTGCCTCGAGCGCGCCGGGATCGGTCGCTGGCGACTGCGCGATGGCGATGATGGCGCAGCCGATCACCGACAGCGACAGCCCCCGCACATCGGCATCGTCGCGCCCCATCTCGTAGAACGCGCCGGCGGGCTGGGGGAAGCGCCCTGCCGGCGAGCGCTGGCCACACGCGCGCACGTCCTGCCGCACCATGGCGGCGAACTGCTCGCCGGCTTCCCGCACCGACAGTGGCCGTGGACGCTCCAAAACGGCCGCGCCGCTTTGGTTGGTCATCGAGTTTGTGGTGGCCATGTTCGTCAGGCGGCCGTGGGGCGGGACGCTGCGGCAGGCATGGCGGTCACGTGCTCGGCGCGCGCAATGAGCTCGTCGATCGCCGCCTCGAGCGGGATGCTGTCGCGACCACCCTTCGCTACGAGCTGGAGGTGCTGCAGCGTCACGTCGTGTTTTTCGGCGAAAGCCGTCTGGGTTTCGCCCAATGCCGCCAATGCTGCCTTGAACGGCTTCCGCCGGTCGATGCTCGGCATATGTTCTCGGGTTGCACCGTTAAGAGTTGAACCGTGTTGAACCGTGCAAGGGAACAATAGGGATCAAAAGGGATCACCGCAAGGGTCAGTGATCCCTTTTGATCGACGCGAGGGGTAATGGATCAGCTGGACAGGGCGCTGGAGCTGTTTTGGGAGGAGGTCGCCGGGAGCTCCCTGCGACGGGCGGCGGCGCGCGTGCCGGTCCCGTATTCCACCGCAGCGGGCTGGAAGGGCGGGAAGCGCCCGCAGGGGGAGAACAAGGAGGCGCTTCTGAAATGGGCCACCGCGCGCGCGAAGAAGGCACGCCAATCCAGCTACGACACGACCTACGCCGAGCGTTCGGGAGCACCCTTGCGGGTTGCTGAAGGGGTGCTCGGTGCCGCTGAGGCACGTACTGCACGGAACATCAAACGCCTCGCCGAGATTCGTGGGCGCGCGCAGTCTTTGGTGTCGATGCTCAAGGCCGTCTTAGCCGATCAACAGACGGTTGTGGACGACCTTGAGCCGTGGTCGAACATCGAGGCGAACTACATCGCGGCGAATCTCAGCGCGGACGCCGTGGCAGAATTGGGCGACGCTGCCGGTGACCTCTTGGCGAGCGTCGAGCAAGAGAACGCACAGGCGAAGCCGAAGAAGAAGGGCAGGGCAGAATAGGCACGATCGCTTGCTGTGTTTCTAATTCGCCCAATGTCGTGCGCAATAGCGCGAGGCGGAGGCGCCCTCGGTACTGCAACGATCTTCGCGGCGACACACCGGTGCTGACTGCCAGCGAATGAGTGGGGTGCCCAGGCCACGCAATTAAGATGTCTCCGGTTCGTGCGCGTAGGCCGAAGAGCAATAGGGGCGCTAGCACACGGTAGAAGGAGGGCGGGCGAGAGTGCAGCCAGCGCAGCGCAGTGAGATGTGTGAAGAATCGTTGCATCAATCACCAATTCTGGAGGTGTACATGTTGCTCCGTGGAATCGGGAGGACGATTGAGTTCGCTCGCTGCGTTTTGTTTGCGGCTACGGTCGCCGCCACCCCGCTATCGGCACAGACTGCGGTCGAAATTGCCGTTCCTTCTCCGACAGGAGACTCGAAGATTGCGAGTCTTGTTCGCGTGGAATTCGATCGCTTCAAGCAACAGACCGTCGCATCGCTCGAACTTCCACCGGTGCGGGCGAGCACGGCCGACGGCCGATCGTTCACCACTCTACGGCCATCAGCGCACTTCGTGTACAAGGGTGAGACGCCACAAGTCCCTGACTTCGTACTGCTGATGGTGCAATCGCGCAGTGCCCAGTGGGAATATCTCCGCTGCCACGATCTCCTGTTTCTTGTCGATGGGAAGCCCTTCGAAACGCCTGCAGCCGATCACGATGGCCGGGTACTTCGCCCGGGTGTTGGCGAGACGGTGACTGTCATGCTCCCTCCGGCAGCACTCATTGCGATGGCCAACGCCACCAAGGTCGAAGCGAAGTTGTGCCGCGACGAGTTCGAGTTCGATCAGCAGGCGCGACTCGCGTTTCGTGAACTCGCGAGCCGGATGAAGTCCCAGTGACTGTGGGCGCCCAGAAGCTCTGCAAGTGCGGATGCGGTGAGCCAATCGCTGCGCGGAGGGTCTTCGTCAACAAGGTCCATCAACTCCAGTGGATGGCAGCCGGCGGAGCGCGCGAACTCAACGCCATGCTGCCCGATGAAGTCCGAGTGCGCGGCGGGCAGACCGTGGGGCGTCGCCTCCACGCATCGGGACAACTGAAGCGCTCGGCCGAGAAGGGCGGCGCGCGCAGTCGTGAGATTGCGGCTGAATTGCAGCGCACCCGAACGTCCCCTGACGGAGGAACTCTGCGGTGATGGTGCCCAAGAAGGCCTCCGATCAACCGGAGCGCTTTTTCAACGAAGGCCCCTCTGAGTGGGCACAGATCAAGCACAAGATCCTGTCGGGGTACCTTCGCGTCTTCGTGTACAAGCTGCAGCGTGCATCCGACACCATTCTTGTGGTGGATGGATTTGCTGGGGCTGGTCGATATGCGGACGGCAGCCCTGGGTCGCCACTGCTCGCCGTCGAACTCAATCAGGATCTTGCGATGAAGGATCGTGGCATTGCCATCAATGTCCACGCGATCGAGCAGGATCCCGAGTGCGTGAAGTCCCTCCAAGAGGCGCTGCAGCCGTGGACTCGTGTGCCGCAGCGTGCGTGGGTCATGCCGGGGGGATTTGCCGACTATGTCGACGAAATCGCCGCGCGTTCGGCGGGCATCCCGACGTTCATTTTTCTCGATCCGTTCGGGGCTGGGGTGACCATCGACAGCCTCCAGCCGCTGCTGAATTCGGTGCGTTCGGCCCCCCTTGAACTGCTGCTGCGCGTGGACGCCACGCTTCTCACTCGGTTCGCTGGACAGGTGCGGAAGGGTCGCGATCACCCGGAGTATCGGCAAACTGCTGAGGCCTTTGCGGACCTACTCAAGCGCATGAACATCGATCCCGATGTGATCTCAGACTCCCTTGAGGACCGTCGCCAATGGCTGCGGCACCGTCGCCGCGAGGTGGTGCTTTCTCGCTATCAAGCGGCTTTCGCCAAGCGTTTCGCGTACGCTCAGTATCTGCCAGTGCGCCCGACTCACGGTGCTGCTCCGAAGTACTATCTACTCCATGTGAGCGAAAGCCCGCACGGATATGTGATGATGAACGATGTCGTGAGCAAGCTGCTGGAAGGGCAGGATCTGCAGGAACAGTCGCGCAAACAGAATCGCAGTGGCCAGGGGAACCTGTTCGCACCGGTTCCGTCCCTCCGCATCCCCGATAGCGAAATTGACTCTGCTCTGCTGGACGCTGCTGAAGCGAAAGGATCTAGAGGGGCGGAGTTTATCGAGATCCGCGCGGCACTCGTGCGACGCTTTGGCACAACTCTACGCCAGAAGGACCACAACGCAGCGCTGAAGCGCCTGCGGGATTCGGGGCGGCTCGAGATAGGTCCGGTTACGAACAGCAACTACGACCGCGCGATCGTGCGTTTTCTCAGGCGCTGATCAACTCTCGGGGAAACTCCGAGTAAGTCTCGCCGTCGAGTAGCCGCCCGCCGGCCTTGGGCGTGAAGCCGCCCCACTGCTTCCAGAAGAACGCCACGTCGTGCCGTCGGCAGTTCTGCAGCAGACCCCGCGCCCAGGCCGGATCACACGGCCGGGCGCCGGCACCACTCTCCCCGCCGCCGATGACCCAGTCGATCCCCGTCAGATCCAGCGTGTCGACGGGACCCAACAGCGGCTCGGCCGAGATGAAGCGCACTGCGGCGGGGATCTCGCGCAGCGCATCGGCGCGGCGGGCGACGTCCATGTTCTCGATCGAGGTGCCGACCCACACGTTCTCCGGCCAGTGCAACTCGGACGCGAGGCGCGCGGCGCGCTCGGGCCGCTTCGTCAACAGCTGGAACTGATGCTGTGAGGCGATGGCCATGATGTCGAACACCGCGCGGATCATGTCCAGCGAGAACTGGGCATGGAACACATCCGACATGCTGTTCACGAAGACCCGCCGGGGCTCCCGCCACGTCAGCGGCAACAGGAGGCGATCGTCCCAGAAGCGCGGCGCGAACGGATCTTCCCGATTCGCCGGCGTGTCTTTCACCGGCAGCCGCTTCAGGTAGACGTCTTTCGTCTTTCGCTCGGCCACGATGGCCGCGTAGCAGTGATCACAGCCCGCCGAGATCTTCGTGCACCCGGTCATCGGGTTCCACGTCGCGTCGGTCCATTCAATGCCAGTGTTCGTACCCATAAGTCCGCCTGGAGAGGGTGCACCGTGCACGGTGCGGTCGACACGGTGCAAGTTTCACTGCGGTATTCCCAAAGCGCCAGTCGGCGCCGTCATCTCGATCGAGGGTGTGTCACATGTGCGGCCGATTCGTGAAGAAGGGATTGAAGTACGACGCGGATGGGAACCCAGAGATCGGCGGGTTCAATGACATCCGTATCATCTACCGTGGCCAAGGGATGCTGCGCGAGCGGTACAACATCGCGCCGGCCTCGCAGATCAGTGTGCTGCGAACGACCGATGAAGGCGTGGTTGCCGACGATGCCCTGTGGTGGCTCCTGCCGCCATTCGTGACCGACGCGAAGGACTGGATGAAGAAAGCTGCCACGTTCAACGCGCGCAGTGAGACTATTGCCACGGCACCATCCTTCCGCAGTGCATGGAAACGTGGCAAGCGGTGCTTGATTCCCGCTGATGCGCTGTATGAATGGCAGAAGGTGGGCACGGCGAAGAAGCCCCACGCGATCCTGCGCCGTGATCGTGCGCCATTTGCGTTTGCCGGAATTTTCGAGGATGGATCTGCAGGCCTTAGTGCCACGATCATCACGCTTGAGCCGAACGCGCTGTTTGCGCCGCTCCACAATCGCATGGCCATGATCCTCCCGCCTGAGGACTACGCGGCATGGCTCTCGCCGGACACCGATCCCGACCAGGCGATGGCGCTGATTCGCAAATGGGATCCCGGCGAGTTCAAGGCGTACGAAGTCTCGAAGCATGTCAGCAACGCGCGCAACGAAGGGCCCGAATGCTTGGCGCCCGTCGATGATACGCGCCTGCTCTAAGCGACAATCGTTCCACGTCCCACCGCTGCAATCGCGCGAATTCTGACCGCGATCAGTCGATGATAGAGCGGGTCCGGTACCCGCTGCGCGGTCAGCCACAGCGAGCCGAGGGACGCCGCCTGGTGCGCATCCTCGCACTCCACCAGTGGGCCGTGGCCGAGATCGAGGTAGTAGCGCATGGGGGATGCTACTCAAGGGCGTCAGACGGCTGTCAGTTTCCCACGCACGGGCGGTAGACAAAACCGAAGATATCCCGAAACTTTCGGAATGACAAGCTCCGCCCCTCTCCCACCCCTCCGGATCGCCGTCGTGGATCGGGGCACCGAGTGCGAGATCCACGTGCGCAACGCCGGCACCGAGCCTCTCAAGCGTCTGCGGCTGCAGGTCGCGGACCAGGGACGCCTGTGGGACCGCGAGAGCAATCGCTACACGGGAGAGATTGCGGAGGGTCTCCCGACCGAGCTGGCGCCGGATGGCCGAGCCAAAGCGCTGCTGCGCCTCACCGTGCACCGTCGCTGCGTGCACGTCTCCGTCACGGCCATCGCCGGCGCGGCGCTGCAGCGATGGCGGGGCTGGGTCTTCGTTGGTGGCTTCCACGTGCCTGCGATACCACCCTGGCCGCAGCGCCTCATGCAGGACACGACAACCCAGGTCACGCTCGTCCTCACCGGTCAGGGGCCACGGCGTGTCATCACGCTGATCAACGAGGGCACATCCATCCTGCGTGACTGCTCGATGGACCTGCTGTCCGGCGAGGACCTGGTTTCCGGGCTCCTGCAGGGCCGCTGCCCGCAGCGCATCGATGTAGGTGGGCGGGTGACACTCGTCCTCGAGGAACAGGGGCCTGAGCGGGCCTATGTGCTGTCGTTCCGGTATGTCGATTTCCGGGGGCAGGACCACGTGATGGCGCGGGATCTCGTGGTGGGACGACCGACCTGAAGGCCTGGCCCCTGTGGGTTGACGCAATGGGTGCCGCAATAGAACCAAGCTGGCTCCCACCGTCTCCTTGTTGGAGGGATTGACCCATTTCCCCCTAGAGTAGGACCAACAGCGCGGCCGCTGGTCCTCATCCCCCATTCCCAATCCCAGGAGCCCACTAACCGCCAGCCATAAATACGACCGAGCGATCCCGATTGGGGCCGCTCGTTGCGGGAGCTGACCCGAAGCAGATCTGCCACGATCTGCGATGAATGTGTGATCCACGGAACGTCCAATGGCACAGAAGCACAATCGGCGCCCCAAGCGCCCCAATGCGCAGTACTACCGCGGCGGCGGCCGCACCAGCTCCACCAGACACGCTCGGTCGTTGCGTCGACGGCCTTGCATGACGTACCGCTGGACACAGGCGGTCTTGATCTGCGTCGGCGTCGTGCTGCGTGATACGCTGATCTTCGAGGTCTTGAAGGTGCTCTTCCTGTGGTACCGGAGATAGCCCAGTCAGCAGTTCCCCTTGGCACGGTGGCAAACCCACTGGGCCAAGGGGGCATCTCCGGCCCTCGTCAGGCTCCCGCCCGGACTGCACATTCCCCTGCAATTCGCCCCCGCCGCGCAGCCACGCGACGAGGGCGGCCAGTGCCGATGGGCGGCAACTGGCGTGTCTGCTATGGGGTGATGCAATGCGGAAACTGATCGCGGCAATTGCGATGGCGGTTGGACTCACGGGGCGCGCGGGAGCGCAGCAGACATTCAACCTCTTCCCCCCGCTCACCTTTGCGGGGTGCGATGTGGGCCTGGGATCCTGCCACCAAATACGGGTGACTGGTACGCAGCATCAGGATGCCGGCGGGACGCTCTACGGCCCGGTGCTCAACCTGGTGGCGACGAGCACGTGGTACGCGACCGGGGGCTTTCACGATAGTGGGCTCGGATCGGCTTGGTACATCAACGGCTATGCTCCTGCGATGCAGGCCGACGTCCATCACGCCAGCAACTCATGCTATTGGGTTGGCAACATGGACCGGAGTTGGTGCGAACCCGGTCGCGTCGATCCCTGGCAGAACGGCCTGCATTTGGACGGGCCGACGCCATGGCGCCCGGAGTGGATCGACCTCCATCTCGTGTATCTGGATGGCCCGCGGGGAGTGTACCCGTGGGACACGGAACAACTCCGATTCTCGACACTGCGTCTGACGGCAGTCCCTGAGCCCAGCACCTACGCCTTCTTGGCCACGGGATTGTTGGGGGTGTTCGCGCTGCGCCGTCGCAGAACACGCTGATCCAGAGCCTCTGCATGTCAACGGCGCCCGTCATTGGGCGCCGTTCTGTTTTCACGTCTCAAGCGACAGCCGCACCGAGTGCGACCATCGCCCGGAACACCTCGGCAAACTGCGCGGGCACTTCGACCGTGCCTTCGCCGGGGATCGTGACGAGCACTTTGTTCTCGGCCTCGACCGGTCGGGTGCCGTAGCCGCCAATCCCGTGCACGGCCTTGAACATGGCTTTCGCGATTTCGTCAACACTTTCGGTGGCCACCGAGGCGCCGGCGGTACCGATGGACGTCACCGTCGCTGCCTCGCGGCGTCCCTCTGCCGCCGGCACGCGCGCCGTAATCGCCGTGCCGATCTCCGCATCGGTGTAGGCCTGGCCCGGGTCAACCCAGTGCAGCTTGCCACCAACGCGCACAATATCGGCCGGTGAGAGCGTCTCTTCATCCTCGATCAACACACCGCTGCGCGTGAATAGCGCCTTCACACCCTCGACGTCGCCCTCCCACGCACCGCCACTTGCGTTCTCGATGAGCAAAAAGATGCGGCGCCGCAGGGCATTCTCTTCGTTGCGAGCAATCGGCGGTGAGGTGAATGTGGCACTGTTGCCGGAGGCCTCCGCAATCGCCGTGGTGTTGTCTTCGAACGGCGGATACTCCGTGAGCGTGATTGACACAGGGATCATGACGATATTGGCGTCGTCGCTTTTCCCACCGAAGATGTCCACGAATTCTGCGCCGGGTTCGATAACGGTGACGGGCACGCCGAGCTCATAGCGGCCGTACGCATCGTGTTTGAATCCACCGCTCGTGTAGGCACCGAGTGTTGCATTCGCGAGAGCGATGGCCGCCTTGGTTCCACCGGCCCGCTTCGCGTACACCTGCAGGTTAGCCGTATCGTGCGCCAGTGTCGTCACGGGCAGCCCTGTGCTGCCGTCGATGAACTGCACATCCACAATCAGGCTGGCCGTGCCCGCCTGTCGCATGTAGTCGCGTGCCATAGAGTTTCCTGCCGTCAGGCGGCGAGAAGTTGATAGACCGTGGCCGCACGTCGCGGCTGGAACAGCGCCGTCCGCCAGTTGGCGGCGAGCGCCGTCCGATCAGCGGCCGAGAGGACACCGGGAACCAGCGCAAATCCTTGTGCGGTCATCGCTGCCGTGTTGCCGTCGCCCGGACCGAAACGGATGATGTCCGTGGTATTCAGGGCGGGCATCGTGTAGCTCACGGCATTCGACCACATGCTCGTCGCGCCGAACCACACCGCAGTGCCGTTCGCGCGGAACTCCGTGATCAGCACGACGGGGGTACCATTCGGCGCGGTGGCCGTCGGATTGATCCCCGTGCCGCTATTCACGACGTGAATGGCACCGCTACTACCGCTGGCGCCATTGCCCAGAATGTTCGCGCCGGCGGACGTCACTCGCCGGCCCATGGGAATCGAGACCGCGCTACCAGTGCGCGGACAGATGAACACCGACACCATCGTGTAGGGATGCGTCCACCCAACCAAGCGCCCGCCCGCCGCGCACGAGAGATCGGCGCGGTCGCCCGATGTGAGTAAGCGGATGCCATTGGCTTCGGTGATGTCCGCGCCGTTGAGCAACGAAAACGTGGCGGCCTGGCCGATCTTCGAGGCGAGCGGCGTGCTGGCGCTGGTAAAGTCCCACGCTATGACGTTGGAGACAGATAGTCCCACTATTCCTCCACCGCTGGGGCGCCAGCGAGCAACGCAGCCGCGTGATACGCCATGTAGTAGATCTCTCCGGTGGTCTTGCGATCGAAGCCCTCAACGGCGTTCAGCGCGTAGCGGATATGGCGAATATCCAGTACATGCGCGCACATATCGCGTGCCGCTTCGTCTCCCTGTCGCGCCCATTTCCACCCATACAACCACGCCGTCATGATGGAGTAGGTGCCGTTTTCTGCCGTGGTGTTCTCCGGCGGATTGGTGAGGCCGTACGGCATCCCATAGATCGGGTACCCTGACGCGGTGCTATTGCCCGCGAGTCGGAGCTGTGAGAGGCACAGGTCCGCGATCACATCCAGCGCCGCGAGGATTTCGTCGCGCGTGTCGATGCCGGCATTGTACGTGATCCACAACGCCTCGGCCGTGATAAACTGAAAGGTCGGCAACATGTCGTATGTGCCGTTCAGTGCGTTCGGTCCACACAGCCACAGGTTTTCCGGTATCCACGCTGGGACACCGCCCGCTCCGGGCACGATGCTCGCCGCGAGGTTCTTGTAGCGCGTGATCAACGCCTGCACGCGGGTCCGCATCGAGACCGCCACCTGCGCGCCGCCCGGACGTTGGAAATGCACCCCGCTGCTCAGGTTAATGTGGCGATGCTGCTCGATGGTGGCGCCCAGTGCCGCCCCGCGCAGCTTGCGTCGAGAGAGTTGGCGCGGATACACCCAACTCCCGTCCCCACCAAACGATCCCACGGAGCTGTACCCGATATCGGACATGCTCTCCGCCCCACATCGCTCGAGGCCGATGCGGGCATACTCCCAGCCGGTCAGCACATAGATCGGGAACCACGTCAACCCAACACTCCACTGCTCCCCAGTGCGACCCGCCTCATCGCCGGTGGATTCGTAGCCACTGGGGTTCATCATGAGCCCCGGATCGACGCCGGGGTCGAACGTGGAGGAGACGATGTAGTACGAGAACGGCATGCGAGTGAGCGTCGTCGGCACATTGTCGCTTTGATGCCGCCGGAGGCATTCCGCCAGGTAGTCGAGATTGCCCGTGCAGATGTAGCGACACGCGAGGGCATACTGCTCGTCGTACTGCGCCGCTTTGGCTGCTTCGGTGCGGGCGTTCCAGATGTCGTGCCCCGTCGTCAGAAACTCCCGCACGTTGTCCGGGATCCCTGGGTGACGGAGCGGCACCAGTGGCATGGGGACGATCTCCGCATCGCACAGATACTGATCGTCCGTGATGCCGAACAGCGTTGCCGCTGCCTGCCAGCTGCGCGGGGACAACTCGACCGCATCGGCTGGTGCCTCCATATCGGGCACGGTGCGCGACATTCCCAGGTGCACGACACAGGGGATCTCTTCGAAGGGCGCGCACTCGGCGTCGAACTCGACGTACACACTGCGATAGCTGCCATCCCGGTGCCGCGTATCCAGCAGCTTTGCGAACACGCCACCCGCGGGCTCTACGCCGTTGACGAGAATGCGAAACGCACTCACGCCCTCACTGCTGGTGAGTACTCCTTTGGCGAAGGGCACGGCCCCGCGAAAGCGCGCGTTTCCGCTCCCACCGTCATAGCGCTTCAATTGTGCGGGGATGCCCGCCGGGGCCGTCCCGATCGGCGGCTGGTAGCGCCGCCGCGTGAGTAGCATGGCCTTACTCATGTGCGAAGAACCCCACGATCAGTCCGAGGATGGTACTGCCAGCGACGATGCCCCACGTGGGGCGTTTCTGTAGCTCGTGATCACGCATCGCGATGGTGTCCGCGCGCGCATGCGTCAGCACAGTGAGCCGCACGATCTCGGCCGAGTCGGCCGCTTGTCGGAGATGCACCGCCGCACGCTCTGCGATGGCCGCGGCGCGGAGTTCACTCGCTGTGGTTTCGACGGCCGTCGCCGCCACGACGAGCAGGCGCACTTCAGGCAAAGCCGCGACGGGCGCCGGAAGCGCCGCGATGGCCGGCGCGAGGCGCGTGCGCGCATGTTGCAGTGACTGCTGCGCGGTGTCTGTCCGCGCTTCCGCACGCTGCTGGTTCTCCGCAAGGCGTGCCCTCAACAGGGAATCGGATGCTGCTACCGCACGCTGTGCATCGCGTTTGCCGCGCGCATACTCGGCCGCGCCGAAACGATCGACGGCGGAACCGTGTGCCCACACAGCGCCGATGAAAACGCTCACGCCCACCATGGACCACAACACCGGTGCCGGCACGTGTTTGAGGATCGCAGCGCCGATCGAAGCGAAGGGGATCATGGCATCGCCCCCGCCATCTTCCACAGCGAATCCCGTTTGCCTTCGGCCATGAGCCGTCGTGCCCACACTGGCGCACGCGACATCGACTCCCACGCAGCGAATTGTCCGTGCGGCCAATCCTTGAGTTTCTTCCAGTAACCGCCCGCGACGAGCCCGCACGCCTCGTAGTAGCGCGCGAGCCACTCGAAGAATCGCGGATACGCCCAGCCGCGCTTTCCGTGCACGATGTCGATGGCGAGGCCCCAATAGTGGAACCCGGTGCGCGCATCACTGACGTTGGTGACGATCTGCCCAGGGCGCGTGCGCCCCTTCTCCCAGTGGTACCACTGCAGTGGAGGGGACCGCCACGTTTCTGCGATGAGCGGCTCTCCCCATCCTCCCTTTCGCACGCGATCGAGGACGCACTCGACCTGGATGCGCATGCCAGGCGGATAGACATCAAGTGAGCGACAGGGTACGTAGTGCCACAGCGTGTCGCGCCCGGTGAGCGAGTGCTCGGGCCAGCACGGCTTCGGCAGTGCAACGAACGGATTCCCATTCGGCGGCGTGACCACGCGCAACCCAGTGGTGTCGCTGCTCTGGGCGCGCACAGCGTGCTCGCGTGAGAGCGAGGGGTAGAGGCTCAGCGCCAGTGCGCTGACCACCAACAGCCACGCGAGGGGGCGTGACAAAGCCCGTCGTCGGCGTGCGTTCGTCAGTGCGTCGTGCATCAGGCGGCCTGCTGATCGTTGAGGTGGCCGCTGCGCCGAGGCAGCATATCGCAATACCGAGCAAAGCGTGCCGCGTTGTCCCGCGCATATTCTCGCGCCTCCCGTTCGAGATCGTGGTCATGGTCATAGCCATCCCGCACCAAATCGACGAGATAGCGACGGTAGTACTCCCAGAAGCCCAGGCGCTTGCGCTGCAGGACGTGTTGGAATTCGTGCGTGAACAGCTGCGGCGACACGTCGGGGCCGTCTTCGCTGAATCGCATGTGCACACCCAGCGTGACACCCAGTGTGAGACGACTCGGGCGCAGGTGCTCGGGCAGAGGTGTGCGGCCGGTGTGCCGCAGCGCCCAGTCGTTGACGCGGCGCGGCAAATAGCGCAGCCAGGTGATCGCACGGGGCACGCGTGCATTCGTCGTGGCTCGCACACGTATGCCTTCCACCACCATGATCTTTGATGTGCTCATGTCCCCTCCGCTGCTTCGAGCATCTCCACACGGACCGAGATCGCATCGGTCGTGGACTCCACGAAATCCACGCGCTCATTTACCGCTCGCACTTCGTTGCTCAGCACGGACAGCTTTTCATGCAGCGACTCCGTGCTGTGCTCGTGCGAGAGCTGGGCGAGATCATACGACGAGCGCATGCCGCGGATCTCGTCGGTCATTGTCGAGAGAGATGGGGTGATCTCTTCGCGGATCAATCGCTTCAGGATCCACGCCCCGATCTTGATCGCGGCCGTGCTGATCGCGGTGAACGCGCTGCCTCCCCCGAGCACAGCCAAGGTGATTTCAAGCCCTGGACTCATGTGGTCGGCTCTCCGGGTTGGGGATAGTCTGCAAGCCACGCGGCGATGCGGGACGGCGCATCCTCTGGTGTGATGTGTGCCGGGTGCTCCGGTGGCAGCGCCGTGAGGCATTGCACAGAGAACTGTGCGCCCGCGATCGTGTCGTCGTCGTCGAGGTTGATGGACTGCGACAGATCGCGCAGGTCGGCCAGTGTCTGCAGTGCAGCCGCCAGTTCTGGATCGCCGACCACATTGGCCCGCATCACGTTGAGTGCGACCTGTTCGACAAACGACAAACGGCCCATGAAACGGCGCCGCGAGATGCTCCGGCTGGTGATCGGCACGAGACGCCCAGTGATAGGCTCGATCGTGTAGCCGTCCGGTAGACGTGCCATCAGAGCAGCTCCAGCACACGACGACGCGGTAGCACGCCGCCGAAGACGAAGCCCGTGCGCCATTGCTGCGTGCCGCGTACCGGCTCGCCCTCGGCATCGATCCATTCGTTGACCCGCACACAGGTCGTGCCGCCGTTGCCCCAGACGCCCAGGATCGCGAGCGCGGCGGAGCGATCGCCACGCACCGCACTGGCGCCGTTGCGCACGAGCTCGAGCTGCACACGCCCATCGGCATGGAGGTGGCAAATCGCACTGCAGCGATCTCCAATGGCGACCGGCACCACCGACGTCACCGCCGACGTGTCGTTGTCGTGTGTCCACACGATGGTGTGCACGTCCTCCTCGCCAGCGTCGTCGAGCTCTCCGGCGAGGCGCAGCCAGGCCCCCAGGCCACTCTCGGCACAGAACGACCACAACGGCCCCGGGCCGAGGTGCACCCACTCGTAGCGCAGGGTCAGTGGGCCGTTGTCCCAGTGCAGGCGATCGGTGTGCGGATCGTTGTAGATCAACGCTTCTTCGGCGCTGAGGAGCAGCGTGTCTTCCTCACGCACTGTATCGCCATCCCAGTCCGTCGACGTGAACGCGAGATCGGCGGTGGGAATGGTGCCACTCACGCCATCGCTATCGTGAATCGTGGCGGCCACCGTACGACCGGCATACAGCGCGCGCATGCCGGGATTGAGCGGACTCGCGACACCATCACACGCCCGCCAGCCCCAGCGCGAGCGGCTGCGCAGCGTCGGTTGCCGACCATCGTATTTGACGTCGGTTTGCTCGGAGCCGAGTGGTGGGATGAGAGTCACGCGGCCTCCGCCAGGTGGTATCGCCACCATCCGCTGCCGGTAGACAGGCGTGCACGGGGATACTGGCCATTCCACCGATCGGCGTGTTCCGGCGACACCTTCCACCAGCCGCTATTCAGTGCGAGGGGCCGCCAGTGGTAGACGTTTGTCTCTTCGCCACTGCCATTGCGTCGCACGATGGTGTTCGGCGCGTCCATGCGAATCGTCGCCGTGTCCTGTGCATCGACCAACGCTTCCGGGCCCGGGATCACCAACGCGAGCTGCGCCAGGCGCACACCGGTTGGCGATTCCAGGATCAGCCGCACCTCTCCAGAGAGCGGACCTACGAGCGTGATGACGCCACCGACCGACAGGCCCCCAACCATGATTGGCCGCGGCGTGGTGGAGAGGCGCACGCGACGCGGGTGGCGATGGTACGCCACCGCATCGGCGCAGCGAATCGTGACCGACACCAACCACGCTTGGCGATCGGGCGACACAAACGCCGACGTCTCTTTGAGCGCGCGCACCGTCACTGGGCCCGCACGCCCACGGCGCACCGATTGCGGTGCATGCGGCCACCGCAGCTCCAGCAATCCGCTCAGCCAGTCGCGCAGCATCGCGAGTTGCATCTGCAACTGATCGATCGACACATCGATCAACGCGCCCTCGAGCACGATATCGAGCGCCGGAGCAGGGGCGAGCTCCTGATACTGGCCACCGGTGAGGCCCTGAATGCGCAGCGTCTCCGGCAGCACGCGCGTCACGTCATCAAGCCAGCCCTGCGGCCGCTGCAACACGAAGCCGAGCCTCTCGAGCGGGCAGTCGTTGATCCATAGCATCGTCTCGATGCGCCGTGGCGCCGGCGGACGCGGCGTGATCGCGCTGCCCGTCGGAGGCGGCTGAAACAACCAGGACATGGGGCCGACGGTAAACACTAGCGCACCCCTCCCACGTTTCCGGCCAGCACGGTCTCACCCAACAGGCGGGCGCCATCGCGCCCCACCTGGCCAATCTCCACGCGGGCTACTGGCACTCCTGGACGCTCCACAATGGTCGTGAGCCGCTCGAGGCGATCGAGTTCCTCGATATGCACGCGCCCGCCCAGGACGAGCGGCGGTATCATGCCCGTGAGCCCGATGGCGGCGGCGAACATCGTCGACAACTCTTCGATGTCGACGGAGTCCTGCACACGCGGCTGCGCTCGCTCGTCAAACAGCGGCGCACAGCGCAGCAGCATTTTGCTGGGGTAGCTATCACGCGTGTACGGCGCATCCTTTGCGTCGCCGGCGTAGAACATTGACTCGTCGTGCAGCACCCATTTCGACGCGTCGCTCGTGGGCCCGCCGCACAGCCGGGCACGATACCAGCCGCTCGCCGAGATCACCGCTTGTGCGATCACTGTGACGGTGCCCGCCTCGGTGTCGATGAGGATGCCGTCGTCTCCGAGTGCGCCCCAGCCGAGGATCTGCAACGCCGCATCCTCGATCGCACAACTTGGACCTTCGCCGGCATACCAGTCCGCCATCGACAATCGAAACTGCGACCGCAACGTGATCGTGCGCGTCGCGCCGGGCATCACGTGGAACCAGCACTGCGGTGAACGCCAGCCCGGTGTGAAGCCGAAGATCTCTCCACTTCCGCCGACTGCGCACATCAGGCGTAGCAGCCCCCCGGTCTGGCGATCGGTTGGCCCCAGCACCACCGGGCGTGTGATGTGTAGCAGCGCGTCGTTCGGCACGGGCGCACCGTTGGGAGCGGTCAGCACCAGGCTCGCGGCGCCGCTGCCATCGGACGTCACCGTGGACGCCACCTCGAGCACATTGCCATCGAGCTCAAATACCGTCTCGCTGGGCACGCGATACAGCGCGGTGGGGGCAGTGGAGACCCCATCCCACGCGCTGGGATAGCGATCCCCGCCGCGCACGAGGATCGCGCTGGCTGGACCCACGACTGTGGCCGCCACGACCATCCACGCATCCGCCGGCCCCACACCATGCCAACCGCTCCAGACCCGCGTGCCGGCGCGCACGGTGACCCCTCCGGGCACGGTGCAGGGCACTGAGACGGTGCCGTCGGCGAGCCATGTCCCGATCCCCCCCACGACAAACGATCGGTCTGGCGTGTGCAGCGTGTCGGCACCGGACCAGTTGTGTGTGGCCAACGCGGCGATGGGCTTGAGGTTGAGGGTCGTCGCGCCCCCGCTATGGGCTCCGCTCACGCGCATCGTGCGCGTCTCGCGCAGCCACGTGAGCGCACAGCTTCCGGCCCACGCGTCGCCGTAGACGTAGATGCGCTGCTCGTTGCCGATCCACCGGCCCTCGCCATCGAACAGCGGCACACCCGCGACCGCGCCCGTCAGTCCCACGAAATCGAGCGCGGCCGGCGCACCGATCAGATCCGCCTCGAGATACGGCGCCCCAGCGAACACCCCACCGCCGACGATGGTACCGATAAACCGCAGCACGCTTCCGCCGCCGGGGTGCCACAACCACTCAGGGAGATTGACACCGCCGCCGTGACGCACGAAGTCGAACAGCAGCGTGCCCGTCATCGTGTGATCGGCGGTGTAGATACGCAGCCGATGTGCACTGACGACCTGCACGTTGGTGCCCAATGCCACGATGGGCGGATACTCGGCCCCTGCGCCGTATGCGGCGTACCGGGCCACCAGCACCTCCGCATCGTCCTCATGGATATCCAGTGCGACGAGATTGCCGTCGAATCGCTCGCCACTCGGACCGACCAGGCGCAGGTCCCCTGGGGCACCGCCGCCATAGCGGTCGCATCGCGCGAAGGCCGCGAGCCGCTGCGCGAGGGCGGCATTGCCCACATCGAGATGCAGCCGCCCGCTGCTGTGCGGAGTGCCCGCCACAATCGCCAGCGCGGCCGTCTCTAGACGCCGCATGCGAATGGCATCGTTGTCAGCCATCGGCGCCGGCAGGCCCGACGCCAGCGGCACGGACAAGGCGCCGTTCGCGTCGGGGATCGCGGCGGCCGTCAGCGCGCTGCTCCAGCCC